>NZ_CP049858.1:3144287-3773145 GCF_011299335.1 Dysgonomonas sp. HDW5B
AGGTGGTCTGTTATTTTGATAAGCAGTTAAATGCCTCCTTTTATTTATTAAAGAAATAGTGTAAAATCATGAAACAAAGAAAACGAGTTCTTCTTACTCTAAAAATATTTTTAAGCCTGTTGATTTTGAATAATACTTCTGTTTGGGGGCAGACCGGTATCAATACATCTACACCTCATTCAACTTTGGATGTAACGGCAATAAAAAATGCAAGCCATATTGCCGGAATTATAGCTCCCCGTCTTACTTTAACTCAACTGGCCGATAAAGGCAATACGTTATATAAGGCCGAACAAAGAGGTACTATTATTTATATCACAGATATATCGGGTAATGGCAATACGGGACAGAGAGCCAATATTAAATCGGTTGGTTATTATTATTTTGATGGTGCGGAATGGATTGGCTTTGGCGTCTTTACCGCAGCACAGGCATCGGGTAGTATTAAAGAATCATTCAAAACTACAGACCATAACGGCTGGTATCTGTTGGATGGTAGAGCGGTTTCTAGCCTTCCTGCCAATATCCGTGCTATAGCTGTAAGCTTGGGGTTTTCATCAAATTTACCGAATGCAAAAGATAAGGTGTTGAAATCAAAAGCAGGCTCGGAGGTGTTAGGAAGTACCGGAGGTTCTAATACGCTGACTATTACTAAAGATAATTTACCTAATGTTTCCTTAGCAGGTACTTTTACGGGTACAGCTGCCAGCGGAGGAGCACATACACACAGCCTTAGTGCTACATCATCGAGTACGGCCCATGCCCACTCGCTTAGTGCTACGTCGAGTAATACAGCTCATACACACGGATTGAGCCTTACATCTGCCAATTCGACTCATACGCATAGTTTTAGTGCAACATCAACTACTAATGGAGCGCATACCCATACTTATGTAATGCCAACGAGAGTCAACTCATCATTCATCGGATCATACAGTGCCTTGTATAATCTGAAAGCTCAGGTAGCAAAGGCAACATTTTCAGCCGGAGCACATACCCATACCTTTAGCGGAACTTCAGCCAGTGGTGGAGCAGCTCATAATCACACCATAACAGGTACGGCAGCCAGTGGCGGTACGGCTCATAATCATGCCGTAACCGGTACTGTTGCCAGTGATGGTGCAGAGCATACGCATACTTTCAGTGGTACTTCCGATAGCGGTGGAGCGGCACACACCCATACTATTAGTGGTACAGCATTAGTAGATACAGGAGGAACCAGTACTGCTTTGGACAACAGAGCAGCTTATATGGCAGTAAATACCTTTATCTATTTAGGTCAATAATATACAATGACTTTATATTGAACCTGCATATTCCAATATTCAAAAGAGCAGATGAATTCAGATTTGTCTGGTTTTTGGAATATTGAAATGAATCATTAGCTAGTTTCAATTTTGGAAAAAGAGCTTGATTCATGGTGAAAATGGATTCGAAATACATAATAATAAAATTTTTGTTGAAAATTTTAACAGGCTCTAATATTATTTCTATCTTTGCCCTTGTAAAATAACCCTTTACTCTAATAATGGTAGCGAAATTAACAGATTTTTATGTGTGCAATGATCTAAATTTTAACTGTTTAGGTTTGGCTATGTGCGCTGGAATATTAGAGAGAGAGAGAGAGAGAGAGAGAGAGAGAGAGAGAGAGAGAGTTAACTAGCAAACGTGTTAGTAATAAAAATATTTTAGGCGGATTATTCCGTCTTTTTTTGTGTCAGTGTGTATTTGACGCAATGTTTTTTCTTCAACAATATTTCCCCAATAAATATATTGATAGTTGTTTCGGTAAACGATTTTGTGTAATCGGTTTGTTTTTTTGTTGTCGTTCAAAATCGGCACGAATCATCCGTTTACCTATGGCACAACTATGTTTGGCAGCAGCGTGTAGCGATTACATGTTGCTGCTTTCTTATTTCATTAAAACAACTAACTATATAAATAATTGAAAGCTAATGAAGAAGATAATTTTGTTATTAGTGGGAGTTTTTACCTTTAGTCTGTTTCAGGCTCAGGTAGGATTCGGCACGGCAACACCTCAGGGAGTATTTCATATCGATGCAAAAGGGAATACTTCGGGAAGCTCTAATAGTACAGATGATATAATTGTACTTTCTGATGGAAGAATGGGAATCGGCACACTTTCGCCTACTGCACGATTGCATATCGATAAAGGTTCGTCATCGTCTTTTCTCCGTATCGAGGACACATCCGAAGGTGCAAACAAATATCTGGTTTCGGACGAAGAGGGTGCAGGGTCATGGATTCCGGCTGTAGATTTATTCGGTAAAGTATATCGTATGACCAGTCCTTCGCAGGTAGCGATAACCTATCCCTATAATGTGACATCGCCGATAAAATTTAATCTGATAAAATCTGATTCGGGAACATTGACTAATAATGCAGATAATGGATTTATTCGTATTGATGCCAATGGAAACTATATTTTCACTTTTCGCTGGTGGGGGGCAGTCTCTATATCTTCATCTCCTGTTGCCCCGTATTATTTTGTTTCGACACGAGCCTATATCCGTTTGTATAAAGTAGTATCGGGTTCGGTTTCGGGTAGCCCTCTCGACGAAGTGCTGGTGTATTGTCCAGTAACAGGTGCTCCTAGCGGCAGAAATTCATTTGTGACTTCGTTATTTGCCGAAGGTTTGAAAAAAGACGAATTGTATGCCATAACTATCACTCCTGACGATGGAACGTCTTATTCATGGATACTTGGTCTGGGACTAAATGCAGCTATCGGTCAGTTCGATAATGTAGTCTTTTTTCCGAGTGTAATGGTATATAATATCTAATCTCAAAAATGTGTAATATGTATAAAAGAATAAAATCAGTAGCTGTGGTAGCTATGTTGTTTATATCCTGTACTATGTATTCTCAGGTGGGAATAAATACGAAAGATATTCGGGGTGTTTATCACATAGATGCAGCAAAAGATAATGCAAGTACAATAACAGCATCTCAGCAGGCAAATGATATTGTAATAGATACCGATGGAAATATGGGAGTGGGTACAATATTACCAACGGCGCGTTTGCATCTTAAGTCGAATGCAGCGTACGGTGCTTTCAGGATAAATGACGGATCGGAAGCCAAAGGGAGAATTTTGCAGGGTGATGCTGCCGGAAATACCTTTTGGGGTACTCTAAAAGGTGCCGGAGGACAGAGGATCGTTTTCTACAGAACGCCAGTATCATATCAGAATAATGTTGCAACGAAGATACCATTGAACGAAACAAATTATGAAATTCAGGTAGCATCCGATGGGTCTTTTGCGATCATTTTACGTTGGTTGCCCGCTCTTAGAACTACCGTGCTCGGATCGAAACTGGTAAGTATAAAATACGAGCTGAAACGACGCAGGGTAGGGGTTGCAACCGATATAGTTTGTCAGACGGTAAATACGCAGGCTTATATGGAGTCGAATCAGTTTACCACACAATATACCAATCTGATTGCTACCGATATACTTAAAGGAGACTACCTGTATATCACTGTAACTTTTAACGGAGTGTCGGGCGATTATTTATATATAGACCGCACTTGGGCAGGTAATAGCCGATCGCAGCAGGCTTTCGATTCTCAAGCTGTAATTTTTTATCAATTATAATCAAATAAGAAACAAATATGAAGTATTTATTGTATTGTATTGGAATCGTTTTTTTATACTATGCTGATATACAAATCGCAAGGGCTCAGATTGGTATTAACACTGAATATCCTAAAACAGTTTTTCATATAGATGCAGCTCGAGATAACCCTGCTGATGGGGTGACTGCTCTAAGCCCGGTTCAGCAATCAAACGATATAGTTGTAGATAATAGTGGAAAGCTCGGAATAGGCACAATTACCCCTGTAACTAAACTCCATATAGAGAATGACCAGTCAATAACAGGTACATCTGCTGCCTTGAGGTTGAGTCCCGGAATAGGTCTTCCGTCTATATTGTGGTTAAGTAGTGATGCGAAAACGGTAGAGTGGAAACAGAATCCCAGTCTTGGCGTGTTAGGTACATTTGAATTTGTGGTGCAAAGTTTTCCTTATGCTAGTGCTAATTGGGCATCGTTGATTAAGAGGACTGGTGTGATGAATTTAGAGACTAATGGAGTGCCGGGATCGACCGATTATTACAGGATACGTATACCGAGTGCCGGTAGATATATGGTGACAATAAATATTATGGGTACAAATACAAGCCCAAGTGCATCACTGACTCAAAGTCTTTATGTATTGCTAGGTAAAAATGATAATTTACCATCGGGTTTATCTTTCTATGACTATTATGAACAAATGGGAAATAACTTGGCGGATGCAGTAGAATATTATCAGGCTACTATAAGTATGGCAAAGCGTCCACATCCGTTCACAGTATCTCTTTATGCAGGGTATTGTACACCTGCCGATTATCTGGTTATACGCCTGATGTCATCTATAGCCTATGCGGAAGGAACCTTTGCAACTATAGCTGCTAATCCTATTACGATCACAGTGTATAATATATAATATAAAACAAAAAACACAGGCTGCCAAGCAGCAACCTGTGTTTTTATTTAATCTGTGGAATAAGCAAATCAGATTTCTTCAAATGCAAAATTGGCTGCCCTATTCAGTATATTATTGAAATCTAATCCTTTCTTATATTCTGTCAAACAGTTTTCGAGTAGGTTATCACTCAGAATAAACTCATCAGATACCAATTTTCCCAATGTATAGCTCTTCAGTTTAAGGTATTCGCCGTATTTATAATCTTGTGGAAAATCCTTAGGTACTTTCTTTAACTTTAAATCCTGATCCAGCTCAAAGCCTTTAGCCTTTTTGACTGCTTTATCGAAAGAATCGCCATGATCGAGAATATCTTCTCTGATACTCTGTAAAACTTTGGGATCGGGCATATGAATACCTGTTGCTAAAAGATGTCCGCCAATATAATCCGAACCGGGAGCCTCTACATGAAAGTAGTATCCGGCCAATCCCGATTTCTTCCCCTTAGGGCAAACATAAGCAGCCATATGCGTTTTATACGGCTCTTTGTTGGGCGAAAAACGTACATCTCGATAGATGCGGAAGGTACAATCTTTAGCATGTAGATTATTGATCAAAGGATCGAATTTAGAGATTCCCTCAATCAGCTTCTCTGTAAATTCGGCGAATTCTTTTTCAGCCTTTTTATATGCATCTTTGTTTGCCGTAAACCAGTCCCTGTTGTTATTTTGTTTCAGTTGAGTTAAGAATTCTACTATATTTTTCATGCTGTTGTATTGTTAAGTATATTGTATTATTCTGCACTTATATTCTGATCGCAGATGTAAAACAGAACAAAATCTCCAACCGTTTCGGCATCTACCAGCAGCCAGCGGGCTTTGTCTTCTTTGGTTTTTGTTTGGATGATTTGTTTTCCGTCCGATGTAAAGTCCTGTACCTGTAATATCTTGAATCGTTTGTTTGTACAATCGTATAAACCGTAGGTGATGCTGTAGCTGAAATCGTCCCACTTTCTGATCTTTTTGTCGGCATCCTTTTTCTTGAATACATTCTTTATCTTATTCACATACGCCTCTTTGCTTTCGGTGGTCATATAAACTGTTTTTACAGTCGCATAAATACGACCTTCCTCCATCTTTACAGAGGTCGAATCAATATAATATTCCAGATGTTCGGTTACAGCCAGATCTTTCCATCCACTTTGTCCCCAAGCCATTACAGGAGCCAAAACTGTAATAATTAAAACGAATAATTGTTTCATGTAAGTAGTTTATAAGTAAAAGAAAATATTTAATGACATATCTTTGTTGGTAGTCGCAGACCTATGTGCCTGTCCTAAATAGATGAACACACAGGTTCACTCCTACATCCAAAGCAATAAATAGTTCGCTGAACTTAAAGTTCTGAGATCTGTTTGTAAAGTAAAGATAGGTAAATTATTTATCTTCTTTATAAATAATCTTATCAATAAAAAGACCTGCACTCTTAATGATTTTGTAACATATATGTCATGTTATTTTAACTATAAACGGCAAAAAACGTTTTATATTTGTAGTAACAAATTTAGATAGAAAATATGAAAAGAATAGCGGTATACTGTGGTTCGAGTTCAGGTTCGAACGAAATATTCAAGACTAAAGCCCTCACATTAGGTAAAGCTTTAGCAAAAAATAAAATAGAATTGGTGTATGGCGGAGCCAAAGTTGGCTTGATGGGTGCTGTTGCCGATGGAACACTTAATAACGGAGGTTTGGCGATAGGTGTATTGCCTCATTTTCTGGCAGAAAAAGAGTTGGAGCATAAGTCGCTTACCGAGATTTATCTGGTAGATACCATGCACGAACGTAAATCTAAAATGGCTGAACTTTCAGATGGATTTATTGCTCTTCCCGGAGGTTTTGGAACGATGGAAGAACTGTTCGAAGTATTGACTTGGGCACAATTGTCATTACACAAAAAGCCTGTAGCACTTTTGAACGTCGATGGATATTACGATGCTTTGCTTCAGTTTATAAAGGTGATGAATCGTGATGGGTTTTTGAAGGAAGAATACTTGGATCTACTCATTGTAAGTAGCGATATCGATGATTTGTTGCTACAAATGAAATCGTATGTTCCTTTGAAAAACGAAAAATGGTTCGTCTCTAAATAAGGTCCGTACTTTTTATTACCTTGCTTCAATAATTAATTGGTTAGTCTGTCTCAAAAGGATAGGCTTTTTTTATTTCTAATTTTTCAGTTTTTCAACAATAAAGTTACCAATAATCTTACCCCTCCTTTTAGAAGTTTTATCTATACTATAGAAACGGAAGAAGCTTATCCTCAAAAGCTTTAAGGCCGTTTTATTCATTATGTATTACTAAAAAAAAACTTTACAATTATGGAAAGAATTAATTACCAAAATGTGCTTTTTAATGTGAGAGATGCTGATACGTTCGAAATCATCGATGCTGATTTTACGCTTTATCTATATCCGATTGATATGGGAAATCTTCGAACTATAAAATGTGGTAGTGCTCTTTTGTCGAATATTCCCGTTCAGGGTGATTTCTTATCGGTTCAATTTCATAACACCGATTTAGTAATCGAAGCAGGCTATGATGTTTCCGGCGCTGAAGGCGGATATGTTCCGTTTAAGAAAGTGGAGGTCTCTGAGGAACCTATTTCTTATATGCCTTGGGAAGTAAATATTTTCTTGAAAAAACTGGTATAATCTTTCGTCTGTAGTCTGTATACGGGTAATGTTGAATGAGGTAATCTGTCGAAGATTACCTCATTCTTTTTGTTCCCTTATTGTTGAGTGAGTGCTTCTATCTGTTTGAATATCGGAATCATAGACTTTCCTTTTTCGGATAAAATATATTCTATATGCAAAGGTTTTTCTTTCACTACAATTCGGGTCAATAAATCTTCATCTTCCAACTCTCTGAGCGCTGTGGTTAAAGATTGTTTATTAATACCTTCCATACTACGCATCAACGAGCTGAAACGGATAGTCCCTGATGTGGCAAGCCGAAAAATCTGAGGTTTCCACTTTCCCGAAAGCGACTTCAAAAGCCCTTCGGCAGGACAATTTGCATTGATATTGTTTTCAGTATCCATAGTCATATTTTTTTGACTTATTGCACAGGTTGAATAATCTAAAGACCTTTGTTCAAAGATAGTGAAATAGATATGATAAAAAATTTAATATGGGTCGTGGGAATACTATTTCTGTATTCCTGTAATACAACAAATGATAAGAATATGAATAAAAGTAATCCGTTAATGTGCGATCCGCAAACAGGAGTTTGTGAGATTCCCGATAAGAATACACAAGAAAGCAGTATATTGAAGTCGCAAGTTTCAGATAATAAAGTAAAAGTACTTTATTTTACCGATCCTATATGTTCGGCATGTTGGGCAATAGAGCCTCAATTGAAAAAGCTGAGGTTAGAATATGGTAATCTTTTTACGATAGAATATTGTATGGGAGGATTATTGCCATCGTGGGTCAATTATAACGGGGGAGGTATTCAAAACCCTGCCGATGTAGCCCATCATTGGGATGAAATAAGCGATTATTACCACATGCCTATCGATGGTAATGTATGGCTCGAAGACCCTTTATCGTCTTCTTATCCGCCTTCGATAGCCTTTAAGGCAGCGGAGATGCAAGACAAAGAAGCGGCAGCCCTCTTTATGAGAGTAATGCGTGAAATGTTGTTTCTGGAGAAAAAGAATATTGCCAAATGGGAGAATATTAGCATGGCTGCCCAAAGAGCAGGACTTGACACCGAAAGGCTGAAGCATGATTATGATAATGGGGCACAACAATTGTTCGAGAAAGACCTCGAAACATCCCGTCAGTCGGGAGTAAGAGGCTTTCCTACCCTTGTGTTTTATAATGAGAATGAACAGCAGACTGTTGTTTATGGCGTAAAATCTTATGAAGCTTACGAGCAGGCGATACTTAAAGTATATCCTGAAGCAGTAAAACAGGCGTATTCGAAAGATGAATTGACTCTCATCACCTACTTTGGCAGTCTTACAGTAAAGGAACTGTCGGTATTATCCGACATAACGATATCCGATGCCGAAAAGAAATTGCGAAAACTGGCAGAAGAGGGTAGGGCAGTCGAAATTCAATCTCGTAAAGGAAGCTTGTGGAGGCTCAAAAAATGAATAATAAACACTAAAAATAATAACTATGGTATTACTGCAAATTAATTTCGGGTTTCCTGCCCAAATGATGGGAGAAGCTCTTACAAGCGGAGCAAAAGGTCTGGCGGAAAGTATTAATAACGAAGAAGGCTTTGTCTCGAAAATATGGATAGAAAATACCCAAACCGAAGAAAGTGGAGGTATCTATTTATTTAAAGATATGGCATCAGCTCAAAAATATGCTGCCATGCATCTAAAACGGGTCGAAGCAATGGGTGCTAAAGACATAGAGTGTAAATACTTCTCGGTCAACGAACCCTTGTCTCAAATCAATCACGGAATCTGATCGCTTGTTTCTGTTAATCTACTACTTTATATTTTATAAGAATGAGGCCGGCTTGTGAAGAGGCGGTCTCTTTTCTTTTTTTAGGAAACGATTGTTGTACTTATTTAATTCTGATGACGGGTGAGAAGAAAGGAACATTCCTCCATCTGCCGTTCATCGGGTTAAGTTCGCGTTTTAGACCTCCTTGTACACCAAAATTATCGGTGATTTTAAATTCGACAGCACCACCGTAATGGGTATTGGGAATCATCCACGCATTGTCACCGCCAATATTGTTGATGTTACTTCTTGCAGAATACTGCCCGAAACCAATAACGGCAAATCGGTCTGTAACCTGATATCTTAATGACGCATTTACCCCAAAGTCTTCAAAAGAACTTAAGTTGTAAAAATACCTTGCTCCGTATGCACCTACCGATGTTATGATATGTTCCGATAGCATATATTCGTAGTTGGCTCTTATCTGCGTAAGCGACCCCAGTGCAGGAAAAGAGGTGTGCGAACTGACTGTACTAATCCATCCTCCGTCCATTACAATATTTCGTTTATAAAAGCTGTAGTCATCTACATAAGGGTTGGTAATGGGTTTAGCACTGTAATTGCTTTCGGGACCGATATAAAATTTAGGAAGGGATACTTTTATCTCCGCAGCTTCGGTGTCTTCGTTGATTCGATAGTCGGTTCTTTCGGATGTATTATTTACTGATGAATTTTTATCCAGAGGATGGCTTCCACTGCTAAGCTTATGGTTGTTAAGTAATTGTTCATTGTTCTCTCTGCTCAATCGGGTACTGTCTGTTTCGACGGATTGTCCGTAACATACACCGGATACAATGATAAATAAGATGATCAGTTGTGCTTTCATAAAGATCTTCATTTTGATTTTCGAATCTACTAATAAAAGACCGTATTCGGCTTGTTTTAGTGTTAAAAAAGCATACTTTCCATAAAAAGGACGGTTCTTAAAATCTGAGATTTATTTGTTGATTTATTTCTAATGTTCATTCAACTACGCGCAATCACAGATTGCTTGTATTCCTTTTGCCCAAAGCCGCAAAAGGAATCAAAAAGGCTTTGTGTTGCGTGGCTCACCTGCCTGACTTAAGCTTACAGGCTAAACTAAACCTATTGCCTTACGGCACGTTTAGTTTTACGCCCGTTTCGCTTATCAGCCAACGGCTCCGCCACTGATGCACTTCGGCTGACGCACGCAAAGAGGCACAGTCTTGATCTTTTGTTTCGTTTTGTATCAAGACAAAATGAAAAACAAACCCGATAGGGTGCGTTAGGAAAAATAAACCATAGAAAAAAACATATAATCTCAACACAACAGGCTTCTATTCTTTTTAGAACAGAAATTTATTTATCTATCAGATGAATTGTATAAAAACAACGAAAGTTATTACATGGATCAAGGATTTATTAAACTTAACCGCAAATTTTTCTCTCATAGAATGTGGGAAGCAGCCCGTACGTTTTCGGAGTGCGAAGCGTGGATCGACTTAATACAGTCGGCACGATTTGAGGCAACCGTAACCATTGAGCGTATCGGAGGTAGAGAAATAAAATATGGTAGAGGGCAATATCCGGCATCGAACCGATACTTAGCCCGAAAGTGGGGTTGGGGAGAGCAGAAGGTGAAAACGTTTATGAGGAAACTCAGAACCGAGAAAATGATTGAGGTCGAAAAATCGCAAGGCATGAATATCGTAACTCTCTGTAAATATGATGTCTATAATGGTCATAACTCAGATAATATCTCACCCGAAAGCCCATCTATGGTGTTGGTAATTAGAGAATTGTCTGATGTTAAAACCCAGCCCGTAACCCGGTCTTTAACCTGCGACCAACCCACGGATAACCCAAACTTTAAGAAAGAAAAGAAAGAAGAAGAAAGAATTACTATTTCCCCCTATAGCCCCCCAAGGGAGTATGAAAAGATGAATTTCGATTTTCTCGATACCCGATTGAGAGAACACTTCTTTCAGTGGCTCGATTACAAGACCAGCAAGGGGCAGATGTACAAAAATAGAAGATCTATCGAGCTGTGCTATAAACGTTTGATTACAAAATCGCAAGGTGATTGCGGTGTGGCGGTTGCCATTATCGAGCAGTCTATGGCAAACAATTGGAATGGTTTATTTGATTTACAACAACACAACGATGCAAACAGCAACAAACTTACGAACGGTTATCCAAAGCAGGCAGATTACACCATCGGCATGTAAACTCTCTGATAGCGAGATATACAGCCGCAAACGAAAGTTTGTGAAAGCAGCAATGTCGGTCATTCCCGAATTTACGATTGACGAGTCTAACAGGCAGCTGGTTGCCGATCTTTTCAATTACTTCAATGGGATTGAAGGACGGTACGATCTCCACAGAGGACTTTGGTTCTACGGCGATATTGGCACAGGGAAAAGTTCGTTGATGCGAGTGTTCGCCGAATATCTACGGCTCGGTTTCAATGGCTTTAAGATTCATATTTGTGATGGAGTATCAAACGATTACAGTCGGTCGGGCAACTTAGACGAATATACCTACAATCAGTACGGATACATTGGCGAACCTGTGTGGATGTGCTTCGATGAACTGGGACGTGAAGCTATCCCTGCCAATCATTTCGGAACAAAGCTCAATGTTATGCAGCACATTCTGCACATACGTTATTCGCTCTGGCAATCGCAACGGCTGAAAACCTTTGTCACCACCAATTGCGATCCTCTTCAGATTGAAACCTTATATGGCGATTTTATTCGTGATCGTATCCGTGAAATGTTTAATGTCATTTTAATAGAGGGGAAATCGAGAAGACGATGATATACAAAAAAAACAGGAAAACTGTAGTCTTCCTGTTTTATGTTGTTATAGAAGTTATACTATTATTTAATATAGATCGTCTTTATATGGGTCGTCACTATTCTTTAGAGAATCGGGTAATGGAAAGTCTTTATTCTTAGGTGTTAAGCTTAATTTGGCTGTAATTTCATTTTGTGTCATTAATTTAGATTTAGAAATGAAATATTCGATTCTGCTATTTATATATTTCTTAAATTCAAATGTAAAATAATCAACCATTTCAGGGGTTAAGTCTTTCAAGTCTTTAGGAAGGTTTACCCCCTTAAGTTGATATAGAAAATCTCCACCCTTATTATTGTAACCCATTAATTTTTCTTTTGTAGTATCATACGCATAGTAAGAAATAGTACTATACAAATAAATGGATTTTGTTTTTGTTAAGATACCACTGGCTTTAGCTGATACACTGGAGTTATACCCGAATGCTGCATCCATATTTTTTATAAATATAATGATATCATACTCACCATTTTTAGTATTAGCCCATCTACTTAATTTTTTGCCTATACCACTCTCTAGTATACCCATTTTGACGTTTTTTAGAGAATCGGGCAATTCACTTATATTTATGCTGTATTCGGGAGTGAGGTAATTTTGTAAACTTTTCTCTATATATCCTGATAGAGCTATATGGAGTGGTAGAGGCTTTGTGGAGTTTTCGAAGATTGTTAATCCTATTTTCTGATGTACTAAGGTGGTATCTGCCATAAAAACAACACCAATTTTTTTTGATTGAGCTGTCGAATTAAACGACCAGACAGATAATAGGAGAGTTACTAAAAGAAGTTTTAAAACGTTTTTTGATTTCATTAGGTGGAAAAGAGATGTTATAATTTTCTGCAAAAGTACTAAAAAAACAGAAGTCCTCCATGAAGAGAACTTCGTTTATTAATATCTAAAGATGTACCTATGTTATTACTTCTTGTCTTTTAGCATTTGCTCCAAGATATTTACTTTCTCTTGTTCGGCTTTTAGCATACGCTCATACAGCTCGATAACTTTATCCAATGGATTAAATGAGCATTCATAATTGACTGCATTCAATGTTGATGTATCGTTACTTGTAAAACTATTAGATATAATATTTAGGGCAGCATCTTCGCTGAAATTCTTAATAGCTTCTACCGATACGTTGAGAGCCTTTGCAATATTGTTTAGAAGATCGTCTTCCAATATATCTTTTTGCTCAATCTTTGAGATGGTTTGCTGCGATATTTGCAATTTGTCAGCTAAATCTTCTTGTTTTACCCCAAGTATTTCACGCAAACGTTTAACGCTGTATCCGTCATTTCTCTTTTTTGTTTCGAAAGCTGTATTCATGTTCTATATCTTAGCGGTTCTTAAAATCATTTATTTTTCAAATATACAAAAATAACCGAAATCACGGAGCGTATTTTACTCTCCTTATTTGGTATTTTACAACACACCATATTATTTTACGCATCGGTACACTTCTATTTTTGTTTCAGAATTATCATAACACAATAATATATGTTGGAAAAAATCTTACAGAAGCTTTACAGTTCAAAAGAATCTCCCGAAGTTTTGATGCTTCGGCAAAAAGTAGAAATTATTGCTGCAAAATTAGAATATCTGACAAGTATAGAACCACAAACCGATGAGGATTACGAGAACCTCCCGTCGATTATAGAATACGTTAAACAGGCTATCGAACTCAATATCGAAATTGCAGCAATATATACACTTGATGTTTGGGAATAAGGTTGCAGACCTTTTTATAGCTTTGACTGTAGGGGTGTGAAACTGCGTGTTAAAACAAGCGGCTAAAAGTTATTCGATGGTAAGCAAAAGATCCATAGCGGCTTGATCTTTTAATTTGTCTTTTATTCTTTTTCCGACCGAATTTATTGTGCTTTGAGAGACCTGTCCTTTTTTGATAAGCAGAATATCACTAGCCAGATTGTCTATCGTATACCATTGCTCTACCGATAAAGTTGCTTTTTCTTCGGGCGTTGCTGTTTGGGTGAAGTCGTTTATATTTCGTTTATATTTCAGGTAAATGGAAACTTGTTGTTCTGTTATTAAATAGATAGCTTCTTTCTCTTTGCTCTTTATATATTTTTCTCTTTTCTTTTCAATATAAGCAGGTGAATAGTTTCTCAATTTTAAATCAAGAATATAAGCCATTACAGAGAATATGATAAATTGAAAGATAATAATTATAAATAATGAAACTATGGGATTAAAATGATAAGCATTGTTGGGACCATTAGAGTAATGTACTGTAATAGTTAGCTGTCCGTTAGTAGATATAACAATAGAATATATTGCTATTAGCATTAATATATTGAAAACAAGAACCCCAACAGCACCTTTTTTCCTAATATCCATCTTTACCCCTCCATTTGTTGAATTAAAACGGCAATGCGGTCGTCTATTTCCTTTTCGATTCGTTGAGCCTCATTTCTGAAATCTTCGTCGCTGAACGATTCTACATTATTGATCAGATCTTCGGCTTGCATCCTCAGGTCGATAATCTCTCTGTCGCTATTTATGGTTTGTAAATCTTTACGGGTCACAATCGGTTTTTTTATGGAACAATATCTGCAAATATAAAGCTATTTTTCAATGTAAGAATACTTAATCACATACTAACTGTAGCTGGTAGATGTCTGGTTTAAATGAATATTCGTATTTTTGAAATTGATAACACTATATATTACTGAAAACTAAATCGAAATGTATGATATCTTTACAAAAGGAGCAGTACTCTAAATTATTGGAACCCATAAAAAGCATAACCAACAACAATCTTTTTGCCAGAGCAGTAGCCGAAAGGGTAGTGGAGGGCGAGATATTTGTGGATAACGTAGAAAATCCGAAATCGTTTTATCTGCTTCATCCTTACGGAATGTCTCTGTTGTTCGGCCATTCTAAGAATAAGGTATTCAATCTAGCCTTTAAGAAATATGTGTTGAATGAAAATCGAAGCCGAAAGATAATTGAGTGGATGCAGGTATTCCCTGCCGATTGGGATGCCGTTTTACAAGATTTATTAAGAGATAATCTGGTCTCTCCATCTTCCGAAAGTACTTCCTCTCACGATATCGAGCAAAATGTGAGAGTTAACTTCAAGTTCAATAAAGAAAAATTTCTGAGAGGCAAACTCGCTAATAAAAAATCAGACCCCGCTGTCGAAATTCTCAGAACAGATAGAGAAGCATTTGAGAAAATGACAGGGACGGTTGTTCCGCTTAATTTTTGGAATGATGCCGAAGATTTTATAAATAAAGGAGTTGCATTTAGTCTCTATTATGATGGTAAACTGGCATCGACAGCCTTTTCGGCTTACCTTCACGACGATAAGCTGGAGTTGGGTATCGAAACTTATGACGAATTTAAAGGAAAAGGCTTAGCCTATAAAGCATGCACGGCTCTTATCGAATATTGTATCGAAAATGGTTTTGAACCTGTTTGGGCATGTAAAAGAGATAATGTCGGCTCATATCAATTGGCTCAAAAGCTCGGTTTCGAAAATGTGAAAGAGATATCATATTATCGTTTGGCATTAAGTTAAAATATCGGGTTTGTGTTTTTATTAAAAGTCGTAATCGTAAAATAGTAGTGCTCAATCTGTTTGAGCTAATCTGTTATAAAAAATGATAAAAACATAAAATTGAAACTTATTATAAGGTTCTATTGTTTATAAGTAATATCGATAAGATCAGAGTTGCTGTCTTATCGCTATGAAAATGAATATGTGTATAATGCCAATAATCATATTCACAAACGATTGGCTTTACTTAATATTGGTTTTATGAAAAAGGTTTTATTTTTAAGTTTATTGCTTGTATTTGCAGTAACAGGTTTTACTTCATGTGGTGACGATGATGACGATGACGCTAGCTTTTTGGGTGCGAATGTTGAAGTAACGGTAACAAATGCGTTGGGAATGGTACAATCGGGTAAAACCGTTTATTTGTATAAAGATACCCCTGTTACAAGTTCGACTGTACCCGGAGATGCGAAAAAAATGATTGTAACCGATGCTAATGGTGTCGCAAAATTTAGTTTGAATCTTACCGAATTAAATATTCTGGAATCTCAAACCACTCTTTATTTTGCTGTTTTTTATACCGTTGGAAGTGAAACTCTTGTTGCAGGAAGCACAGGCGTAACAGTAAAACGAAACGAATCAAAGAAAATAGAGGTAAAAATACCTTTATAAAATTGTCCGACTATACTTAGTCAGTAACAGACGGTAGTAAACGTTGTCTTTTAAGGCCATAGCTATCAACCGTTGCTGCACTTGGATGGATAATAAAAAATAGGGCATAAACCTTAAAAGCACTTACAAAAACATTTGTAGGTGCTTTTTTCGTGAGAATGTGAGTGCTTGCCTCGAACGGAATTGAAAGTAATGGCTGACGATTATTTAATCTCTGCATTAAACTTCCATTTCTTTTCGTCTTCATCAAAAGCGATTGAAAACAGCATGGCTGAAGGCAAATGTAAGAATGAAAACTGAGCATTTAAAGCTATTCGTGCCCCTTCGATATTGGCAACATAAAAATTCCAATCCAGAATTTTGCAATAATCGTCATTCACCCTTTCCATATTCGAGCCTAGAATGGCTTCGTTGATATCTTCAATGGTATTGACAATACCCGAATTGTCTCGTTTTTCGGTCAACTCATTATATTTTTCCATATAATGTTTAGAAAGTTCTTCAAAGTCCATGTGTTGATAATTTTAAGAGGTTATTACTGATTAAAAGTACAAAAAAAATATTGAAAATAATACTCTTTTTTTAAGAATAAATAGTCTGCCTTTCTGATTTTGAATGTAGTGTATCTGCTTGATAGCTTCGAGTGAAAGCACAGAGAGGGGATGATTTGTTTGAACAGATAAATCTATTCTTCGGCTTAAACACAAATCTGAACTATAAGATGTTTTGCTGACTCTAAATTCATAAAAAGACAACGAATTTGAACTAAATAGTATCTCGGGATGTTAAATTGAAGTCGGAAATCGAAATGAATGCTAAAATATGTTGATATTTAAAAAGTTAACGGTATTTCATCTTTAACCGAAAATGTAAAAAAGAGTATGAGTTATCTAAAGGTATTAAATTGCTTATGAACGGTTTCTGATCAAGAGTTTACGGAGATTAAATCTACTATACGATTCTGTTCTAGATGAATAATGAATTTGTTTTTCGGAATTCTCTCTTTTTTTACGTACTTTTGTTTTTTTATAGACAACGACAATAAACAACGACAATGAAAAGGATTATTTTATTTATCTTAGGTATTTCCTGTGTTGGATTCCTACAAGCACAGATAGGTGTTAACACGAATGAACCAAAAGTTAGTTTAGATGTATATGCGGGTTCTTTGGATGGTACTACAGCCGAAGGTTTATCAGCTCCCCGACTTACATTGGCTCAATTGGCATCGAAAGATTCCAAATATCTGGCCGATCAAACCGGAGCTTTGGTTTATGTGACTGACGTAACAGGAACGGCTTCTGCTAAAACTCGAAATGTAATCGCCGTAGGTTATTATTATTTTGATGGAACTCTCTGGCAGACAATTGGTCCCGATAAAAGTTTAGGATTCTTTTATATGCCTTCTATTGTTTTGCCTACTGACACTTCCGATCCGTCTTATAATGCAAGTACGCAAACCTTTACAATCGATCTTTACGGAATTTATGCGGCTCAATTTGGGTTGACTAATTCAGGTTCATCAACAAAAAGTCCGGGAGCAAGTTCTCTGCCCATAGCAGCAAGCAGTGCCCTGGAATATCTGATTACCTATTTCGATAATACGGTTTATCAAAATGTTGCACTGAGCAATGTGGGTGTGTTAACATATCAATTGCCTGATGTAGTTACAGTTACAGATAAAACATTTATGAATATTTTATTTAAGGTAAAATAATTATAGAGAATCGTTAATAATCTGATTTTAAATCATAACATGCTATAGCTGTTATTCTGCCAAAGTCATAAAAAGGTAATCTCCAAATAAACAATAATGGTTATGAAAATATTCTATACGCTGATTCTGTATCTATGTGCATTATCGGCATTTTCACAAACAAACGAAACTACTGTAAATACAAATGGAACATACTTGTTTCAGAAAGCAACATTTACCATCTCTAATTACAATACAAAGGCAGAAGTTAATACACGTGTTATAACCGACCCGTCGTTACTGGATGCTTCAGATTTGTTTTTTCAGAATGTGTTTTTGCAGGCTACAGTTAATGACGAAGTGTTGATGTCCTGTATGTTACCCGATGGAATCGAATATTTGGTAAAAGGTGGAACTGAATTGGTTCCGACTAAAGTTTTGCCATCGACTGACGAACGTGTTCGGTATAAAACTGCCGATAATAATCAGCCTTTGCAATTGGCTCCCTACTCACTGTCAATCCAGAATAATACGTTAACGTTTACAGTTCGCTATTTATATGGAGATTCCAAATATAATTTCCCTTTGGAAGGTAAATTAGTAGTTACCTTGACTAAACAGAAATAACAATGAAACAGCTATATTCAAAACTTATCTTTTTGTGCCTGTTTATATTCTCCATAGGAAATGTAACAGCTCAGGATTGTTCCTCCAGTTTTACTGTGAGCACCGCGTCCACTCCGTCTACCTGTCAGGCTAACGGAACGGTAACGGTAACACTCAGCGGTGATCTGACCAATCTTTATAATATTCAATACGGATTAACTTCTCCAACTACAGGTTTTACGATAAATCCACAGGAACATAATGTACTTACAAATATTCCTGCAGGTACTTATACGGTTACCGTGCGTGCATTTTGTAGCGTAAATGCAGGCTATGATGTGGTTAAAACTGTTACCAATGTAACCGTAGGAGGTAATTATAAAGTACCTTCTGTCTCTTTCAATGCAACATCTTCGCGTAAGTCTTATGATGTTTGTAATACAGGGATAATTGTACTAAACGTTACAGACGGTAGTGGAACTTTTACCTTTAATATAACATCGGCACCCGCCGGTGCAACAACAGGAGTTATCACCCCAACCAAGAGTGGTAGCCTGTATACATTTCCCGGACAAGATTATCCATCAGGAGATTACGTAGTAGAAATAGACGATGGTTGTTATCATTCGGTAGCTACCTTTACATTGGGGCAGGTTACCGGATTTCCTCCATTTATATACTCTAATTATACGGGGCCAAGACCTACTTTGACCGATAATACTTGTAGTTCTCTCTATTGGTATACAGGTACGGTAAGTACCGGTAACCCCGATTATTATCGTTACTATGCCGATGGAATGTATGAAGTGGGAGCAGGTCCGGTGGGTTCTATGCCAACAGCTTGGACTGCTTGGATAGGAGCTAATCTTGGGTCATCCGGACTTTTGTTGGATATATCTCCAAATACTTATGCTGATTTTTATATCCCCAATAATATATCGGTTTACACTCGCCTCAAGGGATGTAGTGCAGGGTATACATCTTTCAATACTTACTTGAAGAAGCCGACTATGAATAATTCGGTAACCAACCGGGGATGTGAAAATTACACATATACCATAAGACCTTGGACCGATTATGATGGTCTATTTTGTTATCCTGTTGCCATTAGGGTAACTAAGTCTATTGGAGGAGAAGTCGTATTTAATAATCCAAGCTGGTCATATTCTACAGCCGGTCAGGTGGTAACTTTGGATTATAATACCAGTTATACGATAACAATGACCGATCCTAATGGTACAGTGGCTACAAGTTCTGTAAATACAAACAGAGATATTACCTTTAGTACCAATCTTGTTAATTGTGATAATTATCAGCTCCAATATTATGCACCTTCGGGTACTACTTGTTGGCCTATTATGGTGACAATTACAGATGCGGGAGGTCAGGTAGTATGTACCGATTCGGTAACAACAACGTCTTTGCGTCAATCGTGCCCCTTATCTTTTGGGCAGACCTATACATTTAAAGCGACCTATTCCAATTCAATACCTGAATATACATATACTACTACTAAAACAGTAGCTTCGGGTTTACCTACAACTGTTAATTTGACTCGTAATTATAGTAATGCGTGTATTGAAGATAACGGATATTTCTATAGCTATGTATCGAGTGCTACGCCTTGGCCTGTAGGAACTACGCTGACGATAACCGGCCCTCCGGGGTACACTACTCAAACTTATACGGCAACAGCTTCCAATTACTATTATTATTGGCCGACAACAACTATACCTGCGGGGAATTATACGCTGACTGTTGATTTTGGTTGCGGTACGCCTATTACTACGCAGATTACACAAAATGGTGTGTATAGTGGTAAAGCATTAAGTTATACTACCGAAAATACATGTTCGGGGATGAAGGTTACTCCTTCAGGATTAATGACCTATCAGGGTGCTAATACGACTACTTATTACAGATTGACCAGTGGTCCTGTTGGGTATGACAAAACGGTTATCTCTCCCGGAGGATCGTTTACCTTCTCGGCTCCCGGAACCTATACACTAGGTATTTTAAATACCAATGATGCCAATGGTTGTGTTATCAATACGAAAACGATTGTTTATACCGCCCCCCCATTGGCTCTGAGCCAGACAGGAAGTAGTGCCTATGAATGTACCGATGGAGCTACAGGAGTGATCCTTTTGCAAGCCATAAACGGTGTAGCACCTTATACCTATCAATTATGGAATAAAGATAATACAGCAAAAATAGGACTTCCTGACATCGTTACGCCAGGTCAGGCACACTTCGATTACGGACAAGCCGACTCTACTTATACAGCACGTATTATGGACCAGTGCGGCAACAGTTTCAGCCAACAGATAACGATGGCTAAACTAAGCACTGCCCGCATTGTTTATGCCACTAATAATAATGTATGTACGGGAGATACCATCGAACTCAAATGTATTACACTCGGTAACACAGCTTATAACTGGACAGGACCCAACGGATTCACTACGACAATCCAAAACCCTAAAATTGCCGATGCAGATACAACTATGACAGGCTGGTACAGAGTAACCGTTATGCCCGAATTTTGCGGCGACCCCGTGCAGGATAGCGTTTATATCAATGTGTATAAACCATTGACTACAGGAGCGGTTACAGACAGCCAGACAGTATGTGTTCGTACAGTAGCCAATACTTTAAGCTGCGCCGTAAGAGGAGGTAGTGGAGTATACACCTATCAATGGCAATCAAGTGCAAATGGTACAACAGGATGGACTAATATAGCAGGTGCCACAAGTGCCACCTACACTCCTCCCATTCTTATTCAGTCGCGAACTACTTATTACCATGTAGTAGTAACCGACCGATGCGGAATAGTTACCAGCAACAGTATGGCTGTAAACTTCAAACCTTGCTACATTCCGGTCAATCCAAATATCCGCTCAAGAGGCGGGCGTTAAAATAGACCTGAGTATGCAGATACTTTCTGCATCATGATATAATAAAAACCAAACAATCAGGGTGAAGTACTAAATAGTATTTCACCCTGATTGTTTGATTTAGTATAAATGCAAATATTTAAGAGGGGCTTTGTTGTAGCTTTAGCAAAATAAATGATATTATGTATGAATTACCGGTATTAACATATGAATAGCGAAAAAAATAGACTGTTATTTATGTCTTTTTGTTTTATTTAATTACTTTTGTGTCTTTATTTGGATAGATTTTAACTAACGACAACAACAATAACGACAACAAATGAAAAGGATTATTCTATTAATGCTGGGAATCTCTAGTATTGGTCTTGTACATGCACAAATAGGAGTCAATTCAACCGATCCTAAGGTGACATTGGATATTCAAGCAGGTACAATTGATGCTACTACGGCAGAAGGCTTAACGGCTCCTCGGCTTACACTTGCACAATTGGCTGCAAAGGATGCCAAATACACTTCAGATCAAACCGGTACTATTGTTTATGTGACAAGCATGACGGGTACGGCAACAACAAAAACCCGAAATGTTATAGCCGCAGGTTATTATTATTTTGATGGAACTCTTTGGCAGGCTATGGCTCCAGATCCTGCTCTGAGATTTTTCTACATGCCATCGATTGTACTGCCAACTAATACCTCAGATCCTTCTTACAATGCATCAACGCAGACATTCACTATCGATCTGTATCAGGCTTATTCTAATCAGTTCAAATTGACTAACTCCGCAAATACCTCCAAAAGCCCCGGAGCCACAGCATTACCCGTTTCGGCAAGCAATTCTCTGGAGTATTTTATTACTTATTACGATAATACGGTTTATCAAAATATTGCACTGACTAATACCGGCGTATTAACATATAAATTACCTGCAACTTTTACTATTTCCGAAAAAACATTTATGAATATTGTATTCAAGGTAAAATAGTAAGCTAAATAAGATAATAAAATTATGAAAATACTATATATATTGATGTTATGTTTGTATACTACTTCTATGTATTCACAAACCTCGAAAGGCATAAGTGGTAATGAAACGTATCTATTTGAAAAAGCAACATTTACTCTCTATAACTATAATTCTAAAGCAGAGGTCAATACACGAGTGATTACAGATCCCGGATCAGTGACTCCTGAAGATATATTTTTTCAGAATGTTTTCAGACGAGCAATTATTAATAACGGTTCATTGTTATATTGCACATTACCTGATGAAAAGGATTACGCCGTGAAAGATGATGGTGTTAAATTATCGGCACTTAAGGCACAAGTTCCTTTCAAGGATGAAAAGAAAGAACCTACCGTAGGTCGTGTTTTTTCCGGCCAATTAGAGCCTTACACAATGTCGGTTAACGGTGGTGTCTTGACAATTTCCGTAATGTATGTATACGGAGATTCGCGTTACCCTTATACGTTAGAAGGAAAATTAGTTCTTACTATGATTAAACAGAAATAACAATGAAACAATTCTATTTAAGGATAACTTGTCTGTTGCTCCTTATATTTTCAATAGGCAGCATAGCAGCTCAGACTTGTTCTTCAATTTTTACGGTAAGTACAACATCCACTCCCTCTACTTGCCAGGCAAACGGAACAATAACCGTAACTCTTAATGGTGATTTAACCAATCTTACTAATGTACAATATGGATTGACTACTTCTGCCGGTGCCGCAGTTATCAATCCGCAGGAAAACAATGTTCTGACAAATATTCCAGCGGGTAGCTATACGGTTACTGTGCGTGCATTTTGTAAGGTCGATGAAAATTATAACGTTGTAAAAACAGTTGCCAATGTAATTGTAGGTGGTAACTATAAAGTACCTTCTGCCTCTTTCAATGCAGGTTCCTCTCGTAAATCATACAGTACTTGTAATACCGGTATTATCGCATTGAATGTGACTGATGGTAGTGGAACATTTACTTTTAACATCACTTCTGCACCTGCAGGTGTAGCCCTTGGTGAGGTGGTACCTACTAAGTCGGGAACCCTTTATACATTCCCTGCACAGGATTATCCTGCGGGTAATTATTCTGTACAGATTCAAGATGGTTGTTACACCTCTGTAGCTACTTTTACTTTGGGGCAGATCACAGGATTTCCTCCTATTGCTATTACTAATACTTCCTTTTATCCGACACTTATCGATGGAGACTGTAGTTCTCTAAAAGTTTATCCAGGAACTGTATCTAACAGTGATCCGGATTTTTATCGTTATTATACGGATGGAATGTATGAAATAGGTATCACTAAAGCAGGTGCTGCAATGCCCACCAATTGGTATTCATGGAAACCGGGTAGTGCCAGCCCTTATGTATTAGACTTATCTCCATATAGTCTCTCTGATTTCTATGCGTCTAATTCAATGGTAGTATATCTACGGGTAAAGGGATGTCCTAATTCTTATACCACTTCGTTGACAAATTTAAGGCAGCCATACGCAACTACAAGTTATACTCGTAGGTGTGATGATTATTTGTTTAGTTATAGACCTTGGACCGATTACGATGGTAATTTGTGTTATCCTCTTTCTGTTGTTATAACCCAAACAACAAATCCGGGTGCAGGTACTGTTATATACACAGGTTCTATACCGGCTGCCTCTGCTTCATCCTATAGTTCAATTGCTCTTCAATATGGTGTTGGTTATAATGTGGCGATAACTGATGCCGCCGGAAAAGCTCTGTCACCGCTAGCACCAAATACAAGCAGATCAAACATGTCTTTGTCGTACTCGGATGTGCCATGTAGTACTACTTATAATTTGACGTATAGTTCTTATGAACCGTGTTATCCTATTGATGTGACTATCACAGAGGTTGCTACAGGGACTGTTATATATACGAATAGGCTTACCTCTACATCGTCTGCAACTACTGCGTTGGAGTATGGTAAATCCTATCGCTTCGATGCAGTATATGTGGGAACTGACCCTTTGCGTTCGTATACTTATACGATACCTATCAGGAATGCCAATCAGCCTACTGCTTATACAATGTCGATTAATTCACCTAATTCTTGTATAGAAGACTATGGACAATTGTATATTTACTCAACCGGTGGAATTAATTTCCCCGCAGGTACTACTATGACTGTAACAGGTCCTGCGGGATATACGACACAAACGTATACAGCTACCTCCCAGTCGTATTACTATTATTTTCCGTCGACTACTTTGCCTGCGGGAACTTATACTTTGACTGTTAATAGTACTTGTCCTGGTGCTTTGCCAATAACGACAGTTGTAAATCTACCTGGAGCATATAGTGGGAGGAATCTGGCATATACTACCCAGAATACCTGTGAGGGTACGAAAGTTTTTCCTACAGGAACAATGACTTATCAGGGTAACAATACAACAACTTATTATCGTTTGACTAACGGTCCTGCCGGTTATGATCAAACAGTAATTGGTCCCGGAGGATCATTTACCTTATCTACCCCCGGAACTTACACTTTAGGTATTTTAAATACAAACAGTGCTACGGGGTGTGTTATCAATACAAAAACAATAGTTTACACAGCTCCTCCATTGGCATTGGATAATACAGGTACAAGTGCTTATACATGTGTGGACGATGTGACAGGAATTATTATTGTAAAAGGAACCAACGGAGTAGCCCCTTATACGTATCAGTTATGGGATGAGGCTAATACGACAAAATTGGTTGCGACAGACTTGGTGTCTTCAGATAGGGCGATTTTTAATTATGGAGATGCAGGAGCAACGTATACAGTCCGTGTTAAAGACCAGTGTGGTAATGAATTTAGCCAAAAGGTAACGCTAGCTAGGTTGAAGACTGCCCGTATTGTAAATGCTGATCCTAGTAGTATCTGTACAGGCGAAACAATTGTATTGAAGTGTACAACACTAGGTACTACAGCTTATACATGGACAGGTCCAAACGGATACACTTCTACTGCTCAAAATCCCACTATTCCCAATGCAACAGCTAATATGACCGGATGGTATAAGGTTTCGGTTATGCCCGAATTTTGCGGCGAAGCAGTAAAAGACAGTGCGTATGTTACTGTATATGCTCCGTTGACAGCAGGTACGGTTGCATTGCCACAGGCTGTATGCGTGCGTACTCCGGCAAATGCACTGAGTGGTGCAATAACTGGTGGTAGCGGCAATTATACCTATCAATGGCAAACAAGTCTTGATGGTTCGACTGCTTGGACAGATATATCCGGAGCTACTGCCGCTAATTATACGCCTCCCGTAAAGATTCAATCGGGTGCTAATTATTATCGTGTAGTAGTAACCGACAGATGTGGAACTGTTAATGGTAATCCAATAACAGTAAACAGCACTCCTTGTTATCTTCCGGTCAATCCGAATATCCGGTCAAGAGGCGAACGTTAAAATAGGCCTGAGTATGCAGATACTTTCTGCATCATGACATAATAGAAACCAAACAATGAGGGTGAAATACTATTTAGTATTTCACCCTCATTGTTTGGTTGAGTATAAATGCAAATATTTAAGAGGGATCTTTGTAATAGTTTTTGTAAAATAAATGATATTATGTATGAATTATCAATATTAACATATGGATAGCGGAAATAGTTGACTGTTATTTGTGTCTTTTTGTTTTATTTAGTTACTTTTGTATCTTGATTGGGATATTTTTTTAACTAACGACAACGACAACAAATGAAAAGGATTATTCTATTAATGCTGGGAATCTCTAGTATTGGTCTTGTACATGCACAAATAGGAGTCAATTCAACCGATCCTAAGGTGACATTGGATATTCATGCAGGTACTATTGACGCTACTACGGCAGAAGGCTTAACGGCCCCCCGGCTTACACTTGCACAATTGGCTGCAAAGGATGCCAAATACACTTCAGATCAAACCGGTACTATTGTTTATGTGACAAGCATGACGGGTACGGCAACAACAAAAACCCGAAATGTTATAGCCGCAGGTTATTATTATTTTGATGGAACTCTTTGGCAGGCTATGGCTCCAGATCCGGCTCTGAGATTTTTCTACATGCCGTCGATTGTACTGCCAACTAATACCTCAGATCCTTCTTACAATGCATCAACGCAGACATTCACTATCGATCTGTATCAGGCTTATTCTAATCAGTTCAAATTGACTAACTCCGCAAATACCTCAAAAAGCCCCGGAGCAACAGCATTACCCGTTTCTGCAAGCAATTCTCTGGAGTATTTTATTACTTATTACGATAATACGGTTTATCAAAATATTGCACTGACTAACACCGGCGTATTAACATATAAATTACCCGCAACATTTACCATTTCCGAAAAAACATTTATGAATATTGTCTTTAAGGTAAAGTAATAAGCATACTACAACTAAACAATAATTAATTATGAAAAAACTATTTCATATAGGTTTGTTATGCCTATGTGCTTTATCTGCATACTCGCAAAAGGTGCATCACGATAAGACAAGAGGGACATACTTTTTTCAAAAAGCAACCCTTACGGTTTATAACGCTAACTCTAGATCGGTGATTGATACCCGCACTATAAATGACCTTTCTACATTATCAAATGAAAAAGATGTATTCTTCGGAAGTGTGTTTCGGGAAGCGAACATAAATGACGGACAGCTAACGTCTTGTATGTTGTCCGACAGTATTAATTATATCGTAAAAGATTTAAACGAATTAATACCTGTCCCGATAGAAGCTTCTGCCAAAAAAACGGATCAAAGTATCCCAAAGCCTAATTATCCGGTACAACTAACACCTTATTCGTTTTCAATTGAAGGTAATACACTCACATTTATTACCGGTTTTTTATATGGAAATTCTCAATATAGTTTTCCTTTAGAAGGTAAATTAGTCCTTACCATGACCAAACAAAAATAATCATGAAACAGCTATACTATACTATCGTTTTTCTTTGCTTATTTATATTTTCGGTCGTAAATGTGACCGCCCAGACATGTTCGTCATCCTTCACGGTAAGTACAACATCCACTCCCTCTACTTGTCAGGCAAACGGAACAATAACCGTAACTCTTAATGGCGATGTAACCAATCTTTCCAATGTACAATACGGGCTGACTACTTCTACTGGTGCTGCGGTTATCAATCCGCAGGAAAGTAATGTGCTGACCAATATCCCTGCAGGTACCTACACCGTTAGTGTACGTGCTTTTTGTCAGGTAGATGCCAATTACAACGTTGTAAAAACGGTAAGTAATGTAGTTGTGGGAGGTAACTATAAAGTGCCTTCGGCTTCTTTTAATGCTGCGAGTTCACGTAAATCATACGATGTGTGTAACACGGGTATTATTGTATTGAACGTAACGGATGGCAGTGGAACTTTTACTTTTAATATTACATCTGCACCTGCCGGTGTAGCCACCGGTGTAATTACACCAACCAAGAGTGGAACAACATATACATTGCCCGGACAAAATTATCCTGCGGGAAACTATACTATCCAGATACAAGACGGTTGTTATACCTCAGTAGCTACTTTTACATTGGGGCAGGTAACCGGATATCCACCGCCCTATTATACGAACTCTACCGGATTTTATCCTATTTTAACGGATGGTGTTTGTAATCAGATTAAGCTTTATGCATCATCGGTTAGTAACTCCAATGCTGATTATTACCGCTATTATCAGGATGGGATGTATGAGATGGGGGCAGCAGCTGTTGGTAATATGCCTGCTGTATGGACTCCGTGGACATCTGCAAATCTTGTATCCGGTGCTTATTTAACATTAGATATATCTCCATCTACTTATTCTAATTTTTATACGGCTAACAGTTTATCCGTGTATACTCGTCTCAAAGGTTGTCCAACAGGCTATACTTTTTATAATAGTAATTTTTATAATCCGATTATGAATAATAGCTATATTAGTAGAGACTGTAATAATTACGTATATAAAGTATCTCCTTATTCGGTAGGTTATTATAATATGATCTGTTATCCGGCTACGGTTTCGGTAACCAAAACAGTCGGAGGAGCAGTAATATACAGTAATCCGAGTTGGTCATATGATGTGAATGGCATACCGGTTACTTTAGATTACGATACCAGTTATACAATAACTATAACCGGATCTAACGGAAAGGCTATAACATCTTCTGTAAATACAAATCGTAATATACTTTTTACTAATAATCTGATCGATTGTAGTACTTACAAGCTCCAATACGCCGTTCCGTCGGCTAATACTTGCTGGCCGGTTAATGTAACTATTAAAGATGCTACGGGCAAAGTTATCTGTACCGATGAGATTCTTAACTCTACCAGTTATCGTCCATCTTGTCCCTTGAATTACGGACAAACATATACTTTTACTGCTGTTTATGGCAATGGTTATACATATACTACTACTAAAAGTGTGGCATCAACTCTGCCTACAACGGTTAACTTCAGTCGTAGCTCCAGTAATGCATGTATTGAAGATAACGGGTATTTTTATACCAGTGTATCAAGTAATACACCTTGGCCTGCAGGTACTAAATTTACGATAACCGGTCCTGCCGGATATACTACTCAAACCTATACATCTACTAGTTCGGCTTGGTATTATTATTGGCCAACAGCAACGATTCCTGCCGGAAACTATACGCTGACAACCGATTATGGTTGTGGTACACCTGTGGTTACCCAACTTATACAAAGAGGTGTGTATAGTGGAAAGGCTTTGGCATATACCACCGAGAATACATGTGCTGGTATGAAGGTTACTCCCTCGGGATCCATGACTTACGAAAGTGCGAATATTACCACCTACTACCGTTTGACAAATGGACCGGCAGGTTACGACAAAACCGTAATCACTACCGGAGGCTCTTTTATCTTCTCAGCACCGGGAACTTATACGCTTGGTATTCTAAATACCAACAGTGCTACCGGATGTGTTATCAATACTAAAACGATTGTTTATACGGCTCCACCATTGGCATTGGACAATACAGGTACGAGTGCTTATGAATGTGTTGATAATGTGACCGGGATTATCCTCCTGAAAGCTATCAACGGAGTGGCACCTTACACCTATCAGTTATGGGATGAGGCTAATACAACTAAATTAGTTGCAACAGATTTGGTATCATCAGGTCAGGTGCATTTTAATTATGGAGAAGCTGAGCATACTTATACCGCACGTATTAAAGATCAGTGTGGTAATGAGTTCAGTCAAAAGGTAACTTTGGCTAAACTGAGTACAGCCCGTATTGTAAATGCTGATCCGAGCAGTGTCTGTACTGGTGAAACCATAGTATTGAAATGTACTACACTCGGTAATACTGCTTATAATTGGACAGGTCCTAACGGTTACACTTCTACTGCTCAAAATCCGACTATTCCCAATGCAACAGCAAGCATGTCGGGATGGTATAAGGTTTCGGTTATGCCCGAATTTTGCGGCGAAGCAGTGAAAGACAGTGCGTATGTTACCGTATATGCCCCGTTGACAGCAGGTACGGTTGCATTGCCACAGGCTGTATGCGTGCGTACTCCGGCAAATGCACTGAGTGGTGCAATAACAGGAGGTAGTGGTGCGTATACTTATCAATGGCAAACGAGTGCGAATGGTACAACAGGCTGGACAAATATCTCCGGAGCTACTGCCGCTAATTATATGCCTCCCGTAAAGATTCAATCGGGTGCTAATTATTATCGTGTAGTAGTAACCGACAGATGTGGAACTGTTAATGGTAATCCAATAACAGTAAACAGCACACCTTGTTATCTTCCGGTCAATCCGAGTATAAGATCAAAGTCTGAAAATTAAAGTATAATAAGGAAACCTTTTTTCATACTCATATTAATGAGTTCGTATTTTTAATTAAATAGTTTAAGAGGGTAGGATCTGCAGATCCTACCCTCTTTTAGGTATATAGTATTATGTAAATAATATTTTACTTTTTCCAATCTTGTTTTTGATCAGACTTGTAGCGCTTCATTTGTTCATTTATAGACTTATCGGCTTTCTTTTCTAGATCTGCAGGAATGATATACGTATTGCAATGAGTGATGCAGTAATTACAGTCGCGAACGCATTGTTCAGAGCAATCAGGATAATTGCATTCATCATAACCTAAAAGAGAGTTTACTACTACACAAGAACAAAAAGAGGTAGTAATAAATATAACTAAAAATGCGATCATCAGATTTTTCATATTTATTGTAACCCAGTTATAGTTTTAGTAATCTTAAGAATCTCAGGTTTAGTCTGCTTTTTCCTGAATAAGTGTATAGGTTCCGGTGGGTGTAATTTCTATCCATTTACCTTCTATGGTTTTCGTGTTCTTAGTTCGATTGTTAATAAGTGTCAGAAGATAAGATACTTTCCGTTTGCGATATTGAATTTCAAAATAGAAATGCGACTTGCCAATAGGTACATTGATTTTTGTCTCCACTTCTTCAAGTTGGGTTGGTCTTGTATCTGTACCGTAGCTGTATCTGCTTTTATCTCCGTTGTAGTAAATTTCGTTGTTATAAATGCCAGATGGAACTTTAACTTCCACTTTGCTTGTGTCATACCACGTGAAAGCATTTTTGTCGCTACTTTCGAAAAACGATTGCTTATTGAGATTTAAGAACGGAAAAGTTGACATTTCCATAGGGCTACCTATATCAAAGTTATATGATCTGCTCCCTTTGGTTGTATATATAGAGTCCGAATCGTCTTTTTGTATTGAATATTCTATTTTATCGAAAGTATATCCCTGCGATTTTTTTTGCAGGATAGTAATTTCTGTCAGCTCATTACCCGATTTCAAAACTATGGTAAAATTGAAATCTTCACCGGTATTATTTTCCTCTACTATTACTTTTAACTGTGATGGAGTGTTGCGTACAATTCGGAAACCTTTGTCCTTCCATATGCTTTCCACTTTTCCTAGTCCGGTTAATTCGAGTTTTGTATTTTTTGTGACTCTTCCATCGAGAGTGTAGACTTCACCAAATATATCCATATTGCCATTTTTATTTATAATATTGGCAATTTTGATATCCTCGATATTTAGCAAAATGTCGGCTTCGCCACCTTCTCCTTCCATTTCTATCGACCTTACCGATGGTTTTATAGTTGGTTCATCGTCATTACTACAGGCTGTAATTAGAAAAATACATAACAACAGGGCTATTACTTTGGGTTTGCGGTATTGATTCATGCTTTTAAAATATTATGAGTTATGGTTAATGTTTTATGTCTATAGTCGGTTATTATTACGTGTAATAACCGACTAAAATTATCGAAAACATAGTGATTATAGAATAATATTAGTATCTATTTTAAACTTTTATATAATCTAATGAAAATGACGATAAAGAAAACAGGTATAAAACGTAATAACCCTCGAATTTTATATCCGAGGGTTATTAGAAGATTTTAGTAGTATTTTCCCTTTTTGACCTGAAAATGATTCGTAATTTCAAAACTTAAATTTTGATTAGGAATCCATAACTGCCAATTAGTATCAAATTCATAAGTGTATGATAGAATACAAAAAATATTGAGACAAAAACCGTTAGTGAAATTAATGAATAAATCGTAAAAAGGAGTTATTGTTATAGAATCTACACCTTGCCCTTCCAGCATTCTAGTACTTTTAGCTATTAATCCTGTTACTGCTTGAATATCATCTGCAGATGTAGCTACCACTCTGTTTTTATTTTCTATTCGCCAAGCACACTCAATATATAATATAAATAAAGAATTCTCATTATTCAGCTCCATTTTAATAATAGAACCTGCAGTACCTCCACTTGTACTTTTGGTTACAGTAGATGACTTTATACTATTTAAATATTTTATTAACTCTTCTTTCATATATAAAATATTAGAGATAAAAGGCTCTAAACGCAACTTTTCAAAAAAGAATATAATAATATATTAGTCTATTATTAGTTGTATCGATCAATATATTTCTTATTTCTTTCTCTGTTTGTTCTCTTAAGAAAAACCCTTTAGCATTATGCAGATATTCAGAAACTTCCTCTCGATGTTTCGAAATATCTATTTCCGAACTGAAATTTGGACTATTAGAGTCTATACCGAACTCATTCCATTTTTTATTTTTTACCTTATTTTTAAGATCTTCTCTATATGTTTTTTTATATCAAATATAAGAAAAGCACAACCATCTCCCTTAAAGTTATCCCATTCCTCTATCCTATTATTGTAAGTTATTTTATTCTCCAAAGATAGTCCGCTATACTTTTCTATTTCATTCATATTATACTCCGTGCAACTAAAAAAGGTCAGAGTAAACAGTATGATGACGATTCTATTTAGATTTTCCATATCGTATATTAAAAGGTTTTGAAAAGCTAGGTGAAAAGAAATTGACAAGTCTAGTTTTTATTTCATTTTTAGGAGATCTAGTCCCAAAAGACTTTGAATCAAAATCATAATTATCAAATAAGCCAACAACACGTCCCTTTGGGTCGTAATATACCGTTGCTCGTCCAAAAACAAGTGCATATTCTTCACTCTCGTAGAAAGAAACTACTTTCCCTGTTATTTTATCACCTTTACTGTCTAAATCTGTTGGAACTGATTTATTTTCTTTCAGGTACATAAGAATACTTGCAAATCTTTGCCCTTTAATGTCTACATCTCCTTTTCCATTCCAGTAATTCCAAAACATATCTTTGCTAAACTGAGAACCAGCTTGAGATTGTATTTCTCCTCCGTATCCTCCAACTTTTTCTCCATAACTATCATTCCCAATCTCAAATACATCACCCGTCCCCATAATAGCATCTCCTTTTTTATTTGTTGAGAATTTTTGTTCAAGCATCATACTAATTGCAATCTCTTTAGTTGTATTAAGATATTTCGCTAAAGTTTCATCCGTATCTTTATCTTCAGCAACTAGATTTCCATTACCATCTTTCTTCCACATCCCCGTAGGGGCGGTAAATCTCATCGGATTATTAGTTACATACACATAGGGTGACCAGTTGTAGAACTTCTTACTGAGTGGGTCTATCGTCGGAAACCCCCAATAATCCTTCATTCTACCGAGTAATCATACCAGTTTAAGCCTGCCCTATCATCCAACTCTTTGTTGTTGTATTTATAGGGCTGCTTTTCCTGATTGGTACTCTCTGCAAAACTCATTCCGAATGGATAATAATGGTTGCTTTGCACCACCGATGCCACTGCATCAATCATCAAACGGTTATTACCCAAATGGTCACGTATGTAAAAATAGTAATTTCCGCTAGGCTTGTTCTTAATGACTCCTTTGAGAGTTATTATAATATTTTCCTCTAATAGAATCAACTATATATATATATCTGGATTGTAGATTAATATATTTGACAGAAGGAGTTAAATGGATAGATTTTACACGCTTCTGGGGATTTGAGCTAATATATATAATATCAATATTGAGTGTGTCGTTACTTAAATAAGTCTTATATTCTCCAATGACCATAGATGAACTAATCAGCGAGATATCTATTGAATCCTGATAATTCCTTGATAAACTAATGAAAGATAAATATTCATCTTTAAATTTATGATCTTGGCAAGACACTATACTTAGTAAAAGTAATATTAAAATTATTTCTTTTTTCATTTCTTTTTTGTAGGTAAGAATACAGGAATTCTTGAACTAATATCTTTATATAAAGTTGTCGGGTATCTAACCCAAGACGATGGGTATAAATCATTCCCGGTAATAGTATTCCATAAGGAAACTGCATAATCTGTACAATTTTGAAAATTTCCCCATTTTGTATTATCTGTCGATATACTATTACCTTTATTATCTTTATTCAGATTAAACATATCTATTAGCAAACGTTGTTTATTTGTTATGGGCATACTCATATATGTAAAAGCCTCAGGATTCCCTTCGTATTTATATGCAAGTTCTTTCTCGTAATTCACTTGAAAAGTTTTCCCTTGATTTAAGCCATCTGCTACAATCCCTTTTTTAAAAGTACCAAAAGTTGTAACAGATCCGTTATTTCCATTCAATTTAATCCAACTGTGTCCCAATGATGCTCCAGAGAATTGAGCAGCAGAGAGGTTGTCCGTGACATATTGTAGGTTACCATATACATACAGGGATAGATCTCCCCAGTTGTCATTTTGGTCTGTTATATTATCCGTAGCAGTAAGCCATTTTTGTACCTCTTCCCATTCTGCTCTTTCACCATCATCATTTACATAGTAGCCCCCTTTCTCTCCTTCTTCTTCATTAGCGTAAACATATCTGTATGCCATCCCTGTCGGGTCAATAAACTTCATCGGATTATTTGCGGCGTATACATAAGGAGAGATACTATAATATTTTTCCGCCAATGGATCCACCGTCGTAAACCTGCTATATGCCGGATCATAATACCTAGCACTATAATCATACAGATTAAGCCCATGAATCTGATCCAACTCCTTGCCATTATACTTATACGGCTGCTTACCCTGCTCGGTCGTAGTCCCCTCGGCAAACGCCATTCCGAAAGGATAAAACTGATTACTCTGAATAGCACCGGCAGAAGCATTAGCCACTACACGGTTATTACCCAGATGATCCTTGATGTAAAAATAATAAGAATTTCCCTCAATATACCCATTATCAGTCAATATCATCTTTAAAACACCATCCTCATATATTTTGTTGCCTACATAATCAGTCGTATTTTTCGGATTTAATCCATCTTTCTCAGGAGTTGTGCCCAATAACGGCGTAGCAAAACCTTTGGGGTCATAACGGCGTATTACTTTCAGTTTAGTTCCAGTTGCAGTATAAGTGTAATAGTTCTTGGCTTTGACTTCATCATTATTTATAACCATTTCCACAGGTAAGTTTAATGCATTATAGGAGATTCCATCACGTAGATTTGTTCCCTCTCTGGATACAATCCCCTTATTGAGGTCTTTAGTCATCGCCCCGTTCCTGTTAAAAGTATATTCAGCCGTAGTAACCTTACTGTACTCCTTGAAGTCAGCCGAAGCCGAAAGACTAACACTAGCACCCGTATCAGCAATATATAACAACTGGTTACCCGTATAACCGAAAGTCAGATCGTCAATTACCCCATACGTATCCTGACCTGTCAGCCCGTCCCTTTTGATCGATGTGATATTACCCATCTTATCATAAGTCAAGTTTTCTGCAAACTTCTCCTTTGGTACAGCCGTGTTTGAATACGTCGCCGATTTCATTCTTGACAGGTTATCATAGGCAAAGGTATAGGTACGGTTTTTTCCATCCTGTAACCAGTTTTGGGTAGCTATATTACCATTGAGGTTGTAGGTAAGCTTTTCTATGAAATGGTTATTTGTGATACTGTTGGTCCACGATCGGATATTATAGGCATAGGTGTTTTTTAAGTTCGGCTGATTATTAGCTGTTGTGGTGTTTAATCTACCTAATTCGTCATATGTATTTTGGGCAAGCAGGACTTCTGATCCTGTGTTAAGCTTATGTTTTGTGCTGGTTAGCCGTCCTGCATGGTCATAAGCATACATATAGAGTTCAGTCTGCGTTGTTTTTCCACTAGCCATATGCACATGCATTTTCTGAGTAGGGCTTCCGGCAAAGGTATAGGCGATGTATTCTTTCTCTATTCCTCCCGGCAGGTGGTTGTTGGATTTGGTCTGGATAACTTGTCCTTTGTAATCATAATACATAACGCTGTAGATACCACTTGCCGAACCATCCAGTAGTGCTGTCCAGCTACCGGTCAATAAGCCTTTGTGTCCTCCGGTGTATTGTACTCCATATCCGGCGATAGTTTCGGGTTTAAAGTGAGTATCCGTAATGGCTGGAATGCCATTTAATCCCATAAACTCGTAACTGTCATAATAATTCGCAGTTAAAACAGAGAAGGTAGATGGAGTAGCGCCACTAATAGTATAGCCTTTAAATGTATTTGTTGCTTTCGCCCAAGTGGCATTAACTACAATATTATCAAGTGAACCTATGGTTATAGCTGTTTCTGTTGTTGCAGTTCCGATTTTCATCTTGGTACAGATACCACTTAATCTAGCTCTTCCCAATGCATCGGGAAGGGAAAATAGCCATTCTCCTTTAGTTCGTTGCTCTCCGTCTTGTGTGAAGATCAGGCGGTCGGCTTTGTCATATACATAGTAGATCCACTCGGCTCCGGGCAGTTTTTTCTGAGTACAACGATTACGCCCGTCATAGATATACTGATATCCGTACAAGTTCAGATCCGCCGCAGTCGCCGCCACCGGAGGAAGAACAAAAGTCAGGTTCCCGAAATCATCATACACATAATAAGTATCATATTTTTCGGTTCCTTCCATTTGTCGGGTAAGCACAACCTGTCCAAGCTTGTCTTTGAACTCATAAGAAATATTGCCAGCCTCATCTCCCATTTGAGTAACATAAAGCTGTCCGTCAGGGTAATTACTGCCTTTTATGAGGGTAGGAGCATCTTTAGTACCACCTACAGTATACATTACACAAGGATAAGTACTGTTATTGGTCAGATAGCCGATAGTAACAGGATTATTTTTCCAAGCATCTCCCGGTCCATATTGTTTTACGATTCGATTTAAGGGCGATGCTTCATATTTAGGCTCACTGAAAGCACGGCTGTCCTTATATTCAGTATTAGCTCGAGTTATAATATCTGCAGGATTACGATATTCGCCGGTACTCACACTGCTGTTTAAAGGCAGCCAGGTTCTGCTTTCTCTTCCAAAAGCATCATACTCTTGTAGATGAAGCATATCTTTTTTAGAGGGAGTTGCTCCCAGATTGATGGTCTGTACGGGACGACCCAGTCCATCGAAGTATTGGATCTGAGTTAATACATCTACATCCCCCTCAATACTGCGGTCAACAGTTATCGCTTTATCACTAAAAGTAACCGACTTGGTTTGCCCTAGAGGTGTTAAAGTGACGACATAGTTCTGATTGGCGGAAATGTTGGTACTAGATGACTGAGCACTACATGCTGCAGTATTGATACGAAGTGCCATGCTGCTTCCAGTAGCGGCTTTAAATGAAAAGCCGGGTTTTAGGCTGAAGCCTTTGCAGGCCTCTTTTGTTCCTGCCGGTTGGGCGGTATTATAGGTGATAATATCTTGAGCCTGCAGTCCCATAGAGGAACAAAATACCCATATATATAGTAATCGTTTCTTCATTATCTTTTAGTTTTTGCCGGTAGAAAGTTGTGATTGAAGGTCTTCTATGAGTTTACCTTGATATTGGTTTTCTTTTTTCAGGTCAATGACGTACAGGGTTAGCTCTTCGATCTTCTGAAGGAGTTTGATCTGGAATTCATTCATATTGAGTCCTTCTTCCTGCATTTGTTTTTCGGAAGGAATTTCGGGTAGGTGCTTGTTTTCTTGCACAAATTGTTCTACTTCGCTTAGCGATTTTAAGTTGTAAGAATCATGAAAGACATGGTCTGCACCGGTTAATACCTGAACTTTTACTTCTGTAGCTGAAATTACACCTCGAACATCCAGTTTTGCCTGTGGATTATCAGTCCCGATACCGATGTCTCCTGTAGCATTAATAATTAATCTGGGTTTACCTCCGGTGAATAACTTAATTCCTCCCAGCCCACTTTGCCACAATGTAGGCCCCCCCGGATTCCATGAGTCATAAATCCATTTCATAGAATAATAGCCCATCTTTTTTTGATCATAATCAAAATTGTCGTTGTAAACGTATGTAATTTCCCCATTCGATAATTTTATATTTCCTCCGGCATTAATATTCTGCGATACATTTAAATCTCCTTCTATAGATTGGTTTCCTTTATTATGTAACACTTTCGCCCAGATTCCATCTCCTAATTCATTGGTACTGCGGATGTACATGACTGGAGGCTGGTTGGATCTGTTTATTTCGAAAAGCATTTGCCCTCCCCAATAGTAGGGTTTGTCCCCTGTATTTTTATTGCCTGTATGTGCAATATTAATACCCCAATAATAATCTGAATTTTTATTGGGGAGATTAGGTGTTTGGGATGTAATGCTTTCATAAAACCCGGATAGTCTCATGTTATTCCAGTTATTTACAGGTACTGTATTTAGAGTCTGTGCCTTAATCAAGAAAGGCATGAGGATAGTTAATAGAATTATATATTGTTTCATAACTGTTTATTTTACTGATTTTGATAGTGGTACTCGTTTACTTGTATAATTTTCTTGACTCCATTTTCTATAATGTAGGTTTCTTTTAATCGTCCAAATGTATCATAATTATAATAAGTGGTCACTCCCCTGGGATCTGTAGTAGTCAACGTTCCTACCAATGGTTTGTAGGTGTAGGTAGAGACTAATGCATTGGGTAATGCATTCTGTAAACTTCCGTCTTTGAGTTTCGCTTCAGTGGGGGTTGCCTGTTTTGAAAGGGCATCAATGCTTGTTACTGAAAATAAGGATTTAACAATGTTTTCTATTTCAGCATAAGTATAACTCATAATATTAATCTCAGCTATAGGGTATTGCCCGTTGTAAGACCATAGATAAACTATTTTTGTAGCATCGTCTTTAGTGATATATAAAGGATTACCATAGCTGTCGTAATTAAGGTAAGTTATACGAACTTCCAGAGACTGATCTTTTGCTGTATTTGTTTTTACATTAGATATTCTGGGAATAGGGCCAAACAAACTATAATCATTAACGATATGCCTAAGTTTTCCATTATTCTCTTTTTTAATTTCAAGAATATCAGATACTTTGTTGAAATTTTTCAGTTTAGTATTTATATCGGAAGATATATCTACTGGGTATAAATAGGTGATTTTTTGTTTGTGACCATTACTATTATAACTTTCTTGACTCTTGATTTCTTTATTTATCTGATTATATTCATAGTCTGTAACTGTTTCAGTAATGTTGTTACCATTTATTTCCTGTTCTACTTTCTTTGTTAGCTTTGTCCATTGCGGATTAATCACCGGATATAGATAAGCGGATAAAGGTGAAGTCGTAGACTCAGCCTCTGACTGACATATGAAATTTATGTTAATAGGAGATTGAATGTTTGAACCTCCACTAGGAGTCACAAGTCCCCATAGAATTGGTTCATCACTTGTTTCATACTTATAATTGACTTGTTTAATTATAGAGTAGTTATTATCCTCCTTTTTAAAATGTCTTTCCTCCAATAATGATCCGTTTTGGATATAGCTAAAAGATAAATTAGAAGATCCTGTTGGTGCATAATCAAAAGGTAACGAGAAGTTTGAAGGGAGTTTTTCGTATCCTTTCCCCCTAAATGAATAGTCTAAGTGTTTATCGGCTTTAACTTCGTATTTATAAACACTAAGCCCTTTATTGTCTGAACCATTTCCTTCATAAATAGTAACAATTTCATAACCCACAGGTGTCTTATGACTTCTTAATCCCGAAGAAGAAATAAAAACATCTCTGGTATTTTCGGTAAAATCAATATTCCAATATCTGGGGTAATTTGTAGTTAGTACCGAATTATTTATATCATACGAATATGTTTTTGTACCTACAATTTGATTATTACTTGTTGATGTAATTTTACTTATTCTTAAGCCTCCGGCATATGATACAGGATTATTAGTTATATATGATTCAGGGCCTGTCATCCAAGTGAGCTCAAGATAAAAACTGTTTAGATATGACCTTAAATCTCCGGAAACTTCCAGTTCATAATTTCCCGGAGCCATTATAATATTAGGTATAGTAAGAGTTATCTCGTTTTTAGTCCGATCGTTGTTCGAATTATTATTAAACGTATAAAAATATTTATTGTCATTAGAACTGTGAATAACTTGTCCTGTAGTCGTATTTGTTACTTTTACAATAAATTGTACGCCTAAAGGTAATTCATCTCTACTAACAGTATTAAATATAATACGTTGTGCTAATGATGCTGTTACAGTTCCATTTATAGTGCAGTCTGCTTGAGAAATCGAAAAATACTGCTTACTAAATGGACCATATGCAGGGCCTCGATTATTGGGAGTAGCAATAATACTGACATTTTTTTTAGTAAATAGATAGTTTACTCTCAGAGGATCTCCGTCAAATATTGCAGTATTATATCGATTCGATTCAAAGTCAAAATTAGTTTTACCTCCAGTTGGATAAGTTATTTCGTTTAGTATAAACGCTTGGCTATAGCTTGGGTCTACCTCTCTATCTGCGGGATAATATGAGAGTCCACCTTCAATACTTTCAACAGAGCGTAATGGGTTTTTAAACTGTTGATTGGGTATTAAATGAGAATTTGGTTTTCCATTATAATATCCCCAATGATCTCTACCTGTCGATAACTTTGTCGGTAATGACTTCTCATTGTATTTAAACTGATAAGTTTCTTTTTTATCTCCTCCTACAAAATCAACTCCAGTCAATTTTAGTCTGAATTTATTCCAATCATCTGAAATTGCTTTGTAAAACGGATGGTTACCCCAATCTCCAATGATTTCTTTTATTCTTCCTATAGTTATAACCTCATTCCCGGAAGTATTTGCTTGGAAATAGTCATAATTAAAACCTACCTGTTTTATAATCTCATTACTCTGAGAATTTTTCACAGTTAGACTTTGTAACCTAGCTTCATAAGGTTGGTCTTTACGATCGTATCGATAATCAAAAGAGATAATTCCATTAGGAAATGTGATATTTGTCAAAGTAACAATGTCATAAAAGCTTGCATTATTATATGGCTGTGAAGTCTCCAAATAAGGTGTATTTGAGCCTTTTGCTCCATATTGCTGACTAATTCCTGATAAGGAAAACGAATATGTTTTTTGAACATCATATTGGAAGTTTATTCGATTTCCATTGATCGTTCTTATTTCTGATAAATACCAGGTTGATATTTGCTTTGATTGAGCTTGAGAAATGTTTTGTGCCTGATGGTATTCCCTTTGATTAAATATATAGGCTGTACCATCGGGAGTGGTGATTTCCCAGTTTAAACCATCTTTGTCTGTTCCTGTTTTTGAGGTTATTACTAAATTATCTGAGGATTGTTTGTAGACCAGACCATCATGTGTTAGAGAGAATGAACCCGAGTATCCATTAAAGCTATAGTTAAATATATCTGGTGCTAAATCGTGCTTCTTTGGTCCAAATATCATCTCAAGTAATGAACCTGATGGGCCTGTAAAGTTCCATGAACAACCATGTATAACCGGATATTTTACTTGTCCTTCATGCATTTTATAATCCCATAGCTGACTATTTAAGTAAGGATAACGGCGGTAATCTCCAAAATCATCCCCACCGTTTATTGTTCTACTTATAAGCCCTCCTGTATTTAATACCCAACCTAATCCTGTTCTACCGGCATCTTCATCTACTTTTATACCGGAAGCATTGTATGACAAGGATATCGGTAAGGTGATATCTTGTAACTGAATTTGGTAAATGGGTATACTTATATCCGGTATACCTGTAAAATTAGAAACAGGGAAGTCTCCGTATTTTAAAAATGTTTGAGCATTGGGAGATGGAGGAATCACATCAGGCATTTTAGCATCGGTTGTTTGTGCCAAAAAAACTCTGGTGATAAATAATAATATTGCAGTAATCAGTATTTTTCTCATATTGTTTTTTTGTCTTTTACCTTTTAATAAACTTATCACTAGTTATTTTCTCATTTGCTTGAATTCTTAAGATATAGGTCCCTTTAGCAAGGTTACTACAATCAATATACTGTATATGTAACCCTTTATCTTGTTTGCTTATTGGTAGATTCTTAATAAGCTTCCCCTCCATCGAATATATCGTCACATTAACAGTTGTTGAAGTTTCTAAATAATATTCCAAAGTCAATTGTGATTCTACCGGATTGGGATAGAAATTGTAAGATAATTTAATTTCTGTTTCTGGGTTCGTTATCGGATTATCTATCTCCTTGTTATGATCTAAATTCCAAAGACTGTCTAAAACTGCTAAATTATCCTTATCATCATCCAGATACAAATGCTCTTGGGGAGGAAAAAAGAAAGCGGTTTGATACTCCTGAGTATTTAGAGTATCCGTTGTATTGATAGCCCTGATTGTTTCAAAAATAGGATAACGGTATCCTTTGGAATACCATTTATAAGACTCCACCACCATTTCCAAAGAGTCATTCAGGGCAGGGTTAATACTTCGTATGATCTCTGAAATAGTCTGAACAGTCTTAATACGCAATACATGGCTCAAAGTATCTCCTGTGGGTAGGATAATGGCTCCATAGGCATCTGCTTGAGTAGTAATACTGCCTTTCGTATCGAAAGGTATTTTACCTGAATAGATTCCTTCGGATTGATAGCTGTTTGTTTGGCTCTGTTTATAATTAGTAGGATATGTAGCAGCCACTACAGATTGTGTATAATGCAACAAATTCGTAGGATTCTCATGTCCTAATAACAGAAGTTGATTTCCTTTTAACTGATAGTAGTACATGGTATTGTGTTCTGTACCGATGATCAGTGAATTCTTATCTATATCCCTGTTTTGTATCGTATCATATCCCATTACATAATATGCACTTTCCTGTAATACCGGAGAGCTATAAACCAGCGAATATTCATCATTGACCGATTTAAGTTTACCAAAGTCCCAGATAACATTGTCTCCTTCCCTGCCGGGATCTTTGTAGTCGACCTGTTGTTTAATGAGTTCATCACCAGACCGGAGTCCGTTATGCTGTAGATTGATCTGTCCAAATGAGAGTAGTGGACAGAAGATCAAAATCAAAAGGGGTAAAGCTTTCATATAGTTGTTATTTATTGTTTCGCTGTTATTGTTTTTCGGACAAAGCCGTTTGAAGTGTTTCTAATTTTTGTTCCAGTTCCAGACTCTTCTTTTCCTGTTGAATAACATATAGGGTTAATTCTTCGATCTTTTGAAGAAGCTTAGCTTGCATTTCACCGATGTTTATACCTTCTTCTTTGACTTCGGCTTCTGATGGAATATTGGGTAAATGGTTATGTTCTTTTATATGAGTTTCCACTTCTTTTAATGAAGGTAGTTTGTAATCTGTGTCGAATACGAAGTCAAACCAACCGGTAAGATCTACTTCTATATTCTGAGCGTGAATAGTTCCTGCTACATCCAGAAGTTTTTTAGGGTTACTGGTTCCTATGCCGACATTCCCTTTTTCTATATAATGGTTTCCATTTCCTCTGATCATTAAACTCCCTGAACGATTTACGTCTTCATTAATTATTGTAGATACAGAAAAATCCGGAATATTTACGGGAGATGGATTTTCGTTGATTTGAATCTGGCCAAATGTTGTTAATGCAGTAACCTTTGTATGCATATAAGTAAGTCTAACTTTGTAATGGCTATAGTTTCTTATATCGAGATATACAGGAATGGCTTTATTGGTATATCCTCCCTCTTGTGTTGCTAAGTTATAGGATGTACCTAATGTTATTTTAGCATTATGATTTATACCTTGGGAGTCGATTAATTTAACTTCCGGATTCCCTTGTCCACCTTGTGCATATCCAATCTCAACGGAGTACTTTTCATATCCTGTTGAATAGTTAATATTAAATAACTCTACAATTATCACTCCTCCCGGCTGCCAGTGATAAGAGTTGTAACCAACTGCTGCAATTTCAAATCTTCTGGCTTGTGTTCCATTAGCAAAGAAGCTACCAATAACACTGGTTTGTATCCCATTCTGGTTAGTATGGGTTTGACAAAAAGTGGGTATACTAAATAGAGTCAGGAATACCAGGAGTATTCTTTTCGAAAAAGTAGATTGTATTTTTCTGACAATAGAGTTTGTTGCTCTGGATAAGAGGTTTTTCTTCATAGATATAAATTAATAATAGTTGAGAATGATTTATTAATTTTGTTTTTTGTTTTGTGAATTATCGATTCTCTTATTGTATCTTCTTGATTTAATATAGATTGTTAAAGATTGTCAACTATAAACTATCATAAAATAGAGGTATATAAAAGAAGAAATTAGTCCTTTTTATATCTTTATAAGAAAAAGTGAGATTGTATTATTGTGTTTCTTCATAAGGTTTTTTTATCGTATTTCTAAACAAAAATAAACATATTTTTCATTTAAACAACATAGTTAATGTTATTAATAATAATTTTTATATGAAGATTATTTGAGTAAAGCTTTAGTCAAATTTGAACCAAAATAGGAGGTAAATGTCGAATGCTAGATACTATTTTTCTATAAAGTTTAGTCTCTAACTTTTGTCCTTATAGCAAACCTTAATAAAAAAAGCACCTGCAATATTGTATGTAAGTGTTTTATAACCAATTATTGTGTAGTACGATTCGAACGCGCAACCACATGCCCCCTAGACGTGAATATTATACTTATATTTATATTTATCTATTTATATTCGTGTAATTTATCAGCAACAATAAAAATACTAGTTTACGGTAATTAATTAATCAAAGACAAAGAAATGTTAGTCTTAACTGTTAGTTCGTTAGTGTTTTAAAATAAATATGGTATCCCAGGCTAGTCTTAATTTACATATATAATAGATGAAAGCTTACGCTCTCCCTCATGATCAAACATTTTATTATCAGATGGCATATTTACAACTTTACCCCTTCTGAATTATCAGTGTGTCTGCCATCAAATACGATGAATATAACATTCCCGTCTTTAGTAATAGCAACACAGGAACGGGGATGCTTATTATTAACAAAAGGATCATCTTCCAGTTGTACAATCTGGTTCTTATCAATTAATAATGGGCCGCTTACAAGAATATTATTGTATTAAGAATGGCTAATACTATCATTTTTCCAAGCCTTTATTCCATTCTATAATATTAACTATTGTTTCATTGGCACAAAAAGCACCCTTTGCTCGTATTCTGAACTCAGATTCATCCGTTCTATTTATTGTCTTTCCATTCATTCTATGAAAATTCACATCACCACCATTCTTCATATCAAAATAGGTTCCATTGATAGCTGCTATGGCATCTAAATACCGAGCTTGGTCACTTGTTGTTATCAATTGATTATTAGCAGGACTATATTGGACAAAATTAATAATATCTTCTCGTTCTGTATCTCCCTACTTGATTACGTTTTTGTGAATATAAATTCATTATCTATTAACCTGATTAGATAATATCCGTAACATATTGTCATGTTCTTTGCAGCGTTAAAAAAAAGAACTATGAATGCACTTTTATTTATTTTATTAAATCTGATAAATCCTCTAACCGAAAGTAAAGTACATGAATGCAATACATATAAAATAGTTTTTTTCCATTTTGAAGGAAGAACCTCGGTTTGCAATTATTGGCGGCCCATTTAATAAATTTGTTTGAAGTAAATAACATTTTTCCAGTTTAATTATTATATTTGTTCACAGTGAGATTTATTACCGATAAAATAAGATGTTTTTTATAAGACTAAAATAATTAACCAATAATTCTATTACTAATAAGCATTTCTGCCCTTCCTTTTATCATGAACTTCGGTTTATATGTAATCCTTTAATTATCACAAAAGAAATGACAGTATTATTAGCACAAAATAATGTATATGTAGATTTAAATCTAAAATTTAACCATTTAGATTTGGTCAATTATGCTAAAATATTAGAGAGAGAGAGAGAGAGAGAGAGAGAGAGAGAGAGAGAGAGAGAGAGAGAGAGAGAGAGAGAGAGAGAGAGAGCTATAAAATAAACTATTCTTTTCTTAGCAACAAATTTTCTGGAAACCTTATTTTCGGACAGAGCCTAATATTGCCTATTTATTTAAAACGATGCTTGACCATACCGATATAATCGGCTTGGTCTTTTTTACGTATACCCACTTTAATACTCACAACCAAACTTTTTTATTCAATAATGTTTAACCTAAATCAATTAAAAACATGAACAACAAACTAAAAAAAAGGAAACAACGAGAATGTGGTTTCTTTAAAGTGTTAATTTTAATGATGGCAATGCTTGGCTTGGGGATGTCGACCCATGCACAAATAACCATCACAGGTACAGTACTGGACGAAAAGGACGAACCGATGATTGGAATTACAATTGCTGTTAAAAATTCAACAATCGGAACATCTACTGATATCGATGGTAAATACACTATAACTGTTCCCAATAGTAATGCAGTGATAGTATATTCATATATTGGCTACCAAAGACAAGAGATACCCGTAGGTTCACGCAAAGTAATAGACGTAAAGTTGAAAGAAAACACCGAATTACTGGATGAAGTTGTAGTAGTTGGTTTTGGTACACAGAAAAAAATAAATCTGACAGGATCAGTGGCCACTGTAGATAGCAAAATGCTAGAAAATAGACCTATTACCAACGTATCAGCAGGTTTAGCCGGATTGTTACCAGGTGTTACCATTACTCAAAAAAGCGGATTGCCGGGTGGTGATGGAGGTACTATAAGGGTACGTGGTGTAGGAACTTTAAACAATGCCAACCCGATGGTACTTGTAGATGGAGTAGAAGCCACAATGGACAATATAGATCCTAATGACATCGAAACATTAACTGTTTTGAAAGATGCTGCAAGCTCGGCTATATTCGGAGCAAAAGCGGCTAATGGAGTTATTTTAATCACGACAAAGAAGGGAAAAGCAGGTAAGTCGCAAGTCAATTATTCCGGAAATTTTGGTTGGCAAACACCTACGGCACTACCCAAGTATATACGATCGGCAGAATATGCTGAAATGTATAACGAAGCTCTTAAGAATGACGGTAAAAGCTTAAAATTTACAGAAGCTGAAATTCAAAAATTCAGAGACGGGTCTGATCCTGATAATTTTGCAGATACCGATTGGCAAGACTTGCTTTATCAAGGTTCTGGATTTCAGACCAATCATAGTGTGAACGTAAGCGGAGGTACAGACAAAGCTCGCTACATGACATCGGTAGGTTATCTTCAACAAGATGGAGTGATCAAATTAACAGGTAAGAAACAATACAATATACGAACCAACCTGGACATCAACCCAATCTCGAAACTTGATGTTGGCGTTAATCTATCTTATACTCGTATGGACTTAGAAGAAGCAACAAACTCATATGTAGGAGGAGGAGCCGACCAGATTTTCAGACAAGTAAATCTAATTTCACCATGGATTCCCTATCGTAAATCGAACGGTGATTATGGAACAATAAGTGATGGTAATCCGATTGCATGGATAGATTTGGGACAGCAGATTTTGAAAAAAAGAGCATACTTCTTAGGAATAGGAACAATTAAGTACGAGTTTATAAAAGACCTGTCGTTAAAAGGAGTGTTCTCTTACAAAACATTCACCGAAGATCAAAACGAATTTATAAAAGATATTCAATACAATCCTTATAAATACCAAGGTCCAAACAAGATGCACCAAAGAGATTATTCGAACGAAACAGTCGCAAGTGATATCTTCTTAAATTATAGTAAAAGCTTTAATCGTAATCATAATTTCATATTCTTAGGAGGCTTTCACTCCGAATATTACCACTACAAATATACATATGCCTATCGTGAAAATTTTCCTAGTAATAACCTGAGCGATTTAAACGGAGGTAGCACTGCAGGAATGAAAAATGAAGGATATACCAGAGAACTAGCTATGTTATCATGGTTTGGTCGTTTAAACTATGACTATGCAGGCAAATATTTACTCGAAGCTAACTTCCGTTACGATGGCTCATCTCGTTTTGCTGAAGCCAATCGTTGGGGATTTTTCCCTTCATTCTCGGGAGCATGGCGTATTTCGGAAGAAAGCTTCATGGAACCTCTAAGAAACTCTATTACGAATTTGAAGGTGAGAGCATCATGGGGTAAATTGGGTAATCAAGCAGCTTTAGACGATTATTACCCTACCATCCCTACCTTATCTCTAAAAGATCAGGATTATGCTTTCGGAGGTAAAATAGTACCCGGTGGAGCAACCATTTATGCCAAGAATCCAAACCTGAAATGGGAAGAAACCCGTACATGGAACATCGGTCTTGATGTTGGTATTACTAGCGATCTTAATATAACCGTTGACTATTATGACAAACTAACATCGGATATACTAATGAAAGTTCCTACACCTGACACATATGCTTTAGAAAATTTCTGGGACAATGTAGGTGAAGTATCCAATAAAGGGATCGAGTTTTCGGCACAGTATAATAAACAACTTAAGAACGTAATGTTTTCTTTCGGTGGTAATATTGCATACAATAAAAACAAGATATTGAAACTTGCCGGACAAAACGAAATTATTGATGGAAAAGACATTAAACGAGTAGGAAGCTCTTTAAATAGTATTTATGGATATAAAACCGACGGTTTATACCAATCACAAGAAGATATAAACAATTGGCCGACAAATAACATACAAGGAACTGTAGTACCGGGTGACTTGCGTTACGTAGATGTATCGGGTGATGGAGTGCTGAATGCTGCCGACCGAGTGATAATAGGTTGTACCGATCCTAAATTTGTCTTTGGTTTTAATTTAGGAGCAACTTATAGAGGGTTCGATATGCTCCTATTCTTTCAAGGAACAGCAGGAGGTAAAGGATATATGGAATCAGAAGCTATTGGAGAGCTGAATGGAGATAACGGTAAACCTACCACCTTTTGGCGTAACCGATGGACTCCGGAAAATACAAATACGAATGTACCCCGTTTGAGTAGTCAGGGTAAAAGCGGACCTAGTATGCCCAGTGTAATATCTTCTTATTGGCTACAAGATGGTACTTATTTACGTTTGAAAAATCTACAATTAGGATACACACTACCCGCAAAACTAACTCACAATATGCAAATATCTAAAGTCAGAGTATTTTATAGTGCTCAAAACCTGTTGACATTTACAAGCTTTGTAAAAGGCTGGGATCCTGAATCTCCGGTTGGAAGAGGTAGCCACTATCCTCAGGTGATGGTGAATTCATTTGGTATTAACGTTACATTTTAAGGAGGATTAAATCATGAAAAAATATATATTATTTTTAGTTTCGGTATTTGCTCTTACTTCTTGTTCGGATTTTCTTGACCGAGCACCGGGTGATGCCCTTTCTCCAGGTACATTCTGGGAAACAGAAAACGATGCAAAACTGGCTTTGACCGGTTGTTACAGAGGTTTTGAGGATAGTTATGGTATTATGTATCGAGATTGTGGTTCCGATAATGCTTATAATTTTCACCGCCACGAAGGTTATCAAGCTATTGGAGATGGAACGATGTCTCCCGGTGACCCCGGTTCTACAGCTATCTTCTCTTTTGTTACTATTCGCAAGTGTAATGAGTTTCTAGAAAATATCGATCGGGTAAACTTCAGAACCGAAGGTTTAAAAACAAAGTATGTAGCCGAAGTTCGTTTTATCAGAGCATACCGTTATTTTTTACTGACTCAATGGTATGGCGATTCACCTTTGGTTACCAAAACTTTTGCGACTCCCGAAGAAGCCAGAGTTGGCAGAGATCCCAAGGCAACAGTAGAAGATTTTGTAATATCTGAGCTAAAAGAAATTACTCCCAATCTTGTAGAAAAACATTCGTCCAGCGAAACAGGACGCATTCCCCAAGGTGCGGCACAAGCTTTGCTAATGCGCATGTATTTATTCAAAGGAATGTACAAGGAGGCCATTGAAGTAGCAAAAGCAATTCAAGGATACGACTTATTCCCTTCGTACGAAGGTCTGTTTTTGATGGCAAACAGAGATACGAACTCAGAAGCAATACTTCAATACGAACATATCGAAAATAATCTATCTATGGACTTAACCCCATTCCTTCCTAACAGTCAAGGAGGATGGTCGTCGGTAGTCCCTTTGCAATCATTAGTTGATAATTATGAAACCGCTGACGGTTTAACGATAGCTGAAGCTAAGGCAGTAGGCAAATATGACGATACCAATCCTTACGTAAACAGGGATCCCCGCTTAAGACAGACTCTAATTTATCCCGGACAACTTTGGGAAGGAGAGATATTCAGTTCTGTTGTTTCAGGAAATGCAGATCATCCGACTAAAGAGAACAATTCAACTAAATCGGGTTATAATTTCAAGAAGTATTTCAATAATTTGGAACAATTCCCTTCCGGATTTTGGAATACGGGGCGAAGCATTATGATTTTCAGATATGCCGAAGTTCTTCTGACATTAGCCGAAGCGAAAATAGAATTGAACCAATTAGATGCTGAAATGTATGATGCTTTAGATAGAGTCAGAACAAGAGCCGCAATGCCAGCCGTAGACAGAACCAAATACAATACACAAGATAAATTACGAGAATTAGTTCGTCGCGAACGTCGTTCCGAATTTGCTTTCGAGGGGCTAAGACGTTATGACATTATCCGTTGGGGACTTGCTCACCAAGTAATGAATGGAGATGCACTAGGTTGTCGTCAAGGGACTATTTTAGATGATGTTTTACCCAATGGGGACAGGAAAGTAAATTTGAATGGTGTTAACTTCTTTGTGGAAAAGAGAAAATTTGCAGACAAAAATATTTATTTGCCTATTCCTCAATCTTCAATCGATAAGAATAACAACTTATTACCTAATAATCCGGGATACTAATTTCTATTAAATATTTTTTCAAACCCTGTTTTATGACTAAGACAGGGTTTGAAAATTTCAGAGGACGCATGGCTTCGAAAATAGAAATTAAGAGAAAAATATTATTATTTACCCTTTTTTTATTTATGGAAATACAACCTTTACCTTGGAATATTGGAAACTTGATTGACATACAATTTCACATGTCCCTCAGAATTTTTGCGACCGAGATAGATGACTCCTCCACTACGGGGAAGATTTCCTGATCCGTTATTGCTTACTTTCAGGTAAATCGTTCCCGGACTGTCTGGGTGTACCGCTTCTGAATCCGAGTATTTGATACCATCGGTCGATAAAGTAAGCCACTTGTCACCTCCATTACCCTGACTTTCTATTTTTGCCGATACATAACCCGGGCTAAAAGTTAACTTGGTTTCCTGCCAGGATATGATTGGTTTTCGTTCTACCTTTACAGTCCGTACCAAGTTACCCACTGTTACTCTCATAGTACCGGTTGTAAATAGGTTAGTCAGATTGACTTTTACATCCATACCCTTAACCGTGCCATCAGGTACAATATTACCGGAAGAAATAGTCATGGAATTAGCCGGATTTACAGACACGGCTTCTATTTTTGTCAATGTTCCTGCAGGCGCATTGGTTGTGATGGTTCCTGCCGTCAGATTGTTCTGTGCGGCATTGGAATAAACATAGAACTCGGAATTGCTCATTCCAATATAATATTGTCCATTATCGCTAATTTCCATTGAACTCTGATCAATCACCAGCAATTCGGCCATGATATTAGACGGCGGTGCAACTATAGCATCTTGCGGCGTTTTATATCCGGCTATTTTTACGTTCTTTATTTTGAATTGGTACCATTTATTACGCGCAATACTCATTGGAGCATTATTACTGTCTTTAAATGCCAGACGGTAATAGCTTGTTTCACCATTGTACTTACCTTTGACTATCACGGAAGTTTCACCTACCGACGATTCGTAGATGTAAACAGGGTCTTTACCGTTGGAAATACCACTGACCGGATCTGTAGGAAGCTGTGCAAAATAATTTACCTTATTCCCGACAACAATCGGAGCAGCTTCTGACAATCTTCCATATTGTTTAGCTCCTACGACTGTAAATCCCTCCAAAGTAAATCCTGTAGCAGTATTCTCTACTGTTACTTTGGCTACAATACGCTTAAGCTGTACCTTGTTTAGGGGTGTGCCGATAGTTGTTTGTTCATTGATACTGTTCAGATTTCTCGATGCACTCATAGGAAGATAACCTCCTGCATATGGAACAGTAACCTGTGGCGAACTAAGTTTCTGCGTATTCAGTATTGACAATGCTTGGCCATACGTCTTTCCGGATAGAGCGGCATTGATTATTGTTTTATCTAAATTCAGATTATCTGTTGCTCCGTCAAAAAACTTGGCAGGTGGATTGGTGATAATAATCAAACGCGATTTAGAATTAGTTTTGGTAAGTGGTACAGCCAGCTTACCATTTGATAGGATAGCGCGGGATACTTCGAAAAATACAGCATTATTATTGTCGCCTCGGAATACTAATATCCAGGGCATCGAACCTTGTAGGCTGTTCTCATCGGTCGCTGCGGCACGGGTAACCGGTTTTTCGAACTCCTCGGCATCGGTGAAAAGTTCTATCTGCGTAAGCCCAAGGGAAGTTTCTTGGGGTGTAATACCATCTGGTATATATTCGTCGTTGCAAGCCGCTAAAAAGAACAGTATAATTCCCAACTGAAGATAACGGCTTATTATTTTTATCTGTTTCATTGTTATATTTTTTAATTCTAGATCACTCATCTTTCATACAGCGAATAGGCATCCCCGATCGAACACTTACATCATGTACTAAAGAGCGACTTGGTGAGCCGGTTTGGTATATGCCACTGTTTTCATTAAATCTTGTAGTTGTCCAAAAATAAGCACGGATTCCCGAAAATGTAACATTACCCACTTTTGGACCTGCAAATCCTACCCTGTCTTCACGGTATCCGGAACCTGGGAAAAATACAGAAGCATTGGTATAGGGATTAAAAAATATCCGTCCGATATATGCCATCTGTGCACCACTTCCTACCATTGTCGCCTCTTGTCCATTTATACTTTTTCGAGGAGTTCTGCGGTCAAAGAATCCATCGGCATAATAGCCCCAATTAGAATTAGCTGAATCCTCGTATCCCCATAAATAACTACCTGTATTCAGGTTAGGGGGCACTGAGGTGTTGGCATCGCGGGGGTTAAGATATAACGATTGCCGTATTTCTGATTCTTTGGCTTTAGGCAGTGTTACATAAGTAGAAGGAGAGCCATCGGCGGGCCGGTGATATCCGGATGGACAAGTTTCACATGATTGGCCCATTATACTCCAAAAATTCTGATTTAATGACGTATCCCAGCTTACGGCACGTAAACCATCCGGATTCCATGCATAGGTTTTATGCCATTGGAAAAAATATCCGGACTGTGTGGGGTATTCTGTAAAAACATACTTTGTGCCCCATAAATCACCCACTCTACCTGCTCCCCCCTGCGGGTCAGTAAGATTATAAGGGCTGAATTTCCTAGCAAGCTTTCTCTGTAACACGGATATATCGCATGGTTCCTTCGGTGCATCACTGTTTCTCATCACATAATCGGCACCTTCGCCTTGTCGGACATACAGTTTAGCTATTCCTCCGGTATATTTCACCGTAATGGTCGCATAGCGTGCCGGAGCCTTTGGAGTAGGAGTATATTTAGATGTCATACCCACTCTAAAATAAATACGCCCTTTTCCATAAACCTCTTTCACTCCATTATTTACCGGATAGTCTTCGGCGTTTCCAGGAGAATCGGTGCCTATATTTTTATTATCGCTAGGCACTTTGCTTAGTATAACAAAACTTCCGCTCTTTTTGGGATCGTCCACTTCGGCACTCCACTCTCCTACATGATCCGAATAAATAATGCGTTCGCCGACTTCATTGCTACGGTGGAATGTACCCACCCATGGAAATATATTAAAAGGTTGGGGTTGATATTTAACTTTGGTATCGACAATAATTTCACGTCTCAAACCGCCTGCATTTAGATATATTCTGCGAACATCATTGTCTGTTTCGTTTACACTGAGTGTAGCAATATCCATATAGCCTTCCCCTGTTTGCGGATTGTAATGAAACATAGATGTATCGAAACCACCTGCCAGATCATCAAAATAGTCATTGACATTGAAAGAAGTATTTCCGGTTGTTCCGATAAAACCTTTGTCTTCGATCTTAACTGACTTTTGATCGGTCCAGAAATAAATCCTTGAAGATGTTACCCCGGTGATCGACACTTTAGCTGTAGAAGTATTCAACTGCCTTTTACCCATATCACCCTGTACTGTCTGTACAGTCCAATCAGCAACTATTAGATCCATCGCTGTTGATGAATTCCATGCTATCTCAGGGGTCGGGTTTCCCGGACCTTTTACCTCTATGATACGAACCTCATAATTATGATTTCGTAAAACATCGCGAGTCGTTGTCTTGTCGGATGTCATCATATCGAGCCTGTAATAAGAAAGTGCATTATCCCAAGTTACGCCATCTTTGCTGTAATATCCACCAATGACCAATCCTGTGGCATCCAGACGATTCTTGGAGAGGTCGGTTGCTTCTGCTTCGAGTGTATAAATCTGGCTGGCTAACGAAATCTCATCATCGGTAGTATATTTAAGAGGACCTACCCAGTTTGCAGGTGCTACAGGGATAGTCGGTTTATTGACAAGGAGATTCGCGGGAGTAGTAAATACCAAAGCACTCCTGTCAGGAACAACGTGCCCGTTATCCTTCACATTATAAAGGTAGACCTCTGCCAGCTTAAAGTTATCTCTTGGTCTTTTACCCGAGATAGCATCGTTTTCGGCTACTACCACATCTATCTTAGCTACCATGCGTAATATAGGAATACTGCTTACACTTGTAGTGGAAGAGGTTATTAGCTGCGGAGCCTCCATCTCTCCCCACATGGGAAAGGGGGTGAACACACCAGTATTGGATGCATTCCATTTATGCCCGGATGCTTTATTGGCAAACTCCAGCATTTTGAGCATCTCGTCTTTAGGTGCTTGCCCCCATTCTACCGAGCTAATCAGTTTCATTACTTCATCGTGAGCATTAGTTATGATTACAAAACGTTGTTTGTAATCTTTTATCCTCATTGTGGCATGAAATGTCTGTTTAGGAGTTCCTGCACCTGAGATAAGTTTACCTTCTGCGTAATAATCGAAATATTCGCTATTATCGGGGTTAACTTTGAATGCCAGAATATCGATTTTTTGAATCATATTTTCCTGTGCATTGCCTGACAGCTCACCCAAAGCTTGTCTGGTGGCAGGTATATTGTCCACGGGTACCGATACATGGAAGCTTACCGCTACCTCATCCACGTTTGTAGGTCCAACGATGTCGGTATTATTATCAACACATCCTCCCAAAGAGGACGTCAATAAGATAATCAGCAGGTAATTATATATTGATTTCATATATTTTCTATTTAATATTACACTATCGCCACTTTATATCAATTGGGTTCTATTTCATAATCAGTATCGTGGTCGCTCCAGTATTGTATATCTACCTTTACATTCATATCGGTATCATAAATCAGGATGATATCGAAGGTATGCGTGGTTTTAAAATCCACATTCGGATATTTATCCAGTATAAGCTTTATTAAATCATTCGGTAAGCCGCTGTTTCCGGGATATAAATCTCTTTTTTCCGTTTCATCCCATAGAACTAATCTGGGCCGGTTTTCTTTGTATAATTTCAGTACCCTGAGAGATGAAAACAAATCGGGTATTTCACCTTTAAGACTCATAGGAGCAACGTAGCTGAAGTCTTTGCCGGGAGCCGGTTTATTGAGAAATGTCTCATTGCCGTTGCGATCGGTAATAGTATTGAAATACGTATGCCCTGTTTTAGGCAGCCCTTTTACAGTAACATTGATCGTATTGGTATTTTGTTCGAGAGGTATCGCTACAATCTGCGATATGTCGCCCGATATAGGCACATTTTCTATATTTCCGTAAAGTATGAGAGGTATAGCAGATGTTATATATCCCTCCACAGGAATATCCAGTCGTAGGATATCCAGATGATTTAGCGGATTGCTAATTTTTTCATTCGAATTGTAGGAAGCCACATCGAATATTTCGGATTGATTGAACCAGACAATAAATTCATATTTATCAGGAGGTAGTTCTATATTCAATGGATAGTTCCTGTATAATTCAGGGTTTTGAAATGGAATGGTCTTTATATAATCCCCGTTTTTATCGAAGATATACAGATAAGCCACTTTCAGTTCGGCAGGATCAAAACTGCGTTCGCCTTGAGGTGTATCGTAGGTAAAAACAACCTGAAAGCTATGTAACTCAGGCGGACAGTCCGAAAGGTCGTCCCTGATACAAGAAGATACCATTGATGCGAGTATCAGCAGTTTTAATAAAGTATATCTATAGGTTCTCATCGGACTACGTTTTAGTAATTCTTTTTTTTAAATTCACATATAATTTTTAGAAATAAGAGGGAGGAGTTTTAATCCTCCCTCTACTCCCTCTCCACACAACAACTAACAAACAAACTACTTACAGGCTTTTATTATAAAATTAAGGCTCCAAATCATAATCATCAGTAACCACATTCCAGAACAAGATATCTACTTCATATTTTATATCAGTTTCTGTGTCAGGCGGTGTTTGGGGATCTAATGGGGGTACATCAGGACGACCCGGACCAAAGATACTGGTAATGCGGCAGCGGTAGTAATCGTTTCGGAATACGTCCCATTTCTTGCTCGTTACAGGATAGCCATTAAAATACCCTTGTTTGTTGAGGAACATATCGTAATAGCAATATCCGTTTGTATATTCAGCGGGTTTAATACTGCCCGGATTGGCGTTTTTAAAAGCTGTAGCAGTATTTTCATCCAGAAAATAATATCTATAGCCATTTTGAAGTATAACAGTCCAGAAGGTTTTTGGAGTTAAATTTGGGTTGGCTACTTCTACGAACTCTGATCCATTTTTTTGTGTTACTTTATTAGGTACAAAAGTCGCACGTATTGTAGCACGGGTGATTTCTTCTTTCCAGTGGTTTACAGACGTATTTTCGGTAGTATAAAGGGTGTTGAGGTCTTTTACTAATGGAACATTCGCCTCATTGACCTTCACATATCCGTCACCGGGAGCATTGGGAGTATTCACTGCATTGATAAAATCTGTTGATAACCACGAATGGGGTAGGTAATTGGGATCCGAACCATCAGCTTTGGGAACCAGGAAGAATTTTGTATTGATATTGTTTATTGCAAAAGCAAGATTATCAATTTTACCGGGCCCATTAATTGTCATCGTTGATGATTTTTCGACGGTTACTTTAGCCACAAGTCTTTTTACAGGTATTTTCACTGTGTTATTTGTTCCATAATCCGGATCTCCTTGAGGTTTGAGTTCACTGGTTACTCCGTTGGCACTGAACATGGCAACCCCATCTCCTGTCACTAGCTGACCCATAGTCAACGAATGTACATTGTCGTTGAAATTAGCTAAGCTGGTATTCTTTAGCCCTTGAGCAAATGTTGTGGGTAAGTTAATCCCGATAAATACTGTTTTAGCCCCTGTAGTGGTACCGATGGTCGCTTTGGCTTTCCAAACGTCTGCGTTGCCACCTCCCGGAATTTGTTGCACAAAATCAGATGCAGCCAGTGCCTGATGCTTAGACATCATGCCGGTATTTGAATTGAAGATATATACATCGACCGTATTAACAGCTGTTTCTAACAGAGAAGCATTATTGTCCTCGGTTGTTGCTGCTCTTGTTACCACATCTCCTTTTGGAAAGGAGAATGAAACGTCCAGATAGGTTGGTTGGCCTTTATCTTCACCTCCCGAGTTTGTATTTTCATTGTTCTCGTCACTGCAACTGTATAATCCGGCAGCAAAAAGCAATGTTGCGATTAAAAATGCTTTGGTTTTCATAATGAATTCTTTTTTTAATTAATACATGTTTTGATTAATAAATAATTTGTACGGATACTATTTTAATTGTCTTTACTTTCGAGCCACAGCTTATATTGCGAAAGGTTATCTAGAGCCTCTCTTAAACCTGTCTGCGAGGCTTTTTCAAAGTAGTGTAAGGCACTTTGATAATCACCCTTGTGGAATAGTGCCACCGCCATGTTGTTCCAACCCTCCGGTTTGTCGGTATGCTGCAACCCGGTTATGGGATTGTCGAACGAGCCGGTTTCGATATCCGAAGTCAGGCTGTTGAATAGAGCTACCGCATCTTCAGGGTATAATCTCACAGCTATATTGAAAGTCTCTTTAAACTCTTTACTTCCTTTTTCATAGCTGTTAGCCACCATAAACATCTCATTGAGACTAAGCTGTTGAGGTTTTACATTTATCAAAGCTTTTGATTGGTTGATGTCCAATCCGCGGACAGTGTAAAATATATCGTAGCTGTTTCGCCGCAAACCAGGGAAATCAGTTTCGAGAAGATTACGATAAATAGCTCCACTTCGGAGGTTCTTTAAAGCGGCTTTACGTTTGTTTATATCGTTGGTATTGTCTATAATCTGCAATATGTCATTCCGGTAGGAGTAATCCGATTGGCTTATCAGGGTTCTCAGTCCTTGCCAGTCTTCTCCTTTCCAGTTTGTTGTGATCAGATTTTGAGGCAGATTATGTTTGTTTATTAGATAAGCCATAAAAGTGTTAGCACGTTTCTCGGATAGCAACATATTGTATGTAGCGTCTCCATCGGGAGAAGCGTATCCGGTAACAACTATTTTATCCAATACGATATTAGGATCATTTTTTATTTCAGAAATAATCCGATCCACTTCTTTCAGAACAGCATCATTATTCTTGAAATTTCGGTCTATATCGGATTTGCTGATAGCATAATCCAAGCTTGCCGAGTAAGAGTCGGCACGGTGTTTTACAGCTTCCACGGCTGGAATAAGATAAGCTAATTCAAACTGTGGAGTATAAGGTGGTGGAAGTTCTAATTTTTGTCCCGGATGTGTGATGTTTCCCTTATCTGCACAGTTACAACCGGTTACCGACTCTATAAAAACCAACTCACTGCTTCGCATCCATGAAGAGTAATCTGCATCAATTGAATAAGAGAACTGTTGGGATTTGCCATTGTTGCGTTTAACGATACCCGCTGTATTTTCGGGATAGCTGTAGTTACCGAAACCTATAGCACGCTGATTGACTTTATTACGTGTACTTCCATTAATAATCAGAGGTTCGAACTCCATTTGATCGGTTCCGTCCAATGACCTGATTACTGGGGTTATAGTAAGCATATCATTTGCTGCCACCTTTAACTTATCCAAGATGATATCGGCATTTACAATCATCTTGTTATTCTGTTTGGCATAAGTGGAAACTTCAACTGATACTTCTCCTTTGTATATTTTTTTTGCTATACCCGGTTGGATTATCAGCGCCACTAGGGTTATGATTAAAATATTCTTTTTCATTGTTTTCGTATTTTACCGTAAATAATAAATAAGGGAGATACCGGCTTTTGTGGGGCCAAAATAATTTTTGTCATCCGATTTTATTTTTTTACCACATTCCTCACAAGGGTATTTATCGAAATGTGTGCGTATATATCCCATTCCAAGGGTCGCCTCTATGCTCCAGCGTTTACTGAGTATCCATTGATGTCCCACACTGATACCACCTCCATAGAAGTAGCCTTCGTAGCGGTAATCTTGCAAAGATTTATACATTCCGAATGGTAATTTTATTTTTGCCATATTGTATTCGCCACCAAGCAGGTGAACCCCTACAAATGTGCCATTAAATGTTTCACAAAACCACCATCTGAATTCGGGCTGTATCAGGTAATGTTTTAATTTCTTATTATCACTGAATTCCCAGGGATTATACCCTCCATACAACTCCAGGCTGGTTTTGTCGCTTAGCCCTATTTCAAAAGCCAGATTCGGCGTGGCCGTAGCACCATAGAGCAGGTTGGTTTTTAATGAAGCTTTTTGTGCGTAAGTTGTCAGTGACATCAGAAGCAGGACTAAAAGAAGCACTAATGCTTTTTTCTTTGTGTTTGCTTTTGTCTTATTCATTTGAATTTGTTTTTTTGTATATTATAATCAGTCTTTTCCGTATGGTATATTTCGCTTTTTATACTGCAAATAAAACATGATTTATTTTGTTTGGTTTTACCAAATCGTATATTTAAAATAGGTGAATTGTAAAAGTTTGTATTTATTTTTATGACAAAATGTAAATCAATTACGAATAGGTTCAACTATTTGATTATGAATGTTTAATTGGGGAGTATTTGGGTTTTATTTTTAATTTGTTAGAAGAGAAAAAATAAAATATGTGATCTTTTTTATCTGCTCGGAAAGTAAATTTAAGGAACAAATTAGATCTTGGCATATTGTAAATTAATAGTCAAAAATGTAAATCAAAAACGCCAGTGTTAAATTTACTTTTTGGATATCTTTATTTGTTTATTTTCGTGATATTTGTGTATAAAGTAACTGCTAGTTCAGTTTGATAGAGTAGTGTATTCAACTAAAATGGTCCAGATAGTTTATGGATTTAGAAAATGTTTTAGCCATAGTTGTTTATTCGGTTCCGGTATATTCATCGATAACCGGTGCCTTGTTGATGATGCTTACATACCGCGACTGTATAAGTTACTCCGAAAGCAGAATTAAATTTCTGTTGATATTTTATTATATATTCGCCTCCTTTATTTGGTTGGGTACTATCGCATTTCATTTCAGCCAGTCTTTGTTTATTTACCTGAACCCATTTTTTTATCTTTCTCTACTTCTTGCCTCTGTTACATTATACCATTTTATCTTTTATTTGACGGCTACCCAAAAAGATAAGCATTTCTCGATGTGGCATTACTTGCCTCCCCTAGTTATTTTTCTAATCATTTTCATCTGGTCTTTTTTTATTCCTTATGATGTGCAGTATGCTATCGTCTCACGTAACGATACTGTTGTTCCCGAATACAAGTATTACTCGATGTTTTATATATCGAAGCATGCTTTGCGTATTATTTATCTGAGTGTATATATTTTTCTTAGTGTACGCAGGCTCTATTTCTATTCCAGAGTAGTTATCAACTATTATGGGGCGGAATATAAAAAATACATTTTTTGGCTATGGTACATTCTGGGATTAAGCATAATATTGATATTAGTAAGTATCATCACCGCTTTATCTCCTTATACACATATTCATAAATTCCTCAGCAATATTTTCATTGTATTGGTGATAGCTACGGCACATGCCGTATTGGTATACAATATTATCCGGCGTAATTATTACCTCATATTTTCAGAAAAAAAAATTTCTATTCAACAAGGCGGTCCAGAGCAAAATGCAGATATAGGTTTACCCGCATCAAAAAAGGCAAATCTTCCGAGAAGACCTTATACACGACATCATAAGCAGTTTAAAATAAGCGAATTTACAATGGGTGGCGGACTGAGAAAAAAACAATTTGAACAGTATTTCAAGGAATATAAGCCTTTCCTGAATCCTGATTTTCGCATTACTGACTTGATAGAACCTTTCGGAGTTAATCGTACCTATATATCACGCTTTGTAAACACTGAATATGGGATGAATTTCAGTCGTTATGTAAACCGTTACAGACTGCAGAGGCTCGAAGTGCTGATGTCTCTACCTTCAGGCAAAGGGAAAAGTCTTCAGGATTTACTTAAATTGGCCGGTTTTGGTAGCTACCGTAGTTATATGAGAGCCAAACTTATAGAGGATGAAGAAGCAAATAAAAAGAAGAGAAAAAGATAATGGAAACAAGAGAAGTTATTTCAATAATAAATTTTAGTGGACCGTTTATTACTGCATTGTTTTGCCTAGTTCTCATTATAGTCCGCTACAGTCAAAGGGACGAGTATACCCGTACCATCCTTTTAAGGTTGTTAATGATATATTATACAACGATTATCTGTGTTAGTTTTGCATCCTTCTCGTTTGTTTATTTGCGTCCGGTATATGTGTTGATTAATTCACTCTCTATGTTGTCTATCCTGTATTCGATAGTCATTATATTTCATATCATCCACTTGGTAACGGCTACGGGAAAACCAAAACCTTTTTCGTTTATCCATTATCTCACACCAGCTGTTGTTACCTTAGTACAGTATTATTGGTCATATTATTTTATATTGAAAACTGATCCGGCAATTATTTATAGTAGTTATTGGTTTCTTGCTGTTTCATCTTTTAAACTGGGTATTTGGATTGTCTATGGAACTGTTTACTCCCTGTCAGGTTTACAAAAGATTATCAGGTATAAAGAAATCATAATGAATTATTCGGCCGATGAGGATCGTTCTTCAATGAGGTGGCTTTATACGGTTATTATATGTACAATTGCATTGATACCACCCACATTTTTATATGTTTTTCTAAGAAATGAAGTTGTTTTGGGATCTATCTTTTCCTTAATGACTAATTTTATACTGCAACTGCAATTGGTTGTGCTAGCATATAATATGTTTACCGAAAATTATGTGATCATGTACCCGGTAGGAAGTAATCCGGAAACAGAAAATACTGTTTTAGTCAAAATCGATAAGAACCATTTTGAACAGTTTATGCGGGAGAAAAAGCCCTATCTAAATCCGGGACTTCGAATTACCGACCTCATGCGTGAGTTGTGTACCAACCGGAGTTATCTTTCGGGCTATATCAATAAGACTTATTCTATGAGCTTCAGTCGCTATATTAATACCTGTCGGTTAAGAGAGTTGAAACGTATGCAAAACGATCCTAAACTATCTGCTTATGACAGTGAATCACTCATTATTAAAGCCGGATTTAGAAGTATAAGAGGTTACCAGCGGTTTATAAAACAAGAAAAAGCAAATGTATAGATGGATTAAATACCATTTTTTATACCCTATTACCAAGATTATAAGCTACTCCGCCTATAAGGGCATAAAAATAAGTTTTTCATTTGATGAAACGCTATACCACAAACCCGAAAGAATTTATACGTATCAATTGTAAAAAATAGGCTCAGAACTAATTCTAATGACAACTGTTTTATAAAGATATACAAAATAGCAGGAACTATGTGTTATTATAATAGTATGTCAAAGAAAGCCAAAGAACTGGCGGCTCGATACGGTCGTAAAATCGATATAATTGAAATAGTAAAAGAGATTATCGAAGAACAGTCCCGGATTAATGCGTTCTCTAATCCTGCCTATCCGATCATAACTAGCGACGACGAAATACAAGCCCTAAACTGGGGTTTAATACCCTTCTGGGTAAAGCCCAAAGAAGATACAGAGAAAGACAGGGATGAAGCAGAAAAAGACGCTTTTTCCATTCGCAAAGGCACTTATAATGCAAGAAGCGAAACGATATTCGAAAGACCATCATTCAGGACACCCATCTTAAGCCGTCGATGTTTAATTCCGAGTACAGGATATTTCGAGTATCATCACAATAATGATAAAACTAAAACTCCTTATCTTATCTATCTGCCAGATGAAGAGGTGTTTTCGATGGCTGGTGTGTATGATAGTTGGATAAGCCCGAAAACAGGGAAAGTATATAATACCTTTTCAATGATAACGACCCAAGCCAACGAGCTGACCTATGAAATACACAATGGAGGAAAGAATCCACACCGAATGCCTGTGATAATAAATAAACAAGATGAAGAAAAGTGGTTAGATCCGAAGTTGAATAAGCTCGATATCCAAAGTATGCTAAAACCTTTTGAAGCTTCCCTGATGGATGCTTATGCAGTTGACCGAAATTTGTTTCTAAATGGAAACCCACATAACCCAAGTATAATGGAACGGGTGTAAATTAATTTGCTAAACTTGCCCCGACTTATTTACATACTTAATAGGCACTTTGGATTCTTTTGTATTGAATGGAAGTGCTTATTATCTTTGCAACATGAAGCCTCTCATAACAGGAAAAGCCTACAACATTCAATTATTTTACAACCCGGATCGGATCGAAGCCATGTACTTAAAATACTACACCGATCTTTTTGGTGAAGAGTATGAATCTGTTTTTATTACTTCAGATGGCAGACTCTTTGAAATCGGGAGTGTGGAAAAATGGGATTAATGGAATTTAAAGCTATTTCTACAGTAGGTTTATTTAATAATTACCTAAATGAGAATCTCTAGCTCAATAATCTAATTTTGAAGTATAAGTTTTACAAAGTATAAGTTGCTTTAACTCGGTCTTGTGGTATTAAGTTTGGCGTATAGTTTTAACTAAGCTTCAACGGAAACAAAAAAGCACCTACAATATACTTGTAAGTGCTTTATGATTTCAGTCGGGATGACACGATTCGAACGTGCGACCACACGCCCCCCAGACGTGTACTCTAACCGGGCTGAGCTACATCCCGAAATCGGATGCGAAAATACTACAATAATATATTATTTCCAAGTTTTATTTTAACTTAGTAGAAAAATAAGATTATCTCGTATCAGCAAGCGATCATATCTTTCTGTATAATATAGACTTAAATAAAAATATATAATATGGCTAAAAATACAATCTTCAAATATAAAAAATGGAGTCTTTTATTTTCGATATGTATTATCTTTTCGATAAGCCAGATTGGAGCTAAAGGGTTTCTGAGAACCGACGGAACGAAGATTGTAAATGACAATGGCGAAATACTTCTGCGTGGGATAGGTCTTGGCGGATGGGTACTCCAAGAACCTTATATGCTGCAATTATCGGGACTTGCTAAAAATCAGATAGATATTAAACGCAAGATATATGATTTGATAGGGAAGGAGAGAACGTCCGAATTTTATGCTGCATGGGTGAAGAATGGCATTCGGAAAGCCGATATTGATTCGCTTGCTAAATGGGGATTCAATAGTATCCGTCTGCCGATGCATTATAATTTATATACTCTTCTTATCGAAAAAGAACCGATAAAAGGCGAAAATACATGGATCGAAAGTGGCTTTGCCCTTACGGACTCTATTCTCAACTGGTGTAAAGCAAATGAAATGTACCTGATACTCGACCTGCATGCTGCTCCGGGCGGACAGGGCAATGATCTGGCTATATCCGATGCTTCGGACGTTAAACTGTGGAACAGCGCTCAAAACAAAGCGAAAACCATTGCTCTGTGGCGTAAGCTTGCCGAACGCTATAAGAACGAAGAATGGATAGGTGGTTATGATATTCTCAACGAACCTAATTGGGGATTTCAGGACTCCGAGGATATGAATGGTAACCGGGAGGAATTGAATGCTCCCTTGCGTCAATTGTATATAGATATAACTAAAGCCATAAGAGAGGTTGACCAAAAGCATTTTATTGTGATTTCGGGTAACGCTTGGGGAAATAACTATAATGGAATATTTCCGTTATGGGATGATAATATGGTAATCAGTTTCCATAAATACTGGACGTATAACGACGATCAGTCGATAGCTAAATTTCTGGAATACCGAAAGCAATACAATGCTCCTCTTTGGATGAGTGAATCGGGCGAAAACTCGAATACGTGGCATACCAATGCCATTAAATTATTCGAACAAAACGATATTGGCTGGTGCTGGTGGACATATAAGAAAATGGGATTCAACTGCGTGATGGAGATACCCACAAATTCCGAATACGAAAAAATAAAAGCTTATTGGAAAGGGGAGGGCACAAAACCAACTTCCGATGAGGCTTATAAAGGACTGATGCAACTGGCATACGATTATAAAGTGGAAAATACCCTGTTCAAAAAAGACTTTACGGATGCTCTGTTCAGACAGGTAAAGACAACTGCTACCAAACCATTCAATAATTATTTGTTTAAAGAAAGAACTCCGCTGGTAATTAATGCTTCCGATTTTGATTTAGGGCGCAACGGCTATGCATATTTCGATAAAGATACTGTCGATTATTGGGTGTCGAGCGGTGTTAAAGGATATGGCAACAAAGGGCGTGTGTACAGAAATGACGGGGTGGATATCATGCCATCGGACGATCCTCGATCCAACGGGTATTGCCTATTTAGTATAGAACCCGACGAATGGGTACAATATACAATCAGTGTAAGAAAGCAAGGGAATTGTAATATAAACATCATAACTAAAGCTGTAGATGGAGCTGGAATGCTTTATCTGACAGTTAACGGAAGAAAAACCAAGACGTTTACAACCTCAGACAATGCAAGCGACTGGAGTGTGTTGGAGGTGAAAAATGTGAATCTGAAAAAAGGAATCAATACCATCAAACTACATTTTATAAAGGGAGGTTTTAAAATAAGCCGAATCGAAATAAAGCGGTAATCTTATTCAATATCGAGTACCATCATAATGTTGCATCGTTCGTAGACCGAATTACTTACGGTTACCTCTTCGAAGCCTAGTTTGTGATATAATATGATGGAAGATTCGAGACGGGTATTTCCTTCAAGGAAGACTCGTTTTATACCTCTCTCTTTGGCATATTGTATGAGAGCTTCACCTAATTTGCGTCCCAATCCCAAACCCTGTGCCTGCGGGCTTACTGCCATTTTAGCCATTTCGAATGTTTGGTCTTCGGGATGGGCTATCAGGGCACAACAACCAACTACTTTACCGTTCATAATTGCCAGAAATATCTGTCCCCCTTTATTTAATATATACTCTTCTATATTGTTGAGAGTATATACATCTGATTCTTCGAGACGGAAATATCTAGTAATCCATTCCGTATTTAAAAGAATAAAAGCTTCTTTATATTCGGGTTTGTACAGTTCTATTTGGACATTATTCATAACCGATAAAATTAATTAGTTGTTTGGTTTGAGAGAGGCAAGTTACTGTTTTTTGCTTAATTATGGAATGGTAAAAAGAGGATTTTGTATATCAATAACTATTGATATACAAAATCACGAATTAAAAAATAACAAGAAATAATTAATCGATTTACTATTCTGGATAATATAAAAGGGAGAGGCTTGTAAGTCTGTGTCTTTTTGTTTAGTAATGAGGGGGCGAGAAAACTATTTATCGAATAAATTGTTTTTAATAAAAAACAATTAGACAATTATGGTCAAGAAATTATTAACCTTACTGATCGTAACATCTGCCGTTGTTCCTCAGTATCATTCCATAGAGGCCTGTACAGGTATTACTCTGACGGCAAAAGACAATACTCACATTCTGGCACGGACAATAGAATGGGGAGGTAGTGAATTAAATAGCCAATATGTTATTGTGCCACGTGGTTATAAACAAAATTCTTATACGCCCGCAGGAACTTCTTCCGGCATGGAGTTTACCGCACGTTATGGTTATGTGGGTTTAGCTGTGGAACAAAAGGAATTTGTAGCTGAAGGGCTAAATGAAGTTGGTTTATCTGCCGGATTATTTTATTTCCCCGGATATGGAAAGTATGAAGATTACAGTTCGGCTCACACTACATCAAGCATTGCCGATTTGCAGTTAGTATCATGGATGCTAGGGAATTTTAGAACCGTTGATGAGGTTAAAAATGCAATTAAGGATATCCATGTTATAGGTATTGATCCGCGTGCTTCGACTGTACATTGGCGTATTGCGGATATTTCCGGTCGTCAATTGGTATTGGAGATTGTGGATGGTCAACCGCATTTCTATGAGAATGAACTGGGTGTATTGACTAACTCACCGGGTTTTGAATGGCAAATGACAAACCTCAACAACTATGTTAACCTCTTTCCTGGTTCAGCAGAACCTAAATTGCTTGGAAATATACAGCTTATGGCTTTTGGATCGGGCAGTGGCTTTTTAGGTATACCGGGCGATGTAACTCCTCCCTCACGTTTTGTTCGTGCGGCTTTCTATCAATCGACAGCACCTCAACAAGCTACTGCAAAGGAAACCGTCTTGCAGAGTTTTCAGATATTGAATAACTTTGATATACCTGTGGGTATTGAATTTCCTTTGGGGCAAGTTCCTGCCAATATACCCAGTGCTACTCAGTGGACTGCGTCTACGGATATGGCAAACCGTATGATCTATTACCGTACGATGTACAACAGTGCTATTCGTAGTATCGACTTGAAAGATATCAATTTTAATAGAGTTAAATACCGTGCCGTACCTCTTGATGAGATAAAACAACAACCTGTAATATCAGTGAAGATTAATTGATGGGGTACTTTCGGTTATGTATATATGGGATAAAAAAGAAAGAGATACAAATTACATTGTATCTCTTTCTTTTTTTATCCTTTGTAATCTTGTTGCGGATTTCTGTTGAAGAGTCTTGTCTTAGCCAGCTGCTCGTATTCTGTACCCGGACGACCGTAGTTGGCATACGGATAGATGCTAATACCTCCACGTGGCGTAAATACACCAATAACTTCGATGTATCGAGGATCCATCAACTTGATAAGGTCTTTCATAATGATATTCATACAATCTTCATGAAAAGCCCCGTGATTGCGGAAACTGAAAAGATATAGTTTCAGACTTTTGCTTTCCACCATATTTATTTCGGGGATATAATTGATATGGATAGTTGCAAAATCGGGCTGTCCTGTAATGGGACATAGACTTGTAAATTCGGGACAATTGAATGCTACCCAATAATCGTTTTCGGGGTGCTTGTTGGTAAAAGCTTCCAGTACTTCGGGAGCATAATTGTCTTTATATTCGGTTTTACCTCCCAATAGCGAAAGGTTTTCCAATTGTTTATCTTGTTGCATAATTTTTCTTTTTGATAATTTCTTTCGAAATGTATTTACTCTACTTTTAGAGTTTTATATGATTGAAAATAAAGGTTCTCCTTTTACCAGTGCAACCTTTGGGTGATTTGTATTTTGTCTTGGTGTAAAATGAAACAAGGCATTGAGGTCTTAATCTGTAAAACATTGAGGACCTGCCATTCCACCCGTATATTTCAATACTACGTTCTTTTTATAATACACATATTGACACCCGTCGTTAAATTCTTTGATCTGAGGAACAGTCAACAAGGCAGTGGGGAAGATGAGATACGAATATTTACCCAATCCGCTTCTGGCAAAACCCACTTCGGTTTGATCTCCATTCTGAAGCGATATGCAGTTTGCCATTTGCATCATATTCTTAATCCCACTGAATGTCATCGGATCCCAGCCAATAACCTTTAGCAGATTATACAATGTATCCGAATCATATTCTATGTCCCAGTCGCCATCAACCAATATAGGGTCGCCCTTAGGATTCTTTTTAAATATCTGCAGGTCTATCCCTTCTACGGTATGAAGGATATCATCCTTCGTTCTGATTTCCAGAGATACAATAAAATCTTTAGGAATCGATTTATTGAATTCATTTGCCAGATTCTCGATTTCGACAGACCTTTCCTCATAATTTTGTATAAGTTCGGCTTTGCTGCTCATGGGCATCGAATAAACTTTCAGCATGATTGCTTTAATCGTATCGTTAGCCAGATCGTAATCGTGTTTGGCTTCGGCAAGAGCCTTGGGGGAAAACTTAAGATTCAGTGCATCGAATATCAAGTCTGTTTTAGTACTTTGTGCCATGCATGTAATGCTAAAGCAGAATATACCGAATGCGAGCAGAATTTTTTTCATTTATTATGAGTGATATTTTAATATAAAGGCTTAGATTCCAAAGAAACAAAAAAATCAGAGATTTTGTTTTCTAACCTTTAAATAATTTTCTAAACCTTGTTTACGTAACTGGCATGACGGGCATTCGCCACAACCATCGGCAGGTACTCCATTGTAGCAGGTAAGCGTTTCGTTTCTGATGAGGTCAAAAACGCCCAGTTCGTCCGATAGTTTCCATACGGCTGTTTTATCTCTCCACATGAGTGGGGTATGTATCTGAAAATGTTCATCCATTGCCAGATTGATACTTGTATTGGCAGACATAATAAAGGTATCCCTGCAATCGGGGTAACCGCTGTAATCGGCTTCCGAAACTCCCGTAACAATATGACGGATACCGTGGCTGCGTGCAATTACTGCCGCAAAGGTAAGAAACAAGAGGTTACGTCCCGGAACAAAAGTGTTTGGGTAAGCATCCGCAGGTTTTTCCTTATCCATTGTTACCGAATTATCGGTCAGTGAATTGGTCGATAGATGACTGATGATAGAAGCATCCAGCTTTTGGAAGGGTACTCCTGCACGTTGTGCAATTCCTTCGGCAATTTCTACTTCTTGCGAGTGGCGTTGTCCGTATGTAAAACAGAGTGTACGGACTGATGCGAAATGTTTCAATGCCCAAAACAGGCATGTGGTGGAGTCTTGGCCACCCGAAAATAAGACTAGGGCAGATTCTTTTGATTTCATTTTTTAATTACTTTGTTTTTTACGTGGTTTATCCTAAGCTACACGGAAAAGGCTGTTCCTCTTCGTCCGACAAAGATAATTATAAGCATGTGATAAACAAAAAAGCTAGCCCTTGTTTGGGCTAACTCTTATTCTTTTTTATAGATGAAGTTTATATCTTTTCGGAGATATTCTTGTTGTCAAGATAAGAAAACGAGCCAACGTTTTTAATCGTAAATCTCAGTGATCTCTTTGATTCCCCCACGATTAAACAGGAGGCGAAACTTCCTGAAATACAGATTTTCGTGTCCTTGGCAGCGTAGTATAAAATGGAGAGCATACACCTTCTCGCTTGTCATTTTTATATATCCGTCCTGCTCGTCGGGAATGTAAATAGGAATATACTCATTATCCATTTTCTGTATAAAATGGGTGAGGTTGAATCGGGTGACATCATTTATACCGACAAACTGATAGCCCTTATACCTGTTGATAGATGACGAGGATAAGTTTACCAGCTTTTTGTAGAGGATAATCTGTTCGTTGTAAATCTTGTTTTCGGCTTCTACCAAAGGAGTTCTTTTGCGTATACTCATTATTTCGGCAGGTACTTTCGATTCGATGGCGAAGTCGAAAGCCTCTTTAGTCCAGCCTATTTTTTTGTTTTGTATCTCAAGTTCTCGTTTTGTATCAAAATACTTTTTACCCAATTGAGTACTGAAGTAGTATCGCATCAGGTCTTTTATTCTGTCTTTGAATACATAGCTTATCACAAGGGCAAAAAATAGCGGTGTTGTAAAATTACCATAATGCAATTGTGCCGAAAACGATACAACGGTGGCAAAAATCATAGATGTGGCAGCCGCTATTCCATAATAGAATTGTTCGGCTAAGGCTCCATCTTTTCTCTTTTTAGTATACAGAAAGAGGTCGCTTTCTATAAATTTTTTGAGGATTCCCCTTCTCATTACCACCAGATAGTTTGTAGATGTGTCCGTGGTATCGAGCAGCGAATATCCTTTTTCTTTTTTGTATTGATTCTCAGAATTGACTAATTCCAAGAGTGAGTTTTTAACTTTTGTATATACAAGCCTGTTCTCAAGTCCTCTCATCATTCTGAAAGTCTGCTGTTGAACGATATTGCCAATAAAGTCATCGCCAAACATAAAGTATTGACGTTCGTCTTCGGTGACCGACGAATTGTTGACTATGGTTTCGAGCTTGCGGTAGTGACGGGTGATAGATGTCATGTCGTGAATATATTCGCGTACTAACTCTGCTACCTTATTTTCGTCTTTCTCTTCTATAATAAAATAGGCTCTGTCGCGTGAGGCACTTTTAAATATAGACGAAAACATCTTGATCTGGAACGTATAATTTGAGAGGTTTTCTTCCGAAGTCGTATCGACCAGCAGGTTTTCAAAAGCTCTTTCCAATCTGCTTAGCGGGCTGTTCTCCGAAGCATAAATATCCTTTAACCGATAGATTGGTGTGATAAGCCTCACATTAGATTGTGTATCTTTATAGAACTGTTCTTTGGAATAGGTCGAACGGTTTATATCGAGGCTATTGGGTACAAACATCCACGTGTTGATACTGAATTCATTTATATCATTTTCGGCTGATTTTCGGGTGGCTATAAATGATATTTTAAATTCAAAAGAAAACTTGTCGTGTATCTTTACCTTTACATCAATCATTCAGGCTTCCAGTTTTTATATGGATTCTTTACCAGTTGCGAGTTGTAGTAGCGAACATCGCCCGTTACTTCTTGTCCCAGCCAAGATGGCTTTTCGAACTTCTCGTCTTCTGATTTAAGTTCTATCTCGGCCATTATAAGCCCTTCGTTATCGCCGTGAAACTCGTCAACTTCGTAGGTGTGTATTCCTGCTTGAATGAGGTAACGCACTTTATCTATCACTCCCGGATCGCAAAGTTTCATTAATTGATCGGCATCTTCTACTGAGATCTCTTTTTCCCATTCGAAACGGCTCAATCCCGAATCGTTACTTGCCCCTTTGATTGTAATAAATCCCTTATCGCCCTTTATGCGTATACGTACCGCACGCCCTTCCGTGTTACAAGCCATATAGCCTTGCGTAACGCGTTCAGATTGGTAGGCTTCGGATTTGAAATCGCCTGTGATGAGAAATTTACGTTCTATTTCGATATTCGGCATAGTTTAGGGTGTCTTTTTTCTACTTTTAAAAATAGTAATTGAACAACTTGCTTAAAACCACGTTGTTCAATTATATCTATCGGTTGTTTTATACAAACGCAATAAAAGGTCGGTGACCCTTATTGTATAATTTGCTTGATAGCTCCCATTTCGGGGAAGAATATCACTTTGATTGGCAGTTTGTTATTATCGAACATCTTGGGTATGAGTACCTCTTGTTTTCCGTATTGCACTACGTCCACTTCTTTATTAACCCAAGTTTTGTTTGCAAACTGAATTTGTAAAGATGCTTTGGCAGGTATATTATATATGATGCCTTTTGCAAATTTCTCGTCCCACGCTTTTTGATCTTTAGGGCTGAGTATAGCAGGCTCGCCTGCCGGTTCCTTGTTGATCAGCGTAAGAGTAACGGGTGCACCAGCCATATTGTTGCTGTCCACAAAACCTAATTTAGACGAGAATCTGAATACAACCTGATCGTTTAAATCGCTAGTGGTAGGCAATACCGTAAATGTTTTGCTGATATTTTCTACCGTTTCGCTTCCTGTAAACATCGAAGTTAAAGCCTTTTCTTGTAAGTCGAGACGCTCCATAACCAGTTTATAAGCATTACCATCGGGTGGCATATTGTCGGCTTCGCCAGTTAATATATTGTTTCGGGTTTCGCGAAGCAAGAATATTTGTTTCGAAATCAGTTCGGCTTGCTTGGCTTTAGAACCTGCACGCAATGTTTCTTCCGAAAGAAACGAGTTAGGGTTGGGTAGGGGCTTATTGCTTTCGTCGGCAGCAGAATTTGCAGTTTCGTCCACAGGCGAAAATTGTGCATCGGCATTAATGGCACAAATAAGACCATCTTTGGTAAGTGTAACAAAGGGGGCAGTTGTGCCGCTTCTGAATTCTACCAGATAGCTTTTTTCTTTATCGGGTACCCCTCCTGTAGTGGCTGTTAAGCCGGTCATGGTATATATCGTTTCGTCCTGAATGATGGGGTTTGATATATTGAGGTATCTTTCTGCATATTCGTAAAATTCGCCAGCCTTACGCACTGTTTTAGTCGCATCGGCTTTAATCAATATCGTCGTCTTGGGCAGCGAGTATGCAACTCCAAAGTCATTGCTTTTTACGGCACTCATTTTTACTGTATTCTGAGCGGGTAAAGCACTAGCTAATAGCAATGATAATAGTCCTATATAATATCGTTTCATATCTGTATTTTCTGAATTTGTACCGAATACAAATCTAATAAAATTATTTTAGGCTTCTATATTTTTAGTCTCGATATCTGTATAAAGCAAGAAAGACCGGCATTTATCTGAATGTCGGTCTTTCTCTTACGTATCTACTTTATGTGTCCTGTTATCTCTTTATAACATTGCCTTTACTGTCGAATACTATATTACGATGGCGATCATAACCTTTGTCACTTTCGAATTTTATCCCAACCGAATAAGTTGTCGATCCGTTTTGAACTTTTTTGTTTGCACCTAAGACCTGTGCGTTTTTATAGTTCTTTTTTACATAGTCAGTGGCAAATGAAGGAATATCTTTTATCAGCATATCTTCTTTCGATGATATTAAAGTGCCGTTAGTCGAAATATCCAACTCTACTTCTCTGCCCTCGTATCTGAATTCGGCTTCGTAATAACCTTTCTTCGATTTATCTTCCCACTCAACATGGGTTGCTTTGGGATAATGTTTCGAAACATATGCTTTTACATTGGCAGGGACATTTTCAGGTAGAATGTCTTTTGCCTGTATCGAAAATGAGGCTATTGCCATTATTAATAAAAAAAATACTTTTTTCATATTAGCTATTTTAAATTAGTGGTTTTTTAGGTCTGAGACCTGTTTATTTTATCTTGTCAAGTATTCAGTACAACAGATGGTTGTATTGATCTTGTATTACATACTCATGGTTATTTATTTGTTACAGGGGTTTGCTCTATCTTTACATTATATCCATCGGTTCCGGCAGTGACTTCAAAGATGGTTAAACCGAATGTGCCTACGCTCGAAATGAGGTGGTTGAAAATTTCACTCATAATGCGTTCGTATTCAGACCAAGCTGTAGTACTTGTGAATGCATATACTTCTATAGGAAGTCCCTGGCTGGTAGGAGCCAGTTGTCGAACAATAAGCGTCATCTCCTGATGTATCTCGGGGTTGTTCCGCAAATACCAGGTTGCATAGCGTATATACAGGTCACAATTGGTTATCTGGAAACCTTTTATGAGCGAATTATTATCGATATTCAATTGCTCATTTTGACTTGCATATTGCTTACGTTTGCTTTTTATATAAGAACTTAATACTTCACTTTTTTCGAATTCATCCAGTTCTTTATCAGTAAGTGTTCTTATATCAGATTGTTTGATGCTGAACGATCGTTTTATACGACGTCCTCCACTTTCCTGCATTCCTCTCCAGTTTTGGAACGAATCGGATATAAGTGCATAGGTAGGTATCGTCGTGATGGTTTTATCGAAGTTGCGAACTTTAACCGTAGTCAGGTTTATTTCGAGAACATCGCCATCTGCTCCGTACTTGTTCATGGTAATCCAGTCTCCAATCATTACCATCTGATTTGTAGATATTTGTATGCTGCTCACAAAGCCCATGATAGTGTCTTTAAACATCAACATCAGTACGGCTGAAGCAGCTCCCATTGCCGTAAAAAATACGGTTGCCGATTTGCCGGTAAGTATCGAAAATATAGCTACTGCACCGAAAATGTAGCAGATAATTTGTATTACCTGCAGGTAACTCTTCATCGGCTTGTTGTGGAATGTCGGTTTTTCGTGAATCACATTGGCAAACGATTTTATAATTGCCATTAATATCCAGATAACCAAAAAAACCATGTATATATCGGTTATTTTGAGTGTTGGTTTTATGAACATTCTGTAATCTACGAATATGGTGGGGATAGCATTTATGATAAATGTATAGGGTACGCTCAGTGCCAAAAAGTGAGGCAGCCTATTTTTCTCGGCATGCTTGAAAAATGAAAGTTTAGTGATTTTTTCTATTTTCTTAAAGGCAAATGAAAGTGCAATGCGTACTACCTTTTGTAGTACATATACTATAACGACAGCGGCAGCGAGCACAATGATGAGATTGACCAAATCAATCCATCTTTCTGATACCCCCATGTTTTTAAGAAAGTCGTGAGTAAAATGGGTTACAAAATTTGCGGAGGTTGTAAATTCAGATTCATCAATAATTTGATCCATACTGTATGAGTTTATTTGGTTATTAACCCAAAGTTAAGGGTTATATATCGCTTTTTGTAACTTTTAGACAAATTTATGCAGAGAATCTGTAGTAAATCTGTAGTTTGAGTTCGATAAAACTACTTATTGGTAATAAAAAGATTTTTTCGAATTTCTGCTGCGGAAAAAGAATAGTATCAGTGTATGCTACTTGCGTGAGGAGTAAAGAGGTATATCGAAATCGGAAAATGATCTTTTGATTTTATAAATAAATATTTGATAGACTTTAAATTAGCTGTTAAGGAAAAAAAAGGGAATACTTATTGCTGTGATTCATCTAATTGTAGTACTTTTGTAAGCTTAAAAGTTTTAAGCATTCAAGTATGAAAAGCGTAAAGGTAAGGGATAAAGAGTTCGAATTATTTATCTCAGAAGCAGAGATATTAAAGTCTGTAGATAGAATAGCTGAGCAGATGAACAAAGATCTGGATGGAAAAGATCCTCTGTTTGTTTGTATATTAAATGGTTCTTTTATGTTTGCTGCCGAACTTATGAAACGTGTAACCGTACCCAGCGAGATTTCGTTTGTGCGTATGGCATCGTATCAGGGAACTAAGTCGTCGGGCAAGATAAAGGAAATTTACGGACTCGAAGAAGATATTAAAGACCGTACTATTGTTATTATCGAAGATATCGTAGATACAGGGCATACCATGTCTTTGATAGTCGATCAATTGGCGTGTGACGGACCCAAAGAAATCAAAGTAGCCACTTTGCTGTTTAAACCTGAGGCTTTGAAGTGTGAAGTTAAAATCGACTACGTAGCTTTGGAAATACCGAGTGATTTTATCGTCGGTTTTGGTCTTGATTATGACGGATACGGTCGTAATCTACCTGATATTTATAAAATAAAGTAGGAGACAGACCTTTGTATCTGAATGAATGGTGAACAGACCGATTCACTCCTGCATCAACTAATAAAAGGGTCTCAGACCCCAAACCATAAACGATAGAGTAATGTTGAATATTGTAATTTTTGGAGCTCCCGGCTCAGGAAAAGGCACACAAAGCACAAATCTTATAGAGAAGTATAAACTGGCTCACATTTCTACCGGAGATGTATTGCGTGCCGAAAAAGCCGCAGGAACAGAACTTGGTAAACTGGCTGACAGCTATATGTCGAAAGGTCAATTGATACCTGACGAACTTATGATAGATATCTTAGCTAGTGTTTTCGATCAGAAAACAAAAAGCGGCGAATGCAAAGGCGTTATCTTTGACGGATTTCCACGTACCATTCCTCAAGGAACAGCATTGAACGAAATGTTGGAGAAAAGAGGACAAAAAATATCAGCCGTTGTAAGTCTTGATGTTCCCGAAGAGGAGTTGATCGAACGCCTTTTGAACAGAGGAAAGCAAACCGGTCGTAACGATGATAATTATGAAACAATAAAAGCTCGTTTGGATGTGTATTACAATCAAACTACACCACTCAAAGAGCTTTATGAGAAAGATGGCAAATTGTATTCTGTAGAAGGAGTTGGTTCTGTAGAAGATATTTTTGCTCGTATTTCGTCTGTGATAGATAAAGTAAATTAAGAAAAATATAGAGTTTTTGAAGCCAGGAATTGAGTTTTGAATATACACATCAAACTCGGTTCTTGGTTTCGAATCTTTTAAGCAATAGTATGTATTTTGTGCAGCATTATTTTGATATAAGCATTCATTGTACTATACTTGCTAAACTAATAAATAGGTCTTAGACCTTAGAAGAAAGGATAATATGTCTGATACAAATTTCGTAGATTACGTAAAAATATACTGTCGCTCGGGAAAGGGCGGAAGAGGTTCTACCCACTTTAGACGCGAAAAATACATTCCGATGGGAGGCCCCGATGGTGGCGACGGTGGCGATGGGGGACATATAATCCTGCGTGGCAATCGTAACTATTGGACGTTGTTGCACTTAAAATTTAAACGACATCTGCTTGCCGGACACGGTGGCGGAGGATCAGGTAAATTATGCTCGGGTAAGAAAGGTGAAACTATTATTATAGATGTGCCTTGCGGAACTGTTGCATATGATGCCGAAACTGGTGACTATTTGTGTGATATAACCGAAGACGGACAAGAAATAATCTTGTTGAAAGGTGGTAAAGGTGGACGTGGTAATAATCACTTCAAAACACCTACCAATCAGGCTCCACGCTATGCACAACCGGGAGAACCGTTTCAGGAACGCCGCGTTGTATTGGAACTGAAAGTGCTTGCCGATGTTGGATTGGTTGGATTCCCTAATGCGGGAAAATCAACGCTTTTATCGGTAATGACAACGGCCAAACCTAAGATAGCAAATTATGCATTTACTACGCTTGAGCCTAATTTAGGTATCGTAAGTTATCGCGATCATCGCTCGTTTGTGATGGCTGATATCCCCGGTATCATAGAAGGTGCAAGTGATGGTAAAGGATTGGGACTTCGTTTCTTACGCCACATTGAGCGTAACTCGCTGTTGCTTTTCCTTATTGCTGCCGATGCCGATGATATTCATGAAGAATACCGCATTTTGTTGAATGAATTGGCGAAGTACAATCCCGAATTGTTGGATAAACGTCGAGTATTGGCAATTTCTAAATCTGATATGTTGGATGAGGAATTGACTGAAGCATTGAGTGCCGATCTTCCGGATGTACCTCATGTCTTTATCTCGTCTTTTACAAGTTTAAATCTTCAGAAATTGAAAGATTTGCTTTGGGCCGAACTTAATAAGGACGGTGAATATATTAAAGCTGCTGATAATGTAATTGTTCACAGAAAGCTTGATATCAAAGCCATTGAATTGGATGAGGACGAAGAATTTGATTTCGAGGATGAAGAGGACGATTATGAAGAAGAGTGGGATGAGGATGAAGATCCCGACTTCGATGCGGACTTTTATTACCGAGAAGGAGAAGAAGATGATACTGTTAAATAATGGTTCCTCCATTCGATAATTTATAAAATATAGATGGTAAGCCATAAAGCATATTCAACCTTATTGCAATTTGAGAGTCTTAATACTTTTGACTCTCTTTTGCATTTTTCAACGACTATTGATGGCGGAGTAAGTACCGGCAATTATACGTCTTTCAATTTGGGGATGTATTCGGGTGATGACTTGCAGGATGTTACGGAAAACAGAAGCCGGTTGGCTTTAATGCTTAGCATACCTTCTGAAAATCTATTATTTCCTTACCAGACTCATGGAGATTCGATTTGTATCATTGACAAAGAGTTTACTTCTAAAAGTAAGGATGAGCAGCTACAATTATTGAATGGTGTAGATGCTCTGATAACTAATCAGATAGGAGTTTGTATAGGGGTTGGAACAGCCGACTGTGTACCTATTCTGATTTTTGATCCGAAAAATAAAGTTTTTGCTGTAATACATGCAGGATGGAGAGGTACTGTTGCAAAATTAGGCCCTAAGGTGGTTGAAATTATGCAAACTAAATTCAACAGTGATCCATCGGATTTACAGGTTGGAATAGCTCCTTCTATTTCTCCTGATTACTTTGAAGTAGGAGACGAAGTGGTCGATCAGTTTGCTCATGCCGGTTTTTTAATTGATGATATCGGATATTATAATTTTGAAACAAGTAAGTTTCATATTGATTTATGGTTTGCAAATGAGCTGTTGTTGAGTCAGGCAGGTGTTCGTTTCGACAATATTGAGGTTGCAGGTCTGTGCACTTATTATCATAGCGATCAGTTTTTCTCAGCTCGCAGACAAGGCATTCAATCCGGTCGAATGATAACCGGAGGAGTTTTAATCCGTTGATAATTAGCTTTTGTTTCTTTCGTGATTTACTGATCTATAATAGTATTTTAATTTAAGAATAGGGTGTTTTTCTGTTATAGAATAGTGTTTTATTGGTGATTTTTATATTCAAAATAAACTTTACAGGTAAGTAGTAACTTTATAAAACGATGATACTCTTTTAATGTAGCGGAAGTCAATTTCTATTTGTGAAAATTCATTTTATCACAAAACTGCATTATCTTTGGTATATCAAATATTAATAAAAAATAGATTAAAAGTAATATGGGAAAAATTCTATCATTGGCAATAATGATTTGTCTATCAACAAATCTTTTTAGTCAAGTTCAGAATCAAGCCGAGCCGGTAGTAGGAACTTGGGAAGGCGAAGAAGTTTTTGTAGAAAAAATAGATTCTACGGAGAGCCATATTTCGGCTGCTTATATTCAACTTGAGCCTCAGGTTCTGGCTGATATAGATTGGTTGAATTATTATCCATTGGATGAACAGCAAAGTTTGCGTGATGATAAAAATCGTTTCGTATTAATGTGGATGTCAGGATCTCCAACCGTAAAAATCGGTATGGATGACCGCATCGTTACTTTTCAAGGAGGAGAGCCTTGGGTATTGATGGCATATATGATGGGTTGGACTAAATATTCGTTAGAACATAATTATTCGGCTGATCCTGTAGAATGTACGACTGCTGCTGTAACTAATGCTGTGAATTTCTATAATAGAAACCGCAAGTCGTTAGCTAAGAACAAAGAGGTCGAAAAGTATGCGAAAATGGTCAAGAATGATTCGTTGAAAAAGTATATCAGTGATGTTTTGTCTCAGCCTGTTGCTGAGTGAAATTAAAACTGCTTAGATATAATAAAGGCATTTAACTAAACGTTAAGTGCCTTTATTTTTTTAATTATTCGAGTAGATAGGTATGAATATATATTATTTATTAATGTGAATCAGTATTGAAATATACGTTCTATTGATTTTTTCACTACACACAATCAAAGATTTACTATATTTATGTTTACTAAAGTAACTTAATGGTCGTAGACCTTCATCTAAATAAAAAACTATGTCGACTACATCTCAAACTAAAATTCGTTTTGGAGTCATCGGAACCGGCTCTATAGTAGATAATGTATTGAGGGCTGCTCATTTAGATCCTCGTTTCGAGCTTACGGCAATTTATTCACGTACTCAGGAGTCGGCGGATGCTTTTGCCCAGAAGCATGGTATATCTCATACTTTTGTTTCGCTCGAAGATATGGCACAAAGTCCGTTGATTGATGCTGTATATATTGCATCTCCTAATTCTTTGCATTCCTCACAAAGCATTCAGTTTATGAAACATGGTAAGCATGTTTTGTGCGAAAAACCTTTTGCTTCGAATGTTAGAGAAACAAAAGCAATGATTGCTACCTCTAAAGAATATAACGTTACTTTGATGGAGGCAATGAAACCGACTCTTACCCCCAATTTTAAGGTTGTAATGGAAAATATCTCAGCTTTAGGGACAATCAGGCGTTATTTTGCCAGTTACTGCCAATATTCGTCACGCTATGACAGCCTGAAGGAGGGAATTGTTTTGAATGCGTTTAATCCTGCCCTGTCGAATGGAGCGGTTGTCGATATAGGTGTATACACTATATATCCGATGGTTGTACTTTTTGGACGTCCTAAAAAGATCAGTGCTACGGGTATATTATTGTCGACAGGTGTAGACGGACAGGGGGCGGTAAATTTCGAATATGAGAATATGAATGCAACGATTCTTTATTCTAAGATTGCCGATTCGCAATTGTCGACCGAAATTCAGGGAGAAGAAGGTTTGATTTCGCTCGACAGAATCAATACTATCAGGGATGTTCGGATTTGTATTAAAAATAAGGAAGAGCAGCATATAAGCCATTTTGACTATGATCAAGAGTATCTTCATGAGATTGCCGAATTTATAGACCTTGTGCAATCGGGTAGGAGAGAGTCTGTTATAAACAGTCACGAAAATTCTTTGATAACTATGGAAATTCTTGATGAGATCAGAAAACAATTGGGAGTTGTGTTTCCTGCCGATAATGAATTTTGAAGTAGAGGCTATTTAATTAAAATAGATTGCAGGGTAGGCTATATGCTTATCCTGTTTTTTGTGGATTTTGTTGAAATAAGATTTCGATACCTATTTCGATTCAGTAAATAGGTATTAGTGAATGTCAGAACCGATTCTTTACGACTAAGATTCCTTTGCTTCAGATTATTTTTGTTATTTTTGTAAAGATCAAAAAAACATCTGTTTTTCTATTTTTTGTTGAAACTAAACGAACATAAAAAACTAATTATAAACTGATAAACATGGCAACTCCATCATTTAAGTATCAGGATACATTTCCAATGGGTAAAGATACTACCGAGTATTATCTGCTATCTAAGGATTATGTTTCTACCGCTACCTTTGAAGGTCAGGAAGTTTTGAAAGTAGCACCCGAAGCTTTGACTCTCTTGGCTCAACATGCATTTCACGATGTTGAATTTTTGTTACGTCCCGAGCATCAGGCACAGGTGGCAAAAATATTATCCGATCCTCAGGCTAGTGATAATGATAAATTTGTGGCACTCACTTTTCTTCGCAATGCTGAGATATCGGCACGTGGTATTCTACCATTCTGTCAAGATACAGGAACTGCCATAATTGTCGGTAAAAAGGGGCAAAATGTATGGACCGGCAGTAACGACGAAGAAGCGTTATCGAAAGGTGTATACAATACATTTGTGGAAGATAATTTGAGATATTCTCAAAATGCTCCTCTGAATATGTATGATGAAGTAAATACAGGATGTAATCTGCCTGCTCAGATCGATTTGTATGCTACGAAAGGTGATGAATATAAATTTTTATTTATAGCTAAAGGTGGAGGTTCTGCCAATAAAACATATTTATATCAGGAAACTAAAGCATTGCTTACTCCCGGTAAATTGGAGGCTTTTCTGATCGAAAAGATGAAATCGTTGGGTACTGCGGCATGTCCTCCTTATCATATTGCATTTGCAATAGGTGGAACTTCTGCCGAGAGTAATCTGAAAACTGTAAAACTGGCATCTACTAAATATTACGATAATTTGCCAACTGAGGGTAACGAAGGCGGACAAGCTTTCCGTGATCTCGAAATGGAAGCTAAATTGTTGAAAGCTGCACAGGAATTGGGCTTAGGTGCACAATTCGGCGGTAAATATTTTGCTCATGATGTGCGTGTAATCCGTCTACCTCGTCACGGAGCTTCTTGTCCTGTGGGTATGGGAGTTTCTTGTTCGGCTGACCGTAATATCAAAGGTAAAATCAATAAAGAAGGTATCTGGTTGGAAAAAATGGAGGATAATCCTTCACGTTTAATTCCTGCCGAATATCAAAAAGCAGGCGAAGCAGGTGGTGTGAAAATTGACCTGAATCGTCCTATGCCCGAAATATTGGCTGAGCTTAGTAAATATCCTGTTTCTACACGCTTGTCATTAACTGGAACCATTATCGTAGGACGTGATATCGCCCATGCTAAATTGCAAGAACGTTTGGATAAAGGTGAGGGTATGCCTCAATACATCAAAGATCATCCGATTTATTATGCAGGACCTGCTAAAACACCTAAGGGGTATGCTAGTGGTTCGATGGGACCAACTACTGCGGGTCGTATGGATTCGTATGTGGATGCTTTCCAAGCTGCGGGTGGTAGTCTTATTATGATTGCAAAAGGTAACCGTAGCCAACAGGTAACTGATGCGTGTCACAAGCACGGAGGTTTCTATTTGGGAAGTATCGGTGGACCTGCTGCAATATTGGCTCAAACTAATATTAAGAGCCTAGAATGTGTTGAATATCCTGAATTGGGTATGGAGGCTATCTGGAAAATAGAGGTGGAAGATTTCCCTGCATTTATTCTTGTGGATGATAAAGGAAATGATTTCTTCAAACAATTGAAACCTAATACGGGTTGCAGTTCGATGTAAGCATTGAAAATATATATAATTAAGAAATACCGCAGTAAGGCTCGTCCTCGCTGTGGTATTTTTTATGAATGGCATCCTTCAAGAATACTCACACTATCTCTGCCCAACTGTTTGCATCCCCAATGAAAAAGGTATTCTATAAAAGGAATCAACTCTTTGCCGGTTTCCGTTAAGCGATATTCGACCTTAGGGGGTACTTGCGGATATACCTTTCGATGAATAAGGTTGTCGGCTTCCAGTTCGCGTAAGGTTTGGGTAAGCATCTTAGTACTTATGTCTGCCATGTCTTTAGCCAGCTCATTGTATCGCATTACTTCACTCTGACTTAACCTCCAAAGAAGACGTCCTTTATATTTACCTCCGACTCGCTGAAAGGCATAATCGACAGCACAAATATCTTTATTTTCATTTATTTTAAATTTCATTTCCTTATTTATTTGTTGATAATCAATATTAGAAACTTTTTGGTCTGTATGATACAATAAAGTACATACTTGACACAAATATACTATATAATTACTTTTGTAAGGAAATTTAACAATAACAAAACATGAAACAAAAATTAATGGGGATGCTGTTCTCGGCTATCTTCTGGAGCTTTTTGCTCTCAAATGCACAGGCTATGACAATAGAAGGAAAGGGATTTCAACAAATGAAAATTGGCGACATCGAAGCTGTTGTATTATCGGATGGGTATATACGGATATCTCCTATACAGCCATCTATGGCTCCTGATGTTACAAGTAAGCAATTAAGTGACTTTCTGAAGGGAAATAGCAACGATACACAGTCAATTGATTTGGCTATGAATATATTATTGTTGAAGAAAGGCGATAAATTTATTTTATTTGATTCAGGATCGGGCAGCGATATGGGGCCTACAGGTGGATGGTTGAAAGATAATCTGGCAATAATAGGTGTCTCTCCCGAACAGATTACGGATATTGTAGTTACACATGCTCATATCGACCACGTTGCAGGTCTTTTAGATTCAAACGGAAAAAGTATATATCCGAATGCCGATATTTATATGACCCAAATAGAGTATGATTTCTGGATGAGTGAAAATCCCGATTTTTCGAGATCTAAATCAAAGGATACTGCCATGGTGGCAACTATGCTTAAATATATTCGGAATATACTCACTGCGCTGAAGCCGCAAATAAAATTAGTCGCTGATAAGGATATTCTTCTGGATTGTATAGAGGTGGAGCTTGCTCCGGGACATACTCCGGGTCATATTATTTCTACTATTTTTTCGAATAACGAGAAATTGGTAGCCATGGCAGATATAGTGCATGCCAGTAATATTTTGTTTGCCAATCCCCAATGGGGAACAAGTTTCGATACTGACTTTGAATTGGGTATAAAAACCCGATTGACTGTATTGAAGAAATTGAGCTCTGAGAATGCTTTGATATTTGGTTACCATCAACCTTATCCTGGAATTGGGCACATCAGACAAATTACTAATGATAGCTACAAATGGGTGCCGGCAGATTTTGCTACACCTCAGTTAAGAGATTAATATTTTAGATTCTTTAAAGAGGATTGATTCAGTATAATAGCGATTTTTATCTGAGAAAAATATATTTAAAAAGCAGGAATCTTTCGTGTGAGGATTCCTGCTTTTGATTAATTGAATACAGTTGTTACCTTAATTAAAGGCTTATAGCGCTAATCGCAATTACTATAAGTTAAAGTCTGAAATTTAACTAAATTATGGCTTATTTATGTGAACGTTTCTTTAATGCTGTTGTTTAAATAATATATGAATCTTTAAAAAGAGATATTATGGAAGCCAGGAAGAGACGTAAAACATTTACCATTATTGGTGTTTGCTTAGCTATTTTCTCTTTATTCTTTTTTTTACAGGTTGATGGATTGAGAGATAACGGTAATATGGAGCTGGCAAATCTTTATTGGTTATTCGGGATTCTGACTATAATTACAGGATCGTTGTTTGTGTTGTTCGGTTTTTTAAAAGGTCATCATCATGAATCTAATACTTCAGAATAAGATTCGTTGAGACTAAACTATAAAATCTAAGAAATTGTTCGATATGAAGGGTGAATAATTTCTTAGATTTTTTATTTTGATCATTATAACAGCAATAATTTGTGCAGTATATTTTAAGGTGAAGTGATATCGTTTATCCTGAACGCATATAAGCTTCCTGTACTTCCTACAGACAGAAAAGTCGCACTATTGGGCGAAGTTGTATTGCGTATCACTTTACCTGCCAGCAAGTAATAATCTTTTTTTACAGACGAACTATTCGTTATAAATATTTTACCGTTTACACTCGATCCCGGTGAGGTGTTTATATCATTAAGTAAGGCTGCCGATACAGCTCCTTGTGTGTCGGGTGACAATGCAGATGAAGGCAATGTAGAATTATCGGCGAACCCAAAAGTCATCCACGAAAAATCGGCAACAGTTCCGTTCCCTAAAATATTGAGTGATACAAATACAATCCATTTTCCCGGATATAGCGATATTTTTGAATTTGTATTTATATAATTGGTATAGGTATTGGCTATATTAATACCACTGCCCATTACTCCTTTTTCGGTTCCCGGTACATAAGCTTGCCAGTATGCAGTTCCTGTGGCATCGCTTGTCAAAACATACTTATCGACCTGATAACCGTCTCTGATCGAAAACCCCTTTACGGGAGATATGGGAGTTCCTGTTGTTACAATATCAAGTTTTACGGTAGGGATAGTTGTTCCTATCCCTACGTTACCCGATTTGTCTATAACAATATCTTCTTTTGTTTGAGATGCAGTTGGTGTACCCGAAGTCGCATTGTCTTTTGCCGGATCTATGTAGAGTAGTATATTTGAGGAAGTTATATTGTCGGTTTGAATTCCGATCTGCGAAAAAACCGTAAGAGGGATTATCAGTAATAATGCCAATAAAAATAAATATTTCATTTTAGTTTTTTGTTTAATGATTATCTTATGACAACGTGTAGGATGATGTTGCAAAATATATATTTATGGATGCAGATGATTTACTGGAGTGGCATAGCAATAATCCGATTCTCGGCATGTGCCGGATTGGCTGTTGTCAGTACCCTGCCTGCAAGGTTGAGATTATTCGGATAGGCAGCATTTACTAATTTCAGATAATAAGTTTTAATACCATTTGTTCGGTTATTAATAATTATAAATCCGGAAACTATGCTTGCAGTTCTGAAGTTCACATTAGAAGATATTAAGCTTCCGGTAGTTGCAGTACCATTGAGTGATCCTTCAATATCTTTTGATACTCCCGCTCCGTTTGCGGGATATAATGTACCATCTCCCGATAGGCTGTTATCGGAAAAGGTAAGCCTGAAGAAAGATCTTTCCTGATAGGAAGTTCCGTAACTACCCGAGGCCGGATCTACTCTTTGGTCTACCATAACCACCCAACGTCCTTTAGGTAACTTTATATAAGCATAAGCATACATATTTGCATATACCAGAGATGGCGATATACTGGGGATGGTATAGTTTATAGTTCTTGTATAAACTCCCCGTATAAGAGGTATTTCTCCAGGATACCCCCAATAGGCATTGCCCGAAGCGTCAGATAATAATATTTTTTTATTACCTTCTGTGCCATCCTCGAGACGGAATGCAGGTTTTGATGTTCCCGAAGGTCTGACCCAAATATCTAATTTATAAGAAGGAGTAGTATGCCCGATTGCAATATTTCCTGCTGGTGAAATCATCACATCGTCAATAGTTTGGATGTTAGCCGGAACTCCTGTCGTATTATTATCGCCTTTAGGATCTATATGCAAAACTCCCGATTGAGGATTTGCTGTATTTATTCCCACTTGTGCCGAAGAGTTTATGGTTATGCACAAAAAAAAGAATATCCATTTATAAATTGAGTTCATATCTACACTTTAATTTTGATTTTTTGTTGATCAATATATATATTTCAATAAACAGAGATGCTCTTAAAGAACATCTTTTATAGATTTTGTGGTAAACGGTAAGCAATTATATTGTCTTCGCCCTTTGTGCCACCTATTTGAGCCCATAGAACCGATGGGTCGGATGTGCCGTAGACAGTAGCCCGCCCCATATAATAATAGTAGGTTGTACTTGCCAGAGGGTTATTGATGATAAAGGTTCCATAGAGTATACCACCTGATCCGTATTTCCAGAATATCCCCGAGACATACTTTACCCCTTCGATATGTGCAGAAGCGATATCGGCTGTGGTCTGAGCTATTATTGTTTCAGAAAACGTAGTGCTAAGAATTATGCGATCATTAAACTGTGCAGCAGGAGCACCGCCAAGAACAATATACATAGCCACTTGTACAAGCCATTTTCCTTGAGGTAAAGTCAAATTGGTACTCGAGTTATAAAGAATATTATTGGTCACTGCAGGTTGAGTAATACCTACACTCGATTTAACGGCTGATATTCCTCCTTCGGGTACCACATCGCCCCAAGTTGTCAAACCGTTGGCGTTAGATATCAGAGCACGTCTGTCTGCCTCGTTTCCATCTGACAATCTCAAACCATATGCCGGAGTTGAAGTCGGTATACCCGCCGTTGCAGTTTTTATATGCAAATAGGTTGAAGGCGTACAGGTTCCTATGCCCATGTATCCATCTTTGGTGATTATCACATCATCGGCATCTCCACTACCGTCGGATTGGGTATCAGAGTTGGGATCTATGTGCAATGCACCCAACGGATTTTTAATGTTTATCCCGACTTGTGCATTACACCAGCCGATAGATAACAGACTAAGAATAAATATTAAGCTCTTTTTCATTGTTAGGTAATTGATATAGTTAGTTCTTGTCTTAAAATCAAAGAAAGCAGCAGCATGTAATCGCTACACACTACTGCCGGGCATAGTTGTGCCTTAGGGGATTGATTTATTTGTTCGGATTCTGAACGACAACAAAAAAACAAATTGTCCGAACAAACGCCCTTGTATGCACAGCTTGAATTATATTTATTGGGGAAATATATGAAAATGAAGATGAATGCGTCTTTGGTACGCACAAATAAAAAAAGACGGAAAATTCCGTCTAAAATATTTTTATTACTAACGTGTTTGCTAGTTAACTCTCTCTCTCTCTCTCTCTCTCTCTCTCTCTCTCTCTCTCTCTCTCTAATATTTCAACGCAGATAACCAAGCTTAAATAGTTAAAATTTAAGCTGTTGATGTTAGTTATGTTTGTTAATTCGATTGTCATTTTTAGTGTAAAGAGTTATTTTACAGGGGCAAATATAATAAAGTTATTCTTAATACAATGAATTTGTATGTAGTATTTCGTTTTTTCTATCGTACCTGAAATAAATATCCAAAGGTCATGCATGAATTGTAATAGTTACCTCTTCTGTCATCCCAAGCTTTGATCATCCCATATTGAAAAGAGTAACCAATATATAAACTGTAAACAATAACACTGAACCCGACTTGTGGGCCAATGTCAAATCTTTTTTGATGATCAAATATATTTGGTCTGGTTCTTTCTCCTGTTGTAAGGTCATCTACCCAATATCCGCCATGTAGACCATACTTCATAAAAGGACCGAAATCGAGTCCGAAACTGATATCATCGTCTCCAAAACGACGCGATAGAATAAGTGGAACTTCCAGATTATAAGTGTATCCTGAATAAGCAGGCTTGAATTTACTTACCGATTTACTGCCTGAGAGATTGTATAAGATGGCAGGTTGAAAATACCAATAATCGGATAGATGGGTACTATACATAGCTCCTACACTAAATCCGGGTCTGCTTTTTGCACTTCCTGTACTTAAAGATGATATGTTGAAACTACCTCTTACTCCCAGATAAGATTGAGAATTAGCACTTGCGTATGTTAAAACGGATAGCAGAATAATAATAATGGTCTTTTTCATGCCTTTGTTTAATTTCGAAAGTTACAAAAATAATCAAAATAGAACGATTGGAGTGTGAAAATCTCTTAAATGTTTTTCTTTCTTAACTATTCAGATACAAAAAGGGAGGCATTCTTCAATGACCCCCTTTTCCGTAATATTCTAAAAATCTATTAAGCAGATGTCTTAAATAGATAGTATTTTTAAAGTATTCACCAAATTTTCATTTATCGGTTTATTCTTTTTGATTGCTTTAGAGAATGGAACATATACTATCTGATCGTTTTGCATTCCGATCATAACATTACGCTGATCGTCAAGTAAAGCATCGATAGCTGCTGCTCCCATACGGCTGGCAAGTATACGGTCATTTGCTGTTGGAGAACCTCCTCGTTGAACGTGTCCTAAGATAGTTACACGTACATCATATTGAGGATATTCTTTTTTTACACGCTCAGACATGGCAATGGCTCCTCCTGTGATATCACCTTCGGTAACAAGAACAAGACTACTGTTTTTACTCTTTCTGAATCCGTTGGAGATTAATTCTCCCAGCTGATCGGTTTCAAACATTCTTTCGGGAATGATAGCTGCTTCTGCTCCTGTTGCAATAGCCCCGTTGAGAGCTAAGTAACCGCACTCGCGTCCCATCACCTCGATGAAGAACAGACGTTCGTGTGAGCTGGCTGTGTCTCTGATTTTATCAACAGCATCCATTATTGTATTCAGTGCAGTATCATAACCGATGGTTGTATCGGTTCCGTTGAGGTCATTGTCTATTGTACCGGGTAAGCCTACGATAGGAATATTGTGCTCCTGAGCTAAAATACGTGCACCTGTTAAAGATCCGTCTCCTCCGATAACTACCAAAGCATCTATCCCTTCGCGTTGCATTGCTTCATACGCTATCTGACGTCCTTCGGGTGTCATGAATTCTTTACAACGAGCCGTTTTTAGGATGGTACCGCCTTGCTGGATTATATTACTAACACTGTTGGTTTTAAAAGAGACGATCTCATCAAATATAAGACCTCTGTAGCCTCTCATTATCCCCTTAACTTCGATGTTATTGTATATAGCAGCACGAGTGACAGCACGGATTGCTGCATTCATTCCAGGGGCATCGCCTCCCGAGGTCAAAACACCAATACATTTAATATTTGCCATAATTCTTAAGACTATATCATTTTAAATAATAGTAATCATTTCATTCAATATTATTTAGTAATAACTGTCACCAGAACCTGTACCTGCTAAAGTAATAAACCGGTCTGCAACCTTAGTTATTCAGCTAAATGTGATGAAATTTCGTCGATTTTCTTTTCAACTTCTTCCATTTGCCATTTAGGGGTCGAAGTGGCTCCGCATACCCCAATGGAAAGTCCTTTCTTGATAATCGCCGGATCAATTTCGTCAGGCGAAGATACGAAATAAGAATTTGGATTGTATTTTTTACACTCAGAAAAAAGCACTTTTCCGTTAGAACTTTTTTGTCCGGCTACAAAAAGTATGATATCGTGCTTGGTTGCAAACTCTTTGATGTTGGGTATTCGGTTCGAAACCTGCCTGCAAATGGTGTCTACATACTCGAACTGAGCACCGTTTTGCATTCTTGATTCGATAATGTCGATAACTTCTCTGAATCCGTCAAGCGGTTTAGTGGTTTGAGAGAATAAGCAAATATTTCTTGAAAAATCTAATTTGTCCAGTTCTTCCTTTTTCTCGATGACGATGGCTCGAGCGTCGGTTTGTCCCATTAGTCCATTTACCTCGGCATGTCCTTTTTCTCCATAAATAACAATTTGTGTATCGTTATCTATTTCGTTATTGTGCTTATCCTTTATTCGTCTTTGCAAACGAAGCACTACAGGACATGAGGCATCAATAATTTCGATATTGTTCTTTTTTGCTATCTCGTAAGTACTGGGTGGTTCGCCATGTGCACGAAGCAGTACTCTTGCATTTTTTAATTCGGCAAACTGTTCGTGGTTAATGGTTTTTAAACCTAACTTTTCGAGGCGCTCTACTTCCAGATTGTTATGTACAATATCGCCCAGACAGTACAATGTACCGCCTTTGTCCAACTCTTCTTCCGCTTTTTTTATGGCATTGACTACACCAAAGCAAAAGCCCGATTTTGAATCTATTTCTATTGTATTCTTCATTGTGATGTGATATGATTGAATTTATCAAGGAGCCATTTCATTTGTTGCTCCTTGGTTAGTGTTGAATTGTCGAGCACCAAAGCATCTTCGGCTTGCGTCAAAGGACTTTCGTCGCGGTGCTGATCAATGTAATCTCTTTGTTTTATATTATCTAAAACGTCATTAAACGTTGTTTTAGTATCTCCTTTGGCATGCAGCTCGTCCAAACGGCGTTGTGCCCTGATGTCGGGACTTGCTGTAACGAAAAATTTAAGTTCGGCTTCAGGAAATACAACTGTACCTATATCCCTGCCATCCATTACTATACCCTTCGCTTTTCCCATTTCCTGTTGTTGCAGTACCATCGCTCTGCGTACAAAGCCTACTGCACTCACATAACTAACTTTGTTGGAAACTTCCATTGTACGGATCTCCTTCTCTACATTTGCACCATTGAGGTATGTTTCGGGAAGTCCTGTTTGCTCATTTAATTTGAAGCTTATATGTATATTACTGATTTGCTGACTTAACTTTTCGACATTTAACTGATCACCGTCAAACAGATTATTCTGAATACAGTACAGCGTAATAGCTCTGTACATGGCTCCGCTGTCGATGTATATGTATCCAATTTGTTTGGCTAAATCCTTAGCCATTGTACTCTTTCCACATGACGAAAACCCGTCAATTGCAATTGTAATCATTTTCATATATGCTATATTTACAACAATAGTGTCTTTAAAATGTTCGTTGATTTGATATCTGAGCCACCAGCCTTTTATATTAAATGGTCTGAGACCTTAAAATTTAGAGATATCGAAACCTACGCTAAAGTGATATGTAGTAGCCGATGGGTGGTACTGGGCAAGTGAAAAACCTATATTGAACTTTTGAATTCGGACTCCTGCTCCCGCATTAAATCCGCCGAATTTATTACCATCCTGCAAAGCCATATCGTAATGAACTTTAGGATTAAAACCGACACCTATCCAAAAGTTTTCGGAAGGAATAATATCTACACCTAATATAGTATGTTTGAATGCGGTTTTGAGAAACCCATCGTCACTCGTGTCTATGCCATTTGCCTCATTTATGTTGGCAAAATTCCATTGAGTGAGATACACTGCCGTAACAGAAAAGCGTATAGGAGCACTCCGTAATCTTTTGCTCACCCCCAATTGTATATCCCAAGGTAAGCCCACTCGCTTATCGTTGTAGGATGATATTTGGCTTCCCATATTTTTTAGTACCAATCCTGCCGAAAATTCTTGATCTTCATTGTAATAACTCAATCCTACATCAAATCCGATGGCAACAGACGAGTAATCTTCGTACGAAGATGTTATAAATTTGGCAGTAACACCACCTCTTAATCTGTTGGTAAGCACGTGGCTGTACATTCCGTTTACAGCAATGTCTTTAGCTGAGAAATTTCCGATAATTTCATTCTCAGAGGTGGTTTTTTTGAAGTCACCGTAGTCAATATAATTTACACCTACGGCAAACGAATTATTGTCGCGAATCGATTTCCCGAAAATAGCACTACCTACTTTAATGTCGGCTATATAAGACAGAAAGTTGACATTGGCATTCATATTCATCTCACGTCCTAGAGCGGCCGGATTGAGGAATACGAGAGAAATATCGTTCTCGATAACCGAAACATTGTTTCCTCCCAATGCATTGGCACGAACCGAGGAAGGCAGTTCCAGAAATCGAAATACCTTTTCACCTTCCTGAGCGGAAGCCTGAAAAAAGGTTATTGTACAAATAATACTCGCAATGCAAGCTCTTATTATGTTCATGCACTATTCAGTTAAGGTACAAGACCTTTTGATTGCTTTGGTAACGGATATAACCCGATGCAGTTATAATTGTAAAATAAAGCAATATTTTTTATATTGTTTAATAAAAGAGGTCGTTGACCTTTTGCAAAGATAATTTTATTCTTTTGAATATGTAGCTCCTTTTTATGTTAATGAATTTTTTCCTTTTTGGGGATAAACGAAAAAAGCAGGATTCATCTTTTTTTAATGTCCTGCTTTCTATCTATTTTTTATCTACTTAATATTCCTGATCCGTATCGTCTTCTGTCTGATGACTTAAATCGATCATCGTACGAATGAGTCCGACCGTAGTAAAATAAATACCTTCTTTGATTAGCTCTGCATCTTCAAAGGTTGCCGAATATGTGCCTGTCGAAACAGAAGCTGTTAACTCTGCATCCTCACTTTCTAGCATCTGGGTACATATTTCTTTTTCTATAATTAAAACTTCTTTCAGATACGTGTCAATCAGATTTGTCAGATCATTTACTGTATATATTTCAGCGATTTGTAGATCGTCATATAGATCTTCGATATCTTCCTGATTGTCGGCATTTCGGTTTTCAGTAGGCAGTTTTTCTAACAATGTGCTTCTAAGCAGATTGGTGTCAAATGTAACAGCCTCCTGCGAAAAACCATAACAAGTGATACCGAAAAAGAGTATAATTGCAGTTAGCATTCTTAATTTATAAATATTATTGGTTGTGTACATGTTGAGTATAAATAATTTTATTGTTAGCAATTTTAAATATAGATGAAAAAATGACTATTAATTCCATATTTACTGTTTTCTTTTTTGAAAGAATTTTATAATGGTCTTACTAAAGTAGATAAAAGATAACTGTCTATAGCTTTTCACTAGCCAAAGCAATATATGGTTCGGTGAAGTTACTTGGCAAAATATTTAAAAGCTCTGAAACCTTAAGAGATAATTTTATACCTTTGTTTCAGTACAAATTTATTCAATAATATATTTTGAACTTAGAATTATTTATAGCCCGAAAAATATATTTCGGAGGAGGTATAAAACAAAAAGTATCGTCTCCGGCTATAAAAATAGCAGTTGCGGGAATTGCACTCGGACTGGCTGCTATGGTGCTGTCGGTTTGTATTGTGGTGGGTTTTAAAAAAGAAATACGCGACAAGGTTATTGGCTTTGGTTCACATATTCAGATAACCAATTTTGGCAATAATATGTCGTACGAGGTTAGTCCAATTAGTATGACAGACAGTCTTGCCGTAGAATTGGAGAATAATCCGGAGCTAAAACATATAGAGGTTTTTGCTACTATACCGGGTATTGTAAAAACAGATACCGAATTTCAGGGCGTAGTTTTAAAAGGGGTAGGAGCCGACTACGACTGGACTTTTTTCAAACAAAATATGATAGAGGGAGACATCCTTCACAAATCGGATACCTCAACCGTAAATCAGACGATCATCTCGAAATATATTGCCAATAGATTGGACTTGAAGCTGGGAGATAGTTTTATCACTTATTTTATACAAGATCCGATTAAAGCCCGAAAATTTGTAATTACAGGTATTTATAGCACCAACTTTGAGGATTATGATAAACTTTTTATTGTAACCGACATTAATATGGTTCAGCGATTAAATGGCTGGACTAAAAATCAGGTGAGCGGTATCGAGTTGACAGTCAAAGATTATAATCGCTTGGCTGAAGTGAAAAACGATTTGTTTTATCAAATGGCAGGTTCACACGATGGGGACGGGCAAGCCTTGTATACCCGTTCGATTGAAGAAATGAACCCGATGATTTTCAGTTGGCTCAGTCTGCTCGACATGAATGTATGGGTGATAATTATATTGATGTTAGCCGTATCGGGCTTTACCATGATATCGGGCTTGCTGATTATTATTCTTGAACGTACCAATATGATTGGTATACTAAAGGCATTAGGTGCTCGCAATTTCAGAATACAAAAGGTATTTCTTTACATATCATCGTTTCTTATTCTAAAGGGAATGCTTTGGGGTAATATTATAGCTTTAGGAATTTGTATATTGCAAAAATTGTTTGGTATAATCAAACTCGATCCGGCAACGTATTATGTGTCAGAGATGCCGGTTGACTTGAACCCATTGTATATTATTTTGATAAATATAGGAGCATTGGTTATTTCGTTGGCAATGATGATAGGACCCTCTTATCTTATAGCCAGAATATCCCCTGCAAAATCGATTAAATTTGAATAAAAATAAATTATTACATTTGAACACAAATAAGTTCGCATAATTATTTATTGCTTTGGCTGTAGGAATGAACCTGTGTGTTCATCTATTTCGGACAGACACATAGGTCTGCCCCTACCAACAAAGATGTATCATTGAATATTTCCTTTTACTTACACAAAAATATTTCTTATGAAAAAATTATTGAAGATTAGTTTATTGTTGGTAATTGCGCTTTTTACATTTAATGCGTGTACTGAAGATGACGATTCTGAAGATTTTATTGTAGATTATGAATCTTTACCAACAGCAAGTAAAGCGTTTGTATCAACCCACTTTCCGGGTACAACAGTAAGTCTGGCCAAAGAACGCTATGTAGCCGAAACAGATGGTACTTATTACATGGTTTATCTGAACGGTGGTTATGAAATTGATTTCAAAAAAGCAGGAGACTGGGTGAGTGTAGAACATGCTACTAATGCCTTGCCTCAATCGGTGGTAAAATTGTTACCTAATGTAACTCAAAAGTACTTATCGGATAATTATGCAACTTCTATAGTTATTGAAATAGATAGACTGGTTTCCGGTGGATATGAGGTCGATTTAAATAACGATATTGATTTAATTTTCGATTCGAACGGTAATTTTTTAAGTAAAAAATAAAAAATCACCCATAAAGATATTGGAAACTGTTTGTTGTTATTATAGCAAGCAGTTTCTTTTTTATTTTAAATTATATAGAATGGTGTTTTATCGGAATATAGATGATATTCGATTGGAAATGAATAAGTCGGGTTCTGTTCATGAACCTTTCTTATTTGGCATTAACTATGAAATGTCGGAAGGCTTTTTTGTGCCGAATCCTCTCTTGCAAACCGACATATTATTTCAAATAAAAGAGGCAGGAAATAAGCCATCATATGAGTCTGAAAAGGCTGAAGCATATCTTGGTTCGAATCCCATTTCTTATATTGAGTACGAGAATAAATTTAATGTGGTGCATAAAGGGTTAAGGCGTGGCGATTCGTTTTTGACTAATCTAACTATAAAAACTCCTATAGAGACGAACATTTCATTACTTGATATTTTCAAGAGAAGTAAGTCTCCTTATCAACTCTGTTTGCCCGGTCGTTTCGTTTGTTTTTCACCCGAACGATTTGTGAGGATAACTAACGGAACGATATCGTCTAATCCGATGAAGGGCACTATAGATGCCGGCATTGAAAATGCGGAGCAACTAATTCTCAATGATTTTAAGGAAACTGCCGAACATAATACAATTGTTGATCTGATTCGTAACGATCTGAGTATGGTTGCCGATAATGTTCGGGTGGAAAGGTTCAGATATATAGACCATATAAAAAGCCGAGATAGGGAGATATTGCAGGTCAGTTCCGAAATTACAGGCGATTTGAATGACGATTATCATTCGCGTCTCGGTGATATTATCTTTAAACTGTTGCCTGCCGGCTCTATTTCGGGTGCACCCAAAGCGGCTACCGTGGATCTGATACGTTCGGCAGAAAGGGAGGATAGGGGGTACTATACTGGTATTTTCGGCTATTATGACGGCACCGATTTCGATTCGGCAGTATTGATTCGCTTTATAGAACAAGAAGGTGACCGGATGTACTTTAGAAGCGGAGGTGGAATTACTGCTTACAGTAAGTGTGAGGACGAGTATCAGGAGGTATTGAACAAAATATATTTTCCATTTATATGAATCAACCCTTATTTATAGAAACCATAAAGGTAAAAGATGGAGTTTTTTACAATCTACCTTTACATATTGCCCGTCTCAAAAGAACCGCAATTCATTTTTTCGGAGTTGCACCCTCTTTAGAATTGTCACAAAGCATGATTCCCGAGGCATTACACATCGGAATTGTAAAGTGTAGAGTAACTTATTCATCTCAAATAATCTCTGTTGAATTTGAGCCCTATGTTTTTCGGCATTTATCAAGTCTTACATTAGTGGAGGATAATGATATTGATTATACATATAAAGCGGTTGACAGAAGTTTTTTGAACTCACTTTACTCCCGAAGAGAAGATGGTGATGACATTCTTATTGTGAAAAATGGACTGGTCACCGATACGTCTTATGCAAATGTTGTGTTTGAAAATGCCAACGGATTATATACCCCCAAAAGTTATCTTTTGGGAGGAATAAAGCGTCAGTATCTTTTGCAAAATGGCATCATTAATGAATTGGTTATTAATCAGGATGATATACGACTTTTCTCTAAGATTTACCTGATTAACGCAATGATAGATCTCGAAGATGCAATTTGTGTTTCGGTGTCAGCTTTGAGAACATTATAGCTCTAAGGTTTGTTAATAAATTGAAATATGTATTTTTGCATCGTGACACATTTAACTTATTCACAGAAATAAAACGCATAGGTATGAGATCCTCAGTTTGTTATATGCTAATCGGAATTGTTTTTCTGATTTTATCTATGCAATCCTGTATAGAAAAGGAGTATGATTCAGATAATTTAAATACGGAGGTCGAACTCAATATTCCTCCGGTTCCATTGGGAGGGTTTGATACGATTCATGTAAATTTCTTGCCCTCTGTACCTCCCGAAATTGTGCTTGGAGCCAGAATTGCTTTGAGTGATACAATCAGGGGGTTATTTAATACTTCTACGATTTCTAGATTCTTTTATGAAGGATCAACAGGAGTAGTTATTTCTGCAAAAGTAGATGCAATGGTAATGCCCATGGAGTCAGGATTGGAGATAGAGGTTATTCTGAATGTAATCAATAGGGATCGTACCAGAAACGAATTTGTGAAGATACCCCCACAGAAATTAGTATCGGCTAAGAATCAGAATTTTGAGATACGAATAGGACCTGAGTATATGAAGTATATGAAAAATGCGCGTGATTTACATTTTATATTCGGAATAAAAGTAGGTGCTATTAATTTTACTAGACAAGATTATATTTATTTGAGGCAGGCAGTTCTTTTTGCCGGAGGTATGCAGCTTGAGCTTTAATAACAGATCAAAGAAACAAAATGAAACTAAATTCTATTTCTTCGGGGCTTATTATAGCTATGGTATGTTGTTTGCTATCGTTAGATGGTACAGCACAATCGTCGCGTACTTCTTATTTTATGAAGACGTCTTATGCCCGTACCAGTCTTAATGCCGCTTTGAGACCCGACCAGTCTTATATAGGTATTCCCTTTATGTCTAATATTTATTTAGATGCACGGACCAATACTTTTAATCTTAACAATTTGACCTTTCCGTTGGATGGGGAGAGGGTTACATTTATGCATGCCCAGATTCCGGTAGAAAAAGTGATGGAGAATATTTCTGATAACAATTATGTAACAGCAAATATAGGACTTAGTATATTTTCGGCAGGGTTTTTCAGAGGCGATTCGTATTGGAGCTTTGATTTGGGGGTAAGGACAGATGGCGATGCCAATGTTCCGAAATCAGTATTCGAACTATTGAAAGTTGGATTTAAAGAAAATGAAACTGTAACACATGATCTTTCAGATCTAAGTCTTGATCAAAATGCTTTTATTGAGATCAGTGCGACTCATTCGCGTGTATTTCTTAACAATAGCCTTACAGTAGGAGCCAGAGCTAAATTACTTTTAGGACTTTCATATATTGATTTGGATGCTAAAAGTTTAAGCATAACGGCGGGAAACGAGTTCTGGACAGCAAAGTCTCGTGTTAAATTAAAAGGTGCAGGCCCCGGTATATATGCCTATTATTCAGATAGTGATTATAATCCTGAAAGACGAAATTTTGACGGTTTTCATTATGGAAGTTTCAATATTCCCGGCTATGGAATGGGACTTGATGTAGGTGGTGTATATGACTTGAAAGATGTTCCTGTTGGTTTTCTGCAAAAACTAAAAGTCTCATATGCTTTAAACGATATTGGTTTTATATCGTGGACTAAGAGCAATGTTGTACAGTTGAGCTCTCAGGAAACAGAAGTAACCGTATCTCCACATAATTATACGATAATAGGTGGAAATACATCTATTAACGATATATTTAATAATGCTGTTGACGATATCAGACAGGCAATCAATTTACATGAAGATGCCTCTCCCGGAGGTTATACGACCTCGTTACGTGCCAATATGAATGTAGGACTGGAATATGAAGTGTGGAAAGACAAAATGACAGCAGGATTTCTGTATTCTACCAAATTCGGTAAATATATTACCACTAATGAGTTTACTTTTTCGGCAAACTACATGCCTAAATCGTGGCTTGCCACCAGTTTTAGTTATTCTGCTGCATACAGTGCATTCAATACATTTGGCCTGGCAGTTCACATTGCTCCAGCCAGAGGGTTAAACTTTTTTCTGGCAAGTGATTATACTATTTTTAAAATTTCACCTCAATTTCTGCCAACATCGAGCAATGCTCTGAATTTTCAGATAGGATTATCTGTGCCATTTGGAGGAAAAAGAAGGTAAAGATATTCTTCAATTGTATTTTATGGGTTGTATATAGCAAATCGACTATTATAGGCAATGTGTCATTTTTTACTATTTATCCGACCTTCAATCCAATTACATCAATTTGTTTTTGTAATTTTATTGCCGGAGATGGTTTTGTCTCTTATATTCTTAAAAACGACAACAAATATAAATACTGAATAGAGCAGTGAATACTGATTTAATTGAATTAGATAGAATCCGAAAAAAAATATCCATTGGATATTTTTATGCCATTATTACTATTTTTATACTATTTTCAGGTTACTATTGGTCTGAATCCATACGTCCTTTTAAATATATAATGGCCGTAGGTCTTTTTTTTCATTGTTTTTGTTTTTTTGTGCCTCTGATGCTAAGTTATAATGTATTCAGACCTTTGGTGAAGGTATATTTATTTTCTATTTCGGTTATAATATATCCCATGGTACTTTTATTTTGGCAACTTGGGCAAATAACAACATTTTTGTGGTTTTTCTTAATTCCTACCGCCTCTATGATATTCTATTCAGTCAGAGTAGTTATGTTTTGGAATATTTATATTTTTGTATTGATATGTTCGGTTTTTCTGGTATCACTTTTTTTTCCTGACCTACTAGTTATATCTGTAACCAATAAACAGATTTCTACCATAAATATTCTTACTATTATATGTTTTCTGGCCTTGTTCTTTTATTTTTTATATTGTATGAATATTATAAATCAGGTTAAGATCAGAAAGTCAAACTCATTAGGAGCTGATACTGTTATTGTTGAAAATAGTCATACTGAGCAGGATATAGAAAAGTTGAATAAATTATATGATAACATTACTACGTATCTGCATGAGAAAAAACCTTACTGTGATCCTGATTTTACAATATCACAATTATCAGAGGCAATAGATAGTAATATAACTTATATTTCGAAAGCTATAAAACTAAATAAGGATGTCAACTTTAATATTTTTATCAATTCTTATAGGATAGATATGGTAAAAGAGATGCTGAATAATGATTATCAGAATAAATATACAATGCGATATATTTATACATCTTCAGGATTCAGGCATCAATCAACATTTAATAAGGTATTCAAACAAATATCGGGTGTTACTCCATCTGAGTACATTAAAAAACTGGAGCTGGATCGCCATAAGGATGAAAAAGCAGTATTGGATTAGCAAGTGTTAATACTGTTCTTTTTGTAGAGTGGCTTTACAATATATACGATATAGAAGTGGTTGGATTTTTATCCGATCACTTTTTTTGTTTTAATGTATCTATAGTATTTCTAAGAGATAGATAAAGTAGGAAACCTTAACCTTTTTACTCAATAATAAATTCTTTATATGAAGTTTTCAGGGTCAGTTTTCTGTATATATGGCTTTAATTTGATCTGATACTCTATAGTTATTCTATATATGAGGCATACTTTAATCGTTTTTTATTATAAAGTAAAAGTATAGGTAAAAACGTAAATTTATAAGTGATATACTGTATTTTACTTATTTTATTGCCTTATTATTAATTGTTTATGTGACTTTTCCTTTAGTTCTGGTTTCCTTTTTTTTGAAGCGATATCACTTATGCGTTACATTTAATTTTGGAATGTAAATTCCTTTGATACTACTTTTGGGGAAGAAAAGGATAACGACATCAAAGTAAAACGATCAAGACTATTTATTTCAATTAAAGGTCTTTTGGTGATAATATACATCGATAATACTCATAAACAAAAGTATTTGCAGTATTGTTATTATTATTGAAAATTATTTTATATACATGATCAGTCAGAAAACAAAATTTACCTCTATTAATTCATATTATACTAGTTGTGAAGGTAAGACCTATCGTGTAATTCCATTCTTGAACTGTTGTCGTTTAGTTGTTTCACGATCCAGGGCTTATATCTGGCTCAACTATTTCCGGCAGCAGTCTGTAGTGATTATATTCTGCTGCCTTTATTTAAGCAGATACATTAACTAATATATTAGACTTTACTTTTTTAAATTAAAAATGACAATGAAGAAGATCTTATTATTTTTCATATTTTTGATACTTGCGAATACTCTTTATTCTCAAGTTGGTATAAATACCGAGAATCCAAATGTTTTGACTGAACTGGATGTTCAGAATTTAGCAAAAGAAGGTGTTGTTGTACCTAAAGGGGTTATGATACCGCGTATGACGGAAGAGCAGAGAGACCTTATTGACGTTTCGGATGCGTCGGTTGCGAATAGTTTGGTTGTTTATAACATAACGGAAGACTGCTTTAATTATTATTCTAAAATCGAAGGAGAGTGGAGGAGCGTATGCGGAAAACTGGGAAAAGCTGTCTTCGATTTCGATTGTTCGGCAATAGAAGTACAGGGAACTTATGTTGAGAAGAAAGAGCTAAATTCGTCCAATGCCTTGAAGATTATTGTTACGGTTACCAAACCGGGCGAATACAGTATTGCAGGTACAACTACCAATGGCTATTACTTTTCTACATCGGGCACTTTTCTCACAGCTGGTGTTTTTACCGTTTATGTGCAAGGTCAAGGGACTCCTCTTAATATTGGTGAAGACGTGGTAAGTATTTTAAAAAATGGAGAAGATGCTAATTGTGCCAACCAAGTAAAAGTAAATGTTTTATCGGCCATCGCCATATATTCGCTAAACTGTTCAAGTATTGTGGTTAATGGAAATTATGCAAAAGGTGTAGGCCTTACTGCAGCCAATACCATTACACTAAATGTGAATGTTTCACAAGCGGGGTCATATTCTATAACCACGCCGTTAACGAATGGTATAGTCTTTAGTGCGAGTGGAAATTTTACTCCGGGTATACAGCCAGTTACCTTGGTAGGTACAGGCATTCCTACAGTAAATATAGACTTCCCTATAATTATTAATGCAAATACACCTGAGGGTAACAATACTTGTACGGCTACGATACCTGTTATTCTTCCGGTGATGTCCTATGGAGTTATAGGAAGCGGTGAGTATTCTTGGGTTGGAGCTGCCAGACAGCTTGCTATTAATAACGGAGCTTCGTTTGGAGTTGCGGGAATAGTTAAGACTATGGGATGGAGCAGATTATGGCAGGTAACTTCTGCTTCGGCTGCCTATACCCAGCTTACTAACGGTTCGGCAAAACCCGATATTATTTTATATTTTGCATACGGAGCAAATGCTACTACTGCTTTGGCTACGGTTTTAGCGGACTACGTTAATAATGGAGGTGTATTAATATATGCACCGGCAGATGATCAAGCTACGGTAACCAATTATCTTCTTACTGGTATCTTTGGAAGTAGTGCGGCAACTGCTGTAAATATAGGTACTCTAACCTCTGCAAACAGAGATAGCTATCCAATTAATAACTTACCTAACGACCCGATAATCAATGGTCCTTTCGGAAATACTTCCGGCCGATATTGGCAAGAAGATAATGCCGGAACTGTTATCTGCACTAGTTTACCCCCTAACTCTGTGCAAGTGGCTTCTGCTAATAATCCTAATCATAACTCAAGTTTAAACCCTGATTATTCAGTTGTGTGGTATAATGACTCAAAAAACTTTGTTTATTTTGGTGATTCTGTGTATGGTACTTATCCCGGGTTTGGTTATTATGGAACTACAGATGGTACAGCTCCGACACAGTTTACCGCAGCGGGACTTCCTATGTCTAAATTTAATAATCGCTGGACAAGTTTCCCTACATTTGTATATAATTCATATTTGGAATTAAATGCTGTGGCATGGGCTATTAAAAAAGCAGCAGTGAGTGGGATTAATGCTCATTAAGTCTTTGGTGTATAGCGATACAGGATATTTTATATAATAAAAGGGCATTCAATAAAATATTGAATGCCTTTTTATTGTTGATCCTAAATTTTCATTTCTTTTTTACAGACCATCCGAAGCGACCTATCTTTTCGGCTAAAGCGTAGTAAAAGCCATGCGAATAAGCTATAATTCCTGACTTATCCAGCTCGAATCTACCGGTTTGAGGATCAATATATCTTTCATCAGCTTTTACATTTACCACATCAGCAATAAACATGTGATGAGAGCCTAAAGGAACAATCTCTTTTACCTTGCATTCAATCGAAAGTGGCGATTCTTCGATGATAGGAGCCTTTACTATAGAAGCTTTTCCGGCTGTAAGTTTCATTTCCTTAAATTTATCCACATTCTTGCCTGATTTAACTCCGCACCAATCGGTGGCATATGCCAGATCCTCAGTTGTGATATTAATGACAAATTCCATATTACGCTTTATGATGTCATACGAATGTCTTTCGGGGCGTACCGAAATATAACACATGGCAGGATTAGTGCATATAGTTCCTGTCCAGCTTATGGTTATGATATTGTATTCATCGGGAGTACTGCCGCAACTCACCATTACAGCGGGTAGGGGGTAGACCATTGTTCCCGGTTTCCAGTCTTGTTTTGTCATTACGGAAGGTTTAAATCAATTGAGTGCAAATATACGAATTTCATTCGTCTTGCTTCTTCCAACAGGGTTGTAGTATTTTTTTTATTGATATTCGTTTTACCGATATACCTTTAAATAACAGATTTATGGGTTCGTTTTTTTTATGTATGTGCTTAAATATTTACCCGTTAGAGACTTTTTTTTCTCTATAATTTCTATTGGATAACCTTCGAATATTACTTTACCCCCATTCTTTCCTGCTTGCGGTCCCATCTCTATTATCCAGTCTGCTTGACTGATAATATCCAGATTGTGTTCGATGATAATAACCGTGTTATGGGTGCTGTCAATTAATTGATTGAATAGCTTTGACAGTTTCGAAATATCGGAGCCGTGTAAACCCGTGGTTGGTTCGTCAAAAATATAAATATGTCCCCGTTTTCCTAATTCTATTGCCAGTTTGAGACGTTGTCTTTCTCCTCCCGAAAGAGTATTTAATGCTTGTCCGATAGTTAAATAACCCAAGCCGACATTGTCCAGATTTTCAAGTATGTGCTGTATGTCATTTTTCGAAAAGAATATTTTAGCCTCCGATATAGTCATTGACATTACCTCTTCAATACTTTTTCCTTGCAGTTTATATTGCGAAATATCAGGTTTGTATCCGCTGCCGTTGCAGGCATCGCAACGAATCTCGACTGTATCCATAAAAGCCAGATCGGTTGATATAATGCCCAATCCCTTGCATGCAGGGCAAGCTCCTTCAGAGTTGGTGCTGAATAGAGAAGATGCTACGTTATTTGCTTTGGCAAACAATTTTCGTATTTCGTCCATAATTCCCGTATAAGTGGCGGTGCTAGATCTTTTAGATCCTCTTATGGCACCTTGATCTATCATTACAATCTGAGGATAGTTTTTTTGTAATGCCTTAATCAGCGAACTTTTACCGGAGCCGGCAACACCCGCTATCACGGTCATTACCTCCTTGGGGATTCGGACTGATACATCTTTTAAATTATGCAGCGTAATATTATGCAACGAAAGAAAATCGGTGGCGACTCTGTAAGTCTCTTTAAGGGATGCTTTCTGAGATAAATATTTTCCGGTTAAGGTATTGGAGGATATCAATCCGGATAAATCACCTTCGTACACAATTTTACCTCCGTTTCTCCCTGCACCTATTCCCATATCCACAATATGATCGGCTATCGCAATTACATCAGGGTCGTGCTCTACAATCAGTACAGTATTTCCTTTATCCCGAAGTTCAATCAATAATTTATTCAACCTATGCACATCACTGGGATGAAGTCCTATGCTTGGCTCATCAAAAATATAGCAGAGATCGGTAAGGCTACTGCCTAAATGACGGATGAGTTTTACCCGTTGAGATTCTCCTCCCGATAATGTTGATGTTTCTCTATTGAGGCTGAGGTATTCCAAACCGATTGATCTTAAACTCTCTAAATGTGCAATGATAGAATCTAAGACCGGACGTACGATTACTTGATCAATACCTTCGATGAATTCAATCAACTCGTCAATTTGTAAATCGCAGCAATCTGCTATATTTTTCTGATTGATTTTACAGCTTAATACAGTCGGGTTTAAACGAGCTCCTTTACATTGTGGACACGTATTCTTCATGACGACTTCTTTGAATCTGGTTGAATTCTTTCCCGTGATTTCTTTTGAGTCTTTTTTGAAGAAAGTCCGTTCAAATCTCGGCAATAATCCTTCATAAGGTGAAGTTTTCGGAAATCGGGGATCGGGATTAGTCAATTTAATATTATCAGCATAAATAAGGTTATACCACTCTTGTGTTGTATAGTCTTTAACTTTCTTATCATTATCAAATAGTCCGGAATAAGCGTAGCGTGTCCACCTCCAGCCATTGACTTCAAATGTCGGGAAATTGATTGCTCCCTCATTAAGAGACTTGTTTTTATCGATAAGTTTATCAAAGTCAAGAGTGTTGACGTTTCCCAACCCTTCGCAATGGGGACACATTCCCTGTGGATTATTGAATGAAAACGTATTTGAATAGCCTACAAATGGTTTACCAACTCTTGAATATATCAATCTGAGCAATGAATAAATATCCGTAACGGTGCCTACTGTTGATCGTGCATTACCTTCGATACGCTTCTGGTCTACAACAATTGATACAGATAAATTATCCATGCTGTCTACATCGGGTTTACTATATTGTTGCAGCCTATGTCTGATAAAGCTATTATAGGTTTCGTTGAGCAAGCGTTGCGATTCAGCAGCAATTGTATCGAAGACGAGAGACGATTTACCCGAACCCGAAACTCCTGTAAACACAGTGATTTTCTTTTTCGGAATACATACTGAAATGTTTTTCAGGTTGTTTTCTCTAGCTCCTCTTATGATAATATTTTGATTGTCCATAACTGTTTTTTTTCTATCCTATTCAAGCAAAAGTACATCTCTTTTATCTTGTTGACAATAAGGGATTAATAAGTCATGGGGTGATAAATTAATCGCTATTTGGATTTGAAGAGATTAGCTTTTTTAGCCATTATTATACGAATATAAGTAAGGTTTTCTTATCCATTTATCGGTATCTATCGGTTTGAAAAACCAGCTTTCGTAATTGTAAAATACTATAGAACGTCTTATCACTAATTTAGTAAAGTATTGCTGTTGTAGAGTTTCTTGCTGACAAATAAATACTTAACTTTGATTAAAACCGAAATTGAAAGTTATGTATAAAAGAAAGAATCCGATGGATTATTCTGATTGTTCTATTCGTATTCCCGTTGACATTATTTCAGGAAGTTGGAAGATATGGCTTATTCTCGAAATAAATAAAGGGGTAGCCAGACCAAGCGAATTATATCATAGTATTGCCATTGCTCCCCGACGAGTGTTAACTAAGCAATTGAAGGAGTTGGAGTTGCAAGGTGTAGTCGGTAAAACGGTATATCCTGTGTTACCTCTTCGGGTTGAATATTATTTGACTGCTGCCGGGAAAGATTTGATTCCTATTCTTGAACAATTGGAAAGATGGGGTGATAAACATAAAAGTGCTTTTATAAATGTAATAGAAGATTCAGAATAAAGCATTACTTAAAAGATTTCTAAGCAGTGTTTTTAGATTATCCTTCATACTTTCTTTTATTAATTAAAATTCTATTGGCTGAGTAGCGATATTAAAAGTATTTTATATCTTTGTCCTTGTAAAATAATTATTTACTCTAATAATGATAACAAAATTAACAAACATATCTGCTGATAATAAGCTAAATTTTAACTATTTAGGTTTGTCTATGTGCGTTGAAATATTAGAGAGAGAGAGAGAGAGAGAGAGAGAGAGAGAGAGAGAGAGAGAGAGAGAGAGAGAGAGAGAGAGAGAGCTAACTAGCAGATACATTATTAATAAAAATATTTTAGGCAGATTACTCTGTCTTTTTTTGTTATTGTGTTCTAATGACATATTGTTTTTCATTTTAGAGTATTTCCCCAATAGATATACTAATAGTTGTTTCGATAAACATCTTCGTGTTACCGATTTGTTTTTTTGTTGTCGTTCAAAATCGATACGAATAATCTGTTTATCTGTGCCACAACTATGTCAGGCAGTAGTGTGTAGCGACTACATGCTGCTGCTTTTTTATTTGACTAAAACAACTAACTATATAAATTAATTTGAAGATAATGAGGAAGATAACTTTTTTATTGTTAATTGGTATTCTTTTCTTTAGTCTGTTGCAGGCTCAAGTAGGAATAAATACTCAAAATCCCAAGGCAGCACTAGAAATTATCTCCGAGGGTAGTACCAGTGCAACACAGGCTCTTTCGGTCAGAAATACATCTAATACGGAGATACTTTCGCTGCGTGATCATGGTTACCTGGGATTGGGAGTGACGAACCCTGATATTCGGCTCGATTTGCGAAATGGGGCCAATAATGCCATTATCGGCATCGGTAATAGTAATCAAACGGCAGCAGCAGCTGGAGCCGGATCCTTAAAATATGATACAGGGTCTCAGGCTTTGTATCTGTCTGATGGAACTGTATGGAATAAGCTTAGTGCTTACCTGATACGTACATATGTGGTTGCCGATATTATCAATACCAGCCAGTCTTTTCCGGATAATGCTTCTACAACGGTTATGAACTGGCGTAAGAAGGAAGATCTGCTCGGAACATTTAATGCTGCGACCGGAATATTTACAGCTCCTCGGACGGGTACGTACACCATCTCGGTAATTGCCACATTCGACAATGGAGCGGTTGGTACTAACAGTTATATGCAAATGGAACTAGTATCGCCTGTAGCTACAGTTAAATGTCAATCGACTTATTATGATGCAGCTACCTTTCAAACTTCAGTGCTATGTTCGGGAAGCTTTCAACTGTTAGCTGGACAAACATTGCGATCTGTTATTTCTCATAATATGGGATCACTTAAATATCTTAAGGCAGGTTATTGTAATTTAAGTATTTTAGAAAACTAAGGTTCTGAGAGTATGATATTAAAATATAGTTTATGTATGAAAAATAAAATGTTTAGATATCTGGTGGTTATAACTTTTTTATTATCTCTGCCAATAGTAATGGTGTATGCACAGAGCGTAGGAATAAATACCAATAATCCAACAGCTACGCTTGATATACTCTCACAAGGAGATAATGGTTTGACTGAAAATATAAGGATAAACAACTCAAATAATATCAATCTTCTGACATTGCTCAACAATGGTTATATGGGGTTGGGAACAATAAGCCCTGCTGTACGCCTTGATTTGAGAGCCGATTTAGCCGGGAATAATATTATAGGTATAGGTAATACCAATTTGGCAGCATCAACAGCTCGAGCCGGAGCAATAAAGTATGTTTCTGATACAAAGGAGTTGCACTATTCTGATGGTTCACAATGGTTGATATTAGAGGCCGATATGGTCAGAGATTGTGTGATTGCTGATAATTCCTATAACCTGATGGTATGTCCGGACAATACTACGACTCAACTTGGAAACTGGAATACAGTATATGATCCTACCGGAACATTTAATGCATCGACCGGAGTATTTACTGCACCTAAAACAGGATTATATACAGCTACATTCAGTGTACACATGGCTATTACTTCAGTCGGAGCAGGAAGCTACATCGAAGGACAATGGATAGCCAGTAACGGAGAAACTATTAAATGTACCAACTCTTTTCCCCTACCGGGCGGTTTTATGGCATCTATTATTTGTAGCGGGACAGTTTTTTTAGATGCCGGCGATACTCTATATCCTCAGGTATTTCACAATACAGGAACAGATAAGCATCTCCGTATCTATGGGGATTCAGGGCCAGTCAGTGCCGCTTCAGATATGTACTTCAATAATATATCCATCGTTATACAATAAAGTATTATACTAATATGAACAGAAAAATTATTATTCTATATATACTTCTTCTTTTACCCTTTTATATCCCTGCTCAGATCGGGATAAATACCGAATCGCCAATTGCTACTCTGGAAGTGAAGTCTGAGTTAACTACAGTACCTGCAATTTTAGCTCGTAACTCTGCTAACGTCGAGTTGATCCGCTTACTCGATAACGGGAATTTAGGTATAGCAAAAGCCAATCCAGCGGTTAGAGTAGACTTAAGGGGAGCCCTTTCTAATGGAGAATTGGGATTAGGTACAACCACAATGACAGCTGCTGCCGCCAGGGCTGGAGCTATAAGGTATAACAACGGAATAGAATATTCGGATGGGGATGTCTGGATAAAGTTAACAGCTTTGCCTCCCAAAGCATATGTGATAGCTAAGAATACAGTACAAATAGGGGTGCCTGCGTCTAAAAGTGTTATATGGAAAAACTGGACTGAAGCTGTAGATGTAACAAACAGTTTTGATGCTTCTACGGGAGTATTCACTGCTCCGCGGGCAGGTATATATTCGGTCTCATGCACAGGTATGGTCGAAAATATTGTAACCACATCGGGTGTATTGCGTATCGAGTTAAACTTGATGGTTACCAGTGTTACGGCTTCACAAGTAAAGAGCGCGTTTGCAGCTCCTAATAACTTCTTGGGAGCGTCTGTGAATATGACATTTGTAAATAAAGCATTTTTATATCTTCAGACGGGTGACAATTGTTATTTTACAATCTGGAATGGTATGAATGTCGAAGTAAAGACAACCACAGATGGATCGTACAATACTCTGACTATATCGGAGATGTAATATATTATTATGGTCTATATCATAAAGTGAAGCCCCAGCTATGAATTCTCATAGCCGGGGCTTATCTAATAATACGTTGATCGTATATTATTCTATTGTAAGGATAGTAACACCTTCGAGAACAGAGTCTCCGGGGTTTACACTTATAGAAGTTACTTTACCGGCTTGAGGTGCATTAATGGCATTTTCCATTTTCATAGCTTCAAGAACGGCAACAGTTTGACCTTTTTTTACTTCGTCACCAACATTTACATTGATTGCAACAACAATACCTGGTAGTGGAGATTTTACAGCTCCTGCACCGCTTTTGGCAGGTGCACTTGGTGCTGATACTGTAGCTGTTTTTTGAGCAGCAGGAGCAGCAGTTGTTTTTGCTACCGGACGAGAAACAAGAGTTACTTCTTCCTCATTACTTACTAATTCTACCTCATAATTGCTTCCGTTTACTGCAACTTGGGCAATAGAGTTTTCTAATTTATTTACGGCAACTATATAGTCTTGACCGTTAATTCTATATATGAATTGTTTCATGATAAATTTCTCTAATTTTTATTTTCTTATTGGCATTTGAAGCATGGTAGCGCTTCTGTCAACCCAAGGAAGATGATCTTGAGACTCATGCTTAATGGTCAGAACATTACTTTCTGCATCATGCTGATGTTGAAAGTCATATATAGCCATAGCTATAACAGCTAATACATCTGTGGGTATGTTTTTATCACTCATAATTTCTATGTGTTACAGTTGAAAATTATAGAGGTAAATTATCGTGCTTTTTAGCAGGATTTACCTGATGTTTAGTTCTCAATTGCTCCAATGCACGGATTACACGGAAACGTGTATTGCGAGGCTCAATTACATCATCGATATAACCGTAACGAGCTGCATTGTAAGGGTTACAGAACAATTTGTTATACTCATCTTTTTTCGCTGCATAAGCTTCGGCTTGTTTTACAGGATCTGGATCAGCTTTAATTTCTTTTGCATACAATACTTCAACAGCACCATCAGCACCCATAACTGCAATTTCTGCACTTGGCCATGCATAGTTGATATCGCCACGTAGCTGTTTACAACTCATTACGATATGAGAACCTCCGTAAGATTTACGAAGAGTAACTGTTACTTTAGGCACAGTAGCTTCGCCGTAAGCGTAAAGAAGTTTAGCACCATGTACAATTACACCGCCATATTCTTGTCCTGTTCCAGGAAGGAATCCGGGTACGTCTACCAATGTTACTAAAGGAATGTTGAAAGCATCGCAGAAGCGAACGAAACGTGCTGCTTTACGAGATGCATTGATATCAAGCACACCGGCCATGTATTTAGGTTGGTTGGCTACGATACCTACCGATTGTCCGTTGAAACGAGCGAAACCGATAATTATATTTTTAGCATATGCTGAGTGTACTTCAAGGAACTCACCATTATCGATCAATGAGCCGATTACTTCATACATATCGTACGCTTTGTTCGGATTGTCAGGGATAATGTCATTCAACAAATCATCCATTCTTGCGATTGGATCAGTACATTCTTTACGTGGAGCCTCTTCTCTGTTATTAGAAGGAAGGAAACTCATTAGGTGACGGATCAATTCTAAACCATCATCTTCGTTTTCTACCGAGAAGTGAGCAACACCCGATTTGGTTGTATGTACGCTTGCACCTCCTAGTTCTTCTTGAGTAACGTCTTCACCTGTAACTGTTTTTACTACTTTAGGTCCTGTTAAGAACATATAAGAAGTACCTTCAGTCATGATATTGAAGTCGGTAAGAGCAGGAGAGTATACAGCACCACCGGCACAAGGTCCAAAGATTCCCGAAATTTGAGGAATCACACCTGATGCCAATATATTGCGTTGGAAAATTTCAGCATAACCTGCCAATGCGTTGATACCTTCTTGGATACGAGCACCACCCGAATCGTTGATACCGATACAAGGCGCACCCATTTTCATTGCCATGTCCATTACTTTACAGATTTTCATTGCCAATGTTTCAGACAACGAACCTGCTATAACAGTAAAGTCTTGAGCAAAGATATAAACAAGGCGTCCGCCAATAGTTCCACATCCGGTTACTACACCGTCACCCAGAAATTTAGTTTTCTCCATTCCGAAGTTTGTACAACGATGTTCTACAAACATATCAAACTCTTCGAAACTACCTTCGTCAAGTACAATCGCGATACGTTCGCGAGCAGTGTATTTTCCTTTTGCGTGTTGAGCTTCGATTCTTTTTTCACCACCGCCTAGGCGTGCTTTTTCTCGAAGTGCAATAAGCTCTTTTACTTTTTCAAGTTGGCTCATGTTTTTATATTTTGATTCTTAAATTTAATACTGAATTGGTCAGGTCACAGACCTGTTGATAACGCAAAAAAAGACCTTACATTGTAAAGCCTCTTTTAATGTATATCTTATTTGCTTGGGTGTTCACAAAACTCGGTTAGTACACTGCAAGTCGATTTTGGGTGAAGAAAAGCAATGTTCAGACCTTCTGCACCTGCACGAGGAGCTTTGTCTATCAGTTGTACTCCTTTACTTTCTGCTTCAGCCAATGATGCAGCAACACTATCAACCGAGAATGCAATGTGATGGATACCTTCTCCTTTTTTTTCGATGAATTTTGCGATAGTACTGTCTGGGCTTGTAGGCTCAAGTAGTTCTATTTTAGTCTGACCGACTTTGAAGAAAGCAGTTTTTACTTTTTGATCTTCTACAACTTCTATGTTGTAGCATTTTAAGCCTAAAACGCCTTCATAGTAAGGAAGACTGTCTTCGATACTTTTTACAGCAATACCAAGATGTTCGATGTGCGAAATATTCATGATCTCTTATAAAAAAGTTAGTAATTTTAGATTGAATACAAAATTAGCAATATAAATTAGAACGAGAAGAATATTTTAAGATAAAAAAAGAATCTGTCTATGTGATATTGGTTTTATTGATGGATACACGTGTTTAAAAAAGCAAACTATAGAAAACCCGAATCACAATAAAAATACAAAGACCGGCAAGATTGATTTTGCCGGTCTTTGTTGAAAATAAAATGTTTTTTTTACTGTTGAGTAGTTATGTATTACATTATTGGAATACTCCCTTGTAAGTAACATCTTGTCTATTTTCAGCCGAAACTTTTAATGTAGTTTCCTGAGTTTGCTTGTTTATAGTAAAAAAGAATTTTATACCTTGGTTAAGGATACTAGCAAGATCCGAAGGTATAATTGTTACTTCGAAAGTAATCTCGTCATCTGTATGCACAAAATATACGAATTTTGTAGATGTCAGATTTATGGGTTTGTTTTCAGGAGAAATAGGAGTTGCATAAAAACGTCCTACATAGGGCAAATTCATGTTCATAACATCCTTGTCGATAGTGAAAAAGTAGTCGCCAGTACCATCCAATTCTATTGGCAATCCAAATTGAGGCTCAACTGAATTTGGGTAGAACGAAAAATTTAGACGTTCAATGCTTGCAATGTTTTTTTCTGCTTGCTCTGCTTGTTTTACCGCTCGTCGATCTTTTTTCTGTTCTTTTCTTTGTTCTTTACTTTGAGAATTTTGAGCTTGTGAGGATTGGACGCTTGACATAAAGAATATGCCGCATAAACCTAATGTAAATAAAAAGATTTTCATGATTTCGTTTTTTTAAGTTGAATACTTTTGTTTTTATTTTAATTACAACAAGTTAATTGTAAAAAAAGTTTTACTGGAAGACGTATTTTCAATAGTAATTTTATGTGGTTCTAAAGCTCTATTTGTGTGTTCTGTGGGTGTATAAAAAGAAAAGGTTGTCATCCCGACAACCAATCTTCATTGTTAACCTTAAAATCTAATACCATGAAAAAACACAGTTCAAAGATATGCGATTCTAAAATAAAAAGCAATCTATTTGATGTTAAATGTTGTTTTTTAACAAAAAAGTGGTATTATGTTGTTTGGAGGTGATTTTTTTTAATGTTTTTTTAGTGGTTTCGAGATAATATTGAGATATTATTCAGGGGGAATCTTGATTGTGTGTTCTGTGGGTATGTAAAAAGAAAAGGTTGTCATCCCGACAACCAATCTTCATTGTTAACCTTAAAATCTAATACCATGAAAAAACACAGTTCAAAGATATCTTATTTTAAAATAAAAATCAATCTATTTGATGTTAAATGTTGTTTTTTAACAATAATGTGATATTATGGGTTTGTTGTATTGTGAATTTAATATTTATTTAAAATTTTAGAGGCGATATTCGATTTAGTTATGATCAAAGAAGGTTTGGTGATATAAAAAGAAAAAGGTTGTCATCCCGACAACCAATCTTCATTGTTAACCTTAAAATCTAATACCATGAAAAAACACAGTTCAAAGATATACGATTCTAAAATAAAAAGCAATCTATTTTATGTTATATAGCATACTTTAACGAATTTATAACATTATTGAGTCCTTGTAACGCGATTTTAATATCTGATAAAGATTATGTACCTTTCCTACTCTAAAATTGACTTAATTTAAGAAAATGAGATCTTTTGATAAGAAAGTGTTGGCGAAATATATTTTTATTGCTGTAGCTATAGCCATTGCTATTAGTTTCCTCATTATTTCGAACCAGATGGCAGGAGATATGGCGAAAGATGAGAGGCAAAAGATGGAATTGTGGGCAGATGCTATTAATATGGCTGCAAATAACGATGGGGTGGATGAATTGGACTTGACTTTAAAAATCTTATCAAGCAATAAAACTATTCCCGTTATATTATGTGATGAGTTTGATAATGTTATGATGACGGCTAATCTTGATATACCGGCGCAAGATAGTGTTGAATATCTGGCTGATAAGGTAGCGTCATTTAAGAAGTCGAATACTCCTATTGTTATTGAATCTCCTAACTTTAAGCAGTATGTTTATTATGGTGATTCGTCAACATTGCAACGTCTCCAATATTACCCCTTTATTCAGATCGGGGTGATGACTTTCTTTATATGTGTATCATTCCTGGCGTTATTGAGTACCAAAAATGCAGAACAAAATAAATTGTGGGTGGGATTATCAAAGGAGACTGCTCATCAATTGGGTACACCCATATCGTCGATGCTTGCCTGGGTAGAATATCTGAAGAGTAAAACCACAGATGTGTCGACGCTTAATGAGATGGAAAAAGATGTCATGCGTTTACAGGTCGTTGCCGATAGATTTTCTAAGATTGGTTCTACGCCTGCCCCAGAGACACGGCAGGTTGGCGAAGAAATGATGCAATCGGTAGCTTATTTGGAGAAGCGGATTTCGAAGAAAGTCAAATTTGAATTTAATATTCCGGCTGAGCCTTTATATGCGAAAATAAGCACTTCTTTATTCAGCTGGGTTATTGAGAATCTTACGAAAAATGCGGTAGATGCTATGGAGGGGCAAGGACATATAACCTTCACTTTATCACAACGTAACGGTTTTGTTTGTATTGATATAACCGATACGGGAAAAGGGTTGCCTAAAGCCATGTTTAAAAGTATATTTTCTCCCGGATTTACCACTAAAGAAAGAGGGTGGGGACTAGGTCTTTCATTAGCTAAACGTATTATCGAAGATTATCACAAAGGTCGTATCTATGTAAAAAGTTCCGAAATAGGTGTTGGTACTACTTTCAGAATAGAGTTGATGAGGGTGCCCATCGCCTGAATAGAGATATAGGATGCCTTTTTTTTAGATTATGGATATCGATAATATAATTGCATTGCTGTATCCTAATGAAATATACAATAAGTGTAGAAACAGAAAGGGAATTTTCTATCCTTATACCAGTATTATTTTGACCCAAAACTCCGAAGATGTATCCAACTTGAATATCCCTCATCCTGCGGGTTCTTTTCTAATGCCTCTTTTTCTTCCAAGTATTTTTTCGTGGTCATACCATAGAGTTTGCGGTCTTTACCTATCGGACAAACCTTTATGCATACTCCGCAAGGATAATGATAATCATCTTTGAGAGTTTTATGATATGCTGCACATTTGTACTTGTCCATGTTGGCTATCAGATTGTCTGTTGTAGTAAATGCCGAAGTCGGACAACATTTATTGCATAATTCGCATTTTATGCAAAGTTCTTCCGTCAGCATATTGTCCGGCTCTATCTCTGCATCCGTCAATATAGAAACGAGTCTTACTCTCGGACCAAATTCTTTAGTCAGTAGTGTGTGATTGTATCCGATTGTTCCAAGCCCCGCATACTTTCCGGCTAAAACATGAGAGAAAGCCGCTTCGGGCTTTTTTACCAATACGGATATATCGCCATAAGCATCGCGAGGAAAGAAAACAGCCCGATGCCCTTTTCTGTTTAAAAGTACCGAAAGCTGATAGGAGATGTCATCCAAGAGCCTATTTGTTGTGTTGTATAATTCTGAGTAAACGATAGAGGGAGTCGTATCAAGTATGGGAATCATTATTTGCAACCCTAGTACAATAACAGTTTTGGAAAAGGGAAATATACTTTGTGGAAAATAAGATGGGGGAGTTTCGCCGTAGTGTTCCCATCTGTCAACAGATGCGAAACCGATGATATCCACTCCCGATTGTTTTACTTTGCGGATAATCTGTTGTTTGAGATTTGTATTTGTTTGCTTCTTTTCCATTCTCTTGCCTGTTTGATATTGTTTCTTTTATAGTATTGGTGTGTGGATGTATTGTTAAGTACGCTGATAGCGTAAGATATATCTGCCTGTGCTGGCAATTATCCAGTCGCTCAGTTTACCGAGAATGGCAAAAAGTACAATACAAGCAATGATTACATTGGCACGGCTTGTTTGCTGAGCATCATACATCAAAAATCCAAGTCCTTGTGATGCACCCATCAACTCGGCAGCTACAACAAACATCCATCCCAATCCCAATCCGTTGCGCAATGCTGTAATCCACGTTGGAAAGACAGCCGGCATAATTATTCGGGTAATTTGTTGCTTTGGACTCAATGAAAAGACTTCTCCCACTTCTATCAGTTTTTTATCTACCTGTTCAATTCCTGTTGACAATGTGAGGTACACTGGGAAAAATACACCTGTGGCGATAAGAATAATCTTGCTTTCTTCAAAAATACCAAACCACAGCAAAAACAAAGGAACCCATGCCATGGACGGGATATTTCGAAGCGATTGAAGAAGAGGGTCAAGCAGATTTCTTATTGTCTGCGAATAGCCCGTAATAGCTCCTGCTAGTGTTCCTGCTGTGGCTCCAATAAGGAAGCCAATCACTACGCGTAGCAGTGTAATGAGTACATGTCCCCACAATTCGCCTGTTATAGCCATCAGGTAAATTGTTTGAACGATTTCGAAAGGTGAAGGCAGCCAATCGGAGGGGATAAATCCTTTGAGTGAACTAATTTGCCAAAAGACAATGATAATTATCGGTAGAATCCAGCCCATATTAGTTGTTGTTTAAGTATTTATCAAAATAAGTTGTATTGAATAATTCGGAGATAGCGGTATCAATATTTTTGTCCACATCAAGTAGATTTGCTTTTTGTAGAGCTTTTCCGGCTTTGGTTATATTTTCTTTTTGCTTTTCTGTTAACCGGTTATCACTAAGCCCTGTTCTTTGTAACATCAGGCTGGCAACCGGTATATCCAGTTTCGTTTCTTTAGCTATAAGCTCTAAATATTCATCGGGGTGATCAATAGCCCATTGCCGCCCTTTTTCATAAACAGCAAGTACTCTGGTTACAAGTTGAGGGTGTTTTTCTCCAAATTCTTTGCGAACACTGATTACATTGTATGAGTTAAAGTCGACATTTCGATAAAGGAATTTACCTTGTCGGCTGTATTCCACTTGTGCCATTAATGGGTCTAACCCTGCCCATGCATCCACACGATGGCGTATCAATTCGTTTTTGCCATCCGGATGTTGCAGTGTAACAACTTTTATATCCTCTAATGATAATCCAACTTCGGAAAGTGTACGCACCAAGAATACATAGGGATCTGTTCCCGGTGTTGCTGCAATTGTTTTTCCTTTCAATTCTTTGATTTCTGTAATTTTGCTGTCTGATGGAATAACAAGAGCTGTCCATTCGGGCGTTGAACTCACATACACAGTTTCGATAGGGTTTCCGTTTACAAAGCTCACCAATGCAGCCACTCCTGCCGAAGAGCCTATATCGATACTCTTGCTTCGGAGTAGTTCCATTGATTTATTACTCCCTTGGCTGAATACCCATCGTACAGATATATTGTCTTTTTTTAATTCCTCTTCGAGAAATCCTTGATTTTTTAAGACTAGACTTATAGGGCTCCAGTTAGCATAATCGAGAATAATCTCTGTTATCTTTTCTTCCGTAGTATTCTCTTTTTGTTTTTTGCTTGGTAGGGCAATGAGTACAATTAAGGCTATAAAAACTACTGCTCCGGCGTAAATGAAATTCTTTTGTTTCTTGTCCATATTTATGAGTGCGTTATGCTTGTTTTAATTGTAGGTCAGTAGTTTTTCATGATCAAATGCTATATTTAATTTCTTGTTTCGGTGGGGTAAAGAATTCATTGTAAATATGTTTTCTGATTTCTACAAAAGCCGATTCATTTCGATTCCTCGGATGATAGAGATTTACAGGTATAATTTTGTGAATTTTGCCGGGGCGTGGAGTCATTACGATAACGCGGTCTGCAAGGAAAATGGCTTCTTCAATATCATGGGTGACCAGAATAGTTGTTGTTTTGTCTTTTTCGTGAATTTTAAGTAACTCTTCCTGCAATGTAACTTTAGTCATTGCATCAAGAGCGCCAAACGGTTCGTCAAGCAATAGTATTTCGGGGTGATTTATTAATGCTCTGGCGATTGCACATCGCTGAGCCATTCCTCCGGATAGCTGTTGAGGATACGCTTTCGAGAAGTTTGTTAAACCTACAAGGTCTAGTAACTCATCTGTTTTTTTTGAATTTTTTTCATGCTTATTTTCACGTCCGAAACTTATATTCTCTTCAACAGTCAGCCAGGGGAAAAGGCGTGATTCTTGGAAAACAAATCCACGGTCACGTCCAGGTGCATGAATATCTGATCCATTAATTTGTGCTTTACCGACATAATCCTGTATAAATCCTGAAACAATTCTTAAAAAGGTCGATTTGCCACATCCTGATCCACCGACAATGGCTACAAATTCGCCTTCATAGATTTCCAAATTAATATCGGAAAGTACAGAAATTTCATCACCCTTCACCTGATAAGTTTTCGATAGGCTTTTTATGGATAATTTGACTGATTGCTTTTCTTTTGGATTCGTAAGGTATTGTTCGTTCATAGTTGATAGACGTTGAGTAATTAAATTAATATTTGTGTTTTTATCTGATGAATGGTCGAAAACTAAATGTGTTAATAACCTATATATTTATTTTGCTTTGATAGACAATAGCCATTATCGTTGATAGTTAATGTGGTGCAAAGTTAGGGTTTGCTAATAACGCCGAAATACCATATATATGGCATTTTTATACCTTACTTTTGATATTATAAGGTAATGGGATGCTGTGCCTATACTCTTTCGCCCCTGCTAAAAATAAAACTATGACTTGTAATTAGTGATGAAACCTAAAAGTCACGTAAAAAACGATTTCAATCTATTTTTCTAATTACCGTTTTTTTTTGTTTTTGTCTGCTCTGATAGGAATATCATTTTTTATTATTCGACAGCCACTTCTGTCTTTTCAGCATCGCTTTCTATATTGTTTTTGTCCGAATTTGCTGATAGAAATAAGGTGAGTGCTCCATCACTCGTAATATTATGAGTTGTGCCAAAGCTATCCAATAAAGCAAAAATTGTAATCATTAATGCGATACCTGCATCGTCTATTCCTAGAACCGCATGAATTAATCCAAGAGAAGTAATCAGAGTTCCGCCCGGCAATCCCGGAGCTGCTATAGCGAAAATGCCCAGTAGAGGGATAAAGATGAGCATCTTGCTCAAATCGGGCATTGTCCCGTAGAGTAATTGAGAAACTGCTAAAGAAAGGAAAACAACATCAAGAATAGACCCAGGGAAGTGTATGTTTCCGAAAAGAGGAATCGCAAAATCTCTTACATCACTTTTCAATACAGGTATTTTCTTGGTCTGTTCGATAGCAACCCCTAAACTAGCCGCAGACGATTGTGTCCCTAAAGCGGTTAGTATCACCGGTCCGTAATATTTAAGTACCTGCCATGGATTAACCTTGGCATATAATCCGGCAGAAACATAAAGAATGGTCATCCATGATATATGGCATAATATAGTTATAAGTAAAATTGCCAGGAAGATAGGTAGTCTTGATGCTAAGGCTCCCTCATAAGCCAATATCGAGAAATTAGCAGCTATGAAAAAAGGAAGTATGGGGATCAGTATTTTTTTTACCATAACGAAAACCAGATCCTGAAACTCATATAATGCTCCCTCTATTTTATCTGATTTTACCCAGATGATAGATAAGCCCAGAAGAAAAGCAAAGACTAAAGCGCTCAATACGGACATCAAAGGGGGAATGTCTAATTGGAACAAAATATCAGGTAGTTTTTGTGTAGTATCTGTAGTCGGGCTGATATTCAACAAAGGTATCATCTTATATCCGACTAAAGCTGCTAATGATGCACTCCCGATACATGAGCCATATGCTAACAACAATGAACGTCCTAATAATTTCGATGCATTTTTCTTCAATCGTGTTATTGCAGGTGTGATAAACCCGAAAATAAGAAGTGGGATAAGAAAAAATATAACTTGGCTCAGTATATGTTTCAATGGGAGTATTACTGATATAACAGTTTGATTGGCTACAAGACCTATGACTATTCCGCCAATAACACCAAGAAGCAGCTTTACTGTAGTATTCGATAAAATTCTTTTCATAAGAGACTAAAATTGAGGTCTCCGACCTTTTATTGTTTTTGTAAGTGTAATAGTTTTGGAAAATTATAATAAAAATAAAATGTCTACTTCTTTTATTTTTTAATTCTGTAATCGAGTGCCGGCTTTCTATCGTCTAGCAAATCAATATAATTGAAATTGACGAAGCAGCGTTTTGCCAGCTATTTTTATGCTACAAAATTAAGATTCGCATTCACCCTAAGAAATACCATATATATGGTATTTTAATCGCATATTTTAGCTAGTGCTAACCTTGACTATCTATTATGTTATAGACTGAGTTTCCATCTTATTATTTTTGTATTTACTTCTTTTAGTATTGGGTGTCGAGAGATCCGGATTTCGGCGATTTGCAAATAGTTATTGTCGCTCTCACTTTTGTTTTTTTTTTGAATAAGATATCATACAATATGAAATGTTTAAGATAGTATAAAGAGATGTTTTTTTCAGAATCAGTTATTTTGTGTGATATCTAAAGTTGTACAACTTTATTATATACAAAAAAAGGATGACTTCTTTTAGAAATCATCCTTCTCTTATATGAAAATAATATTACTTCACTTCTTCAAAATCAACATCGGTCACATCTCCATCATTGTTTGGTTGTGTTCCTCCTTGATTTGGGTTAGCTTGTTGATTTGGATCAGCTGCCCCACCTGTTGCATTGTACATTTCTTGGCTCAAAGCTTGAAATAATGTATTTAATTCAGCCATTGCTGTATCCAATGAAGGGATATCTTGTGCTTTGTGAGCATCTTTTACTTTGTTCAAAGCAGCTTCGATAGGAGCTTTTTTGTCAGCAGGAATCTTATCTCCAAGTTCAGCTAATTGTTTTTCTGTTTGGAAAATCAATGTATCAGCTTGATTCATCTTGTCGATTCTTTCTTTTTCTTTTTGATCTGATTCTGCATTAGCCGCAGCTTCGTCCTTCATTCTTTGGATTTCAGCATCGCTTAATCCCGAAGAAGCTTCGATACGGATAGATTGCTCTTTTCCGGTTGCTTTGTCTTTCGCTGATACTTTCAAGATACCATTTGCGTCAATATCGAAAGTTACTTCGATTTGAGGTACACCACGTTGTGCTGGTGGCAGACCGTCAAGGTTGAATACCCCGATTTGTTTGTTGTCTTTAGCTAACGGACGTTCTCCTTGCAATACATTGATTTGTACTGATGGCTGATTGTCTGCTGCTGTAGAGAATGTTTCGCTCTTACGAGTTGGGATAGTTGTGTTAGACTCGATTAATTTAGTCATTACACCACCCATTGTTTCGATACCTAACGAAAGTGGAGTTACATCAAGTAACAATACATCTTTTACATCTCCTGTTAATACACCGCCTTGGATAGCTGCACCTACTGCAACCACTTCATCGGGGTTAACACCTTTTGATGGAGCTTTTCCGAAGAATTTCTCCACTTCAGCTTGTACAGCAGGAATACGAGTCGATCCACCTACTAGAATAACTTCATCGATGTCTGAAGTTGAATATCCTGCATCTTGAAGAGATTTGCGACATGGTTCGATACATGCACGAATCAAGCTGTCGGCCAATTGTTCGAATTTAGCACGAGTCAATGTTTTAACCAAGTGTTTTGGCATTCCATTAACAGGCATAATGTATGGTAAATTGATCTCAGTAGATGTTGCACTCGAAAGTTCTATTTTAGCTTTTTCGGCAGCCTCTTTCAAGCGTTGAAGAGCCATAGCGTCTTTGCGTAAATCAAGACCTTCATCTTTTAAAAATTCTTCTGCTAACCAGTCGATAATAACTTGGTCAAAATCGTCACCACCTAAGTGAGTATCTCCATTAGTTGATTTCACTTCAAAAACACCATCACCTAATTCTAGGATCGAAATATCGAATGTACCACCTCCAAGGTCAAATACAGCGATTTTCATTTCGTGTTTTTTATCCAAGCCATAAGCAAGAGCAGCAGCAGTAGGTTCGTTTACGATACGTTGAACTTTAAGGCCTGCAATTTCTCCGGCTTCTTTAGTTGCCTGACGTTGTGCATCGTTAAAATAAGCTGGTACAGTAATAACTGCATCTGTAACTTCTTGACCTAAATAATCTTCGGCAGTTTTCTTCATTTTTTGAAGAATCATAGCCGATATTTCTTGAGGAGTATAAAGACGACCGTCAATATCTACACGAGGTGTATTGTTGTCTCCTTTTACTACTTGATATGGTACACGGTGTACTTCGCCGGCTACCTGATCCCAAGTTTCTCCCATAAATCTTTTGATAGAGAAGATGGTTTTCTCAGGGTTTGTGATAGCTTGACGTTTAGCGGGATCTCCTACTTTACGTTCTCCGCCTTCGATGAACGCAACAATAGAAGGTGTAGTTCTTTTTCCTTCGTTGTTAGCGATAACGATTGGTTCGTTACCTTCCAATACAGCAACACAAGAGTTTGTGGTACCTAAGTCTATTCCTATTATCTTTCCCATTTTTAAATTATATATTTATTGTTATTTCTTTACTTATAAGATGTCGTTTTGTGACGACACTAGAGAATAAACAAATGTTGTGCCAAAAAATGAGAAAGAAAGAAGTGTGACAAAGTGACAGAATGTTTTTTTCTATTTGTAAAGCGAGTGTATGACCTGGTTTGGAGGTAGGTCAGAATGGAAAGAAGCATACATTGGAAAGGTTATATGCAATACTTATCTTATTCAATAAGGGTTGAATGGTTAAATGATAGTTAAATATATTATTTTAAAGTGTTGTTTGTCAGTATTACTAACAGGTATGTATGTTAGGAACTAGCTTGTAAGAGAATTTTTGTATATATACATTTGCCCGCACAATGATAAACAAAATCAAACATTATGACAACAGAAATAAATAAAGCGAAAATGTATCGTTTTGTAGAATTTATAAATACTGCAGACGAGAGACTTTCAAAGGAGTTGATTTCGGAGGATGCTATATTTTATGCACCAACAAGTCCTGATCCTATAAAAGGACCGGCAGGTTATATTTCAATTATTGAATTGATGCGTAGCGGTTTTCCTGATGTTCAATGGTTATTGGAAGAGATGGTTGCGGAAGGAAATACTATTGCTGCACGTTTTGTTTTGGAAGGAACGCATCAAGGGGTGTTTTTTGGAATAGCACCCACGGGAAAAAAGATCAAAGTTCAGGCTTTGAATTTCTATTATTTCTTGAATGGTAAAATCATTAAGGAATATGGACAGCCTGATTTGCTCGGTTTATTGCATCAGATAGGAGCAACTTCTGTATAGGATTAATAAAAAACGGTTGTGTCAATACATTTGACACAACCGTTTTTTCTATTTAAAACTTTAGGGTCTTGTGACCTTATTTTTTAGGAGAGGCTGCATGTCTTGCATTTAGCATCTCAATAACTTTGTTCGTGATATTATATTTTTCTTTAGCATAAAGAACATTATCTAAACCTGAATTGCTAAAGATGATATGATAATTAGCTGTCTTGTTAAATTCTTTTATGCAAAGTCTTACAGAATCTGCCAACTGATTGTTAACTCTGATTTGTTCCATAGTCAATTCATTATCTAAACGGCCTGCGGTTTGTTCAAGTTCCGCTCCCAGTTTTTGGATGCGTGCAGCTTCTTGTTCGGCACGTTCTTGACTAAGAAATGCGTTATTTTGGTATTTACGTTGAAACTCTTGTTGTTCGCTAACCAATTGTTTTTGTTTTTGATTGATGGAAGCTCTCGAAGCTTCAGTTTTTTTCATAAGTGCATCACTTGCTTCTTTAGCATATTGGTAGTTTGTTAAAACACTATCAATATTTACATAAGCAATAGGTAAAGTTACAGTAGTGTCATTTTCAAATTTAAGAGATGTTACATTCTCTGAATTTGTTTTGGTCTTAAAGAATAGAATAAAAAGTATTATGATAGCAACAGCTAAAATACCATTTATTACAAGAGAAAGATTTTTCATATAAATAACTTAATGTTGATGACTAAAATATAATGTTACTAGTATCTATTATTATTTTGTTCCGCAAAAATAGAATCAAATTTTAAATTTCTATCATTTTATTCCACAATAAATGAAATTAAGACCTAAAAATCTTTATTGCAGCACAAAAACTGTTTTTTATTCGAAGCACAAAGATAGACCTAATAGTTGGAGATGGTATTCAGACTAACTATAAAAGATGTGAAAAAGTTTGTGTATGCTTGTGTATTTCTCTACTTTTATAGTAATAAATAAGGTGTATTACACGAAAGATTTAATAAATTAGATAGTATGACAATAAATGATCTGAAACCCCATATTGTTTGGAAATATTTTTATGAACTGACTCAGGTTCCAAGACCTTCTAAAAAAGAAGAGAAAGTAATAGCCTATTTGCTTGACTTTGCAAAAATACATAATCTTGAAGTTAAAAAAGATGATGCAGGCAATGTGCTTATCACCAAACCTGCAACTAAAGGAAAAGAAAAACTACCTACTGTTATTCTTCAAGGACACGTTGATATGGTGTGTGAAAAGAATAGTGGAACGGTACACGACTTTGACAATGATCCTATTGAAACGTATGTGGATGGAAATTGGCTAAAGGCTAAAGGAACAACCTTAGGTGCAGATAATGGCGTGGGGGTAGCAGCTGCGTTAGCTATACTTGCTTCGGATGACATCGAACATGGAAAGCTGGAGTGTCTGTTTACTGTAGATGAAGAAACTGGTCTTACTGGAGCTTATGCTTTGGGGCAAGATTTTCTGACAGGAGATATTCTGATCAATCTTGATACTGAGGAAGAAGGAGAGCTTTACATTGGTTGTGCTGGAGGAAAAGGTACAAATGCCACTTTTAAATATACAGAATGCGAAACTCCAATGAATCAGTTCTGGTTCAAGTTGGACGTTAAAGGACTGAACGGAGGTCACTCGGGTGCAGAAATACATAAGGGACTTGGCAATGCCAATAAGATATTGAACCGTTTCTTGTGGACTATTTCCCGTAAGATGGAAGTGCGTTTAGCTACTATTTCGGGCGGAAACTTACACAATGCAATTGCACGTGAGGCTTCGGCTGTGGTAGGTGTTCCTGTTGGAGATAAAGATAGAGTAGTAGCATTATTGAATGTGTTTATTGCTGAAATCGAAGACGAATTGAAAGTGGTAGATCCTAATGTTCAGATTCAGATTGAGTCTACCGACGAGCCTCAATCTGTGATAGATGAGAAAACTACTTGTGGCTTATTAAACTCTATTTGTGTATGCCCTCATGGTGTTTTGGCGATGAGTCACGATGTGCCCGGTCTGGTTGAAGCATCTACAAATCTGGCCTCGGTAAAAATGAAAGAGAATAATACAATTGTAATCGGTACCAGCCAACGTAGTTCTACAGAATCGCTAAAAAATTATGCTGCCAATATGGTGAATGCCGCCTTTACTTTAGGAGGTGCAAAAGTGGAGCATAGCGAAGGATATCCCGGATGGAAACCTAATCCCGATTCTCAGATTTTAAAAGTAGCACAAGAATCATTTAAAAGACTATATGGTAAAGATCCCGAGGTAAAAGCGATTCATGCCGGTTTAGAGTGTGGTTTGTTTCTTCAAAAATATCCTCATTTGGATATGGTTTCCTGTGGTCCTACCATTACTGATGCTCACTCTCCTGCCGAGCAGGTAAATATTCCATCGGTAGATAAGTGGTGGAGGCTGTTGCTTGATGTATTGAAAAATATTCCTGAAAAGAAATAAGGGGTCGTAAGCTTTACGGTCAACAAATAATAAAAGGTCTGCGACCTTAATATATGTAATAAGATATAGGACAAGGTAAACTTTGTCCTATATTTGTCTATTATAGAAATAAAAAATTAAAATGTTATGGGAAAAATGAAAGTAGAAATATGGTCGGATATAGCTTGTCCGTATTGTTATATAGGAAAACGTAAATTTGAAAATGCTCTGGCTAAATTTCCTCATGCAGATGAGATCGAATTAGTATGGCACAGCTATGAGTTGAACCCCGATTTACCTAAAAAGCCATTCGGAAAATCGTATTATGAATATTTTGCCGGTATACATCATTCAACAGTTGAGGAGGCAAAAGCCGATTTGCAGGAATTGGTCGATCTGGCAAAAGAAGTTGGCTTGGATTATCATTTCGAAAAACTAGTGGTTGCCAATACTTCGGATGCTTTAAGGTTGATCAAGTTGGCTAAAAAACATAAGCTGGCTGATGAGGCAGAAGAAGTTCTCTTCAAAGCTTATTTTGTAGATGGTGAAGATATTAGTGATAAAGCTACTTTGGTACGTCTCGGGACGGGTATTGGTTTGCCTGAAGACGACATAATGGCTTTGTTGAATGGAGATGAGTTTATTATAGATATTGAAGCTGATATCAGATTCAGTGAAGATGAATTGGATCTCGAATATATTCCTTTTTACTTGTTTAACGGCAGAGACATCATACAAGGTTCTTTGGCTGACGAGGAGTATGCGGAGGTCTTGAACAAATCGTATGACTTCTGGAAACAAAATGGAGCTTCTAAAGGTGGAGGTGGTGACAGACACAAAGGTCGTGCCTGCTCTCCCGATGGAACGTGTAGTATTTAATCTGAGACTATTGATATAGAATATGAAGTTAGTCGTTTATATTATAGCGCTCATTACATCACTCTCCTTGTTTTTTGCATGTAGTAATGATGATAATTTTTCGAATAGCAGCAGCCTTCGATTGTCTTTTTCTACCGATACCTTGCGTTTCGATACTGTTTTTACGACAATTGGTACAGCTACCAAGCGTTTGAAAATTTACAATCGAAATAAAGATGCACTAAACATTAACTCTATTGAATTGATGAATGCGGCAAATACCGGATTCAGAATGAACGTAGATGGTGTAAGTGGTAACAAAATAAATAATGTAGATATTTTAGGGAAAGACAGTATTTATATATTCGTAGAGGTAACAGTTGATCCGCTGGATCAAAATAAACCGATGCTTGTAGATGACTCCATCCGTTTTCAATTCAATGGAGTGACCCAGTATGTACGTCTCGAAGCCATAGGCCAGGATGTAATTCTCTGGCGAGGGAAGACTATAAATGCGGATACTACGCTTACTTCCGAAAAACCATTTCTTGTATTTGACGGATTGACTATATCGAAAGGAGCAACTTTAAATATTCAGAAAAATGTGCAGATGTTTTTCCACAGTGGAGCAAAAGTGTTAATTAACGGTCGCATAGATGCCGTTGGAACAATTGCCGAGCCTGTTGTATTTAGGGGTGATCGCTTGGATAATTTATATCAGTCGGGTAATGTACCCTTTGATCGTGTTCCCGGACAATGGGGTGGGATAGAAGTTGCAGCCGATAGTTACAACAATAATTTTGAGAATGTAAGAATACGGAATGGTATTTATGGTATACTTTTCCATGATTCAGACCCTACAAAGCAGAAGGCTACATTTATGAATACAGTTATCCAGAATTCGAGTAAGGAAGTTCTTTGGGCTGTCAATTGTAAAATAACCGCAAAGAATACTTTATTAGCCAATTCGGGCGGATACACAGTTCGATTGTTAGGTGGTAGTTACGATTTTCTACAATGCACCATTGCTAATTATATGGATGCCAACTGGGGATTTTTACCTCGTAGGAATGCTATGTTATTATCCAATACGGGTTCGAATGTTGCCGAAAAGCAGGTAAGCTATCCTTTGATAAATACCTCCTTTACAAATACCATAATTGCAGGAAGAGGAAACAGCGAACTTGAATTGAAAAAAAATAATGAGCTTGGCTTCAACTATTCTTTTTTGAATTGCTTGATAAAAAATAAAGGAACGGATGACACTGTTTTTGTAAATACAGTATGGAATGTCGATCCGGCTTTCAAGTATATATATTCGTTTGAGTCGGCTGGCGGAAATACAAGCCTGTATTACTTTTATAACTTCAGATTATCCGAAAATTCTCCGGCTATACATAAAGGTTCGCGTCAGGCGGCAGTCTCCCTTCCATTTGATTTGGTTGGTGTTTCACGTCGTAGTGACGAAGGTCCTGATATAGGTTGCTTCGAATGGGAAAAATAATAGATACTGTAAGGGGCGAATAATTTTCGTCCCTTACGTTTTTTTTTGTAATTGAAAGTATTTAATGATATACTTCCTGCTTTGAAGGCTTAGTATATATCTTCCTGTAACAATTCTATAAATAATTCAGCAAGTTTATCTGTTACAGCTTCGGCATATTTCCTACCCTTTTCGGCAGTTGATTTATGAGGATTACCGATACCTGTATCTTGTGAAACTTTAGACCAATTGCGTGGAGTCCATGCAATACCTTCCCGAAGAGTTTTTGCTTTAAATGGTGTGTAAGTTCCATTGCCCGCTACCGTTAAATTAACCAGATCAGGGCGGTAATGCATCAATACCGAAGTTTCCAGTTCGTCCGCATGATCTCCCGGCTCATCAAAATAATCTTTAGTAGGAATTACCTTAAACCAGTCTGCAGCCACAATCAAAAAGTCAGGATAATCTACTGCTAGATCACGGATCATATTCTTGAAGTTATTCCCACCATGTCCGTTTACGATAATCAGCTTATTTATTTTTTGTCTGTAAAGCGATGCCACTATGTCTGACAATATTGCCTTTTGAGTTTCGTAACTTGCATGTAGGCAGAAAGGTAAATTCAATTGTCCCGGGTTTTGTGATCCAAAAGGAACTGGCGGTAATATCATTCCTAGAATATCAGCTTGTTCGTATGCTTTCTTTACACCATCGAAAGCTGTATCGTGTGCCAGATAACAATCGGTTAAGTAAGGCAAATGATAATTGTGTGGTTCGGTAGCCCCCCATGGCAAAACAGCATAATCGTATTTTAGGTCTTGGGTATCGTTATACGAAGCTGATAATATGTCTAATTTATTCATAGCGAAAAGTGGTTTAATAATAAAGTTTTAATCTGTTCATGCAATTGTAAGTAAATCGAATTATAATTTTGATTATAGTTCCGGCAATGAAGTTACAGCTATTTAACGAGTAATCAACCATGCAATATATTTTTATACCCTCACAAGATCATATATTCTATTCAGTTAATAATGTCAATTAGTAGTTGGGATTATACGTTCAATTTTCCTAACGCACCCTATCGGGTTTGTTTTTCATTTTGCCTTGATACAAAACGAAACAAAAGATCAAGACTGAGCCTCTTTGCCCGACCCGCTAAGGACTCGAAAGCTAAAACAAAAGAAAAACGTTTATTGTTGATATCCTTTTGTTTCTTAACGCTTTCTTCACCCTGCGGGTACCCCGTGCAACCGGCAAGGTCGGCTAGCCTGACGGACAAAAGCGATTTACGTGCGTCAGCTCGAGTGCACCAGTGGAGTAGCCGTTGGCTGACAAGCAAAGCAGGCGTAAAACTAAACGTGCCGAAAGGCAATAAGTTTAGTTTAGCCTGCAAGCTAAAGTCAGACAGGCGAGCCACGCAGCACAAAGCCTTTTTGATTCCTTTTGCGGATTTGGACAAAAGGAATCAAAGCAATCTGTGATTGTGCGTAGAATAAAAAGACAATTAAATAGAATATTAAACATAACAAATCAACTACTTATTCGAGTAAAAGACAGTTTTCTTCTCCCTTGCATATTTTTTCTTTAAAATTTAAGAAATCTCTTGATATTTATGCATAACTTATTGACTTTCGCTATTAAAATAAACTTTAAATGTGTATTTTTGTAAAATTCGAAAATCTTTATATTTTTAGATAAGAAAGGCATGGATACTGAGAAGCAGCATTTGTTGGACAATCGTTATTTGCGTATGGCGATGATTTGGGCCGAAAATTCCTATTGTAAAAGACGCAAAGTGGGTGCTCTTATTGTAAAAGATAAAATGATAATTTCTGATGGATATAATGGAACACCGTCCGGATTCGAGAATATTTGTGAAGATGAAAATTATTTGACAAAACCTTATGTCTTACATGCCGAAGCTAATGCTATTACTAAGGTTGCCCGTTCGCATAACAGTAGTATGGGAGCAACAATGTATGTAACTACATCGCCTTGCATGGAGTGTTCGAAACTTATCATACAGTCGGGAATAAAAAGAGTGGTATATAGTGATAAATATCATAATATGGATGGTTGCGAGCTTCTCGAAAGAGCTGGTATCGAAACCATTTTTATAGATTTGACAGAATAAACAAAAATAAACTATAAGTACTAAATATAACATGTCGAAGACAGAACCGACTGTTGTATTTGTACTTTCAAACTAATAAAAAGGCCTGAAGCCTTAATATCAACACATATAATTTTTGATTTCAATGAGATCAACATCTAGTAGTAAGAGATACTTTGTTTGGTTACCCTTGTGGATTGCTTTTGGTATTGTAATTGGCATTATTATTGGCAACGGGTTTTCAATATTCACATCACAGAAAACTATTTTTAGTGGAGGTAATAAATTTGATGCAGTACTTCAATACATCAATGAAGCATATGTAGATACCGTGAATACCGATGAATTGGTTGAAAAAGCTATTCCCGGCTTGATAGCCGAGCTTGATCCCCATTCGGCGTACTTTAGTGCAAAAGATATGGAACTGATGGGCGATGATCTTGAAGGTCATTTTAGTGGCATCGGTGTTCAGTTCGTTTTACGTAACGATACTATAATGGTGGTAAGCGTTATCACAGGAGGACCTTCTCAGGCAGCAGGTATTCGTCCCGGCGACCGAATTGTATATGTTAATGATAGTCTGTATGCCGGTAAGGATATGACTAACGAGAAAGTAATGAGGAGTTTAAGAGGTGCGGAAGGTACGGATGTAAAACTGGGTATTGTGCGTTTAGGTAATGCTAAGCCCATAGATATTACTGTCAGACGTGGCGATATACCTGTTAATACAGTAGATATATCTTATCAGCCCGTTGAGAAAGTAGGGTATATAAAAATCAGCAAATTCGGTGGAACTACTACTCAGGAGTTTATTTCGGCTATATCGAAACTTAAGAAACAAGGAAGTGAATCATTTATTATAGATTTGCGTCAAAATACAGGCGGCTACCTCAATGCTGCTATCGATATGGTAAATGAATATCTGGATAAGGGTGAACTAATTGTTTATACTCAAGGTAGAGCCTTTAAACGTGAAGATGCTATTGCCAACGGTTCGGGTACATCCAAAAAAGATCAGTTGATTGTATTGATGGACGAAGGCAGTGCTTCGGCCAGTGAGGTTTTTGCCGGAGCCATTCAGGATAACGACAGAGGATTGATAGTTGGTCGTCGTTCATTTGGTAAAGGCTTGGTTCAGCAACAACAAAAATTTACAGACGGATCGGCTTTAAGGTTGACCATTGCACGTTATTATACACCTGCAGGACGTTCGATTCAAAAACCCTATGAGCTGGGGAAATCAAAAGATTATAATGAAGATTTAATGAATCGCTATTTACGAGGCGAATTTGATTCACAAGATAGTATCAAGCAAGAAAACGAACCTGTATTCCATACCTTAGGAGGTCGTTTAGTGCATGGAAACGGAGGAATAATGCCCGATGTGTTTATTCCCAGAGATACCGTAGGAGTTAATTCTTATTACATATCGGTGATGAATAACGGTTTGGTGTACGAATATGCATTTATGTATACTGATAAAAACCGTCAGCGTCTTGAGAAATTTACCAACTGGAAAGATATGGATGCCTACTTGTCGTATCAACCTTTGGTAGCTAACCTTATCAGCTTAGCCGATACTAAGGGTATTCGTTACAGGCCTTATTTGGTAGCAGAATGCCGTAACTTATTGACTCTACAATTGAAAGCGAATATTATCCGTAATTTCTTTGGAGACGAAGGCTATTACTCGATGATTCTTCAGGATGATATTGTTCTGAAAAAAGCGATAGAGCTTATACAGGAAAAGAAAGCATATCCGGCTGCTATAAAAGCACAGGCATATAAAAAAATAAGTTACCAGTTAACTCCCTCCAATATCCCTGATTGGAGGGAAACTTTTCCTTCTCTTTGTTGGGGATGATGGTGCTATAACCTACTTTTAACTTGTAAATTAAGAAATATTGAATTCGAAACTAGATTCCGCTAAGGATAAATTAAGAAAAGAAATTGCTGCAGAGAAGCGTCAATATACATCAGAACAATTACTTCAGATGTCGGATGAAGTATTCTCTGTACTCGAAATAACAGGGATGTTCAGAGATGCATCTACCATATTTATATACAATGCGATGGCAGATGAGGTATCAACACAGGCTTTCATCGAAAAGTGGAAATCGGAGAAAACTTTCTACCTGCCTGTTGTTAAAGATGAGCATCTGGTCTTTCGTAAATTAGAAAATAATACCTCTTTCGAAAAGTCGAAAATAGGAGTTGATGAACCCATTGGCGATGATTTCACAAACTTCTCGAAAGTGGATTTGATAATTGTTCCCGGAACGGCTTTTGATCGGAAATGCAATCGGTTGGGGCGTGGTAAAGGATATTATGATCGTTTTTTGACAAATATAAAGGCTCCTAAAGTTGGTGTTTGTTTCGACTTTCAATTAAAAGATCAAATACCAGCCGATGAAAGAGATATAAAGATGGATATGATTGTAGGCGAAAATGAATTGATTTGGTAAGCCATTACTATTCATTCTAATTTGTGACTCTCAAGGTCTGGTATCTATTTATTATCCATCTAAGTACAATAACGATTGATCGTTATAACCTTAAAATGCAGCATTAATACTTTTGTTACTTTAAAAAATCTGATAAAATGAAACGTATAAGAACTTATCAGGCAGGTTTACTTTCTTTAAGTCTGCTGTTGAGTGGGATGTTTTCATCCTGTACTAATGATGATCCCCCCAAACCTTATGGAGTATTGCCTTCTGCAGATCAGCTCGAATGGCAAAAAATGGAATATTACATGTTTATTCATTTCGGACCCAATACATTTACCGATGTAGAGTGGGGAAATGGAAAAGAAGATCCAAAAGTATTTAACCCTACTGACGTTGATTGCCGCCAATGGGCAGCGACAGCTAAAGCAGCGGGTATGAAAGGTATAATTCTCACCGCTAAACATCACGATGGATTTTGTTTGTGGCCCAGCGAATATAGTACACATACCGTGCGTGAGAGTTTGTGGAAAGATGGAAAAGGCGATTTGTTGAAAGAATTGTCGGAAGCCTGTAAAGAGTATGGTCTTAAATTCGGAGTTTACCTCTCGCCGTGGGATCAAAACCATCCTGCATACGGAACACCCGAGTATAATCAGATTTTCGCAAATACTTTAACCGAAGTTTTGTCGAACTACGGCCCTATATTCGAACAATGGTTTGATGGTGCTAATGGTGAGCATGAAGGCGGAAAAAAGCAGGCGTATGATTGGAAAATGTTTCATGATGTAGTATATAAAAATCAACCTCATGCAATAATATTTAGTGATGTAGGTCCCGGTTGCCGTTGGATGGGTAACGAACGAGGTGTTGCAGGCGAAACCAATTGGTCACGCTTGAATATCGAAGGTTTCGGACCCGGAAAAGCTGCTCCGCCTACAGATACACTTAATATCGGAAATGTACATGGTGCTGCATGGGTGCCTGCCGAAACAGACGTATCGATACGTCCGGGATGGTTTTTCAGCCCCTCTACAAATGATAAAGTAAAAAGTATCGATCAGCTAATGGATATATATTATACATCGGTTGGACGGAACTCTAATTTATTACTGAATGTCCCACCGGATAGAAGAGGGCGTATACATGCCAATGACTCTACCCGTTTGATGGAATTTCATAAAGAGATAGAATCTATCTTTAGTAACGATCTATCAAAAGGAGCAACTGTAAAAGCGTCTAAGACCAGAGCTAATTCGTCTAAATACGCTGCTTCGAACTTATTGGACGATAATTATGATAGTTATTGGACTACAGACGATGATGTTCTTACAGCTTCATTAGAAATAGATCTCGGACAAGCAAAATCGTTTAACAGATTAGTGCTTCAAGAATATATTCCACTGGGACAACGTGTGGCAAAATTCAATGTTGAATACTTGAATGGCGATAAATGGGAAGAGGTTGCTCAGGCTACCACTATAGGTTATAAACGTATATTGAGGTTTCCTACTATTACGACCCAAAAGTTGAGAATCAATATTCAAAGTTCGCTGGCATGCCCGATATTAAACAAGGTCGGATTATTTGCCGCTCCTGAAAAGCTGTCATCTCCTGTTGTTATGAGGAATAAAGAAGGAGTTGTTTCTATTGCATGTGCCACCCCTGAGCCTGTTATTTATTACACGACAGATGGCAGTGAGCCTACAACTTCATCTAAAGTATATAAAGGAGAGTTTCAGTTGTCCGAAGGTGGCACTATAAAAGCTCTTGCAACTATACATGAGGGAAAGAGCAAGAGCGAAGTTGTATCTGTAGTATATGATATTGCACCCGTTCTGTGGTCGGTTGTATCGCCTATAGCAGATAATCTGTCGTTTATAGTGGATGGTAACCCCAATTCTTATGTGGCAGTTAAAGATAATGCACCTGTTGTTGTAGACTTAGGCAGTAAACTAAATCTTAAAGGGTTTTCTTACGATCCATTGAAAAGCGAAGCAGCTAACAATGTTTATAAGTATAATCTATATACAAGCTTGGACGGTAAGACTTGGACTAAGGTACAAAGTAATGCTGCGTTTAATAACATAAAGAATAATCCTATAAAGCAAAATGTGTTGTTTGATAAAGCGGTAGAAGCCAAGTTTTTGAAGTTTGAACCTTTACAGACGACAGCTTCATCGAAAGATTATATTGTAGCCGAATTAGGTGTTATAACTAAATAAGATTACTTATAATCTCAATAAAAAAGCAGGCAAGTCATTCAATGATTTGCCTGCTTTTTTATTGCTAAAGGTTTTATCGTTTTTTTATGTCTTACTTTGCTTTCTCAAAATCTTCTTGTAGACGTTTTACATCATCCGGATTTGTTGCTTCCATCTTTATAGCCTTAGCGTCTTTTGCAACTATTACAAGCGATTTGTATTTTGGATGTTTAAATACCAACTCTTGATCGCCTCTTGCCATAATCGCATATTCGCCATTGGCATTCGAAAGAGATTTGGGGTTAGTGCCTTGTATGGCGATTGTAACACCTTCGATAGGTTTGTTATCCGCAGTATTTACAATTTTACCATTTATGAGGACTTCCTTTTCTTGCTGCTTTGTCTTTTTTATGTCTTTTGAATCATAAATGTAAAATGATACAACACATAATAAAACCAATATTATACCTAATTTAGATTTCATGATTATCGTTTTATTTGTTATTTAATTTTTATAGAAACGGATTGACCTTTTTTATTTGCTCAAAGTTACTCACTGTTAATACAAATTGATATTCGAAGATACGTCATTTTTTTTATTTCTTAAAACAGCCGGTTCGATCTTTGTACTTATTCCATTTTCAGATCACTCTTGATACAATTTTATGGGTCAATAATTCGGGAAAATGAACAGTAAGAAGTTTTTATTAGATTGTTCAGTTTTTCGGGTATTTTAAACTGTTAGCTTTTCAAGTGATTTTATTTTTACTTCCATGTTTTCGTATTTCTTAAATAAGTATGCCGTGTTATTGTTTGGTTATATTGAGGTGCTGTAATTGCCATCTATATAAGATAATAGCCTCGTTGTTTCTTTTATTAGAATTGATAATAAGGTTGTTTGTTAAAATATGAGTTGTACTTTTTTAGAGTATATAATAGGGCTGTAAAAGCTATTGTAAGTAAGACTTTTGATGTTTTTCATTGTTGTCTGTTTTTAGATTTAACATTTTTTACTCATTTTATTTTTGATATTTTTGATTTTTGCCTCCAATTCGTCTAGATCCTAGTAGATAAAAGGAATTTCAATAAATGTGTCTATCTGACCTTGTGGTCAATTATTACATTGTATTCTCTTATTTATAGAGAATGTGTCAGCAAAAATTCCATAAAAAGAACATTTTTTTTTTATATCGTTGCACACTTTTATAAAATCATGTAGCTTTGCCCGCTATATAAAACAGCGAAAATTGAGATTTTTCAAACAAAATAGAGAACGGTCTGTAGATTATACAGATGAGGAACTGTTAGGGCAATATCGAGAGACTGGGGATTCCGAGTATTTTGGTCAGCTTTATAACAGGTATATTCCGTTGGTATATGGTCTCTGTTTGAAATATTTGCAAAACGAAGATCAATCTCAAGATGCAGTGATGGAAATATTCGAAAATTTACTTCCCCGAGTTGGCACTTACGAAATTAAAGTTTTTAAAACATGGCTATATAGTGTAGTCCGAAATCACTGTTTTCATCTGTTAAAGGAAAATAAAAAAGAAATAATTGTAGATTTTGATTCCACGGTTATGGAATCTGACACAATTTTAACTCTATTAAGTGAAGACGTGGAAAAAGAGCAGGAAGATGCATTAAATTATTGCATGGCGAAGCTCTCCGAACCACAACGAATATCGATAAATAAGTTTTTCTATGAAGAAATGTCTTATGCCGATATTGTTGCACTAACAGGATATGATCTGAAAAGCGTAAAAAGCTACATTCAAAATGGTAAACGTAATTTGAAATTGTGTATAGAAAGCAGACTGAACAATGAAGTTTCTTGATTACATACAAGGAGTCCGTAGAGGGAAGGGCGCTCATCGTATAGAACACGAAGCGATGAATGATCCTTTTTTGTCTGCTGCTATCGAAGGATATGATTCTGTCGAAGGGAATCATGCTGCTCGAATAGCACGCATGCAGGCATCTATACTTGCCCGTACTACTTTGCATGATACAAGGTCAGGAGCATGGAAAATAGCTGTTGCAGCTGTTGCCGTCATTGCTTTGCTTAGTGGATACTTTGCTCTTATGAATCATGAGTCATCAATGGCTCTTGCTCATGAGACCGAAAATTCATATATAAATCTATATGCTCCCGAAGTATATATAGAACAAAAAAGACTGGAGCTTACTGCAATGATGGAAAATGATCCATCACAAGATGCATCCGTAGAATCGGTTGTTCCTATTTCAAATCTCGATGATGTAATCAAGCCGGTAGAAGTACTTCCCTTATATTTACCAGGAACTTATGCTGATCTTAAGAAAGAAGAATCGCAAGAAATGTCTACTTCTACAGAAGATAATAAGAAAATATTTATTGCCGATGCTTCATCCTCTATTCTCGCAGAAGCTAAAGTCCCCGTAACTCAATCGGGAAACACTAAAGCACAGCAAATGCCTGAAAAGTTAAAAGATGCATGGACTACCAAAGAAGTAACTGAAGTAACCCGAAGCAGAATAGTTGAGGTAAATAAAAGCACAGGAAAAGGTAAGAATGAACGTGTTATGGAGATGGCTGTTGCTGAAGAACCAACAAGGTCTACAGTAAAAGAAACAGAGGCGAAAACAATGCCAAAAGTTGATAGTCATGAAGCTCGTTTATTAGCTGAACAAGCCGGATTTGATAAAATTGAAGTGGTTGGTGCTGACGAATTGGGAGGAAATGCCCTTGAGTTGAATGAGGTAGAAACCTCTACCCGAAAAGTATCACGCGAATCTTTTTACAGACCTAAGGCAAAATCGAATTCATTTGCTTCAGGATCAACTCAACGAACTGAACCCGAGCCACTAATCGGCAAAAAAGAATATAAGAAATATTTGCAAAATAATATGGTTCGTCCACAAGATGATGATTGTAAAAATGTAAAAGGTAAAGTTGTTTTGCAATTATCCGTTGATAAAGATGGTAATCCTACCAATATTATTGTAACAAAAGGTCTCTGCCGATCGTTGGATAGAGAAGCTGTTCGCCTTGTGAAAAGCGGTCCGAAGTGGAAATACGGAACTTTGCGTGCAAATGTTGAAGTACAATTTTAGATAAATACTTATCTTTGCTATCTAAACATTCTTCCTTTAGATAAATGGCAAAAAAAAACTTCTATGTAGTATGGAACGGCGTTATTCCGGGAGTGTATAACTCATGGGATGAATGTAAGGCTCAGGTTTCGGGCTACGATGGAGCAATCTATAAATCATTTCCTTCGTTAGAACAAGCAAAGAAGGCTTTCGATGAAAGCCCTTGGTTGTATGTTGGTAAACAAGCAAAAAAAGAATCACCCAAGAAATTACTTTCTAATCCCGCTATAATAAAAGATAGCCTGGCTGTAGATGCTGCATGCAGCGGTAATCCGGGCTTAATGGAGTACCGTGGGGTCTATGTGTTAACCGGTGAGCAAGTCTTTCACCAGGGGCCCTATGAACAGGGAACCAACAATATTGGAGAGTTCTTGGCTTTGGTGCATGGATTAGCTTTGTTGAAACAAAAAAAACTGGCTATGCCTCTTTATTCAGATAGTGCGAATGCTATTAAATGGGTAAAAGACAAAAAGTGTAAAACAAAACTGGAGAAAACATCTGTGAATCTATCTTTGTTTTATATGATAGAGCGAGCCGAAAATTGGTTAAAGGAAAATACCTATACCACTAAAATTATAAAATGGGAAACCTCGGAATGGGGTGAAATTCCTGCTGACTTTGGTCGAAAATAAATATATAGTTATAACAGCGAAATTATGGCTTTTAACGGATTTACACCTGCTACAATACAATTTTTCAAAGATCTGAAAGATAACAACTATAAAGAGTGGTTCGAAGAACATCGTTCGGTTTATGAGAATGAACTTGTAAAGCCATTTAAGGAGCTTATAGCAAGGCTGACTCCTACGATGTATAATATTGATCCGGAATTCGAACTACGCCCTCACAGGGTACTATCTCGCATCTATCGTGACGTGCGTTTTTCTAAAAATAAAGACCCTTACAAAACTTGTTTATGGATGAGTTTTCAGTCTCCGACACTCGATTGGGTAAATATTCCCGGTTTTTTTATGGAGCTTAATGCCGATACCTATTTTTATGGTATGGGATTATTCGGACCAAAGAAAAAAACAATGGATGCTCTACGAGATAGCATAGCATATGATGCTAAAGAGTTTCAGGCTCAAACACAGAAGATACTTGATCGAGGATTTGTGATATACGGTGATGAATATAAACGTTCTATTCCGAATGAGTTATCGGAGTATTTTCAGCCATGGATACAGCGTAAGAATTTGTATGTTGGTAAAAACCTGCCTATAAATAAGGATGTTTTCTCTCCTGATTTTGCTGAAATTATTCGAGAGGATTACGAATCTTTAGTTTGGCTATACGAATTTTTAAAAGACGAGTGATTGCTTTACATTTAAAAGAGTTTATTCCTCAATAACATACAAAAGCTCTAATCATTCGATTAGAGCTTTTTGTATTTTGGTCATTTTTTATTTTTGTTGTTGCTTAATGATGTCGGTAATATCGGACTCATCCATTTTACCATTCATTCTAACAATTACAATTTCGTTGTTTTCACCATCTATCGCGAAAACAAATATCTGAGGGATTACTGTTCCATCTCTCCTTGCAATGATACGTACCTTATCGTTTTCGTCAATTACATTGATTAAAGTTTCATAACCGTTTCCGTCTTGTATATTGTCCAGATCTTTTAAGAAGAGGTCTTTTACCTCAGAAGAGCAAGAACTTAAATTGATTACGTCTATGGATTCAAGTTTTTCCATAAAGGGAGGAGCTTGTGATGAAATCATCCCTGTAGAGTCAGCTGCTTTGGCTGCTGCCAACGAAGCCTCGAGCATAGGTCGGTCTACTAATTGATATTCGGCGTTCTCAACCAATGCGAGCCCCGATACCCAGTTGCTTAAATCTTGAGCCGAAACAAGTTGGCTCGTAGCAAAAATCAGTAATATAGAGAAAATAAGTTTCTTCATAAATGTTTCTTTAAATTGATTGGGTCGAAGACCTTTTTCTTTTTTATTGAATAGTTTTATTGTAAAATTGTAATCTTTAGATTTAATCGGGAATAAATAAATCGGTTATTCTTTCGCCTCCTGCCAAGTGATATGCTTGTAATCCAAAATTGCGGGCTTCGGTTATGTTAAGTTCATTATCGTCTATAAATAATGTATTTTTAGGATTTAGACGTATGTCTGCCATTACCTGCCTGTATATTTCGTGATCAGGTTTTCTTAGTTGCATTTCATCCGAATAGAAACATTTGATAAATAAATCATCAAAATTTTCGCCGAATTGCTCTCTGTACATTGCTTTGAATTTAACTCTGTGAGGAAAATTGGTATTGCTAAGTAGGTAAGTTCTGTAATTTTTCTTTATACTTTCGAGTAAAGCTATGCGTTCGGGTAAATAAGGTTGTAGTAAAGCATTCCATGCATCCCATATTTGTTTTTCGGATACATTCTTTGCTGCCGGATAATCTGTATGAATTGCGTCTATAAACTGTGATGGGGTAATGAGACCTAATTCGAGATCGAGTAGAAATTTTTTGTGGGCAGATATAATATCATCAGAGTCTAACCCTTCGATACGCAGGCTGCTAAAAGCAGCTATAGTCCGTCCTATGTTTATATCCATAATGACTCCACCAAAGTCGAATATAATATTTTCGATCTCTGATACAGGAAAATTCGGTATGTTTAATTTCATTTCAACAATTTTTATAAACTACGAATATAGGTAATTTTTTTTTTATAGAAACTCTTGTTAGCAAGGGAAAAAGGTGAAAAGTAAAGTAGCAGACACTTTTATTACTGTGTCAAACATATAGGAGCCTATTGGTTGTTATTACGGAGTATATCAATATGGATTTATGTTAATTATTTCATTATTTTTCTATATTTTTGCACACCATTAAATAGCGTGGACTAATTAAGTAACAGAAGATAGTTGATGTTACGTTTTAAAATGGTAATTGTCTGTTGTTGTAGCGCTAGCCAAAGCAATGGGTAGTTTTGTGAACTTAATCCAATTGGAAAAATACTATTTTCTAAAAATAACAAACATATGAGTAAAATAAAAGCAGCAATCGTAGGGTATGGTAATATTGGCAAATATGTACTGGATGCGATTTTAAGTTCTCCTGATTTTGAGGTGGCAGGTATCGTGCGTCGTAACCCCAGTGATGTTCCTGCAGAACTGAAAAGCTATAAAGTAGTAGCAAGTGTTAAAGAATTGGGTAAAGTGGATGTAGCTATTTTGGCGACACCAACCAGAAGCGTTGAAGCTTATGCTAAAGAGTGTTTAGCTTTAGGAATTAATACAGTAGACAGCTACGATATACATGGTGGCATTGTAGATCTTCGTCGTAGTTTGGATGCAGCAGCAAAAGAATACAAAGCAGTATCTATTATATCGGCAGGATGGGATCCGGGTACAGACTCGATGATTCGGTCTATGTTCGAATTTATGGCACCTAAAGGCGTTACATATACAAACTTCGGTCCGGGTATGAGTATGGGACATACGGTAGCCGTAAAAGCTATCAAAGGTGTTAAGGCAGCATTGTCTATGACTATTCCTTTGGGAACAAGTATACATCGTCGCATGGTATATATCGAAGTAGAAGAAGGTCACAAGTTTGCTGATGTAGCGGCAGCTATTAAGGCAGATGACTACTTTGCACACGACGAAACGCATGTAACTCAGGTTGACTGTGTGGATGATTTGAAAGATATGGGACATGGTGTAAATATGGTACGTAAAGGAGTTTCGGGTGATACACAAAATCAATTGCTGGACTTTAATATGAAGATTAATAATCCTGCCCTAACGGCTCAGGTATTGGTTGCTTCGGCTCGTGCTTCTTTAAAACAAAATCCTGGAGCATATACAATGATAGAAGTCCCAATTATTGACTATATTTACGGAGAGAGAGAATCTCTAATAAAGAAACTGGTATAAAATTTACTTGAATAAACTATGATTTGTTTTCCGAACGCAAAGATTAATCTGGGTTTGAATATTGTTTCGAAGAGAGACGATGGATACCATAATCTGGAGACTGTCTTTTATCCGATAATGATAAAAGATGCTCTGGAAATTATTATATCTGAGCGACAAGAGCAGGATTCTTTTATCGAATCGGGATTAAAAACTGGTGTATCTTCTGAGAATAATTTGGTGATGAAGGCTTTGAAATTAATGCGGGCACATTACGAAATTCCTTTTCTGGATGTTCACCTATTAAAGAAGATTCCTTTTGGTGCAGGAATTGGTGGAGGATCGGCAGATGCCGCCTTTATGCTGAAATTATTGAGGAATAAATTTTCATTGGATGCAACAGATGCTCAACTATCTGCATTAGCAGCTCAGTTGGGAGCCGATTGTCCGTTTTTTATTTACAACCGTCCGTGTTTTGCAAGTGGAATAGGGGAGGTGCTCGAAAATGTAGACTTATCGTTAGAAGGCTATTATTTGATGCTTATAAAGCCAGATATTAATGTTGCCACAAAAGATGCCTTTGCATTAATAAATCCGGCACAACCTGAAGTCTCTTTAAAAGAGATCATAAAGAAACCAGTTTCGGAATGGAAGGATCTGATGATAAACGATTTCGAAAAGAGTATTTTCGCAAAACACCCTGCCATAGAACAGATTAAGTTGAAATTATATGCTTTAGGAGCGGTATATGCTTCGATGTCGGGATCGGGATCGTCGGTATATGCTATTTTTAATAAGAAAACCGATTTAAAACATCATTTTGCAGACTGTTATGTCTGGGAACAAGAATGATCTTACGATTTTAATAATACTGTGTAAGGGAAGTCTATAAATGGCTTCCCTTATTTTTTTTGTATTTGCCAACAATACCTAAAAAGGGAGCATCTAATTTAAAGATGCTCCCTTTCCTTTTTATTTATAAGTATTCCGTTATTAATCAAACATACGTCTGAAATGACTGAATATTTTATCTTTCACTGATTTGTTTGGTTGGAAATTAGGCGAATTTTCGAGTCCCGAAAGAATATTCTTTTCGGCGTCATCTAATTTCTCAGGTATGTAAACACTGATGTTTATCAATAAATCACCGGTACCATAACGATGAACGCTTGGTAATCCTTTATTTTTCAGGCGAAGTACTCTTCCGGGTTGAGTTCCGGCATCAATTTTCACTTTAACCTTTCCGTCTATAGTTGGTATTTCGATATTACCGCCCAAAGCAGCAGTCGAAACACTTAACAATAGATTATAAACCACATCGTTTTCGTCACGAAGTAACTCCGGGTGCGGTTCTTCTTCAACAACAATCAAAAGGTCACCGTTGACTCCTCCATGACGTGCGGCATTACCTTTTCCGCTCATCGACAGTTGCATACCTTCGGCAACTCCCGCAGGGATGTTTATTGTAATAACCTCTTCTTCGCGGATGATACCTTCACCCGAGCAGTGAGGACATTTTTTTGTGATATTTTTACCTTCTCCGTTACAAGCCGAGCAAGTTGTTTGCGTTTGCATTTGCCCCAGCATGGTATTAACGATGCGGGTTTGCGTTCCCGACCCGTTACAGGTTGAGCAAGTAGTGTATGCAGTGCCGTTTTCAGCGCCGTTTCCATTACAATGCTGACAGGCAACATACTTCTTTACCTTAATCTTTTTCTCAACACCTGTGGCTATTTCTTTAAGCGTAAGCTTTACTTTGACACGCAGGTCAGAACCTCTGTTGGTACGTCTGCCACCACCTCCGCCGAATCCTCCAAAACCGCCACCGAAGTGACCGCCAAAAATATCGCCGAATTGCGAGAAGATATCGTCCATAGAGAATCCTCCGCCGGCATGACCTCCAAAACCACCGGGAGCTTCGTGTCCGTATCTGTCATATTTAGCACGTTTTTGCTCGTCACTTAATATTTCATAAGCTTCGGCTGCCTCTTTAAATTTGTCTTCAGCTGTAGTATCTCCCGGATTTTTATCAGGGTGATATTGAATTGCTTTCTTTTTATACGCTTTTTTAATTTCCGTTATTGTCGCAGTTCGGGAAACTTCTAGTACTTCGTAATAATCTCTTTTCTTAGCCATCTTTTTAGTTTTCTAAGGTATTCAACCTTATTTTGCAACAATTACTTTAGGGAAACGAATTACTTTTTCGTTCAGTGTGTACCCTTTCTGTATGCAGTCTATTACTTTGTCTTTTTGATCTTCGCTTTGAGCCGGTACAGTAGTAATCGCTTCGTGCTTCTCTGTATCGAATGTTTCTCCTAAAGCATCTATTTCTTTTACGCCGTTTTGAGCTAAAAAATTCAAGAATTTGCTGTAGATAAGCTCTACACCTTCCCTTGCATCATCAGGTATATTAGGTAGCGCTCTTTCGAAATCATCTACAATTGTAAGAACCCCTAAAATGGCTTTTTCATTACCCGTCTTCAGCAGATCGGCTTTCTCTTTCATGGTTCGTCTTCGATAATTGTCAAACTCGGCATGCAGACGCAAGTATGAATCATTTAAATCTTCAAACTTTTTTTCGAAGTCCTCCGCCAGATTGGCACTCTCTTTCTCTTGATCTATGTCATTAATCTGTTCATTTGTCACATCCTCAATGTTTAAATCATTTTCTAGTGACTCTAGCTCTTCGTTTCTATTAGTATCCTTCATATCTTAATTACTTTCTGTTTGCTGTTATATAAATAAGTTCACATATCTATCTGTTGTAGTGGTAACCAGAACAAAAATAGATGGTTACATGTGTTGAATGTTTTGTTAAATACTTCGTTTTACTTAAGTGAGACACATATCTTCTTATAAACAGATCGTGTCTTTTATATCATTCAGTATATACTCTTACAAAATCTTTGCCAAAGATAGGAAATTTAGCGAATTTTAAAGATTACAGGGCTTCTAAGACAAATACAAAGTTGTTATCTTTGTGCACTTCTCGATCTGTAAAGAGTTGTTTAGGGAAATTTATGTTGGAGACCTCTTTGTCTTAACCAACAATTTTAATTAAGCTCTGTTATTATTAAAATAATATAGCAGTATTTACAAGACATAATATATATAGTTGATATGGCATTGAATGAGATTTTTACACCGATGAGTATTACATTGATAATACTTTTTGTTTCATCGGCATTCTTTATGAGTGGAAAAGTGAGGTCAGATCTGGTTGCGATGTGTGCGCTTCTGGCATTGGTGCTTACGAATATAATAACACCGGCGGAAGCATTGTCGGGCTTTTCGAGTTCTATTGTCTTGATGATGGTGGGGCTGTTTATTGTCGGAGGAGGTATCTTTCGTACCGGGCTTGCAAAACTGATAAGTTCCAAGATACTTCGTTTGGCAGGAGAAAGCGAAACCAAGCTGTTTGTATTAGTCATGTTAGTGACTGCTTCGATAGGTGCTTTTGTAAGTAATACAGGTACTGTAGCTGTGATGATGCCTATTGTTGTGAGTATTGCTGTGAGTGCTAATATCAGCCCCCGACGATTTTTGATGCCTTTGGCTTTTGCAAGTAGTATGGGTATATTGACCTTAATTGCGACTCCTCCTAACTTAATTATCAGTGAAGAATTGCAGAAAAACGGATTCGAAGCTTTGAGTTTCTTTTCGTTTACCCCTGTAGGTTTAATCTGTTTGGGCATAGGAATTATTGTCTTATACTTTTTAAGCAAAATTTTCTTGTCAAAAGACGATAGAGTAGATGATGATAAAAGTAAAGGTAAAACACTCGATGATCTAGCAGATGAATATCAGTTGCATAAATTAACGCATTTGAGTATTCCCGAACATTCGGATATGATCGACAAAACTTTGAGAGAATTAAGTATACCTAGTTCTTACAACATAAGTGTAGTAACTGTTGAAAAGATTGTAAACACATCCCGATTCAATAAGAGTGTGAGTGAAGTTGTTGCAGGACCTAATACCGTTATCGAAAAGGGTGATATACTTGTCTGTTACGGTAAAAAAAGCAACTTGACTCGTTTTATCGAAGAAAAAGAATTGTCATTGGTTGAAAAAGAGGGGACTGGCAAAGATATTTTTGACTTTAAAGACATCGGTATTGCCGAGGTTTTCATCATGCCTAATTCGAAGCTTGTAAATCGCACAATTATAGATGCTCACTTCAGAGACGAGTTTAATGTAAATATACTCGGTATTCAACGAAATAATGAGTACAAAATGAGCGATTTGCAGAAAGAAAAGCTTCATTCGGGCGATGCTCTTCTTATACAAGGTACATGGGGCGATATTGCGAGTCTGGGAAATCGTCAGGAAGATCTGGTACTCGTAGGTCAGCCTTTGGAAGAAGCTGCAAAAGTTACGTTGGATCATAAAGCACCCGTGGCAGCTATTATAATGATACTTATGGTAATTGCTATGGTGAGTAATATTGTAGCTCCCGTAATTGCTGTATTGACGGCTGCCGTGATGATGGTTATAACCGGTTGCCTTCGTAATATGGAAGAAGCATATAAAAATATAAACTGGGAGAGTGTTGTACTTATTGCCGGGATGATGCCTATGGCAGTTGCTTTTGAACAGACAGGAGCGGCAGGTATTATATCAGGTACTCTTGTTAATGGGTTGGGACCTTACGGGCCTTATGCTTTGTTAGCCGGAATTTATTTCGGAACTTCTACTTTAACTATGTTTATAAGTAATACGGCAACCGCTTTGCTTTTTGCTCCTATTGGTATGCAGGCAGCTGTAAATATGGGTGTAAGCCCTTATCCGTTTATGTTTGCGGTAGCAGTAGCGGCCAGTATGTGTTTTGCTTCGCCATTCTCTACAGCCCCCAATGCTTTGGTGATGTCGGCAGGTAAATATAAGTTTATGGATTATATCAAGGTTGGATTACCTTTGCAAATAATCATGGGAATAGTTATGATTCTCGTATTGCCGCTATTGTTTCCATTTTAAGAGGGAATAGTTGACTGTTTAAAATATAGAATAAAGAGATGTGATGCCGTTTGTATAAAAATGCATCCGATAAACGCTTAAGATGATTAAATGTATATCCGGAAGATTTTATTTTAATTATCTTTAGCAAATTTTTTAAATCAACTATGTCTGCAATCACCGAAGAAGGGTTAGATGAAACGATTCTACCTATCCAGAAAACTGATCTGATTTATCAGATCGAAGACCGTCCGCCTTTTAAAGAAGCTGTCTTTATAGCCTTCCAGCATTTACTTGCTATTTTTGTCGCTATTGTGACCCCCCCGTTGATAATTGCTGCCAGTTTGGGACTGGATAAGGAGACGACGAGCTTTTTGGTGTCTATGGCTCTTTTAGCATCGGGAATCTCCACCTTTATTCAATGTAGACGTATAGGACCTTTTGGTTGTGGCTTGCTCTGTGTACAAGGGACAAGCTTTTCTTTTATAGGTGCGTTAACTGCCAGTTTTCATGGTATGGGTATAGCAGCCCTGCCTGTTATATTCGGTGTGTGCATTGCCGGGGCTCCGGTAGAAATGATTGTCAGTAGAATATTAAAGTATACACAAAAAATTATTACTCCGCTAGTATCGGGTATCGTTGTTACAATGATCGGACTTAGCCTTATCAAAGTAGGTATTACTGCTTGTGGAGGTGGATTTGGAGCTATTCAAGACGGTACATTCGGCAGTTATCGTAATTTAGGATTAGCTGGTATGGTTTTGGTTTCTATTTTGATTTTCAATAGCTTTAGAAATAAATATATACGTATGTGTTCCATCGTATTGGGACTTTTGATAGGATACGTTGTTTCGTATTTTATGGGATTGATCGATTTTTCTCAGCTAGGAACTCTCGGAATGGTTAATATACCTACGCCGTTTAAATATGGATTGGGTTTTGATCTTTCGGCATTTATAGCCGTAGCACTCATTTATTTTATAACTTCTATCGAAGCGATGGGCGATATTACGGCTAACTCTATGATCGGTGGAGAACCTATCAAAGGAGAGAAGTTTGTAAAACGTGTTCAAGGTGGAGTTATGGCCGATGGGTTCAACTCTATGTTGGCAGGAGTTTTCAACTCGTTTCCTAATTCTATATTTGCTCAGAATAACGGGTTGATTCAACTAACAGGAGTAGCCAGCCGTTATGTTGGTTATTATATTGCAGGATTCCTGATTTTGTTGAGTGCCTTTCCTTTTATCGGGGGACTTTTCTCATTGATGCCCGAACCGGTTCTGGGAGGTGCTACCTTGTTGATGTTTGGAACCGTTGCCGCATCGGGTGTGCGTATTATTGCATCTCAGAATATAGACAGAAAAGCAATATTGGTACTGGCTGTAAGTTTTGCTTGTGGCTTGGGCGTTGAACTTGCCCCTGATATTTTAATCCAGATGCCCGATTGGGTGAAGGGTATATTCTCTTCGGGAATTACTACGGGAGGACTCGTTGCCATTACAGCAAATATTGTTATCAGAATAAAGGAATAAGGTATCAGACCTATTTATAAAATACTTTTATTAAATATAGAGGAAAGACCATGAAATTATTAAAAGACAGAATACTCAAAGACGGAAAAAGCTTTGATGGAGGAATATTAAAAGTAGATAGCTTTATAAACCATCAGATGGATCCTATATTGATGAAGTCGATAGGTGTGGAGTTTGTACGCCGTTTCGGTAATCTTCCGATCAATAAAGTAATTACTATTGAAGCCAGTGGAATTGCTCCGGCTATCATGTTAGGTTATTTGCTCGAATTACCGGTTGTTTTTGTAAAGAAAGCAAAACCAAAAACAATGGAAAAGATGATTACTTCGCAAGTATACTCATTTACTAAAGACATAACTTATGATGTTTGTGTGAGTAGCGATTTTTTGACTCCCGATGATACTGTTGTTTTTATTGATGATTTTCTGGCAAACGGACATGCTGCTGTTGGGGTGAAAGATTTGGTTGAAAAATCGGGTGCAACATTAGCCGGAATGGGCTTTATTATCGAAAAAAGCTTTCAGGATGGTGGCAAGCGCCTTCGTGAACAGAATATTCATGTAGAATCATTAGTCAGAATAAAAAGCTTAGGTGATAATAAAATAGAGTTCGAAGAGTAAAAATAGTATTGAATAGATGAAAAGTATAATGAATAATGTATCCTCTTTTTTATCACGAAAAGGTGTCCAAAAGATATTGCTATATCTTGCTGTTACATTATTCTTTGGTTTGGTTTATATCCTTAACATTCTGTTTCCCTTACAAGCTGATGATTGGGGGTATTCCTTTATTGTTGATGCAGCTAATAACAGCACTGTAAGAGTACATAGTATATTTGATATTTTTGTATCTCAATACAATCATTATTTCGAATGGGGTGGTAGATCTGTTGTTCATTTTATAGCACAGTTTCTCCTCTTTATTGATATACGTATCGCTAAGCTATTAAACAGCTTTGTTTACATAGGCTTATTTTTTATGATATATGCCATTATAAATAAAGGGAAAAAGCCAAATGCAGGTTTGTTCATTTTCCTGAATATTATTATGTGGCTCATACAGCCGGCCTTTTCTATTGTTATTTTATGGCTAACCGGTAGTGCCAACTATCTATGGGGTGCCTTATTACTTATCTTATTTATTTATCCGTATTATTTATTTTTTCTCAAAAAAAGCTCAAACGACCCATTTTTCAAAAGTATACTGTTTCTCTTTGCAGGTGTGATTTGTGGATGGACAAACGAGAATTCATCTTTAGCAATGATTGCTTTGCTTATTATGTTCATGGGGTACTTGAAGTATCAAAAGATAAAACTTCCTAATTGGGTTATTTGGGGTATAATAGGTGCTTGTATTGGTGCTGCAATGATGATACTTGCTCCCGGTAATGCGGTAAGAGCTTCGATGCTTTCTGATAATTTGGGACTCTCAGAAGTTTCAACCTTTAAGTTATTTAAGATAAGGCTTTATAACTTGTACAATGCGGGAGCATTGCGGCTATCAGTTTTTACTACTATTTATGGCGTTTTCTTATTTTTATTCCTGAAGATGGGAGAAATGAAAAATCGGATGGAGATTTTATTCCTTTCCTTCGCTTTTTTCGTATCCGGACTTGTTGGTTTTGTAGTATTATATCCGGTACCTTATTTCCCGCGTGATGTGTGGACCGGAATTCATCTATTCTTTATTATAGCCATTGGTCTATTGTATGTAAATATTCCCTTTGATAATCTCTTTATGAAAGTTTGTCGATTAGTAGTCTTTTTGGGCTTGGTTGCTGCTTTCATTAATCATTATACGATATTGTATAAAGAGGTTGATTATTTTTCTGTGCAATCTAAAGAGCGGGAGCTTTTTGTTGAGCAAGAAAAAGCTAAAGGAATAAAGGATGTTATAGTTTCAGATCAGATGGTTTTTCCTTCAGGTTCGTTATTCGGTGAAGCCTTGTCTTATGATAAGGGCTATTGGACGAATGTATTGTATGCACGCTATTACAATCTTAATTCGGTGCGATTAAAATGGACAGATGAGTGATGTGAAATAGTGCATCGATTACAAAAGAACTAATCATTATACTCTCCAATTTGAATATATTGCTTATGCTGTTATCAGACTTTTAGATATTAATGCATATTGCAAAAGCTACAGACAAAACAAAAGCCGATAAAGACGTAAATTTCAGATAAGGATCTAATAATCGGTTATCTTCCGTTTTATATATATTACGAAGTATAATCAAGAAAGGAATAAAAAAGATCATGTATAAATAACTATACCATTGGCTGCTATATATGAGGCTGTATGCAATGAAACAGGCTATTCCTCCAATGGAAAGAAACGAATGGTATAACTTTGCCTTTGCTAGTCCTAAATGAATAACGAGTGTCATTTTACCTGAGTTTCGGTCGTTATCCATGTCCCGCATATTATTAACATTGAGTACCGCAGCCGTAAACAAACCGAGTCCGATTGCTGGAAGCCAAGGTTGAAAAGTCATTTTGTGTAGGTGGAGAAAATAAGTTCCTACCACAGCAACGGGACCAAAGAAAATAAAAGAAAAAATATCTCCGAATCCTTTGTATCCATAAGGGTTTTTTCCTGCTGTATATTTAATAGCTGCCCAGATAGCTGCTGCTCCCAAAAATAAGAACAAAACCATATAGACAATATTCATAAATTGTGATGCTTCATAAATCAAAGCAGCACCTATGAGCATTGAACAAAAAACAGCAACCGAAATGGCAATCTTCATTTGATGTGGTGTAATTGCACCACTTTGTACCGTACGAGTAGGGCCTACACGATGTCCTGTAATATCGGTGCCGTGTTGGTAATCGCCCAGATCGTTTGCCAGGTTAGAGAGTAATTGAAGAAATGTTGCAGTTAATATCGTCAGGATACATACACTCACATTAAATCGTCCGGTACTGTATGCCATACCATTTGCACAAATAGTAGAGGCTACTGCTAAAAATAAAGTGCGTGGACGTAATGCGGATATCCAGTGTTTTAAAGAAGCCATATTTTAATATTTTTGCAAAGATAAAAATTTAAACCCGAACAAATCTGATCAATGAAGAATTGCTTTCAGATTGAAAGACAAACGTAAGCCGAAAGCATCGAAGTTGCCTTTACGGAAAGAGCTGAATGCTCCCACATTGAGCAGTTCGATTAAATCGACAGAATACCCCAGCTCCGTATACAAATTGAAATCGGGTGTATAAAGAGTCTTGAGATGCAGATTTTCGGTCATGGGTAATGCTTGCATAAAGGACAAACGTTTCAACAATAGATACTGGCTTCGGTAATTGATCCGTGTATTGATCCAGTACCTATCGGTAGATGCTTCGTAATTCCCCAAGAGAGTATATGTATCAAATGGAAAGTCTGTCAGAGAATATTGTCGGGATGTATTAAATTGTTGGTAGTCGGCAAAATGAGTTCTGCGTGTGCTACCTAAAAAGCTACCTCCTTCTACTTTGTAGTCTATATTGTTAAAATAGCTTAGCTTAATCTTCTGAGATATACTTCCTTGTAATTTTCGGTATCTTGAATTATTGGTAAGCCATGAAGAAAATCCTTCACTGTATGCTAATGTAAATGTAGGAGAGGTGATTTTGCGATATACTTTTTTTTCGTTTCGTATAGAATAGTATGCGTATGGAGAATAAGATAGTTTGACAGAGTAGGAGACTGCATCGAACCGATCGTTAGCATATAAGTTTGGTTTTATTTTATCGGGATTTCCCCAAATGCCCCATTCGCTATGATTATACAGACCTTGTCGTTTAGCAATTTCAATACCTGTTGTCAGTTGTAATCCGTTTGCCAAATCAATACTATTTCGTGCCGAAATAAAATCTTTTTGATAAAGAGCATTATCGCTTTTTCTGAAAAAAGCAGAACTGAAAGTATTATCGAGACGTGAAATTCCATCAGGATTAAAATCTTCCGAAACCGATGCTGCCGAAAGGTTTAACTGCCCAAGCTTTAGCGGAGCATAAGTATATTCAAAATCGCTGCCGTAAAGAATTCTTTTTCTTCCTGTTGTATAATACGCATATGGAGATACCGTCAGTTTTCTCTTTTTGTTGAAACGGATATTCATTGTTACTGTTTGCCCAAGCCATGCACCATCTACAAAATTGTATTCACGAAAAACTCGTATCAATCCTCCGTATTTCAGATCAAAGCTTGCCGTATCACTGCCCAAACGTCCCCCCATTACTATATCCATAGGTTTGAACTTAGGCGAATGGAATCCTTTCTTTACAGAATCAACATATTGCTGTATTGAGTCTCTCTTTTCGTAACTTCTTATCTCCATGCTATCTAAAGCAATGGTTCTTATCTTATCCCAATATGCTGCCTCTCTTTTGGTTGCCAAGCTATCGGTTACTTTGGTGTAGAGGGTATCTGTTTTGATTTCGAAGTTTCGTTTAGATGATTTCTTTTTGGTCAATTGTTTTATAATTTCTTTGTTGACTTCAATATCAGTGTATTTTAATGATGAAAAATAATTCATGCCGCCACTTGTCCCCAGTATATCAAATTTTCCGGTCAATGAATAAGACATGGGCAAGTATACTTTGGGTGAAATTTCCTCGTATGAAATGACAAAGTTCTGCTTGACACCAAATATGTCTTTCGAGAGTTCTGCGTATTGTACATGCCATGTTTCATCAGCTATATAAAGATATCCGTCAATTAGTTGAGGGTTCTTATATTTAGCTTCGAATCTTATTTTGTTGATTATTATTCCATTTTCTTCATTAAATCCTTCGTATTTATATTTATAGTATTTAAAAGCATCTTTATTTAGGGGTGATATATTATCATTTATCTGAGGAGCATATACCGAAGCATTCATAATTCTGAAAGACTCTTTCGGATCAAAGTTGTCGGGAATAGTACTTGAGAAAGCTTTTACAGTTTGCGTGTATTTATCGGGAGCCGTAAATTCGAGCTGATTATAAGACTCTTGTAGGAATACATTATTTTTGAAATCCGAAATTTTCAGACCTTCTTCTTTGGATAATTTATCCACAAGCTTTGATACTGTAAACAATTCCATGTTGGCTTTAATATAAACATCGGCAGTGTATTTGTTTACAGCATTCAGATAATTGGGAGCTTCAGCTATTGCTTTGCGAATGATTGCATATGCAGGGTCTTCGGTATTGGTTATGGTGACCTCTTTCAACTCATATGATTCTTCTTGCATCTCAATCTGTAAGTCTACTTGATTGTTTTTTATTTCGATTGTGCGTGAAACCGGTTTAAAACCCAGACAACGAAACATGATAGAATATTTACCATTACTCAATGTCGTCTGAAACTCTCCTTTGTCGTCACAGATAAGCCCTTGATTTATTTCTTTGATATAAATATTACTTCCATATAAAGGCTGTTGTTTGTTGTCGGTAATTTTTCCTCTAAAATTTTGAGACAAACAATACATCGGGAGAATTAATAAGAAGGAAATAATGATAGTTAGTTTTTGCATATAAGTCATAAATCAAGGTAATTCAATAATATAGATTAGAAGTATGAAATCTTTACTTGTTATAAGACGAGAAAAGCTTACAGTCTTAAAATAGTTGTTAATTAACGAAAGCATTCGAAAGCGAATCGATACAAATATATAATGATTTTTAATTAGCTCTACTTGTTTGCTATCGAAAACTGTAAATTAATTGACAGATAGTATTACAACTGGTTATTTATTATTATTTTTGTGTCATAAAGATTAAGATCTCAGACCTTTTTATTGCTTTCGATAATCAGAGAATAAAAAGAAATTATTTTGATGAAAAACAGCAAAGAATACCTGCTGTTACTTATAAAGTAATGAAATAGTTCTGCGATCTGCTTGTTTTACCATTTTAGAAATTTATAAATAAATTTTGTTAATGTTTCAAACAAGTCAATAATTGAATAATTGTTTAGAATACTTAAAAACAAAATAGATCTAAAAAATAAAAATGCTCACTGTCGAAAAAATTGGAGGCACTTCGATGTCTCAGTTTCAGGATGTTTTGGCTAATATCATCAAAGGAGAGCGTACTCCCGATGATTATTACAATCGTATATTTGTAGTTTCAGCTTATAACAATGTAACTAACTGGTTGTTGGAGCATAAGAAAACCGGAGATCCCGGAGTATATGTTCAATTTCTTAGAAACGAAGATTATAGCATTGGTCTTGATAGCCTTTGCCAGCGATTGGTGCATATTAATAAAAGCTTTGCCGAGATTGGATTGAATCAGGCAGAAGCGAAGGAATTTATTGAATATCGGGTTAAACAGGCAAAAGTGATGCTCTACAGCCTTAGTAAGGTTTTGGCTTCGGGATATGTAAATACAGAAGACATATGCTTGGCTGCCCGTGAAATTCTTGCATCGATAGGTGAAGCGCATTCAGCATGGAATTCGGTGAATATATTGAATAATAATGGTATTACAGCTCGTTTTGTTGATCTTTGCGGATTTAATGACTCTCTCCCTTTAACTATTGATGAACGTATAGCCAAAGCTTTTGACGGCATCGAGTTTGATAAAGTTTTATGCATTGCTACCGGATATACGAAAGGAACAGAAGGTATTATGAGAGCGTTTGATCGTGGGTATACCGAGGTGACTTTCAGTAAAATAGCTGTTCAAGTAAAAGCTGACGAAGCTATTATACATAAAGAATACCACTTGTCGAGTGCCGATCCGGGTATTGTAGGTATAGATAAAGCTGTGCCTGTGGGACATACCAATTATGTAATAGCCGATCAGCTTGCCGATATAGGTATGGAAGCCATTCATCCTAAAGCTGCTAAGCCGCTTGAATTGGCGGGGATAAATATTCGTATCAAAAATACATTTGAACCTAATCATCCGGGAACGCTTATTACCCGTGAATATATTTCGCCTGATGCTAAAGTGGAAATTGTTTCGGGAACAACCAAAGTGATTGCTGTAGAGATACATGACCCTATGATGGTCGGTGAGGTTGGTTTTGACTTACGTATTATGACTCATTTCGCAAAATACGGAGTGAGCTATATTTTAAAGTCTACTAATGCCAACTCTATCACAATGATTGTCTGGGAGAATGCTAAGTCGAAAGAATTGATTTTGGATCTAAAACAAAATTTTTACCAAGTAAGGACTGAAGCAGTTGCCATTGTTTGTGTGATGGGAACCAATATTGCTATGCCGGGCTTTTTATATAAGGCTTCTAAGGCTCTGTATGAACAAAATATAAATATTGAAAGTTTCGGTCAGTCGCTCCGTCAGGTAAATATGCAGTTTGTTATTCGTCGAGAGCGATATAATGATGCAGTTATAGCTCTTAATGAAGCTTTATGCTTTCATAAATAACGAAAACATGTTATAAAGCATGCTTTTTGATTAAGATTAAATTAAGATAGAATTAAGTTTAGTTAATTTTAGAAAGAAATTATTGAGCTTTCTTGTATAAAAGAATATAACTGTTACTTTTGCAAAAGTATAATTGAGTCGTAGAAAATAAGAATTTGATACCAAAGAGAGCCTTGATGTATAAACTGACAATTGTGTTGGGTCCGGAATGCCGTTTTAATCAAAACACTTCTCTAAATAAGCTAATAAAGCATAGTTTGAGTTTACTATTGTTGACCAAAAAGAGTATTGGTTAGATTTTGTCGTGTTTTGGATAAAAATGGCGGTTATAAAGCGTTTTTTTAGGTAAATGATTGCTATCAATGAATCAATTTATATATTTGTAGTTAGATATGGTCATAACAATGTCTGTCTGAATACTAAAACATATATCTAAGGATTTTTATATTACAAAAATTAAATATTTGAATATTACTAATTAATTTAAACAATTTATTTATTACTATTATGGAAACTAAACCACAAAAAACAAAATCTAGATCTAAAGGGGTATCGGCAGGATTGGTGATCGTTGGTTGTGCTATCGTTGCTTTCTGCTTTTTCTTTTTTGTCTGCGGAAATCCTTCAGGATTTGATGAAAAAGGACATCCACATCCAGGTAACGTATTTGCAACTCTATACCAAGGAGGTTATGTAATTCCTATCGTTATTACTCTTCTTTTAACAGCATTAAGCTTATCTGTTGAAAGATTTTTTGCACTAAACAGAGCTAGCGGTAAAGGTAGCGTGCCTAAATTCGTAGCAGAAGCTAAAGCTAAATTAGAAGCTGGTGATATTACCGGTGCTGAAAAATTGTGTGATGCACAAAAAGGTTCAGTAGCTAATATCCTTAAAGCAGGTTTAGTTAGATACAGAGATGTAGAAACTTATACTGACATGAATAATGATGAAAAAGCTCAAGTTATTCAAAAAGAAATCGAAGATGCTACAACATTGGAACTTCCATACTTGGAGCAAAATCTATCAGTAATCGCTACTATTTCAACTCTAGGTACATTATTCGGACTATTAGGTACTGTACTAGGTATGATCAAATCGTTCCAGGCTATGGGTAACGAAGGAGCTCCAGACTCTACAGCTCTTGCAGTAGGTATCTCTGAGGCACTTATGAATACAGCTATGGGTATCGGTACAGGTGCTGTTGCTATTATTTTCTATAACTATTTCCAAGGAAAAGTGAAAGATGTAACAGATGCAGTTAATGAAGTTGGTTTTGCAATTGGCCAAACTTATACTTCTAAGCACGGAAAATAATTATCATTTTTTATGATGAATGATTGTGGAATCTAATAAAAGATCCACTCTAATAAGTAAGAAAAACAAGAAGAAATGAGTAAAGTAAAAGTAAAAAAACAGGATACGTTCATCGACATGACTGCGATGAGTGATGTGACTGTTCTCTTGTTAACATTCTTCATGCTTACTGCTAACTTCATACCTAAAGAACCAATTCAGGTGATGACACCTGCTTCGGTATCTGAGGTGAAAATTCCTGAATATGATGTCATGACAATTTTGATTGACCCTCAAGGACAGGTTTTTATGAACTTAGACAGACCCGATGATAAAAGGAAAGTGCTAGAAAGTATTGGACAGCAATATAATATAACATTTACTCCAAAGCAAATTAATTCTTTTGTAAACCAGACTCACATAGGCGTGCCTATCAGTCGTTTACAGGCATTTCTTGACCTACCAATGGATGAACAAGATGCGTTGATGAAGAAATTTGGTATCCCTACTGATACAATTATCAGTCCAAACAATCAATTGGCAGTATGGGTAACTACCGCAACGGAAGTGAATGAAAATTTGACTATTGCTATAAAAGCTGATCAAGGCACTCCTTATTCTTTGGTGAAGAATGTAATGTCTACGTTGCAAGACTTAAAAAAGAACAGATATAGTTTGATAACAACTCTTAAGACAATGCCTGAAGGGGTTTAAGAGTAGAACTTTAATATTAAAACAGTAAGATTATGGCAAGTGTTGATAGTGGCGGCGGCGAACATAAAAAAGGTCAGCCCCAGAAAATCAATCTACGTGTAGACTTTACGCCGATGGTTGACATGAACATGCTTTTGATTACTTTCTTTATGTTCTGTACAACTTTGAGTAAGCCTCAGACGATGGACATTGTAATGCCTACAAAAGATAAAGACCTTACAGAAGAGGATAAAAACCAGGTAAAAGCTTCTAAGGCTATTACTGTGATACTTGGCGAGAATGATAAAATTTATTATTATGAAGGTGAGCCTGATTATAAGGATTTTAATACTCTAAAAGCAACAAACTATTCTCCTGAAGGTTTTAGAGCACTTTTGTTGCAACGCAACGCAGATGCTGTGGCTAAAATACGAGAACTAAGGATTGATAAAGCAAAGAAGAAAATTACAGAAGATGAATTTAAAGAGCAAACTAGTGAAATAAAAAATGCGAAAGATGGTCAGGTAGTTGTAATAAAACCAACTAATGGAGCTTCGTATAAAAATTTAGTAGATGTGCTTGATGAAATGCAAATCTGTAGTATTGGTAAATATGCTATTGTAGAGATGGCTGATGGAGATAATTTCCTTGTACAGAATTATGAATCCAAAGGCGCATTGTCAGCTCAGACAGGAGGAAAATAAATCACATATTTAATAACATAAAAATGGGAAAAGATATTAATTTGAACTCCTCTGAATGGCGTGATATAGTATTCGAAGGCAAAAATAAAAGTTATGGAGCGTATGAGTTACGCAAGTCCTCTTCAAAAAGACACGTTGTTGCATTTATTGTAGTATTAGTGTTTGTTGGAGTTGTGGCTGCATTACCTGCATTCCTTGATGCTGTGAAAGCTGGTCAACACCAAGCTGGAATAGATGAGGCTTTTGAATTGTCGAATATTGCCAATGTAGAGGAACAGGTTCCGGAAGAAAATATTATACGTCAGGAAACCGCACCACCTCCCCCCCCTTTGAAGGCGACTATTCAGTTTACACCTCCTGTAATTACAGAAGACAGTAAAGTGAATGAAGATAAAGAAATGAAATCTATCGAGGAGTTAAACGAAACGAAAGTTCAAATCTCTATCGCAACCGTAGAAGGTACAAATGACAAAAACGCTGTAGATATTGCAGAATTGAAAGAGCATAAAGTGATTGTTGAGGATAAGGAACCTGAAAAACCTTTCGTCAGCGTAGAGCAAATGCCTCAGTTCCCTGGTGGAGATTCTGAATTGATGAAATTCATCGGAAGTAATTTGAAATATCCAACTATCGCAGCAGAAAACGGAATTGAAGGACGTGTAGTAATTCGTTTCGTTGTCGGAAAAGATGGTAACGTATCTGATGTACAAGTAGTGAGATCTCTAGACCCTTCTTGTGATAAAGAAGCGGTAAGAGTTGTAAAAACAATGCCTAAATGGGTTCCAGGTAAACAAAATGGACGTAATGTGCCAGTGTATTACACGCTACCTGTATTGTTTAAATTACAAAAATAAGGTATGTATGTCTTCAAATAAGAAGTTTACATAAAACATAATGTAAAAGAGAGAAGTTGATGATATTTATATAGATTCACTTCTCTTTTTTAAAATATAAGCAAATGAAAGAAGATAATAAAAAAGGCAGTACTTTTAAGCTAATCTGGAATGCCCTGATGTTCTTTATATATCTAGCTATAGCTTATTTAATTATATTTACTCCAATGCTCTTACCTTATAATTATAGAGCAAACGATCCGGGAACTGATGATTTTGTAATTCCCCGTATTATTTTAGGTGCTGGAGTTACCATTTATGCTTTTTTCAGAGGGTACAGGGTGTTAAAAGACAAAAAATGATTTACTTAGCGAAGTTTTTATTTAATTATCAAAATTTATGAGAAAAGTTGGTTTATTTTGTGTGTTGTTATTGATGATAATTTTCTCAGCGTGCAACAACGGACAAATCAAAGTTACACGAACTGATACTCTTACCAGTGGCGTAGCAGAAATAGCCGTAGATGATTGCTTTGCTCCGATAATTCAAGAACAAATTGATGTATTTGAGGCTTTAAATGACGAAGCGTCAATCATTCCTATTTTTGCAAGTGAAGTAGATGTTATAAATTTACTTTTAAAAGATAGCGTCAGACTAGTTATCGCTGCACGTGATCTTACTGATGCGGAAAAACAAGGTTTGCTGAATAAGAAATTGCAACCTCGTTCACAAAAAATAGCAATAGATGGTATTGCATTAATAATTAATCAAGAAAATACGGATTCACTTATTAGTGTATCTGCACTGAAAAAGATTATGACAGGCGAGATTGATTCATGGAAATCGATCAATCCGCATTCTAAATATGATAAAATATCGGTTGTATTTGATAATCCAAACTCAAGTACAGTTCGTTTTATCAAAGATTCGATTAATAGAGGAGAGCCTCTAGCCGAAACACTGAAAGCTATGGATAATAATAGAGCAGTGCTCGATTATGTTGCTAAGACTCCTAATGCGATGGGTGTGATAGGTGTAAACTGGATTAATAATCCGGGAGATACGACAAACTTGAGTTTTACAAATAAAATTAGAGTAATGTCTGTCAGTAAAAGTGATGAACCTACTATTCAAAATAGTTTTCAACCATTTGCTGCATATTTGGCGTTAGGAGAATATCCTTTGAGACGGGATGTATATATTATACTGTCAGACTTAAGAGGTACGTTACCTGCCGGATTTACAAACTTTGTAGCGGATGACAGAGGTCAGAGAATAATTTTGAAAGCCGGATTAGTACCAGCAACAAGGCCTATGAGACTGATTTCGGTACAAGAACATTTCTAATTGAACAAAAGCTCTACTTGAAGATAGAGTTTCTATGCAATCGGTGAAAGTAAATAAACTATATTATAAGATTTAAAGATGAAAAAAAAGTATTTATTAGGAGCTTTCCTGGGTTTATTACTTAGTTCTCCAATTTTTGCACAAAGCAATATTGGTGCTGACTATTTGAATACCGGAGAGCTAAAAGTGGCTAAAGAAATTTTTGAAAAGCAAATAAGTCAATCTCCGGCTGAAGCTTATTATTACTTAGGTGAAGTAGCTTATCGTGAGGGAAATATGGCAGAAGCTAAAGCTAATTATGAAAAAGGATTGGCTGCATCACCTGATTTTGTACTTAATAATGTTGGCTTAGGTAAACTTTTGTTGAAAACTAATCCAAAAGAAGCAGAAGATCAATTTTCTATAGCACTGAAGCAAGATAAAAAAAATGTAGCTGTACTTGTTGCCATAGCCCGTGCTTACTTCGATAATAATATGAAAGAGAAAGGTGATGCGAAGTTAGCTGACGCAAGAAAAGCTAATAAAAAAGCACCTGCTATTTATATCTTGGAAGGAGATTTAAAGGCTAAAACAAATGTTGGAGAAGCTGCAGGAAGCTACGCGCAAGCATATACTTTCGACCCAACTTCTGCTGTTGCTTACATTAAAACGGCTCAGGTTTATGAAAATGTAAATCCAACACTAGCAGTTGAAATGTTGCAAAAAGCTATTGAGATCAATCCAAACTATACATTAGCTTATAAATACTTAGGAAGTATATATTCGCATGGAGGACAATATCAACAAGCGATTGATGCATTCCAAAAATATTTTGCACAAGGATCTTATGATGTAAATGATTTGACCCGTTATGCTGCTGCCTTGTATTTTACAAAAAAATATGAAGAAGCTAAGAAGCTAATCAATGAAGGTATATCTAAAGAACCAAACAACTTTGTATTGAACCGTCTTTTGATGTATAGCTACCTTCAGTCTAAAGATTATGTAGATGGATTGGCTGCAGCTGAGAAATTCTTCTCTTTAGATAAAGGTGATAGCGAGTACATTGTACAAGATTATATGACTTACGGTGAATTGTTAAGCAAAAATAATCAGTTAGATAAAGCTTTATTGCAATACGATGCAGCTATTAAATTAGATCCATCGAAATCAGCTGTTTATAAAGATATAGCTATTGCTTGTGCAGATGCAGGTCAATATGCAGATGCTGCTAAATATTACCAAGAGTATGTTGACAAAGCAGATGCTGCTGTATTAGAAGCTACAGACTTCTTTACATTAGGTCGTTATTCTTATATGTATGGTAGTGCTGCTCTAAAAGATGCAGATCCAGCTATTTCAGCTGCGGGTAAAGAATCTTTGCTTAGAGCAGATAAAGCTTTTGCTACAGTAACAGAAAGAATCGCTGATAGTTATTTGGGATATTTCTGGAGAGCACGAACAAATGCTTTGCTAGATCCTGAAACAACTCAAGGATTGGCTAAACCATATTACGAACAAGTCGTAAATATAATAGTAGGAAAAGCCGATGGAAGCAATCCAAGCGAATTGTTGGAAGCTTATCAGTATTTGAGCTATTATTATTATTTATTGTATGATAAATCTAAGAGTGCATCTGATAAAGAGCAAGTGAAGTTATACAGTGAAAAAATGTTGGAATTAGATCCAGCTAATACAGTTGCTCCTCAATTGTTAGAAGCTATCAAATAAGATTTATTTATCTTAATATATAAAAGATTGATACATAATTTTGTATCAATCTTTTTTGTTTCAAGAAATAAACATATCTTTGTATCAGTTTACGGTGGATAGATTTGTACGATTGCAACCACAAGAAAAAATGCTAAAATAAATTATTCTTCATTTTTTTCTGCAACACTACATTTTGCTCCTCTTTTATTTTAATCAAAATAAAACTTAAGAGATATGAGTTATTTATTTACATCGGAGTCCGTTTCTGAAGGACATCCAGATAAAGTAGCAGACCAAATTTCGGATGCATTATTAGATGAGTTTTTGGCTTACGACCCCAATTCGAAGGTGGCGTGTGAAACTTTGGTAACAACTGGTCAGGTAGTATTAGCCGGAGAAGTAAAATCCAAAGCATACGTAGATGTGCCGGAAATTGCACGTCATGTAATCGAGCGTATTGGTTATACCAAAAGTGAGTATCAATTTGAAGCCAAATCATGTGGTGTGCTTTCTGCAATACATGAGCAATCAGATGATATTAACAGAGGAGTTGATAAAAAAGCTGACCCAATGGATCAAGGTGCAGGTGATCAAGGTATGATGTTTGGTTATGCAACTAATGAAACAGATAACTATATGCCGCTGGCTTTAGATTTATCTCATGCACTATTACTTGAATTAGCTGCGATCCGCAAAAATGAATTGGCTTTGATGCCATACCTTCGTCCGGATGCAAAATCACAGGTTACTATTGAATATGACGATAATGGAACACCTTTGCGTATAGATACTATTGTTATCTCTACTCAGCACGATGATTTTGGCAGCGATCAGGAAATGCAGGATTTGATTCGTAAGGATGTGATCAACATATTAATTCCCCGAGTTAAAGAAAAATATAAATTCCGTGAAGATATAATCAGTCTTTTTGATGAAAATATTACCTATCATGTAAATCCTACAGGAAAATTTGTAATTGGAGGCCCTCATGGTGATACCGGATTAACAGGTCGTAAGATTATTGTTGATACATACGGAGGTAAAGGTGCTCACGGAGGAGGTGCATTTTCAGGAAAAGATCCGTCGAAAGTAGACCGTTCGGCTGCTTATGCAAGTCGCCACATCGCTAAAAATTTGGTGGCAGCAGGTGTTGCTTCAGAAGTATTGGTTCAGGTGTCTTATGCTATTGGAGTAGCTAAGCCTATGAATATATATGTAAATACTTATGGAAAAGCCAATGTTAAGCTTTCGGATGGTGAAATAGCTAAGATTGTAGATCAATTGTTTGATATGAGACCTAAAGCTATAGAAGATCGTTTGAAGCTTAGAAATCCTATCTATTCTGAAACTGCAGCATATGGTCATATGGGACGTGAACCTCAAGTGGTGACTAAAACGTTCAAATCAAGATATAATCCTGAGCCAATGGACAAAGAAGTTGAATTGTTTACTTGGGAAAAACTTGATTCAGTAGATCTTATTAAAAAGGCTTTTAAACTGTAATATCTACAGCGAAATAAGATGATCGAAGCCTTTAGGCAACTTTAGGTCTTAATAATAGTAAAAATGTAATGCATCCTTGATGATTTTATCTCAAGGATGCATTGTTATAACTATCTTTGTGGCGAATTTAAAATTTGATACGATTGGATCCTGAGTTAGCAACATATTATGTGATAGATAGCTTAAAGATTGTAGAAGCCAAAAAGGATTCTGCAATCCATCAGTCGCTATTCGGATTCGAAAAAGATACGAGTCTTTTTTTCTCCAAGACTCATGTGGAGGCTCGTCAGAAATTGACAACAGAGCGCCTCCAATTAAACAATGGTCATGCAGGTGTAAGCAAGGTATTTACTTTAGAACAAGATGATGGAGTGCTAGCTCTTTTGGTGCTTTGCTTTCTTTTATTTACACGTATATTTAAAGGCGGCTTTACTTTTTTTAAAGAAAATAGCCGATTGTTATTCTCTACGCGTGAAAATCTGAATTTATTTAGTGAAACTACAGTGACTGAGTTCTGGTTTAATTTCATTCTTATTTTTCAGACAATATTACTCTCATCTATTATTCTATTTGATACTTTTTTGGAATCGGATGAGTATAAACTGCCACAGCACAGCTTTTATACTATTGTTCTGTTTATGTTAACTATATTTGTATTTCTTCTTCTCAAGTATCTATTATATAAGATATTAGGATATTTATTTAATTCTCAGGACCAAGTCAAAATCTGGCTGAGAAGTTGTACGATAGTTTTGTCGATGATTGGTATTATTGCTTTTGTGCCTACCTTGATGATGGTATATTCGCAGAGTTTCCATAATTATTTGCTGATATTTTTTCTTATACTGTTCATTATATCACAGTTGATACTTTTTTATCGCATTATTACTTTTTTTTTACGAGAGGATGTTAATTTTTTCTTTTTGATTGCCTACCTTTGTGGCGTGGAAATTATACCTTATATTATTTTGTATCAGGTATTGGTTTATTTGTATAAAGTTGATCTAATTGGTTTATTATGGCTTTGAAAGTAAAAAGAGTGCTGATCTCTCAACCGAAACCAGCAACAGAAAAGTCGCCTTATTTCGATATTGCAGAGAAATATAATCTTACAATCGATTTTAGGCCTTTCATAAAAGTTGAAGGTCTTGATGCTAAAGAGTTCAGGCAGCAGCGTATTAATATTCAGGATTATACAGCAGTAGTCTTTACTGCTAAAGTGGCTATTGATCATTTCTTTTCGTTATGTGAAGAGTTGAGAATAACAATGCCCGAAACAATGAAATACTTTTGTATTTCCGAGGCTGTAGCTCTTTATTTACAGAAATATATTGTATATCGTAAACGCAAAATATTTTTCAGTACTACAGGTAAAATGGACGGTTTGGCTCCTTCGTTAGTAAAACACAACAAGGACAAGTTCATAGTACCCGTATCGGATATGCATAACGACGAAATGACTAATGTCTTAGATGATAAAAAAATAGCTTATACCAAAGCTGTTATGTATCGTACCGTTAGTACCGAATTTACTCCTGACGAAATTAAGCAATATGACATGCTTGTGTTCTTTAGTCCACTAGGAGTATTGTCTTTATTTAAAAACTATCCGGAGTTTGTACAAGGTGATATTGCTATCGGTAGTTTTGGTGCCACTACAGCGAAAGGTGTACGCGATGCGAATTTAAGACTTGATTGTGAAGCTCCCTTACCCGGTGTTGCTTCTATGACAGCTGCTTTAGAGGCATTTATAAAAGAGAACCATAAGAAAAAATAAAAATTTCAGTCTTTTTTATTGCTAGGATCGGTATAGCATTCAAACAATAGTTGTGATGCTACGACTTTGCGAAAAATAGATTAATATAAAGAGAAGAGCTTGATTTTTTAGTATAAAAGATCAAGCTTTTTTAATAATAGCGATTTATTAATAGAGAATGAGTGATGAATTTATAGATAAAGAATTGGGGCGAATCTCGATAGTTCGAAATGTTCGTGCAAAAAGTGTCATTGCCCGTCGTAAATCGGATTTTATCCAGCTTACCGTACCTGCCAGATTTTCAATAAAGCAAATATTGGAAGTCTTTGATAAGATGAAGCCACGTCTTGAATCTTTACCTAAGAAACCGGTTATAACCTTTCTCCCGCAATCGACTTTTAAAACTTTTAGCTTTTCTTTAAATCTTGAACTTCGAAAAGTACAAAACTATTACATGAGTCTTAAGGATGGAATATTGCATATAGCATGTCCCGAAGGTATTAATTTTAATGATAGCCAAGTACAGGATACAATCAAGAATTATGTGGAAAAGGCTATGAGATACGAAGCCAATCGGTTGTTTCCTCATAAATTGGCAGCTTTGGCAAAGCAATATAACTTTACATATACTGACCTTAAAATAAACAAGAGCAGGTCACGATGGGGGAGTTGTTCTTCCCGAAAATCAATTAATCTCTCTTATTTCTGTAATCTCTTACCTGAGTACCTTATTGATTTTGTTATACTTCACGAGCTTTGTCACACCATAGAAATGAATCATGGTGAGAGGTTCTGGAAACTATTGGATAGTGTAACAGATGGAAAAGCCAGACAACTAACTCTTGAGTTGAATAAATCGCATGTACATTGGTAAAACTGTAAACCTTTTAGGGAAACAGTGTTAGTTGATCATGTAAAACGATTTATAAACTAATATTTCTATATCCTACTTTTATCCGTTCAAAGAATCTTTTCCAAAACAAAAAGGTAACAGATCGCGTATAGAATCTACCTCATATATATGATTTTCTCCATACATGATTATTTGAATAGGCGTGTTGTATCTGTTTTCTACTTCAACAAGTACTTGTCTGCACGAACCACATGGAGCACAAATGTCTTTCGTGAAGTTTCCTTTTGTTTTAGCAGCTATGGCTATTGCTTTAACCGCCAAATCAGGATAATGGGCATTAGCATAGAATAACGCAGTTCGTTCGGCACATAATCCCGAAGGATATGCAGCATTTTCTTGATTGCTACCAGTGACTATAGTGCCATCCTCAAGAAGCACTGCAGCTCCAACATGGAAGCCTGAATAGGGTGCATATGCTGAATTTGAAGAATTTTTAGCTTTTTCTATTAAATCTTTCTTCTCATTTGAGCATTCTATTAAACTATAAACTCTTACTTTTGTAAGTAATTCTAAACTTTCCATCAATTATTAATGTTTATTGAGTAACAGTAAGTATTTAATACAACATGGTTCAATGGTAGATGACAGTTGTACTTACTACTTACCAAAGTAATAAAGAGGTCAGAGACCTTATATAGTAATCAAAGATATAAAAAATAGAGATGTCATACATATTTGAAAGAAAAGGTATTTTAAAATTACTGGTTTTAGGAATATTACTGGTATTATTTCCGTACACCACGATGGCTACGGATAAAAAGAGGAATACACTATATGATGATTATATTGAGAAATATAAAGACTTAGCGATAAGTCATATGAAAAAATACAGAGTTCCGGCTAGTATTACTCTAGCTCAGGGATTATTGGAATCGGGTGCGGGCAGAAGCTCATTAACTGTGAGATCGAATAACCATTTTGGAATAAAGTGTCACAACGGATGGAAAGGAGAGTCTGTTATTGCTGCCGATGATACTCCAAACGATTGTTTTAGAAAGTATAAGAAGGCAGAAGATTCTTTTGATGATCATTCTCGTTTTTTGAGTGAGAAAAATCGATATAGCCAATTATTCTCTTTGGATATTACTGATTACAAAGGGTGGGCTAGAGGTTTGCAGCAAGCCGGTTATGCTACCGATAGGGCTTATGCAAATAAGTTGATAAAGCTTATTGAAGATTATGAGTTATATAAGTATGATCAAAAAGGGGGAGGAAAACGCCATGTGGAGAGAGAAGATATTCAAATAGTTTCACCCGTATCAACAGGTGTGAGACATACTCCTTACAAAACCAATGGATTGGTATATGTTATAGCTCAAAGTGGAGATACATATGCATCCATAGCAAGTGAATTTGGATTTAAACTCAAAGATCTGTGCGAATATAATGAGGTGCCGGCAGACTTTCCATTACAAGAGGGGGATCTGATTTACTTCCAGAAAAAGAAGAAGAAGGCCGATAAACCCTACTATGAGCATGTTGTGCAAGTGGGTGAGTCTATGTATAGTATCTCTCAATTATACGGAATGAAGGTCGAAAATCTATATAAAAAAAATAAAAAAGATTTTGAATATGTACCTGTTGAAGGTGATATTTTAAGATTGAGATAATATCCAATTGCTAGATTAAATAAAAATAACCGTTCAGTAAATTATTGGGCGGTTATTTTTATTTTAAACAGAATGAGTCGTATCTGCTTATTCAAACTTATTAACAGATTAGAATATTCATTGCTATAAAATGTTGGAAATTCTCTTGATAGGACATATTTCATTATATTTGCAGCCACTAACTAGAGGTGTAATTATTAATTAAAAACTATATAAAAAGGAATGTCAGTAATTTTTATTACCTATAACAGACGTTTACTGGATCAGGTAGAATTAGATGCTTCATTTATTTGTCCGAAATGTGGTTCTGATAAATGGCTGCTGGATACTGTAGAAACAAAAACTTCTGTTTTATTAGGAAGTATGACGCTCGTGAAAGCTGTTGTTGTGTGCAAAGGGTGTTCAAAAAAGATAGCAAAAAAATATCACAATACAGATATTCTTCAATTAGCAGCCAGTAAGGAAAAAGAATTTAAACCTTCTTTTTTGAAGAGATTCGGACTTATTATTCTGTTGCTTACTCTTTTTATCGGAATAGTATCTTATGCGACTATTGATGCGGTCTTAGATCATAATAAAGTCGTAAAAGATGCTAAAGAGAATTTCTCTAAAGCATATGGTGAAGAGGCTCGAAAAGCATGGTTAGAAAATATTCAACAGGGAGATTTTATCCTTTGTAATAATAATTACTATGATCCGGCGATAGTTTTTCAAATAAAAGAATTAATGCCCGATACTCTTATTTTGACTGAGTTTGAACAAACCGTATCTAGGGATGATTTTGAAGACTTAAACAAGTTGAATCAATTAGAATTAGGAATAGGTAATTCTCGTGAGATAAAGATAAGTAGAAGAAATTTTAACCGAAATATTATTGAGTTAGATAACGATAGTCGTAATAACTTGATGATACAGCAAATAAGAAAGAAAAAGTAGATAAGCAAAGCTAAATACTAAAGAAAACATTTAACCGTTTATTGTTATTTTGCTTATTAATGCTGCAAAATAGTTCTGAGAAATTAAATATAAAAATATATGTCAGTAGAAGATAAAAAAATTATTTTTTCGATGATTGGGGTAAATAAAATTTACCCTCCTCAGAAACAAGTATTGAAAAATATTTACCTGTCGTTTTATTATGGAGCCAAGATTGGTATTATCGGTCTCAATGGATCAGGTAAATCGAGCTTGCTTAAGATTATAGCAGGTATTGAAAAAGAATTTCAAGGCGAGATCGTTTCTGACAAAGGATATAGTGTAGGTTACTTGGAACAAGATCCAAAGTTGGATCCGACTAAAACCGTAAAAGAGATTGTACAGGAAGGCGTTCAACCCATAATGGATGTTTTGGCTGAATATGAGGCTATCAATGAAAAATTTGGTTTGCCCGAATATTATGAGGATGCCGACAAAATGGATGCTTTATTTGCTCGTCAGGCTGTTCTTCAAGATCAAATAGATGCATCTGATGCATGGAATCTTGATAATAAGCTGGAGCGCGCTATGGATGCTTTACGTTGTCCGCCCGAAGAGCAATTGACCGAGAATCTTTCAGGAGGAGAGAAACGTCGTGTGGCACTTTGTCGTCTGTTGTTACAAGAGCCCGATGTATTGTTGCTTGATGAGCCTACCAACCACTTGGATGCAGAGTCTATTGATTGGTTGGAGCAACATTTACAACAATATAAAGGTACAGTTATCTGTATTACCCACGACCGTTATTTCTTAGATCACGTAGCAGGTTGGATTCTAGAATTGGATCGTGGTGAAGGTATTCCTTGGAAGGGTAACTATACTTCGTGGTTAGAGCAAAAGACCAAACGTATGGAGCAAGAAGAAAAGCAAGTGAGCAAACGCCGTAAAACCTTACAACATGAGTTGGAATGGGTGAGGATGGCTCCTAAAGCCCGTCAGGCTAAAGGTAAAGCTCGTTTGAATTCTTACGAAAGACTTTTGAATGAAGATCAAAAAGACAGGGAAGAAAAATTGGAGATTTTTATCCCTAATGGTCCACGTCTCGGAAATAAAGTAATAGAAGCTCATGGTGTATCTAAAGCTTATGGCGATAAACTACTGTTTGATGATCTGAATTTCTCGCTTCCACCTAACGGTATAGTTGGTATTATCGGACCTAATGGTGCCGGTAAAACAACTCTTTTCCGTTTGATTCAAGGATTGGAAACCGCTGATAAAGGTACTTTTGAAGTGGGTGAAACAGTCAAAACCGCTTATGTAGATCAAGCACACGAGTCGATAGATCCTGCTAAAACTGTTTATCAGGTAGTTTCAGACGGTTCTGATTTTATCAGAGTCGGAGGTAAGGAGATAAACTCAAGAGCTTATCTGTCGCGCTTTAACTTTGCAGGTGGAGATCAGGAAAAACTTTGCGGTGTATTATCGGGTGGTGAACGTAACCGATTGCATCTGGCTCTTACTTTAAAAGCTGAAGCTAACGTATTGTTACTCGATGAGCCTACCAATGATATAGATATAAATACATTACGTGCTTTAGAAGAAGGTCTGGAAAACTTTGCCGGATGTGCGGTGGTTATTTCCCACGACCGTTGGTTCTTAGATCGTATTTGTACTCATATTCTTGCTTTCGAAGGGAATTCGGAAGTATTCTATTTCGAGGGATCGTATAGCGAATACGAAGAAAATAAGAAAGCTCGTCTAGGAAATGTTGAGCCAAAACGTGTGAGATATCGTAAATTGATGTAATAACATTTCTAAATAGTATTGCATTGAAGTTGTTGCCGAAATTAAAATCTATTTCTGTAACAGCAAATAAAAAGGTCTATGACCAACCCAAAAACAGGAGATCTGTTTCTAAATAATCTATATAGGAAGAGAGAAAGGGGCTTCAAGCCCCTGTTCTCACTATTAAAGATTGGAATTTAGGTAAAATGAAAAGATTCGAATGAGGATATCCATCATATATAACTTAAGAGTTTTCCGTTTCATGATGATAGTACTTTTGGTGCTGTTCTCTAACCTCGCAATATATTCACAAAACACATCTGTGCAGGGAATTGTAAGAGACTCTGTAACTAACGAACCTATCGAATTTGCAACCGTACGCTTTGATGGAACTGATGTCGGGAAATTGTCCGATGAAAATGGAAAGTTTTCGATAAGTAACAACAAAGGAAGTAGTATAGTGGTTGTTTCACTCATGGGATATGAATCCCGAAAGATAACTGTTCCGCCACAACAAACGACTAAAATCGATGTAAAATTGAGAGCAGAGGGTGTGCAACTTAATGAGATAGTCATAAGACCCGAAAAAGAGAAGTATTCGAAAAAAGATAATCCCGCAGTAGAACTTATCAAAAAAGTAATAGAAAATAAATATAGTTATCTGATTACTAATCAGAATTATTATATGAATGATGAGTATGACCGCCTTATGTTTGCCATAAATGAATATAAAGCCGATAAGGGAATACTAAAAGGGCTTAAGTTTGCTTCGAAATATGCCGATACTTCTAAAATAGATAATAAGCCGATATTACCGATTTCGATAAGAGAGACACTTTCGAATGTTTATTATCGAAAGAATCCACAGGGAACCCGTAGGGTAGTAGTAGCACATCAGCGAGAAGGTCTTGATGAGCAAATGAATACCGAGTCGATGGAAACTATCATCGAAGAGATTTTCAAAGATGTAAATATTACCGATAATAATATAAATATGCTTTTTCAGGATTTTGTAAGTCCGCTAAGCAGTACTTCGTCCGTAAACTTCTATAAATGGTATATTATTGACACGGTGATGATAGACCAGAAGAAGTATGTGAATCTGGGTTTTGTACCATTCAATACACGCGATGTTGGTTTTATCGGGAATATTTATGTTCAACCCGAAGCTCCTTATGCCGTTAAGCGAGTCTCTTTTCGTGTTCCTTCAAAAATTAATGTGAATTATGTGGAGAATATGCTCATAACTCAAGAATTTGAAGAGATGTCTCCTAACTTATGGATTCCGTTGAGATTTACTACGGCTATAGATCTGTCAATGTATGGTGCAGCCAAGTTTTATGTGGAAAAGGAAAGAACTTTTGAGAATTTCATGTTCAATCTTCCTGTTGATGCAGCATTTGGCACATCTTCTCCGATTGTATATTTGTCCGATTACAAAAAACATGATAAGAGTTACTGGAATTCTTCCCGACCTAAGATTGTAAATAAGGATTACCGTTTGGGAGAGATGATGGACGAGTTCAGAGCTAATAAACTCGTTGATATTACACTTAAAACAATAGATATTTTAACCAGTCAGTATCTTCCGACAAATAGTAACGAGGAGAAAAATAAGGTCGACCTTGGAACAACTTTAACCTTCTATAGTTTTAATCATCTTGAAGGAAACCGTTTCAGGCTGACAGCTTCAACTACAAAAAACTTGCATCCTCACTTTTTTATGTATGGATATTTGGCATATGGAACAAAGGATGGTAAATGGAAATATTACGGAGAAGCTACTTGGTCTTTTAATCAAAAGAAATATCATAAAGACGAATTTCCCAGACATAACCTCTCGATTGCTCACAAATATGATGTAAATCCCTTAGGACAAAGATTCTTGCAAGCTGAGCGTGATAATATACTTCTTTCGTTCAGGGCTAGAAAATACAATAATATGACCTATGACAGGATGACTGAGATAGATTATCTCCACGAATATCATGGAGGTTTCTCGTATAATATATATGGCAGAACGCATAATGAACAAGCTGCTGGAGAACTGAGGTTTCAGAGACGAAATGAAGAGGGGCTGTTGATTGATATGGGTAATCTTAAAACCACAGAAGCAGGAATAGATATACGATATGCTCATGGAGAGAAATTCTTTCAACAAAAACGGAGGCGTCAGGCCTTACCCTCCAAAGGATATACTATAACTTATTCTCATATAATGGGTTTCAAAGATGTATTGGGTGGGCAATTTAAATACAATAAGAGTTCTCTTTCTTTTGATAAAGAGTTATGGATTGCTCCTTATGGAAGGCTTGGATTAACATTGAAAGGTGAAAAAATCTGGGGTTCGGTTCCATTCCCATTATTATTATCAGCCAATGCCAATAGTTCGATTACTATTCAACGAGGTTCATTCTATATGCTTAGTCCTTTGGAATTTTTAAATGACTCGCAATTAACCTGGGATATTGATTATCGTATGGGAGGATGGCTTTTTAACCGTATTCCGGTTATTAAATCACTTAAATTAAGGGAAGTTGCCGGTTTTAGAGGTTTCTGGGGACATTTGACCAATGACAATAATCCCACTTATAACAAAGACCTTTTAGTATTTCCCGATAATGTGTATTCGATGGGAAGTACTCCTTATATGGAATATAGTGTTGGTATTGAGAACATATTTAAGTTCTTTAGAGTTGATTATGTGAAACGAATTAACTATCTGGATAATCCTGATATCGAGAAGTCAGGATTCAGAATAAGTTTTGAGTTTTCTTTTTAAATAAAAGATAGAAGAATAAGAGCGGCAGTAATAAAAAATTACTGTCGCTTCTTTTGTCTTAAACTTGGAGGGTGAGCTTTACTTGACAGATAAGCTTATCGATTGTTATATTAAAGTAGCAATCTTGATTGTATTTTATGGATGAAAACCTACTTTTTAATATCTTTGTGATGATTTTAGGGAGATCAGATTTATTGATACCTTTTATAACTGTAAATAGAGTATATAACTTAAGTTCGCATAACTATTTATTGCTTCGGAAAGTTAAACAGCGATAGTTAGTTATATTCTTAAAATATATCATTGAATACTTTTTGTTACTTGATTAGATAATCCAATATTAAATTCCGTCTTTTATTTAAAGTATATTTTGATATGCCAGATACAAAATACGATTGTGCTATAGTAGGGAATATTCCGGTAAAGCGTTTTGCTGATCTGATATTGGATATCGGAACATTCTTATTGGCATCGGGAGCTCATAGCGGGCGTGTGGAGAGCAATATCAGGCGTATGGCTCTTACCTGGGGATTTGATGTGAATCTTCAGCCTACATTTAAAGGTTTACTAGTAACAGTACGCAGTCATTGTCGCGAGGACGATACGATAACCATGTTTAAAGAATCGCCAACGCATGTGGTTCACTTTGAGGTGTTAACCAAAGTGAGTCATTTAACATGGAAGGTATATGAAGAAAACCTGTCTATTGATGAAACTGAAAAAGAATTTGATAAGATAAAGGCAATGCCTCACTACAATCCGTGGATTGTATCTATCGCAGTAGGATTGTCTTGTGCAGGGCTCTGTTTTCTATCAATGGGCGATGTCATGAATGGCTTAACGGCTTTGGTTGGTGCATTTTTCGGTTCACTATTCAGATATAAAATTGCAGCTTTACGTTACAATCAGATGATCTCTATCAGTATTGCGGCTTTTATAACTACTACAATTACAGGATTAGGTACTATTTATAATATTGGAGACAATCCGCAATCGGCTATGGCAACGGCAGTGCTCTATCTTATTCCCGGAGTACCACTTATCAATAGCGTTATTGATCTGATCGAAGGATATCTTTCGTCGGCGGTAAACAGGGCTTTGTTTGCAGGTTTCATTCTGCTTTGCATTGCTGCGGGAATGACCTTGAGTATTACACTTATGGGGATTGATAATTTTAAGTTATAATCGAAAAAACTATGTATACAGATATACTACTATCCGTAATTCGCGATTTTGCAATAGCATGTGTCGTAGGAGTTTGTTGGGGTATTCTCTTTGGTACTCCCAAAAAGGTACTTATTGTTGCCGGATTATTGGGCGGAATGGGGCACTGTCTTCGTTTTATCCTTTTACAGATGGATTTCGGTCTTATTATGGCGACGCTGACGGGTTCGGTAGCTATTGGTTTTATTGGGATAGTTGCAGCACATAGAGTTGACAATCCTCCAGTGGTATTTACTATGCCTGCTTGTATAACGATGATTCCCGGAATGTACGCTTATAAAACGATGTTGGCAGGAATTAAGATTACCGATCTGAATGTTGCCAATGAAGATCCGTCTATTATTATTTCTATGGCACATAACCTTACGCTTACCATGTCGTTGTTATTTACTTTGGCTATCGGTATTTGTATAGCTGCACTCTTATTCCGAAAGACAAGTGTAAAAGAGATGGAGTTTGCCAAGAAAATCGAGCGAATAACACATTTCACAAGATAATTAGGATGAGATTATTCTGACTTTTTAATAAATAAAGCCGATTCATTATGAATCGGCTTTATTTATTAAAAAGTCAGAGACTTTAATTCATATAATCCCACATGGGTAATTGTATGGTTTTTTGATTCAAACTTTCGATCGCTTTTGCATCCAAATATTTACGATGAATAACCAAGCGGAACATATATTCGTTAAACCAATTATCGGTAAAAGTCAGGTATCCGTTATTTCCGGCATTTGCTCCCCAGCTATTTTCGAACTCCCATTTTGTAGGATTTTCATTATTATCTGTATCGCAACCTATGAGGAGCATGGCGTGGCTTGATCCGCTTTGGCGAGTCAATATACGTGCCTTTTTATCCATATTGATTTTTACACCGAATAACGATTGGTAGTCATACATGTCAGGATCCATTATACCTGTCTCTCTGTTATGCTGTTTGCCTACATCGCACGAAGCATACATTGCCTCATTATTCTTAATGGAAGCTAAGGCTGCTTTCTTTATATCCTCATTCGGTAGATTTAGATATACCCAATTGATGCCTTCAACGGTATTTCTGTAATTTTTGATCTCATATACTTTGTAGTATTTGCGAGTTGGGTCATTCATAATCATGATATAATTCTCAGGACTATAATCAGCAGGAGTTATTTCATTATAAAACTCTTTTGGTGTATATTGTTTTTCTTCAATCTTACCTGTTTTAGTTTTATATCTCCATGTGAATTGTGTAGGAGGCTCACCTAGGCATAAAGCCAGCATGCGATACACATCTTTGAGGATAGCTTGTTTTTCTGATCTTAACTCTTTCTCCTTCTTGCCGCTTGCTGCCAGTTCTCGGAGATTATATCCCCCCATGCGTAGTCTCTCATTAATCAGAGAAATCATCTGACCGGTACTGTTCGAATGGGCCGTTTCGGGCATAACGGCATCCGGTACAACCCCGTATTTCAGGGCGGCATTATAGTATAAATTCCAAACACCACCATCACCTACAGGCGATTTGAAGAATTCAACAACCTCTCTGTCATCAATCGGATTCGATGCTGTTGCAATTATATTTTCGAGATATAAATTTGCTTTTTCGAATATATCCCAGAAATATAAGTAGTTGTGTGAAAAATCGAAGTTGTCAATATTATATTTCGCCATAATCGAAGGTCGAAGTACATTCATCGAAGTGAACATCCAGCAACGCCCCGAGCTTTTCTGATTGGTAATACCCTTTACCGCTACACGGTATTTGAATAGGTGATCTAACTGCGATTGTAGATCGTGATTCAGTGCATTATCTTTGATACTGCTTTGGGTGGTAAGGATGTTTTGAATGGCTGTAGTAGAAGCGTCTTTCTTGAAACTACCTCTGATTTCTTGCAAATCTTTTTCCGTTACAGTTTGAGAAAAAGCCGAAGCGGAGGTCAGAAACATCGCACAGGCGAGTAATTTTATTTTCATGATCGTATGTTTAGGTCGTATTTGCTTATTTTCTTTTCTATGATGTTTACTATAGGAGTACATATTAATTGACGTATTTTTTCTATGCCCAAGCATATCACAAAGACAGCAATAGAGAAGAGTATTAGTAAGCCTATCAATAATATATAATTTTCTCGATATAGATTGGTAAGGTTTTGTATAGCTTCCTCTAAAAAAATCTTGCGTATCAAATAATGATTGTGAATCAAATATACACCAAATGCAAGAGGTGCTAATGTATTAATCGCATTACTTGAAATTTTCAGATTCTTAAAAGTAAAGAATAAGCCAATGGCGGCAAGAATCAAAAATGGATTATTGTATCGGTTTCCGGGTTCTATCATTTTACCCATTTCCAGATTAAAGAATAAAGTGATACCGAAAATAAGTAATGATGCAGTCAGGTATATTAAAAACGGCTTTTTAATGAGGATTTGATATTTGTTGATATAGCGAGCCAGAACATAAATGGTTATAAAGTTATAGATCGAATAACCATCTCCTGAAATATAGGTATTATTGAATATAAAGCCGGAGAAGCAATTTAGAAAGAGTATGCCCGCCAGAATTATAGTCATTTGTTTTTTGTTGAAATACTCTATTGAATGATTCAGCAGAGGGGCAATAAATAATAACGCAATATAAGCAGTGAGGAACCACCAGGTTCCATAGGTAAGACTGCTCGATATGGGAAAAACAGCTTCCACATAATCACGAATCTCAGGTTTATAGCCCAATAATATGGCAATGATTAAAATACCAACAGAATAAAATAATGCTTGTATGACTAATGATATTATAGTCTTGGATTTGAATCTCACGCCGAAATACCCCGATATAAAAACAAAACAGTTTACACCTACAAAAAACAGGCTGGTTAACAATAGTTCGGATATGTACAATCCGGTGTTATTTATATTATTATGCAATTCGAGCCGAAATACATGCAGCATTACGATCATAAGCATGAGAACCAACCGGAGTAGTTCGATATTCGAAGAACGTGTTTTTGTATCCGTATTCATATTTTTGGTTTTATGCCTTATAGTCCGGTAATACCCATTTTTTTCATCAGGAAGCAAGCATTCATGTTCTGAGCTACACCTTCACGTATTTTATAGGAGAAGGTCAATTGATCGTTGGTTATATCTGCTTCAAAGCGGTAATCTTTTACATTGTCAGGATATTCCTGCTCCAGGTTTCCAAGCAGCAGATCGTGAGTGGCGATAATACCGTTTCCGTTGAGCGATATCAGCTGCTTCATCAAAGCCATCGAGCCTTTTTGCTTATCCTCCGAATTGGTTCCTTTCAGTATTTCATCTAAAATAATAAATAATTCTTCACCTGCTTGCAAACGGTCTATAATCATTTTCAAACGTTTCAATTCGGCAAAGAAGTAAGATTCATTATCAGCCAGAGAATCGGCCGTGCGAAGATTAGTTACCAACCGACATGGGTAAAAAGTCAATGATGCGGCACATACAGGCACTCCTGCACAAGCCATCGTATGATTGATACCGATGGTACGCAGGTAGGTGCTTTTGCCTGCCATATTGGCTCCAGTAATTACCAAAAAGAAAGGAGTCTTGGAGATATTGACATCATTGCGTACACAAGTATCCCTATGCAGCATGGGATGTCCCAAAGCTTTACCTTCGAATATAAATTTATCGGCAACTTGCGGATAGGTATAATCGGGATGGTTAAATGCGAAAATCCCCATAGATACCAGCATATCAAATGCGGCGATAGCTTCGAACCATTGTGCTATTTCCGATTTATACTTTTCAGTCCATTGCTCCACTTTAATTGCATATTTCACATTCCAAAGCAGATAGGGATTGAACAGCATCAAGACTGGAAATGTATATGATACTGTCAGATTATTATGGTATGATTTCAGTTGATTTATAGCATATGAGGCATTGGCTACACCTTTTAATTGAGATTGAATATTCTTCAGCTTATCAGATTGAACGTTTTCATCTTCAATGATTTTGAATAGCTTGGAATATGTATCCAATACTTTCGATTTTTCATTGAAAGTTTCCATAATCTGCATCACTTTTTTGCCGGGAACGAAGCTTATTCCTAATGTGAGGATATATACTATCGAATAATATCCGCCTGCCATCATATCGAAATATACAAGTAATCCAAATAGGATATGGATGAGGGGCATGATGTAAACCATACTTTTCCATAAGATACTGTTCTTTAGTATGGGAGCACGTTTAAATGATGCCGAAAAATCTTTCGAGTTTAGGCTGTCGGCTTCGCTCATTTGACCTATTGCTCTGAAATGAGACAGTAGCTTACCTTTTTGTTTAAGCTCTTCTACTGCTTGCTGTTGGTCTAGAATATCTTTCTTATTTTCGAAAGGATGTATGAATATATTGGCAAGTGCATCTTTTCCGAACGAAGTAACGGTACGATTTATAGACTGAAAGAAAGACCTTTTACCAAATAAATCAAGATCGAGACTGAAACTATGTTCTGCATCTGTTTTTTCGGGAGCTCCATCGAATGCTGAGAAATCATAATTAATACCTTTCAATTCGTTTTGAGCATTTGTTATTTGTTGCTCGCAATAACTCTTTTTTATAAACAGTCGGTTATGGTATTTCATCAATGCAAGAAATGCAACGAAAAATATAATAATAGAAGCAATAACGATTGAAGTGTCTCCCCATAAAATATATGCACAAACTATGGCAGCTATCGCAATAATCAATCGTATGGTTCCTACCCAAAATATTACTTTCTTTAATTGGTCTGATTCTCCTTGATATTTGGTGATAATATTAGAATAATAAGATTCTATTTCGTTGATATTCATTGTGTAATTTGTTTATATCTTTTTGTTTTTTATCAGATGTTTATTTAAGTATCTTCAAGTATCTTTTATAGTTATATCTGTCTCTTATTGTCATTCTCAGCCAAAGCTATAAAAAACTCGATGAGTTTAAAATAATTCGTGTAAAATATCCAGTGATTTGAGTGGCTGAAAATCATGTAAATGAATACGGTAATATTCGAGCATACGGTTTATAATGTTCTGACGATCTTGTCTCGAAAATAAAAACAGGTGCATATTCTCGTATCCTATTCTTGATAAAAGCGATAGAACTTGGCTGTCTACTTTATTTACATAGTGATTGTGTAACGGCTGATGGGTTACAAATATACCGTTCAGCATGTCAAAGTAATCATTGGGGTGATAATCTTCCAGATTAGGATAGAAACCCAGAAAGCGAGTCAGTTTCAGCATAAATACCAGGTGGTAATTGGCCAGACCCTTTTCGCTTTCCTCTAATACCTGTATCGAATGGCTCAGATAATTATATATGATCTCGTATTCATCGGTATCTCTTAATATTCGGCTTAGGAATTCAGATAAAAACAAAACAATGGATGTTTTAACCATATTTCCCGAAATTGAATACAAAGGGTATAGTATATGAGCCTCTCGAATACGCTGAATATCGCGTGATGCCTGATGCTCGGTCTCCATATCGAGTATCGACAAGGGGGCGAAAAGAGACTTCTGTACTTTGGTCGATTTGCTTCGTGACTTGGGAACCATGTAAGTAACTCTACCAAAAGCATTGGTATATACGGTGGCAAGCAGATACTTGTCATTGTAATTAATTGTACTGAGTACTATGGCTTGGGTCTTATGCAGCATGGACTGAAAAATACTTATCTTACAAATTTACTCATTTTGGCAGACGAAAAAAATCCCTGATGTAATTAACATCAGGGATTTTGTATTATTGTATGATAAATATCGAATTATTTACCCGCTTCAGCGTCTCTAATCATTTTTTCGTTAGGGTGGATATATACTTCCACACGACGGTTTTGAGCTCTTCCATCAACTGTACCATTGCTGGCTACCGGTTGTGTTGATCCCATACCTGCCGAAGTCATACGGTTTCCTGCAACACCTTGTTGCAAAAGGAAGTTATAAACAGCTTGAGCACGTTTTTCCGATAATGGATTATTGATAGCGTCAGAACCTGTGTTATCTGTATGACCTGTAATTTGTACATCTGTATCAGGGTGATTTTTCAATGATGTCGCAAATTGGCTAAGTGCATTTTGAGATGCAGAGTTCAATGAGCTAGAGTTAGTTGCAAATAAGATACCCGATTCGAAGGTTACTTTAATCGCTTGTCCGTCATTGACAGACTCTACCTGAGCTCCGTTTATTGATTCTAATTCTTTTTTCTGTTGATCCATTTTGTTTCCGATGATAGCACCTGCTCCACCACCAACAACAGCACCTATACCAGCACCCCAAGCAGCACCTTTGCCACCGCCTAGAAGAGCACCAATACCAGCCCCTAATGCACCACCTGCGCCTGCACCTACACCTGTTCCTTTAACTGTATTACTAGCACCGCAGCTTGATAATAATAATGCTGCAGAAAGAGCTAATGCTCCAAAAACGTTTCTGTTCATAATCAAAATATTTTATTTTAATTCTTTTATTCGAAAAGGTTGATAGACTCACAATATGCAAGCTCTCCCTGTATAATAAAGGTTATCTCATCTGCTGAGAACTCCTTTAACTTATCCTTTTTAGTATTTTTTAAAACAAATTCGGTCAATTCGTCTTCATCGATATCTATAATTTCATCATCAGAAGAACTTTCGTTAAGTAGCCCTTTGTCTTCGTAAAACTCGTATATAATATCAATGATATAATTTATTTCATCATTTGAAAATTTGCCTTTGAACTCTTGAGGAAGAAAGTTCTGTATAAATTTTACAGCATCATCTTCGTCATAACCAATTGGATCTACTTCAGCGCTCATGTGATAGTTATGTTTTAATTTTTAATCTCTAGTATTATAATAACAATTGATAATAGTCAATGTTCATTTAATAGTAATATTGCCGAAGTCCGAAGCTTACTTTTTAGCTGCTTTAGTTTTTTTCTCTTTCGCTTCTTCTTCCAATACCTTTTTTTTCTTCTCCGAAACTTTGGTCTTTTTCTTTTCTTTCTTTTCTACCTTAGTTTTGGTTTTGCTTTTAGTAGTTTTAATTATTTCCATACACTCTTTAAGAGTAAGAGCGGCTGCATCTACTGTTTTTGCTATTTTGTAGTTTTTATCCTTATACGCAATGTATGGACCATAACGACCATTCAGTATCTGAACTTCGTCTTTACCGTCTTTGCCTTCTTTACCTTCGAAAATTTTGATAACTTTTTCTCTGTCTTGTTTTCTTTTTTCTTCGATAATGGCAATAGCTTCCTCCTGCGTTACCGTATATGGATCGACATCTTTTGGTAATGATATAAATTTACCGTCGAACTTAACATAAGGTCCGAATTTACCGATTGAAGCCAATAATTCCTTCTCTTCGTATTCACCGATAAAACGAGGTAAGTCGAAAAGTTTAATAGCTTCTTCTATCGTAATCGTTCCTAATGACTGTCCTTTACGAAGTGATACAAATCGGGGCTTTTCTTCATCATCCTGAGTTCCTAGTTGAATCATTGGACCAAAACGACCTATTTTTGCCGAAATCTGTTTGCCAGTTTTAGGGTCTGTACCTAAAACACGTTCACCTACTTTATGATCTTCGTGTGTGTTGAGAGCTTCCTCTACTACGGGGTGAAATTTCTTATAGAATCGGTCAATAAGATCAGTCCACACTTCTGCACCAACAGCCACATAGTCAAATTCTTTTTCGACATCAGCCGTAAAGTTGTAATCGAGGATACGAGGGAAAAATTCCGTCAGATAATCATTCACAACCATTCCTGTATCGGTTGGCTTCAGTTTGTTTTTATCTGCTCCCGTTTTTTCGGTTTTAATCGCATCGGTAATTTTGCCTTTTTTCAATTGCAAAACATTAAAATTGCGATCGGTACCTTCTATATTTGTTTTCTCAACATATTCTCTGTTCTGAATAGTAGATATCGTAGGGGCATAAGTCGATGGACGACCAATACCCAGTTCTTCGAGCTTTCGAACCAAAGATGCTTCCGAATATCGGGCAGGACGCTGTGTAAATCGCTCGGTAGCTGTCGATTCTTTCAAATCCAATATGTCTTTTCTCTTGATTGGAGGCAACAATGTATTTTCTTCTCCATCCAGAGATTCATCATCTGTACTTTCGAGATACACACGAAGAAATCCGTCAAAGGTGATAACCTCACCACTTGAAACGAATTTTAAATCCTCGTCATCAAAAATATTTATGGTAACGGTTGTTCTTTCCAGTTCGGCATCAGCCATCTGAGAAGCAATTGTTCTTTTCCAGATAAGTTCGTATAATTTTTGCTCTTGCGAAGTGCCCGTTGTTTGGTGGGCATTCATATAAGTTGGACGTATAGCCTCGTGAGCCTCTTGAGCACCTTTAGCTTTGGTCGAAAATTGTCTGGTTTTTATATACTTTTTACCATATGCATCTCCAATCTCAGCTTTTGAAGCATTGATAGCCAGACTCGAAAGGTGTACCGAGTCGGTACGCATATAGGTAATCTTTCCAGATTCGTATAATTTTTGTGCTACCGACATCGTTTGTGCAACAGAAAAGCCTAATTTACGGGCTGCCTCCTGTTGAAGTGTAGATGTGGTAAATGGAGCTGCAGGCGATTTTTTTGCAGGTTTAGTGATAACACTATCTATCGTAAAATCTTGAATGCCTTTCAGCCTGTTTAAAAACTCAAGAGCTTCTTCTTTTGTTTTTAAACGTTTATTTAGTTCTGCATTTATTTGGTAAGGCGTGTTATCAGCTTCTTTTTTCGAGAAGGTTGCCTGTACGCGGTACGAAGCCTCGCTTTGGAATGCATTGATTTCACGTTCCCTTTCGGTAATTAGTCGAACGGCTACCGATTGTACACGTCCGGCCGAAAGAGCCGGTTTGATTTTTCGCCACAATATAGGCGATAATTCAAAACCAACAATACGATCGAGTACACGACGTGCTTGTTGAGCGTTTACTAAATCTCTGTTTATTCGACGGGGATTTTCTATTGCATGGAATATTGCATTCTTGGTTATTTCATGAAAAGCAATTCGGTGATACTGCTTGTCACGTAATCCTAATGTTTCGTATAAATGCCAAGATATGGCTTCTCCCTCGCGGTCTTCATCGGATGCCAACCATACAACGTCAGCTTTATTTACCGCAGCTTGGAGTTCGGATACCAATTTTTCTTTATCTGCCGGTACTTCGTATAGAGGTCTGTAGCTGTTAGCTAAATCAATACCCAAGTCTTTTTTCTTCAGATCGCGGATATGTCCGTAACTGGACATTACTTTGTAATCCTTGCCTAAAAACTTTTCTATTGTTTTGGCTTTAGCCGGAGATTCCACTATAACTAAATTTTTCTGCATTCGTTGTTATTTTTTTGTATTCATACAATCAAACGGCAAAAGTAATCAAATTGTTTATTATATAAGCCGTTTTTTTGTTTTTGTAAAAGACCTGCGTGTCATCCCTGCCTATTAACATCATTTTGTTTTCATCAATCAGGTAGTGTTTCAGTATACATTTACAGTTCGGTCAAAGATCTATAATGTGAGCTGTTTATCGCTGTATTTCTCATGTGAGAATGGCATAATTGCTCTGTTGTTTCAGTTATCGACGCAATAAAAAACAGGCGACTTTATAATATCTCGGTTTCTATTTTATAATCGTTACGACCGGCCGAATTGCGAGAAATCAGTTCTCCAATAAATCCGGCAAGAAATAATTGAGTCCCCAATATCATTGTTGTAAGAGATATATAAAAGTAGGGTGAATCGGTTACTAACGAATAGGGATGCCCATGTGTCATTGCATACATTTTAGATGCTCCGATTGAAATAACTGTAATTAGTCCGATAAAGAACATAAAGCTTCCCAATAATCCGAAGAAGTGCATCGGTTTGCGTCCGAAAGTAGACAGGAACCACAACGTGAGCAGATCGAGGTAACCGTTAAAGAAACGATTTATACCGAATTTGCTGCTACCGTATTTACGTGATTGATGTTGTACTTCCTTTTCTCCTATACGTTTAAAACCTGCAATCTTAGCAAGGTAGGGTATGTAACGATGCATATCGTTATATACTTCTATGTTTTTAACGACGTCTTTTCTATAAGCTTTCAACCCGCAATTAAAATCGTGTAATTGAATACCCGATACTTTGCGTGCTGTGGCGTTAAATAATTTGGTGGGTAATGTTTTGGTTATCGGATCGTATCTTTTCTTTTTCCATCCTGATACCAAATCGTATTTTTCGTTGATAATCATGTCATACAGTGCCGGAATTTCTTCGGGACTGTCTTGCAGATCGGCATCCATGGTGATGATAACATCTCCCTGTGCAACTTCGAAGGCACAGTGCAGAGCCGGCGATTTGCCATAATTTCGACGAAATTTAATACCCTTTACGTGAGGTGACTTTTCTCTCAATTGAGTAATTACCTGCCACGATGTGTCTGTACTCCCGTCATCCACAAATATAACTTCGTACGAAAAGTTGCGTTCCTGCATTACACGTTCTATCCAATTGTATAGTTCGGGTAACGATTCATCTTCGTTATATAAAGGGATAACAATCGATAAGTCCATAGATTATATATTTTGATGTGGATTGTTTTTCTGGCGTGAAGCAAAATAACCGAGTACTAAAGCCAGAAACATTCCTATGATCATATTTTGAAAAACAATAGCAAAGATATAATAGAGCCCTCCATAAGAAAGAACTGTTTTTGAGTATATATCGGGCAGATGCATTTTGCTTATTACATCATATATTTGCTCATTCATTTGTGTAACTAACCCGGGATTGATGACCAAGAGGTGTAGGCTGGTTATTACCGATTCGATGAGTGACGCAAGTAGAAAAATCAAAAGAATGAATAGAATTGCTTCACCGTAGAGAATGTTTCCTCCTTTATCCTTATCTCTGTATCTGCAAATTAGCATATAGGTGAGCACGGGAGTTACTATACCCAAAATGCTATTGATATATTTACTTATTTCGGTGTATTCGCCGCCTATGACAAACAAATATTTGAACACCCAGAATAATCCCAATGGGATAGCATAATTCATGGCAGTAGATACCATGCTGTTTTTATTTTCGCTCATAATCTTTGTTAACCATCCATGTAATGACAGTGCGAAAGTAGCAAAAAAAGAGTAGATACAAACAAAGAGATATTTTTCGTTTTACTTTTTTAAGGTCTCAGACCTTTTTATCGCTTTGAGAAGCGTAGCGGTACTCTTATTTATTTTAGTGATACAGGTATGTATATTTCGGTGACGGTGTCCTCGGCTTTTACTTTATCGGGGTCGCTTACATATTTTTCGAAGAAAGTTGCTTGCCTTAAACGGTAACCGGATGAGGGGAGCCACCCGAACCATATATTTTTATAGTATTCGTTTAATCCGCTGTATGATCCTATGTGTGTAAAGATGGCGTATAATCCGCCTTTTATATTTTTGCAGCCTATTTTTCCCGTAGGAGCGATTGGTTTGTCAATCGTCAAACAGGCATAAAAGCGGCATTTATTGGTTTCTGTTGTATTAGGATCATCAAGGCTAATGCCTAGCCATTCGTTTGGTTCTTGTAGCAGATCATTATCTGCGGCAAAATGATTCAGTTCGCTCCACGCTTTATCGTACACTTCTTTGGTTCCGTAGGGAGCAATAACTCTTATGTAAATAATGTTTTTGGGTGCGATCTCACAAATCTGCGGAGATAGTTGGTTCTGACTATAATCTCTTGTTTCAGTTGATACCAGTTTATACATACTGGGAGGCGTTCCAAAATGTTTCTTGAAAGCTTTAGATAAGGCCTGTTCAGAGTTGTAACCTGTTTTTTCGGCTAGTATATTGAGGCTTAAATCTGTTGTTTTGAGCTTTCCGGCTATATATTCCAACCGTAAACGCTGTACATATTCGCCCAGATTTTCACCAATGATGGCTTTAAATATGCGGTGAAAATGAAAAGGCGATACATTGGCTATTTGGGATAGGGTAGCGAGGTCGGGTTTTTCGTTCAAATGCTCATTGATGTAATCGAGCACTTTATTGATCGACTTATGATATTCTTTTTGCGTGTTTTCTTTTTGGGCCCACCGTTTCAGTGTGGGAAGTTTTTGTCTCAGATGCGTTACGGCTTCATTCTTGGAAATGTCGGTCATATATTTTGCACAAAGCTCAACCATTTCGTCCATTGTTGAATCGGAGGTGAATTGACCGTCTTTAAAACAGTATTGACAGTAGTCTTTTACTCTGATACCTTTTTTATCGGTTCCGAATTCATTTAATTGATGCAGTGGCATTCCACAACTTTGGCAAATAGTATATTCCATAGAATTTCAAAAAATAAAAAGTATCATCTATACAGTAGGGGCGTATAATTATACGCCCACTCATTTCTCGTGCGAATGATTATTCGCCTTTACTTTTATTTAGCTTTTCCAGCGTAAAAGGGTAGGGAAGTGCTGCTTCATGCCGGTAATTGCTTCTTCTTTTGTGTACTTGATATCTGAGTCTTTGTTAAACTCATCTACATACTCAGCACATTTCAAAATCATTTCATCCATTGTTACATCTGCTGTAAATTCTCCGTCTTTATAGCAATAACTGCAATAGGTAGTATTTACTGATCCGTCTTTGTTTGTACTGTTAAATTCTGCAGACATTGGCATACCGCAGCTTTGGCAAAAAGTTTGTTTCATGATGTTAATTATTAGTTGTTTATATTCGAAAGCAAAGATAGGGATATCTTGTTTTGGTTTACTTATCCAATCTTGCTAAAAAAGAAAAAGGCAGATGTTTTACTACCTGCCTTTTGTCTTTTATCTGTATTTTATTGTAACGATTTACTCATACAAATGCTTTCGGGATTGTCTGCATATTGTCCGTAATTAGGTATCTGGCTGTAGCCCATCTTTTTGTACAGATGTATTGCTTCAATCATTTTATAACCTGTTTCGAGAACCGTATCCGAAAAACCTTTTTCCTTAGCCCACGATTCTATTTCCGAGAGCATCTTTTGTGCAATACCTTTTCCTCTGTAATCAGTATCTAGGTACATCCGTTTTACTTCTACCGTTTTATTCTCAAATGCTTTGAAACAACAGCATCCCACAGCTTTGTCGTTCCAATAGGCTATTACAACGGTTTCGATAAAAGGTATCTTGTTGTAAATATTATACTGAAATTGTGTATCGCCATTGCGAATACTTAATTCACTATCGAGTTTACAAATCAGTTCTCTGAAATCGCTGTTTTCGCTATCGGTTCTTACCAGTTCAAGCATACTTGTAGATACTGTATTTCAATGTGACAACAATACTTACCAAAGTCTATAAAATAAAAAGGTCTGTAACTTTAATTGCTTTTCTTCTCAGTTTCTTTTATTTCGAAACTTAGGGGATTTTTTACTTTATCCTTAAGAAGAGCAATATCCAAAACCTCCGATATATCAGAAACATAATGAAAGGTAAGTCCTTTCAGATAAAGTTCTTTTATTTCCTCTATATCCTTTTGATTCTCTTTACACAGAATGATCTCTTTGATGCCGGCACGTTTAGCAGCCAATATCTTTTCGCGGATACCACCTACAGGAAGCACTTTTCCCCGAAGGGTAATTTCGCCTGTCATAGCCAAATTAGATCTCACCTTACGTTGCGTAAATGCCGAAGCCAGAGATGTTACCATCGTGATACCGGCAGAAGGTCCGTCCTTAGGAATAGCACCTTCGGGTACATGCACGTGTACATTCCAGTTTTCGAGTACACTATCGTCTATGCCTAATCTCTGGTTATGAGAATGTATGTATTCGAGAGCCAGCATTGCCGATTCTTTCATTACATCTCCCAAGTTTCCGGTAAGAGTCAGTTTGCTGCCTTTTCCTTTGCTTAGCGATGTTTCTATAAATAGAATCTCACCACCTACCGAAGTCCAAGCCAAGCCGGTTACAACCCCTGCATAATCGTTGCCTTGATATTCGTCTCTCGAAAATCTGTTTGCTCCCAGATAATCTTTCAGATTGGCTGCTTCTAGAATTTTAGGATATTCTTCTTTCAAAGCCACCTTCAGCGCTACTTTACGCATTATCTGAGCCAGAGTCTTGTCTAAAGATCTCACTCCCGATTCGCGTGTATAATTTTCTATAATTTTCTCAATAGTCTTTTTTGGAATATCAATATCTTCCTTTTTCAGACCGTGATTTTCCAATTGTTTTGGGATAAGATGCTTACGGGCAATCTCTACTTTTTCTTCCATAATATATCCGCTGATATCGATCAACTCCATACGGTCGAGCAGAGGTTGTGATATTGCCGAAACATTATTGGCTGTTGCGATGAACAGAACTTTCGACAAATCGTAATCGATATTCAGATAATTGTCATGAAAAGCCGAGTTTTGTTCGGGATCAAGTACTTCCAGAAGAGCTGATGCGGGATCACCTCTAAAGTCGTTACCGATTTTATCTATTTCATCCAATACAAATACAGGGTTTGATGAACCTGCCTTTTGTATATTCTGAATGATACGTCCGGGCATAGCACCGATATAAGTACGGCGGTGTCCTCTGATTTCCGATTCGTCATGCAATCCGCCAAAAGATACTCTTACATACTTACGGTTGAGAGCTTCGGCTACAGACTTACCTAAAGACGTTTTACCTACTCCGGGAGGGCCGTACAGACAGATGATCGGAGACTTAAGGTCACCTTTCAATTTCAATACCGCAAGATGCTCAATAATGCGTTCTTTTACTTTCTCGAGTCCGAAGTGGTCTCTGTCGAGTACTTTTTGTGCATGTTTCAGGTTGAAGTTGTCTTTGGTATATTCGTTCCAAGGCAATTCCAACAGAGTTTGCAAGTAAGTATATTGTGTAGAATAATCGGGTGACTGAGGATGCAGACGTTCCAATTTCTTGATTTCTTTGTCTACGCTTTCAGCTACTTTCTCATCCCACTTTTTAGTCTTGATCTTTTCTTTCAGATCATCTATATCTGCTTGCTGAGGGTTGCCTCCCAGCTCATCCTGAATAGTTTTGATCTGTTGTTGAAGAAAATATTCCTTTTGTTGCTGATTCAATTCCTCACGGGTTTTCATCTGGATATTCATTTTCATTTCCAGCATTTGAGTTTCCCTGTTTAATATCATCAACAAACGGTAAGCCCTGTTTTTATCATCATCGATATTGAGTAACTCTTGTTTCTCAGAACCGGGTACAGGCAGGTTTGTACAACAATAATTTACCAATAAAGGCGATTTCGAATTCTCGTTGAGCTTACTTACTAAATCCTTTGGAGGATCGCCGTACATACGTAGCATATGTATAGTCAAGTCGCGGATCGATTCTAAAAGTACTTGGTACTCTTTATCGTCTTTTTCGGCAATAGTTGTTTCCTTTAATGTATATTTAGCTTTCAGAAAGGGTTCAGTAGTGGTTATCTGATCTATTCTGAAACGTTTTTTACCCTGTAATATAACCGTAAGATTAGGATCGTTAGGTATATCTATTATGCGGATAACTTCTCCGATGACACCAATGTCATATAAGTCGTTTTGTTCGGGATCTTCCGTTTCTGCATCTTTCTGACAAACCAATCCTACTATGCCTTTTCCGTTTTTCAGGCTTTTTAGAGCCTTCAAAGATTTGGAGCGTGCTACAGTAATAGGAAGGCTGGTTCCGGGAAAGATGATTGTGTTTCGAAGAGCCAGAAGCGGAATTTCTTCTTTCAGATACTTTTCGTCAATATCAAAATCGATATTGCCTAATTCATCCGAAACGATAGAAATTACAGGCTCAGAGTTCCCGTCCATACTAAAAAAATCTCTGTCTTTATTGTCAAACATTGTATGTTATTTCGTTTTATCCTGTTATATTTCTTGTTTTTTGAGGTTTACAAAGTTAATAATAATGCCTAACTTTGTTTTAGTATTTTTACTTTTACAAATACTGTGCCACTATAGTTTTAGAGAGCTGTTTCGGGCATTGGTGTTGCCAATTTGTCTTTAAGTTATTTAGATATGTCCAATCCATACTTCAGTTTTAAAAAAATTACAGTTTATCACGACAAATGTGCCATGAAAGTGGGAACTGATGGTGTGTTGTTGGGGGCGTGGGTTAAACTCGGTAAAGTCAGGAGAGTTTTAGACGTGGGTACAGGCACGGGTTTGGTTGCTCTAATGTTGTCTCAGCGTTCCGAAGGTTTCATATCAATTGATGCTATCGATATAGATGAGGATGCAGTATTGCAAACGTTGGAAAATGTGGAGAGGGCATCTTTTCGGAATGTAAAGGCTATTCATTCTTCATTACAGGATTATGTTGAGAAGTGTGATGTGAAATACGATATGATTGTTTCTAATCCTCCTTATTTCTCGTCTTCACTGCATTCGCCTAATGAACAGCGCACACTTGCAAGGCATACAAATTCGCTGCCAATGGTCGAATTTATGAATATTTCAGCTCGTTTATTATCTCCGGATGGTTATTTGTCACTTATATTTCCGTATGCTGAGAAAGATTTATTGATTGGTTTGGCTGAAAATGCAGGTTTATTTGTTTCCCGAATAACGAATGTTTATCCGATGCCTCATTTAAATGCTAAAAGAGTGTTGCTCGAATTTTCTAAAATGAAGCAGGACACTGAAATTGCAGATTTAATTATAGAGAAAGAACGTCATATATATACCGATGATTTCACCGAGTTGGTGAAGGATTTTTACTTGAAATTATAATGAGTTTTTAAACTATAACAGTTAATCGTTGTTATGCTTGGATGTATATAATAGTTTTAAGTTTTTAATCGATCAATTAAATAGTTCAATTATGAGAAATATCTTAGTTTTTATTTCAATATTGTTTTGTAGTTTTCAATTATCAGCCCAAACTCAAAAATATCAATTGAGTACACATATTCTTGATATTACAACAGGTACGCCAAGTGCAAATGTTTTAGTGATGCTCGAAAAGCAAAATGACGAAGGGGTGGGATGGGAAAAGTTAGATGAAAAGAAAACAGACGAAAATGGTCGTATAGGTACATTTTTACTTTTGGATGAAAATTCAAAAGATAAAAATGCAGGTATATATCGTCTTACTTTTTTTACACGATCCTACTTTGAAAGTCGTGCGGTTAAAACTTTTTATCCTTTCGTGCAGGTGGTTTTCGAAATAGACGGTAATACTCATTATCATGTTCCGATAACATTAAGCCCTTATGGATACTCTACTTACAGAGGTAGTTGATTGGCTGATCTGTATATAGATGAGTCCTTGATACTGTAAAGTGTTGAGGACTTTTTTTGTAGTATTTGTATTGAAGTCAATATTTTAGCGGATAGCTAGGCGAAGATTGAATGTGTGTTTGTTTTTTTTATAGAATAGTTTTTCAGCCTGACGTCAAAATACCTTACCTTTAAGGATTAGTAAGTATAATGAAATACTTGTGCTACTATTTACAGATGTTTTGTTTATCAAAGTAATAAATGGTTTTGCGAACTTAGAATAAAAAATAAGATTAGATGAAAAAGATTGCACTAATAACCGGAGCGACTTCCGGAATAGGAAGGGCTACAGCCGAAGTATTGGCTAAAAATGGTTTTGATATTATTATCACCGGACGTAGAAAGGAAAAACTGCTTGAGCTGGAAAAATTACTTCAAAATGAATATAAAGCCGAAGTGCTTTCTTTGGAGTTTGATGTACGTAATTATGTCGATGTTGAAAAATATCTCGGCAATCTCCCCGAAAGATGGAAAAATATAGATGTACTGGTTAATAATGCAGGTCTTGCAGTTGGACTAAATTCTATTCAGGAAGGAGTTGTGGATGATTGGGAGCGAATGATTGATACGAATATCAAAGGTCTATTGTATGTGACTCGTATCGTTTCGCCCGGTATGATCGAGCGTAAATCGGGGCATATTATTAATATAGGTTCTATTGCATCGCGAGAGGTATATGCCAATGGAGGTGTGTATTGTGCGACCAAACATGCTGTTAAGGCGTTGTCTCAAGGTATGCGTTTAGATATGGTTAATTACGGTATTAAAGTGACCTTGGTTTCCCCCGGAGCTGTGGAGACCGAATTCTCGGTAGTTCGTTTCAAGGGAGATCAAAGTCGTGCAGATAAAGTTTATGACGGTTTTGTCCCTCTTCGTGCAGAAGATGTGGCAGACGCTATTTACTATGCAGTATCGGCTCCCGATCATGTGGATGTGCAAGATGTATTGCTGATGGCAAAAGCACAGGCTTCGGCAACTGTGTTTCATAAAGAATAGTTTTCTCTGGAATTAGATCTGAAGAATAATAAGGTGTGAAATAGATTGGAATACTTTAATCGGTTTTCGATCTTTTATAAAAACGTAGTTATGGTAAAGATTTTTGATGTAGCTCAGATAAAGAAAATAGATAGATGTACCGTTGTTAATCAGGGAGTCACATCTGTTGATCTGATGGAAAGAGCTTCGCTCGCAGTTTCAGAAAAACTTATTCGTGTTTTAGACATCAATCAGCCTGTGCTTGTTTTTGCAGGAATGGGTAATAACGGAGGCGATGCTCTTGCCGTTGCTCGTATATTGTTGTCTAAGCATTATAAGCTGGATGTATATATAGTTGCTCCTGATGATCGATTTTCGGACGATTGCCGTGAAAATAAGGAGCGTTTGGAACGTTTGACAAATGTTTCCATTATAAAAGAAAAGAAAGATATCCCTCATATATATCCTGATTGTATTGTAATTGACGGATTATTTGGCTCGGGGTTGAACCGTCCCTTGGATGGGGTGTTTTTGAATGTTGTTGAGGCGATAAATTCGTCTAATAACAAAGTCTATTCTATTGATATGCCATCGGGGTTGTTTGTTGAGGATAATCTTAATAATAACCAAGAGGGTATTATTCGAGCCGAAAAAGTTTTTACTTTCCAATCTCCCAAATTATCATTGCTTTTGCCCGATAGCGGCGATTATTGTAAGAAAATGATCGTTCTTGATATTGGCTTGTGCGATAAGTGTATCAACGAAGAGCATACCGATCTGTATTTTACAGAAAAAGCAGATGTGGCAACATTACCATTGTCAAGAGGTGCTTTTTCGCATAAAGGTACTTACGGAAAGGCTCTGATAATTGCCGGTTCGTATGGTAAAATAGGAGCGGCAGTTTTGTCAGCTCGTGCCTGTTTGAGAACGGGGGTGGGGCTTCTTATCATGCATGTGCCTCGTTGTGGAGTCGATATATTGCAGACGGCTGTTCCCGAAGCGATGGTTGATGCTGATGAGTTTTCGGAAAATGTAAGTAGGGTAGAATTGGATGTTAATTCGTTTGCATTAGGTATCGGACCCGGTATTGGAACCGGAGATAAGGCAAAGGATTTATTGCACGATTTGTTTGATCGCTATCATAAACCGATGGTAATTGATGCCGATGCGCTTAATTTAATAGCGGAGGATGATGTGCTCCGCAGTAAAATACCCCCTAAAAGTATTTTAACGCCACATCCTGTCGAACTTGATCGATTATCAGGTGCTGTTTCCAAAAATGGTTACGAACGGCTCAAAAGGGCTCGTGATTTTGCTAGGAGCCATGATGTTTATATTATACTAAAGGGTGCATACACTGCTGTTGTTACTCCGGAGGGAAAAGTATTCTTTAACTCCACGGGAAATCCGGGGATGGCGACAGGTGGAAGTGGTGATGTTTTAACGGGAATGATCACTTCTTTGTTGGCACAAGGATATTTTCCGCAAAATGCAGCGATTTTGGGAGTATATCTACACGGTTTATCCGGGGATTTAGCTGCAAAATCAAAATCTCAACAAGGAATGTTGCCCACCGATATGATCGAATATATCGGAAAAGCATATCGTGCTTTGAAATAATGAAAAAAAGTTGTATTTTTATATTCCTGATTTCTAATTTTTTAGATCAAAATGCTTGTTTTTTTTGAAAAAAAGTGTTGAGAATGTTTGCAGGAATAGAAATATCCACTACCTTTGCATCCGCAATCGAGAGATAAACAACGCTTGAAAAGTCAAGCATTAACTCGAAAATTGGTCCATTCGTCTATCGGTTAGGACGCCAGGTTTTCATCCTGGAAAGAGGGGTTCGACTCCCCTATGGACTACAAGTAATTAAGAAACAAACAAAATAACAGAGATTAGTCATTATGGCAAATCATAAATCATCGATAAAAAGAATACGTCAAACAGATGTGAAGCGTTTGCGCAATAGATATGTTGCTAAAACGGCTCGTAACTCAGTTAAAAAGCTTCGTGCTTTGACTGATAAAGAGGAGGCTCAAAAGTTGTATCCATCTGTATCTTCAATGTTAGATAAATTAGCTAAAAAGAATGTTATTCATAAGAATAAAGCTGCTAACTTGAAATCAAAACTTGCTCATCATGTGAATTCTTTGTAAGAAATCACTCAAGAAATAATATGAAAGGTTGAACTGTAAAGTTCAACCTTTCTCGTGTTTGGGTGATTTTTATTCGACTTTTTGTTAAAATCTTTTATGATGGATGGTTTGTGGGGGTGAAAGTATTAATTAAGACTAATATGGACGCTGTTTCGAACAGTTTTCTGTGATATCTGTTATATTTGTGTCTTTCTAATGTTTAGAAAAGAATAACATAATAAATTGTTTTGAATTATGAAAAAAATAGCATTGTCACTCGTTATGTCTTGTGCTTTATTAGCATCAACAGCAGTTATGGCTCAGGATGCAAAACCTGCAAAAGCAGAAAAAGCTAAAACTGAAACTAAATCATGTTGCTCAAAAGGTACAGATAAAAAAGCCGCTTGCACATCGAAAGGTGAGACAAAGAGTGACGCGAAAAAATCTGCTCCTGCAAAAGCAGAAAAGAAGTAAGCAGGAAATAAATTCAGATCTTTATCTGATGGATGCGCTAGTAGTCATTTTGTTGATTATTAGCGTATTTTTTTATATAGATACGTCTGTTTTTCCTTCTCCTTGTTTTGAAATTATGATATGTAAATTTGCTTGTTTGTACGGGTAATTTTTCGTATATTTGTTTGCTTTTTTAAGGAGGTTTGTGCACCATTGCTTGAAATAACTTGAAGATGCACGCTAAATGAAATAAAATGACAGATAACGAAAAAAATCTAGCAAGCGGCTCGTATTCCGCCGACAATATTCAAGTATTAGAAGGTCTTGAAGCTGTTAGAAAGAGACCCGCCATGTATATTGGTGATATAGGTGAAAAAGGTTTACATCACTTGGTTTATGAAGTCGTCGATAACTCTATTGATGAGGCTTTAGCTGGTTATTGTAATGATATTAGAGTAACTATCCTGGAAGATAATTCTATCTCCGTATGGGATAACGGACGTGGTATTCCTGTGGGAATCATGGAAAAGGAGCAGAAATCGGCTCTAGAGGTAGTTTTAACCGTTCTTCATGCCGGAGGTAAATTCGACAAAGGAACTTATAAAGTTTCCGGAGGTCTTCACGGAGTAGGGGTATCTTGTGTGAATGCACTTTCTACTTATCTGAAAGCCGAAGTACGAAGAGAAGGCAAAATACATATGCTCGATTTTTCGTGCGGAAAACCACTGCATGAGATTCAAATATTAGGAGACTCAACAGAAACAGGTACAACCATTACATTTACACCCGACAGCAGTATATTTATAACTACAGAATATAAATACGATACTCTGGCTTCTCGTTTACGTGAACTTTCGTTCCTGAATGCGGGTATTAAGTTGTCATTGACTGACCTGAGACATAAAAAAGACGATGGTTCTTACAAGTCGGATACTTTCTTTTCAGAAAAAGGTCTTGAAGAATTCGTTAGATATATAGATGCAGCTAAGGAGGCTCTGATTGAGGATGTTATACATATAAATACCGAAAAACAAGGGGTTCCTGTAGAAGTTGCCATAACATATAATACATCTTATAATGAGAATGTATATTCATATGTAAATAATATCCATACAATAGAAGGTGGTACTCACTTAACCGGTTTCCGCAGAGGATTGTCGCGTACTTTGAAGAAGTATGCCGATGATATGAAGATGTTGGATAAAGTGAAAGTGGACATCAGTGGTGATGACTTCCGTGAGGGGTTAACCGCTGTTGTATCTATTAAGGTTGCTGAACCTCAGTTTGAAGGACAGACCAAAACTAAATTGGGTAACAATGAGGTGATGGGGGCTGTAGATCAGGCAGTAGGTGAGGCCTTAGGTTATTATCTGGAAGAACATCCGAAAGAAGCCAAAATAATTGTAGAAAAAGTAATTCTTGCCGCTACAGCTCGTTATGCAGCTCGTAAAGCTCGTGAGATGGTACAACGCAAATCGCCGCTTACAGGTGGAGGATTGCCCGGTAAATTGGCTGACTGTTCGAGTAAAGATCCTGTTGCTTGTGAAATATTCCTTGTCGAAGGGGATTCTGCGGGTGGTACGGCAAAACAAGGTCGCGACCGTGGTTTTCAGGCTATTTTACCATTGAGAGGTAAAATTCTGAATGTAGAGAAAGCGATGCAACACAAAGTGCTCGAGAGTGAAGAAATTAGAAATATATATACAGCTCTTGGAGTTTCTATTGGTACCGATGATGATACTAAAGAATTGAATTTAGCAAAACTTCGTTATCATAAGGTGGTTATCATGACCGATGCCGATGTTGACGGTAGTCACATTGCAACTTTGATTCTTACTTTTTTCTTCCGTCATATGAGACCCCTTATTGAGCTGGGATACATCTATATTGCTACGCCTCCTCTTTATTTATGTAAAAAAGGTAAAGTTGAAGAGTACTGTTGGGATGAAAGACAACGTCAGGCATTTATCGATAAATATGGCGAAGGAAATGAAAGCGCTGTTCATACTCAACGATACAAAGGTCTTGGAGAGATGAATGCTTCTCAGTTATGGGATACAACCATGAATCCTGAGCATAGAACACTTCGTCAGGTAACCATTGAGAATGGAGCAGAAGCCGACCATATTTTCTCTATGTTGATGGGTGAAGAAGTTGCTCCGCGACGTGAGTTTATTGAGGAAAATGCAACCTATGCAAAAATAGATGCATAAATTAAACCTTTTATATTGAAGAGGGATACAATAATTTATTGTATCCCTTTTTTTATATATTTCCGAATCATAAAAAGATCGCTTTTCTATTCGTTTTTCTTAATAATTACTACATTTGTTTGAACGCAAATGATTCACGATGAATAAAACGATATATCCTCCTAACTTAAACAGTGGGGATAAAGCTATAATAATATCTCCTTCGGGAAATATAGATTTCCAATATATAAACGGTGCGTGCCAAGTATTACAAAATTGGGGACTGGTAGTAGAGATTGCTACTCACGCCGAAGGACAATATGGTAGGTTTGGTGGTACGGTAGATCAACGAATTACCGATTTACAACAGGCTATGGACGATCCTGATGTGAGATTAATATTTTGTTCAAGGGGTGGTTATGGTATTGTCCATTTATTAGACAAACTAAACTTCGAGGGAATAAAAAAGTATCCTAAATGGATTGTTGGTTATAGCGATATTACAGCCCTACACTTGGCTTTACTGCAGGACGGAATTGTTTCGTTACATGCACCAATGGCTCGTCATCTCACCGAAGATAGTCTCGATATAGCTAGTTCTTACCTGAAAGATTGCTTGTTTATGGATATGCCGGAATATTCACTTGATTCGCACTCTTTAAATAGAGAGGGTTTGGTGAGAGGAAAACTGTTTGGTGGGAATCTGGCGGTTTTAAGTGGATTAATAGGAACTCCTTATATGGTGGTTATTCCCGAAAATGGGATCTTGTTTATCGAAGACATTGGCGAAGCTCCTTATAAGATAGACCGCATGATGTGGCAATTGAAATTATCTGGAATACTCAGCCATATATCAGCTTTAATTGTTGGTCAATTTACCGATTGTCGGGAAGATCCATTAATGGGTTCAACAATTTATGAATCGATCAGAGATATAGTTAAAGACTATAATTATCCTTTAGTCTTTAACTTTCCAGTGGGACATGTCAAAGAAAACTACTCTCTTTTGCATGGTGCTACTGTTGCGCTTGAAGTCAGTGAAAATAATGTCAAAATGAAAAACAGCAGATGATGTTAGAGACTATTTTATTGATATTGTCGATACTACTTTTTATCAGTATAGTAGTTGGTCGAATCGGGGGACGTTTAGGTATTCCGGTATTGGTTTTATTTTTGGCCGTTGGAATGATTTTCGGGTCAAATGGCGTGGGGATTATATTTAATGATCTCAGGCTTGCCGAAGGTATCGGTACGTTAGCTCTTTGTATTATTCTGTTTTCAGGTGGTTTAAATACCAAATTTAGTGAAATAAAGCCTATCATCAAGCAGAGTGTGATGCTAGCAACAATGGGGGTTATACTAACTGCTACTTTTACCGGATTATTCACATGGTGGTTATGTGGCGAGTTATTGCCTTCGTTGGGTATTTCTTTACTGACAGCTGTTTTATTGGCGTCGGTAATGTCTTCTACCGACTCTGCTGCGGTTTTTGCAATACTTGGATCTAAAAATGTACAGTTGAAGAACCATCTACGACCCATGCTCGAATTTGAGAGTGGAAGTAACGATCCGATGGCGTATATGCTTACCATTACCCTTATCGGTTTGATAAAGGCGGGAGGCGAACCTAATATCCCGATGATAATTTTGTCGATTGTGATGCAGATAATTGTTGGCACTACAATTGGTTACTTTGTTGGACGGTTTGCTGTATATGTATTAAATAGGATAAAGATAGGCAATGAGGTATATTATCCTATTATAGTGTTGACGTTTTGTATATTCATTTTTTCTTTTACTCATTTTGTGAATGGTAATGGATATTTGGCTGTATATATTGGAGGATTGATAATCGGTAACTCTAAATTTGTAACTAAACGTACTACATTTAAGTTATTTGATGCAATTTCGTGGTTGAGCCAGATCCTTATGTTCTTAACTTTAGGTTTGCTCGTGAACCCGATAGAATTATTGCCAGTTGCAGTTCCTGCTCTTCTTATCGGTTTGTTTATGATTTTTATAGCACGTCCTTTGAGTGTATTTATTAGTTTATTGCCTTTTCGAAAGATGGGTTATAAGGATAAAGCCTTTATTTCATGGGTTGGACTACGGGGGGCTGTTCCCATTATTTTTGCCATATTTCCACTTACGGCAGGGGTTCCTCATGCTCAATTTATATTTAATATCGTATTTTTTATAACATTGTTATCTATTTTATTACAGGGTACTTTTCTTACTCAGGTTGCTAAATGGTTGGGCTTGCTGGGACCTTCTAAAGTTCATCGTCGACATGATGATTTCGATATGGAATTACCTGAAGAAATAGGCTCCTTTTCTACCGAAATAGTAGTTACCGAACATGCTGTTAAAGATGGAAATAAATTGATGGATATGCCTTTGCCGGACGATGCTCTGGTCGTAATGGTAAAACGGAATGATAAATACTTTGTACCTAAAGGGAAAACCGAACTTCATGTGGGGGATAAGCTTTTGATAATGGTAAATAACGAAGAAACATTATCGCAAACTTATTATAGTATGGGATTGGCAAGTTCATTCCCCAAATAAATGAACCGTCAAATAATTAGCATTACTTGATTAATGCATATCTTTGTAATAAGAAAACGAAAGTATTTAATAAACTATTTTGGGGTTATAACGCTATATAGTTGTTGTATTCCCTAAGTAATAAATAGGTCTGCGACCTGAAATTAATGAACATGACTTTTAAATATACTGCTTTAGCCTGTTTTATGATGGGCTTATTAGCTTGTTCGTGTGGACAGAAAACTGTAAATAATACGTCGTCTGTAGCACAAGATTATAAGCAAGTTTCACCCGATTTCAATTCGGACAGTGCATATCATTTTGTAGATAAACAAGTGGCTTTCGGACCTCGTGTACCTAACTCGGAGGCTCATAAAGTTTGTGGTGATTATCTGGTAGCGGAACTCGAACGTTTTGGAGCAACAGTTACTCAGCAGAAAGCCGATCTGAAAGCTTTTGATGGAACTATATTACATGCACGCAATATAATCGGAGCATTTAATCCTGAAAAAGCAGACCGCATATTGTTATTTGCACATTGGGATACACGCCCTTTTTCGGATAAAGATCCGGATGAAAAAAACTATCACACTCCGGTACAGGGAGCTAATGATGGTGCAAGTGGAGTAGGGGTATTACTTGAAGTTGCCCGAATATTACAAGAAAAAGTTCCCGATTTAGGTGTCGATATTATTTTCTTTGATGCCGAGGATTATGGTACTCCAACTTTTGTTCATGACATTCCTTCGGGAGAAGGATGGTGCTTAGGTTCAGAATATTGGTCTAAAAATCCTCATGTACCCGGATATAAAGCACGTTTTGGTATTTTACTCGATATGGTGGGTGCTCCTGATGCTACATTTTATAAGGAAGCAATATCAAGACAATATGCTCAGGGTATTGTTGAAAAGGTATGGGGTACAGCTCGTGACTTGGGGTATGGGAAATATTTTATAGATAAAAATGTTGGAGGTATAACAGATGACCACGTACCTGTAAACGAAAATAGAGGTATACCCAGTGTTGATATTATTCATTTAGATTTAAATACCGATTCGAATTTCGGATGGTATCATCACACCACAAAGGATGATATGAATAATGTAAGTAAAGAAACACTTAAGGCTGTAGGACAAACGGTTTTGGAAGTAGTTTATAAAGAAAAATAAATTTGTTGCGTTACAAAGCAATAATAAATATATATAGATAATAGAAAATGAGTCAGCTAAAAATAAACGATATACAGGACGAAATAATAGAAGAATTTTCAATATTTGAGGATTGGATGGATAAATATGCTTATCTGATCGAATTAGGGAATTCATTAGAACCATTAAATGAGAAATATAAAGTAGAATCGAATCTGATAGAAGGATGCCAAAGCCGTGTATGGCTACAAGCCGATTGCGAAGATGGTATTATTACTTTTAAGGCCGAAAGTGATGCCGTAATTGTAAAAGGTATTATAGCTTTGTTGATACGAGTATTAACAAACCATACCCCCGACGAAATAATAAATGCCGATCTGTATTTTATTAATAAAATAGGCTTGAATGACCATCTCTCGCCAACCCGTTCGAATGGTTTAGTTTCGATGGTGAAGCAGATGCGATTTTATGCGATGGCATTCAAAGCGAAAAACTCTTAAATACATATGTTCAGAATAGGTTTCTTGGTTGTAATAGTTTTTCTGGTGAATGGAATACTTTATTCATGTAACCAGATAAAAAAGGAATCAGAATTGCCCCGATTGATAAAAGAAGGAGCGGTACTGATTGATGTTCGCAGTAGTGAAGAGTTTGACGAAGGAAGTGTTCCCGGAGCTATAAATATACCGATTGATCTTCTGCCGGATAATATCGGAAAAATACCAACGGATAAACCTATTATCGTTTTTTGTAAAAGTGGAAACCGTGCCGGAAAAGCGAAGAAAATACTTGAAGAGAATAGCATTACAGATGTGACTAACGGAGGTTCGTGGCAAAATGTCCAAAAAGCTTTGGATAAAACTGAGTCTGAAATGGAACCCGAGAAAGAAATTGTGAAATAAGCTTATTTAGCTTCAATAAAAATGAAAAAGTAAGAGGATGTAGAAATATATCCTCTTACTTTTTTTGTTTTTTTTCTTTTCGAACAAGTTGTTTTATTACCTTTATTACCTTATAGATAGTGTTGAGTATTTACACTCGCCAAAGTAATAATGAGATATAAGACCTAAAGTATTTATGACAAAGCCCAAATTTTATTTAATTCTATGTTGTGCACTTATTTGCCAGACTATGTTGGCACAACAAACTATTACTTTGAAAAAATTGTATTCGACAGGTCGGTTTTACGATGTCGAAAATCCTGTAATGATTGATTCTGTAAATCTGAAAGGGAATAAATTCGATAATAAAGATATCCTCGAATCTTTTATCTCTTTTCCCGATCAAAAATCGTTTATAGAGGAGTTAAAACCCGACTTGTCTAATTATTTCTTTGTCAGTAAACCTCAAAAAGGAGCACGGTTTCATTTATTATCGTTTCGGTTGAATGCAGACAAGTATGCGAAAACCAATATACGAATTACAGCTCCAAGTATGTTTGAAGCATATATTAATGGAAATAAAGAAGCCTCTAAAACTTCTATCGAAGATACCTTGTTAAGCTCTAAGACAATAAAGTTAAACTTTTCTGCTACCCCAGGCACATATACTGTTCTGATTAAATATATGAGTCTGGCATCGAATAAAAGTCCAGAGGGAATAAAAGTAACCATTGAGCCCGAAGATAAAAAATCGACAGTAAATTACACTTTTGATAATGGAGGTAAAAGAAATATTACGATACAAGATATATTGGACGGTGAGCGTGTAACATCGACCTCAATTTCACCCAACGGACAGTATATTCTGCTAAATTATACTACAACTAAAAGTGATGGAAAAACCTTTTCTTCCAAAGAGCTTTTATATCTGAAAACAAATAAGCGTATAGCTTTGAGTACAGGTAATAAATATGAATGGATGCCTACTTCCAATAAGCTGTATTATACCGATAATGCGAGTGGTGAGGTAAAACTGATAGTTGTAGATCCCGAAACGATGGTAGAGCAAGTAATTGCCTCTAATATTCCGACCGGAGATTTTCAAATAGCACCTAACGAGCAATATTTAATTTATGCAGATCGTGAGGTTGCCGATACTCCCAAAGGTGATCTTATTTTATTGACTACACCCGAAAGCAGACAGCCTAATAATCAGGATCGTTATTTCTTATCTCGCTATGATCTTTCAACAGGATTGAAACAGCGTTTGACATTCGGGAGACATTCAACCAATTTGAATGATATAAGTCAAGATTCTCGTTATCTGCTTTATTCGGTAACAGAATATACGCCAACAGTGCGTCCGTTTTTTCAAACATCCATGTATAGACTCGAAGTGCAAACTTTAGCTGTCGATACATTATGGACTAATGAAGGATTTGCCAATTCGGCATCTTTCTCGCCCGATGGAAATAGTATTCTTATAGTAGGTTCAGCAGAAGCTTTTAACGGAATCGGACAGAATATCAAAGAAGGTCAAACGGCAAACAGCTATAACAATCAGGCTTTTATTATGGACATTGCAAGCCGTAAAGTAGAAGCTTTGGGACGAGATTTTAAACCAAGTATCAACAAATCATATTGGAATGCTGTAGATGGTCTTATCTATTTTTCGGTAACCGATAAAGATTACGAGCGTATCTATAAATACGACCCGAAACAAAAACAATTCAGCTTAGTTCCATTGAATGAAGATGTAATTCGCTCGATTTCTTTTGCAAATAATAATCCAGCTGCTGCCTATTTCGGAGTAAGTGCTTCAAATTCGACACGTGCTTACGCTTTGGATCTGAAAAGTCAGCGTTCGACATTGGTTGCCGATCCGTATAAAGACCGATTAAACTCTTTGAATCTCGGGAAAGTCGAAGACTGGAGCTTTACAGCTTCAGATGGAACAACCATTGATGGTCGGTATTATTTACCGCCTAATTTCGATCCTGCCCAAAAATATCCGATGATTGTTTATTATTATGGCGGAACTATGCCAACGCCACGAACCATGGAGGCTCCTTATCCTTCGAATGTATATGCAGCTTTAGGATATGTAGTGTATGTACTTCAACCAAGCGGAACTACAGGGTACGGTCAAGAATTTGCTGCCCGTCATGTGAATGCATGGGGTAAACGTACGGCTGATGATATTATAGAAGGAACCAAAAAGTTTGTGGCAGAACATTCATTTGTCAATGGAAGTAAAATCGGATGTATAGGTGCTTCTTACGGTGGGTTTATGACTATGTATTTACAGACTCAAACCGACTTATTTGCAGCTGCCATATCTCATGCCGGAATAAGTTCTTTGGCAAGTTATTGGGGCGAAGGTTTTTGGGGATATACCTATAGTTCGGGAGCCAGTGCAAACAGTTATCCTTGGAATAACCCCGAGTTGTATGTGGGGCAAAGTCCATTGTTTCAGGCTGATAAAGTGAAAACGCCGATTCTGTTATTGCATGGAACAGAGGATACTAACGTACCTATTGGCGAAAGTATTCAAATGTACACAGCTCTCAAGATATTGGGTAAACCGGTTGAGTTTATTCAGGTAAAAGGCGAAAATCACGGAATAAGAGATTATAAAAAGCGTATCGAGTGGAATAACTCCATTTACGCTTGGTTTGCAAAATGGTTACAAGACGATTCGTCGTGGTGGGATAGCATGTATCCTAAGCAAGACTAATATCGAATTTTAAACAAGATTGTGTGATTGTTATCAACAAATGTCGACTTATGATATTAATAATAGAAAAATAAAAAGCATGAAGAAGATTTTTATAGCATTCGGACTGTTTCTCATCTCGGGAGTAGCTGTTATGGCACAACATATCGAGTTTGAGGAATTTACTCTGGATAACGGATTACATGTTATTTTACAACAGGACAAATCGGCTCCTGTAGTTACAACATCAGTTATGTATCATGTAGGGGCAAAGGACGAAAATCCCGACCGTACAGGTTTTGCTCACTTTTTTGAACATTTGCTGTTTGAAGGAACAGAAAATATTCCTCGCGGACAATGGGATAAAATTCTAGGAGCCAATGGTGGGCAAGGTAATGCAAATACGAATGATGACAGAACGTACTATTACGAAACCTTTCCTTCGAACAATCTGCAACTGGCTTTATGGATGGAGTCGGAGAGAATGTACCATCCAGTTATTAATCAAATAGGTGTAGATACTCAACGCGAAGTCGTAAAAGAAGAAAAACGATTGAGAATAGATAATTCGCCTTATGGTGGAATATGGGAAGTTATTAAAAAGAATCTTTTCACAAAACACCCTTATCGTTGGGCTCCAATTGGTTCGATGGAACATTTAAATGCAGCTACTTTAGATGAATTTAAAGCTTTTTTTAAGAAGTTCTATGTACCCAATAACGCTGTTCTGGTAGTAGCCGGAGATTTCGATACTAAACAAGCAAAAGAGTGGATTACCGAATATTTTGCGACCATTCCGAGAGGAGCAGATGTGGTGAAGAACCAATTTGTGGAAGACCCTATTACAAAACAAATTAATGATACTTACGAAGATCCTAATATTCAGCTTCCGATGTTGTTGAATGCCTATCGTATGCCTTCGATGAAGGAACGTGATGCAAGGGTTTTGGATATGATATCGTCGGTTTTGAGTGGCGGAAAAAGTTCGAGATTATATAAAAGGCTCGTAGATAAAGACAAACTTGCATTAGAGGCTGGATCATTTAATATGGGCGAAGAAGATTACAGTGCCTATGTGGTTTATGCACTGCCGATGACAGGTAAAACATTACCCGAGATTCAGGTAGTTATAGATGAAGAGATTGCTAAAATACGTACCGAACTTATTTCGGAAAGAGAGTATCAAAAACTGCAAAACAAGTTTGAAAATGCTTATGTAAGTCAGAATGCAACAAGTGAAGGGGTTGCAAGCAGCCTTGCCGAATATTATTTATTATATGGCGATGTTAATTTGATAAATAGTGAAATAGATATCTACAGATCGATAACTAGAGAAGAAATCAGGGAGGTGGCTAATAAATATTTACAGCCAAACCAACGATTGGTTCTCGATTATCTTCCTAAAAAATAAACTTTCACACTACTTTAAATAAACAAAAAATGAAGAAAATATTATATATAGCTTTTGCATTTGTAATGTCTCTGTCTGTTCAGGCTCAGGTCGACAGATCGGTGCAACCCCAACCCGGACCGGCACCTAAAATAAATTTGGGAAAACCCCAGACTTTTACCTTACCTAACGGACTGAAAGTTTTGGTAGTTGAAAACCATAAGTTACCCAGAGTAACGTTTTCTTTATCGTTAGATAATCCGCCATCGCTCGAAGGAGACATAAAAGGTGTTGATAATCTGACTAGTTCATTGTTGGGTAATGGTACTTCTAAAATCAGCAAAGACGAGTATAACGAACAACTCGATTTCTTTGGAGCATCTATCGGTTTTAGTGTACACAGTATTGGAGGAACCACTTTATCGAAATATTTCCCGGAGGTGCTTTCTTTAGCATCAAAAGGAGCTCTTGATCCTTTGTTTACACAAGAGGAGTTAGAAAGCGAAAGAGCTAAATTATTGGATGTTATTAAGGTGGATGAGAAAAGTACCAGTGCAATTGCAGGCAGGGTTCAAGATGTTCTGCTGTATGGACGAAATCATCCCAAAGGAGAATATCTGACCGAAGAATCTATCAATAAGATTACAATGACAGATATCAATAATTATTACCAAAAGTATTTTGTACCTGAAAATGCCTATCTGGTAATAGTGGGAGATGTGAAGTTTGATGAAGTGAAAAAATTGGTGACAGAGAATTTTTCGTCATGGAAAAAAGCTTCTGCACCTAAAAGTGTTTATAACGAACCTGTGAATCTTGCAGAGACCAGAATTGGCTTTGTTGATGTGCCTAATGCAGTTCAGTCCGAAATATCGGTAAATAACATAGTCAATCTGAAAATGACTGATCCTGATTATTTTGCTGTTTTATTAGCCAATTATATTTTGGGTGGAGGTAGCGACGGTTATCTGTTTATGAACCTAAGAGAGGGACATGGCTGGACTTATGGGGCTTATTCCGGTATAGCGGCTGATAAATATACGACTGATTTTTCTGCTGCCGCTGCCGTTCGCAATGCTGTAACAGATAGTGCATTGGTCGAAATGTTGAAAGAAGTAAAAAGAATACGTACAACTCTTCCTTCGGCTAAAGAACTGGAATTGGCTAAGGCTAAGTATATTGGTAATTTTGTGATGACTGCCGAAAAGCCTCAAACCGTTGCCGGTTTTGCTCTTCGTGAAAAAACACAATCGTTACCTGCCGATTTTTACGAAAACTACATCAAAAATATTGATGCTGTTACTTTAGAGCAAGTTCAGGCTGCTGCCAAGAAATACTTTTCGGACGATGCAGCACGTATTGTTATAGCCGGTAAAGCTTCCGATGTATTACCCGGACTCGAAAGGCTGGGTATTCCTATTGATTTCTTCGATAAGTATGGAAATCCGACTACTAAGCCCGAAACTAAAACGGTAGAAGCAGGTGTAACTGTACAGAATATATTAAATAAATATATAAATGCAATAGGGAGAGAAGCAGCACTAAAGGCTATAAAAACTCTTTCGACTACATCAACAGCAAGTATACAGGGGCAGGAAATAACATTACTGAAAAAAAATACTGCCGATGGAAAATCATTTCAACTGATAACTGGTATGGGAATGACTTTACTGAAGACTGCTTATAATGGTAAAACTGGATTTGTAGAAGTACAAGGACAGCGAAAAAACATGACTAGTGAAGAATTGGCTGACATGAAATATTCGGCTATTTTTCCTGAATTATTAATGATTAATTCGTCAACAATTCAATTAGCCGGAATAGATAATTTGAATGGCGTAGATGTTTATAAATTGGTTGATGGCGATAATGCATTTTATTACGATGTGAATACCGGTTTAAAAGTAGGCGAAGGAGTTAAAAAGGAAGTTGCTCCCGGTCAACAAGTAGACCAATTAGGATTTTATAGTGATTACAGAGAGATATCGGGCGTGAAAATACCTTATTCTTCGACTATAAATGTAGGTATGGAAGTTGAGTTTAAAGTTATAGATGTAAAGGTCAATGAAGGCGTTGTAGATGCCGATTTCGAATGATTACACTATCGATGATATAAAGGTATGTGACCTTTATTAACAAAGAGAAGCCTTGAATTGGGATGCCGATTCAAGGCTTTTTTTGTATTTTTGTATTTAAGAAAAAAAGGAGATTTTGATACCAACAATAGATACATCCAATCCGGAATTTAAGAATGCACTCGATTTAATAACCCGCACCCGCCAATCTGTTTTCTTGACAGGTAAGGCAGGTACCGGAAAATCGACATTCTTAAAGCATTTGTGCGATATTACGAAAAAGAAATACGTAGTACTTGCACCAACAGGTATTGCAGCTATAAATGCCAATGGGTCAACCATTCACTCATTTTTTAAACTGCCATTTCGACCGATGTTGCTCGATGATCAGGATTTGAGTCTGGTAAACGGACGTATATTCGAATTCTTTAAATATAAAAAAGATCACAGGAAATTAATTCAGGAAGTTGAGCTTATCATCATAGATGAGATTTCGATGGTGCGTGCCGATATGATAGACTGTATCGATCGTATTCTTCGTGTATATTCTAATAATATGCGTACACCTTTCGGTGGAAAACAATTGGTCTTTGTGGGGGATGTATTTCAGTTAGAGCCTGTAGTAACCAGTGATTCAAAAGATATCCTGACCCGGTTCTATCCGAATCCGTATTTCTTTTCAGCAAAAGTATTTTCGGAAGCTAAACTTGTTCCTATTGAGTTTACCAAAATATACAGGCAGACCGACCGTGTTTTTATTTCTATTCTCGATAAAATAAGGACAGGTGTAGTAGGATCGGCAGAAATGCAGACTCTTAATACCCGATTTCAACCCTCTTTTAATCCATCCGAAGATGAAATGTATATCACCTTAGCAACAAAGCGTGATAATGTCGATTACATCAATGAAAAGAAGATGGCTGAACTCGAAACTCCCGAATTTATCAGTAATGGTACAATTGATGGAGATTTTCCCGAATCGAGTCTTCCAACAGCCAAAAATCTTCTTTTGAAAGAGCATGCACAGGTAATGTTTATCCATAACGATCAGCAATGGCCTCGACGCTGGGTAAACGGATCATTGGGCGTAGTGTCTAACATTGATGAGATGGACAATGTATATGTGCTGCTTGAAGATGGAAAAGAAGTCTTGGTGGATCTTGAGACCTGGAGAAATTACCGTTACAAATACAATGAGGCTGAAAAGAAAATAGAGGAAGAAATTATAGGTACTTTTACTCAGTTACCCCTTAAGGCTGCTTGGGCAATCACTGTACATAAAAGTCAGGGTTTGACATTCAGCAGGGTTATTGTTGACTTCAATGGAGGTGTATTTGCAGGCGGTCAAGCCTATGTTGCTTTGAGCCGATGTACCTCTTTGGAAGGTATGGTTTTACGGAAAATGATTAGTAGATCGGATGTATTTGTTCGCCCCGAAATTATAGAATTCAGCCGTCAGTTCAATAATCAGCAATTGATTGAAAAAGCATTGAAAGAGTCCGATGCCGATTATCTGTATTCTAAAACGATAAAAGACTTTGATGAGGGTAACTTCGAAGATTGTATCGAAACGTTTTTTAAGGCCATACGTGCCCGTTATGATATTGAAAAGCCTTTGTCGAAACGTTTTATACGAAAGAAATTAAATGTAATAAATGAACTAGAACAGCAAAATAAGCTTTTAATCACTAAGATGCTGGAGCAACGCACGGCTCTTCATAAATATGCCGAAGAATACTATTTGCTGGGTAATGAATGTATTGTTTCCTATAAAGATACAAGAGCAGCATTGGCCAATTTTAATAAAGCATTAGATCTGGACCCCATGTATGTAGATGCATGGGTACGCAAAGGCGTAACTTTGTATGATATGAAGGATTATTACGAAGCCGATGTCTGTTTCAATAAAGCTGTAAGTCTTAGCCCTTTGTTATTTAAAGCATTATATAACAGGGGAAAAAACAGAATAGCAATGGAAGAGTATGAATTGGCTATTACGGACTTGGATCGTGCATCTGTCGTAAAACCTGATCATGCTCCATGTCATGAATATTTGGCTCAATGTTATGCCAATATAGGCAATGAAGAACTGGCTCAAAGACATCTGATGATTGCCCGAGAAATAAAAGGGATAGATGCTGACGATGATTAAGGTCTCAGTCCTTTTTTTAGCAAGTTCTCAGAATAGCAATTAGTTATGCTTCTTTAATCTATCATTAAATATTTTCGACTGCTTACTTTGGTGAATTTTGATCATAAAATATATACCTTATGGAATTAACATATCAAAAAGATTGTACTAACATAGATTGGGATAGGGTTCCCGAATTATTAAATAAAGTAGGGATGTCATCTGTGGATGCAGACAAGCATCGTATTTCATTCGAAAATAGTTATGCTGTGGTATTTGTTTTTGATGAGAAAAAAATGATTGGTTTGGGGCGGAGTATTTCTGATGGAGTACGACAAACAGCTTTATATGATATCGCCATTGATCCTACGTATCAAGGTCATGGGATTGGAAGTAAAGTTGTTGATATTCTGTTAGATGCTACCCCTGATTGTAATTTTGTTTTATATGCTTCTCCAGGAAAAGAAGACTTTTATCGAAAGTTGGGATTTAAGAAAATGAAGACAGGAATGATGATCTTTGCAGACCCTAAAAGAATGGAAGATGGAGTTTTTGTTGATAAATAAGTTAATTTAATGATGAAAATGCTATCTTTGTAGATATAACACAATAGCACATTCTGATAAAATCAGAATAAATTATTAACTAGTAGACAAAAAACATATCAAAAATGACAAAACGGTATTCAACAGCAGAAGTTCTTGCACAAGCTAATGATACTTTCTTGGACAGTGTTTCTGTCGACTGTGTAGTCTTGGCTTTTCATCAAGGAAATTTAAAAGTTTTACTCAATAAATTTAAGATAAGTGATAAATGGATGTTGCCCGGTGGTTTTATCCATATTGACGAGCATGTAGACGATGCAGCTGATCGTATCATAAGAGCGAGAGTTGGTCTTGATAATCTTTATTTAAAGCAATTTCATTTATTTGGAAATTGCGACAGAACTCGGAAGGAAGAGAACCTTAAGATGTTAGAGTCTTGGGGAGTAAGTCCTGATGATAATCATTGGTTTCTAAAGCGATTTGTATCGATGGGATACTATGCTTTGGTAGAATATGATAAGGTATCCATTAGTGTAGATGAATCAGTTGAAGAAGTCGGTTGGTACGATTTAAATGATCTGCCGCCTTTGTTTGCTGATCATAACCAGATTGTAGACAAAGCTATCAAAACAATGCGTATACAGGTTGGCATTATTCCTATAGGTTACGAATTGTTACCTGAAAAGTTCACCATGCCTGAGCTTCGTTTAATTTATGAAGCAATATTAGGTGAGGAGTTAGACCGACGTAATTTTCAGCGTAAGATGTTATCAGTCGGTTTAATAAATAGACTCAACGAAAAGCGTAAGAATGGTGCTCATAAAGCTCCTTACCTGTATTCGTTCAATAAAGAAAAATACGAGGAAGCTAAAGATGGTGGAGTGCATTTAATGCCTTGGACGCATTAAGCAATAGATGATTTGTAAATTTTTATATTATATATGAAGCAGGTGCTATTTGATATAGCATCTGTTTTTTTATTTGAAAACACCTGATTCACTCTTTTTGCTGATTGCTAGTAGACCAATTACCGTGAGTAACCCATTCAACATAAGTATTTCATACCCTACCTTATAATTAAAGCAAGAGAAAAGCATTTCTTCCAGGAAATAGCATATAATAGGGGCTGTAATACATACAAACGGAGCATATTTATCCCTGATATTTATCTTAGAAAATAAACCCAAAGCAAACAAGCCTAAAAGGGGCCCATAAGTATACGAGGCTACTTTATAAATAGTATTCAGTACATTTTCCTGACCAATATGGTGGATAAAAAGAATCACAAGAACAAATACAATACTCATGCCGATATGAACCCTTTTACGGGTTGTATTAGCTTGCTTATCGTCTTTTTTATCTACTTCTAGTATATCGACACAAAAAGACGTTGTAAGCGATGTCAGAGCAGAATCTGCATTGGCAAACGAAGCTCCGATTATTCCAATAGTAAAAAAAATGAGGCAAGGTAATCCCAAATAATTACTAACCAAATAGGGTAGTATCTCATCCGAAACTGTAGGCAATGTTATTCCTTTTTGTGATGCAAACACTAATAAAAGAATACCTAATGCCAGAAAAAGAAGATTTATCGGAGTAAATAAAAACCCGTAAGTAAGCATGTTTTTTTGTGCATCTTTCAGGTTTTTGCAAGTGAGGTTTTTTTGCATATTATCCTGATCGAGTCCGGTCATTACAATAACTATAAATACACCACTGAAAAATTGCTTGAAAAAGTTCATCGGATTTTTCCACTCGAAATGGAATATCTTTGAATGAGGGTTATCAGCTACGGTTGTTACAACTTCTTTCAGATTAAAGTCTAATAGCGAAGATACCTGCCATATAATAAGTATAGCTGCTATGACAAAGCTAAGCGTTTGCAGCATATCGGTCCATACAATTGTTTTAATGCCACTTTTGCGGGTATATATCCATATAAATAAGATAATGCCGCTAACCGTAAGCCAAAAGGGAATATGCCATGCTTCAAAGACCAATGTCTGTAAAATAAGAGCTACAAGATAAAGTTTGGCAGCAGAACCTATGATGCGTGAAAGTATAAAAAATGAAGCTCCTGTTTTGTATGAATAATTGCCGAACCGTTGATCGAGATAAGTATAAATCGAGGTGAGGTTGAGCTTATAATAGAGCGGTAAAAGAAGATAGGCAACGACGAGATATCCGAAAAAGAATCCGAATACCATTTGCATGTATGACATATTAAAAGCTCCAACCATTCCCGGAACCGAAACAAACGTAACGCCCGATACACTTGTTCCTATCATTCCGATAGCAACAATATACCAGGGCGATTTGCGGTTGGCAACAAAAAATGCATCATTATCGGAGCTTCCCCGGCTGATAAGAACCGATATCAGGTATAATATTCCGAAGTAAGCGGCAAATATGATTAAAATGGTTGTAGCTATCATAGCCTATTGGTAATAAAGAGATCCGAAGTCTTTATGATTAGATTACAGATTCATAAAATATTCGGTTAAATCTTTCATTGTGTCGAACTTATGAGCATAAGAATCTGTTTTTCCAAATCCCCAGGATACGAAGACAAAAGGAACATAAGCCAGATCAGATTGCTTTCTGTCCGAATCGGTGTCACCTATATACATAGGGGCTTTTAGATTATATCGGTCTATCAATGTTTTCATGTTGATGTGTTTAGGCTGATGATTAGAGCCATATTCGATATAATCGCAGAAGTATGGTTTTGTTTCGGTATATACCATAAAGTCACGAATGCTTCCTTTCTGACAATTACTCAGCATAAATAATTTATATTTTCGTGATAATTGTTCAATACCTTCCAATACATCAGGATAAATATTACCTCCCATTTTAGGTAGCAGTTCGTCTGTTTTGACGATAATATTTCGATATATTTGTTCGATAGTCTCTTCTGGTAATTGAGGAAATATCTCCTTGTATATCTGTTTTGCTTCCATGCCCATATAGCCTTGGATGTCTTGTTTAGTAAGGGTTTTGTCTATTCCCATTTCCTTCAAAACCTGTGTCCAGCTATAAGCATAAGTATCTACGGCATCCCAAAGAGTACCGTCCATGTCAAAAATCAAACTATCGGGTTTCATCTAATATAAATATGTGGTTAGAATTAGGTTCAAAAGTACTCAACAAAAACGGATTGAACAAACATGATGTTTGTGGTATTAAATTTAACTTCACTAAAAAGAAGATGTCGGAAAATTTGAGTAAATTTGAAGAACAATACTATTTAGATAATGTACAACTATTTCTCGCTTCATTTTTTTGATAGTTGATAGTTATTTTCATTATTACCAGAGTAATAAAAAAGGTCTGAGACCTTAACATTATATTCTTTAATTTATGGCTTTTCTGACTCCTGCATCTATTTTGTCCGAAATTGTTAGTGTAAATTATTTACTGATACCGGTTATCAACCGTTTTGGTATCAAATTAGGGTTGGAGGATAAATCGGTAAAAACCATCTGCACCGAATATAATCAGAATATTGACTTTTTTCTCACTATTCTGAATACTTATCTCAATGAAGATTATTTTCCTGAAAAGAAATTGCAGGAATTTGAAATTGATTTGGTGACCGATTATTTGAAACGAACTGATATGTATTATATGCATGGTCAGATTCCCAATATAGAAAAACACCTCAATGCTCTCATCGCTACGAGTGATCCCAATAATAAGCAATTGGAGCTTATCCGTAAATTGTTTTTTCGCTTTAAAGATGCATTAATCCACCGGATTAATAACGGTTTGTTGGATGATGATACTTCTCAGGCGTTATTATTGGATTTGAAGAACATCCTGATAAAACATATATCGGGTAGTTTCAATGAGAACCTTTGTTACGCAGTTGTATTTTCGGTTGATAGTTTGTTGAACGATCTAAGCAAGCATAACCGTATAAGAGAAAAGATACTAAAGCCTATGATTGCCGAATTATCAGAGGCCGGTGTTGATGACTGGCAAAGTTTGATAGGTAAACCCAAAACAAATCTTCTCTTAGAAGAAGATTCTGCCATCTCGGTTCGTGAACTGGAAGTTTTAAAACTTGTAGCATTAGGTTTACTCAACAAAGAAATAGCAGATCGCCTTAATATCAGTCTGAATACGGTACTTTCTCACCGTAAAAATATTACAGCTAAATTAGGTATCAAAACAGTATCGGGACTTATCTTTTACTGTATCAGCCACGGATATATTTCTGCTGATGAGATAGAGTTATGAGAATAATATAGTTTTATTCTTGTAAACCAACACTCTTCTGTTGATATGGTATTCGATACCATGCGACAATACAATTTTCTCTAAATCCTGCCCTTTACGCACCAAATCGGAGATGCTGTCGCGATGCGATATGCGTGTAATATCCTGTTCGATAATAGGACCTGCATCCAGTTCAGTTGTAACATAATGGCTTGTTGCACCTATGATTTTCACCCCTCTTTCGTAAGCGGCATGATATGGCTTTGCCCCAACAAACGCCGGAAGAAATGAGTGGTGTATATTGATAATCCTGTTTGGGTATTCTTTGATGAATTCGTCTGTCAGAATTTGCATATAACGTGCCAAAACAATAAAATCGATGCCTTTTTCTTTGAGCAGAGACTTTTGTTTGGCTTCCATCTCTTCTTTATTCTCTTTGGTAATTTTGATTACCTGATATTCTATCCCAAATTTCTCGGCAACCCAGCGTAAATCTTCGTGATTACTTATAATAAGCGGTATCTCAACGTTCCATTCTCCTGCTGTATAACGTGCCAGAATATCGAACAGGCAGTGTGACATTTTCGATACAAATACCGCCATTTTAGGCGTATAATCGTTAAAGTATAACTTGAAAGTCATCTCAAACTTGTTGGCATACATGGTCTGAAAATATTCACCAATCTTATCTTTTGGAATTAAAAAATTCTCGATATCCCATTCGACCCGCATAAAGAAAATGTCTTCTTGCTTATCTACATGTTGTTCGAGTTGAATGATATTTCCTCTGTTTACACAGATAAAATCAGTAACGGCAGCTACTAAGCCCGGCTGATCGGGAGAATAAATCAGAATAATAGCACGAGAATCTTTCATTGTACGAATCGTATTTTATAGTAGATGAACTATTAAATTTTTAGTTGGAATCATTGCCACCGTAGAAATATAGGTCGGTAAATGTTTGACGATCTACCTTCTCCCTGTATTTTTCTACCCATTCTTCATAGAAATATTCCGTATATAAAACACCAGCTTCCATTGTATATTTTGCAAAAGGTTTGCCTAATACGGGGTGTTTTTTTAGACCGAATGTTTGAGAAGTTCCGTTATCAAATTTGCAATCCATATCGTTTGACCATATAAGGATTACCTCTTTGTTGTTGACAACTTGTATCGGATAGAAGTAGACGCACTGCCCGTGGTATTTAAAAGCGATTGTTTTTTCCGAAATAGTTATGTCTACCTCCTCGTTTGACCACGATCCGAAAATAGTATTCTTATTATCGTAATCAATTATATTATCATATTCTTGAGAATACGTTAGTATTTGTCCGTTTTCGTCAAAAAGTTCAATCTTTACAATTTTCCACTTGCCTTGCTCCAGTTCAAGAGACACTCTGGCATTACGATCTTTCGAAATTACGGGTGCTACACCGAAGTCGGAGTATATAAATGCTACATCTACGTAAGCCGATAAACCATCGTTGTTTATGTGGGTTCGAATGGCTTTTACATCTTGATACGTGTCTTGGCTTGAGATCCAGTACAGGTACTCAAATTGAGGACAAAAGCCATTGAAGCCGTAAGCGTCGCCACTTTCATATACTTTATAGTGAACCGTCTTCACATAGTCTTCGCACATCGAATTTCTCTGTCTTTCCGATTCTATAAATTTCTCAGAAATGGTTCCTAGCTTTTTAAGTTCATTGAAGTATGGTTCGGGATCCAATTTGCACATACCCTTTTCATCCTCTATAATGGTTACTTCAAAAGGTATTGTAACATCATCGTTATTAATGGCACTCAAATACCATTTGTAAAACGATAAGCCAGCTTTCTCTACTTCTGAAATTTGGTCATTGTTGGATGTTGTCTTCGTCTGCTTTTCCGAGCCTGAAGGGCTTGCTTGTATTGTATTCTTATTGTTACACAACAAAAGCAAGAATACGATAGTGAACTGAATTGTTTTAATCATCTATCTGAACAAGATTGTCAATAATAAATACTTGTCGTTCAGGTGTGTTTTTGCCCATATAGAAGTTGAGCATATCTTTTACCAAGTCTTCTTTCTTCATGGTCACTTTATCCAGGCGTATATCTTTTCCTATAAAATGTTGAAACTCATCGGGCGAAATTTCTCCCAATCCTTTAAATCGGGTGATTTCGGGATTAACACCTAGTTTACTGATTGCTGCAATACGCTCTTCTTCACTGTAACAATAGATCGTCTCTTTCTTGTTACGTACACGAAACAGAGGTGTTTGCAATATATATACATGGTTTTTTTTCACGAGATCTGGGAAGAATTGCAAGAAAAAAGTAAGCAACAACAGGCGGATGTGCATACCATCGGTATCGGCATCGGTTGCTATAATTACCTTGTTGTATCTTAAACCATCCAAGCCATCTTCTATGTTGAGAGCGGCTTGCAGAAGGTTAAACTCTTCGTTTTCATATACAATCTTTTTGGTCAGTCCGAAACTGTTCAGAGGCTTACCTCTCAAACTGAATACTGCTTGTAGATTGGGGTTACGGCTTTTGGTGATAGATCCACTAGCTGAGTCTCCCTCAGTAATGAAGATAGACGATTCGTCTAAGTTATCACCTTTCGTATCATTGTAATGGATACGGCAGTCACGAAGTTTTTTATTGTGAAGGTTCGATTTTTTAGCACGTTCGCGAGCCAGCTTTGTAACTCCGGCAATTGCTTTACGTTCTTTCTCAGAATCGAGAATCTTCTTCAATAAAGTTTCGGAAGTTTCCGAATCTTTGTGCAGATAATTATCTAGCTCTTTTTTGATGAAGTCACCAATAAATTTCTGAACCGATGGACCATTGGGTCCCATATCCTTAGACCCTAATTTAGTCTTTGTTTGCGACTCAAAAACAGGTTCTTCGACTTTTATGCTGACTGCTGCAACTATACCGCTTCTGATGTCGGCATAGTCGAAGTTTTTTGCATAATATTCTTTGATAACACGTGAGACTGTCTCCCGGAAAGCCGATTGATGTGTTCCTCCCTGTGTTGTATGTTGTCCGTTGACAAACGAATAGTATTCTTCTCCGTACTGATTAGTGTGGGTTATTACAATTTCAATATCGGTATCCTTGAGATGTATGATAGGGTAGAGGGCTTCCGAAGTCATATTTTCATTCAGAAGATCTACTAAACCATTCTTCGATAAGAATTTCTTTCCGTTGTAAATTATTGTTAGCCCCGTATTTAGGTAAACATAGTTTTTGAGTAAGCTTTCGACATACTCATCTCTATATAGATATTCTCCGAATATGGTTGCATCGGGAATAAATTCGACCAGCGTACCATTATTTTGAGTTGTGGGTTCTATGGGAGTTTCTCCGGTAACTATCGCTTTGCTGTATTCGACAGAAACGGTTTGTTTTTCTCTAAATGCCTGTATCTTGAAATAAGATGATAAAGCATTTACAGCTTTTATACCGACACCATTAAGACCTACTGATTTTTTAAATGCTTTGGAGTCATATTTGGCACCTGTATTCATTTTAGATGACACGTCCTTTACTTTACCGAGAGGTACACCTCGACCGTGGTCACGTATAAATACTTCACCGTTTGCTATTGTTACTTCTATTGTTTTTCCAAACCCCATCATGTATTCGTCGATAGAGTTGTCAAGTACTTCTTTCAGAAGGACATATATTCCATCGTCGGGAGAAGTACCGTCGCCAAGTTTTCCGATATACATACCAGGGCGTCGACGTATATGCTCCTGCCAATCAAGAGTTTTAATGTCATCGTCAGAGTAATTTTCTTGAGGTAAATTGATGTCTAATTCTTCTTCCATAAATATTTGCGTATCTAAAATCAGCTTTCAAGCAAAGATAGTGAATTTTTAGAAAATGAATCAAGCGAAATTTATTATTAAGGTCTCAGATCTTTTTATTGTTTTAGAAAGTGAAGGTATTTAAGCGTATTATGATTCTAAAGGGTATTTATTTATATCTAAAATATTTGCACAAAAAAAGTAGCATAATTAATCTTATGCTACTTCCTCTGTTTTTTCCTTCTTTTATATCTTTTTTGTATATGCTCTTCGAGTCTTGTGGTGTTCGGCATTAAAACCATCCCAGAGTGCCGAGACTTTATTGTTTTGTTCCAATTCGGGATTACTTTCCGCAAAATGGAAACCACTTTTGTGTGCGGATGGAATAAAGTCATTAAAAATCATTGCATTTACTCCTTTTCCTTGATATTCGGGTGCAATACCGATTAATAAGAGGTCAATTACTTTATTGCTTTTAAATTTCAGAGCCTTAAGCAGGTGATACCAACCTGTCGGGAATAATTTCCCTCCTGATTTTTGTAAAGCCAGTGATAAACTGGGCATTCCGATTCCAAAAGCAACAAGTTCGTCTGTTTCCTCCTTTATGATAAGAGAAACAATATCCCATCGAAGCAGGGGAACATACATCTTTACGTAATAATCAATTTGCTTTTGAGTAAGAGGTACAAATCCGTATAGTGGAGCATATGCTTCGTTCAGTAAGTTGAATACTTTATCAACATAAGGGGTTATCTGCTTTAAATTTTTGAATTTCAGAAGCTTTAATCCATATTTATTGGCAACTATATTGGCTATACGTTGATGTCTTTCGGGAACAGCTTTGGGAACGGGTATATAAAATTCGTGCCAGTCTACATCTTTTTCATATCCTATCCGCTCTATTTGATCTTTATAATATGGGTAACTGTAAGTTGTTGCCATAGTGGTTATTCTATCATAACCGAATACCAAAAGACCTTCGTGATCAAGATCGGTAAATCCCATCGGGCCTTGTATCGCATCCATTCCTTTGCTGCGTGCCCATTCTTCTGCCGTGTTGAAGAGTGCATCTACAACCTCCTTGTCATCGATAAAATCAACAAAACCAAAACGTGCATGTTTTTGTTTCCATATTTCATTTGATCTGTGATTGATGATAGCTGCAATACGCCCAACGATTTTATCGCCTCTGTAGGCTAAAAAGAGTTGTTGCTCACAAAAGTCAAATGCAGGATTTTTACTCGAATCAAGAGTACCCAGTTCATCTAAAACTAAAGATGGTACATAATAGGGGCAATCTTTATACAGATTTATAGGGAATTTGATAAATTTCTTTTTAGATGCTTTATCACTTATAGGGACAATTCTTACCGACATTCTTTTTTTATAAATAATCAATAATTAAGTAAAACTACATAATTTATTATTACATTTTATCATAGTAACTATCTCCAGTTGCTATGATTTCCAAGACAATAAAAGGATCCGAGACCTTACTACTTTTCGACTTTGTGGCAAAGATAAGATTTTTTACTGAAAGTGAGTTTATACTCGTTTTATTGTTGAAAGAGTGTGTGTATAATTGCCAGACTCTTTGTTGTAAATTCCTTGTGAATCAATCGTGTCGATTCTGACTCTTCCCGAGGCATGTATGACTTTATTATTTCCTAAGAAAATTCCGACATGATTGATGCGATTATTCTTTTCGAAAAATAAAAGATCAGTAGGCTGTGCTTCCTCCAATGAATTTACTTTTGTCCCTTCCAAAGCTTGCACTCTGGCATCCCGAGGTAGTAAATAACCATTCAAAGAGAATACAATTTGGGCAAGTCCCGAGCAATCAATTCCCATTATGTTTTTTCCTCCCCATAAATAAGGAGTATTAAGAAACAGCATAGCCGTAGCTATTATATTTTCCTTGCTACTTTGAGGAAGATAAGTGACAAAAGTGGGATGAATTTGAAAGACCTTTCCTCCAATTTCAAAATTACTTTTATCGATGTTATAGCGTGGCAGTATACTTCCCGCAGATAGTCTGTATACTGTTTTATCAGTCATACAGAATACATCAGCTATAGGTACACATGTTCGAAATACCGGACCGGTATTGATTTCGTTATAAGTTTCTTCATCTATTTCATACAAAACTTTAAAGTCTACCCAGCCTTGATAACCATCTCTGTAGTTCCTTATTTTGATGAATGAGCCTGCCTCTTCGGTTAATTCACAAGTGTCACCAAAAAGTAATTGACTCACCATTTCTGATGATTCACTGGCTTCTGAACGAATAGGTAGAGCTGTATTTAAATAAATAGCATATTTCATATTCTTAAAAAAATAATGACTGTAATTGTCTGTCTCTGTTTTGCTTACTCAAAGCAAGAAATAATTCTGCTAATTTAGACTTTATTTATACTGATAATGTCCTACAATTTTCCATGCAAAAAGCCTATCTTCTATAACCTGACCGCCTCCGATATTATGCACAATGAGGTGTCTTTTACCGTCTTTCGATTTTCTGTCGACCACTATACCTATATGTGCCAATCCATTATCGAGAGTCCACGATACTATATCTCCCGGCTGATAATCTTCCGCATTGGTGGATATTGGCTTTGCAATACCATTGCGGGTGAAAAATGTTTCGAGATTATACACTCGGCGATGATCTATATTTGTATCTGTTTTTTTTAGTCCCCATTTTTTCTGGCTAGGGTATTTGCTGAAATTGGCTTTCATATCTTCATGTACCTTTTTCTGAAGATCTATGTTCATTTTACGATATGCCCTTATTACAACATCGGTACATACCCCTTTGTTTGCAGGAACATCTCCATTCGGATAAGGGATCGAGAAATATGTAGGGTCGTATGTTACTTTAGACCTTGTTAAGTCTATTGCTGCATCAGATAATTGATTGTAGAAATCCTTTTCTTGGGCGGTTACTACAAAGCAACTGTAAAAGTATATAATTATAAAAAGTAATTTATTCATTATTCAGATATTAAAGTCTTAGACTTTTTTATACTGTGACAAAAATAATTGAAAAGCTTTTCTTGTACAAGAACAAAGATAGTTTCCAACTGCCAATGCAGTATATGTGTGTTATTTATTGTGTGATGCGTTTTAGTTTTACAAATAATGTAGATGCTTTTTGCTCAATAGAATCTAAAATAGGCTTGAATATGATTTGTCTTACTTTTTCGATACATGCACATAGTATAAATATAAGCATTGCCATTCCTATTAATGCTAGGCCGAAAAGTAGAGGGTTTGCTATTGCATTATTTACTTGTTCAACAAGTCCTTTAATCAGTAAACGAGTGTCGGTCGTATCATGGATCATATATACTCCAAAGCATAATGGAGCTATTTTATTTATTATATTACTCTGTATTTTTATTTTTCTAAAAGTGTAAAAAAAGAAAATTGCTCCAAGGATAACCAGAGGGCATCCGTATGATACCAGCCGTTCTGCAGTGTTTGTATAATTGATAGAGAGTAGTATATAAACAAGTAATAATGTCAGGAGATAAATGCATATATACAGAATCAAAGGTTTTTTAAGGTCTTTAATATATTTACCGCAAAACCGGGCGATAATATATATTGACAGAATTGTGAAAAAGCTATGCCCACTTCCCGAATAGAAATTATAACCCATTATTGGGTAACTACTATTTATATATACCAGAATAATGACAATAAGACCCGATTGGTATATGTTTAGAGATTCGATGCCTTTATTGATGAAAGGCGATAATATATAAACGCCCAGAAAAGCATTTAAGAACCACCATTGTGCGTATGTTACAGGAAAAAAGCTATGAATGAAATCGGGTGTAGAGTAAGCTTCCTTAGCTATAAAACCATGATATATGATATAGGTGGCTACCGAATAGAAAGTTGCCTGTAAGATAAATGAAAGTAGCGTTTTTGCTTTAAATTTAATACCATAATAACCGGAAATGAATACAAAACAATTTACTGCAATAATGGTAAAGGTATTCAAAGATACAAGTAATGTACTTTTAGATGGACTGCTATTTTGGCATCCATGTACAATCAGGTGATGTATAATAATCATAATCATCAGAACTATCCGTAACAGTTCTATATTTGATTCCCGATTTTTAGTGTTAGTGTTGAGTGTTGAAGTCATGGTGATTTTACAGTTTATTTTCGAGTGTTACAGAGTGAGAGACTCTGTTTGTTTATTAGGTGTCTATTTGATATGTGTCTATTTTCTTTGAAATATAATTTAATACTGGTTTGAATATAATTTGCCTTATTTTCTCGATACATGCACATATCGAAAATATAATTAACGTTGTTAGTAATAGAATACCGAGCATGGTAAAGTTATTATCTATTTTACTGTTCATGCTCTTAATAAAAGTCATTATTGTTGTTTTTATTATTCCTGAGTCATGAAGTAAATAGATACCAAATGTAAGAGGGGCAATTTTATTTATTAATTTGTTTTTAATTTTTATTTTCTTGAAAAGGTAGAAAAATAAAGCAGCAGCTGCTATAATCCATATGCAGTTATATGCCATTAGTCGCCATGTGAGAAGCTGCCTGTCTTGACTAAAGCATGTGTATATTATGATAAAACTGAAGAGGAAGACGGACAGGTATACAGGGAGAATGTTTTTTATTTCTGTAATGTATCTATGGCAATAGCGGGCTATAATATAAATTATTAGTAAGTTGAAAAACGAATAACCGTCTTGTGTATAAAAATTATATCCGACCAAAGGATACCCTCCTCCTATAATAAACAGTAGGATTATAAGTATGATAGTTTGTTTTTTACTAATGTTTTCCAGCCCTTTGTTTATTATAGGTGATACTATAAATAGTGCTATGTAGGCATTAAGGAACCACCAGTTTACATATGTGATGGGAAAGAAGCTTCTTCGGAGTTCTGAATATGATACCGGGCTATCATATATTACACACTTTAACAAGTACAATGAAACAGAATAAAACAGAGCTTGTAGTACAAATGCAATTAATGTTTTTACTTTGAATTTTATACCATAAAATCCGGAGATAAATACAAAACAGTTAACAGCTATTATTGTAAATGTATTTAAGAATAGAAATAGGGCATCTTTATTTGTTTTTTGATAGTCTCCGGTACTTATAAGGCTTAAATCGCATCCATGCACAATCAGATGATGCATAATGATCATGAGTATAAGAACTATCCGTAGCAGTTCTATATTCGATTCCCGATTTTTAGCGTTAGTTAGTTCTTTCTCCATATTCTTCACCTTGTTGAGTGATGTGCTAACAAAATAAAACGATTCAATACCGGTTTATTTTATATTGAATCGTTTTAGTAATGCCTCCGATTTATTTATTACTTTTAATAGATATAAGTAAATCAGTTTATAGTTTATATGCAATTTGAAAATTGCTATAAGATCAATTTCTAGATTGGTTTATTTTAACTTCTCTAAGATTTCATCCACAGCTTTAGCTAAGCCATCAGAATTTTTACCTCCTGCTGTCGCAAAATGTGGTTGTCCTCCACCTCCGCCTTGAATGTTTTTTGCTGCTTCGCGTACAATAGTTGACGCATTTAATCCATGTGCAACAAGATCATCCGATAGCATCAGGGTCAGATTGGGTTTTTCGTCTATATCTGTTGCTCCTATGAACGCTGCATGCTCAGGGAACTCGCCTCTGATCTGAAATGCTATGTCTTTAACAATGTCAGCAGGCAAATGTCCTCTTAAAGTGAATATTTCGATGCCATTGACTATTTGTCTGTTTTTGATAGTAGACTCTTTTATCTGAATTGCCTTTTCTTTCATAAACTCTTCAATACGCTTTCGCATTTCAGCGCTTTCGCTGAAGAATTTCTGGAATGCCTGAGTTAAGTTGGGGGCATTGTGCATCAAAGCCTTTAATTCGGTGATAATATCTTGTTGTGCATAGAAATATTCTTCGCATGCTTCGGCGGTAATTGCTTCGATACGTCTTACTCCGGCAGCTATAGAACTTTCGTTAATGATACGAAACGAACCGATTCGCCCTGTTGATGAAATGTGAGTTCCCCCACATAGCTCTACAGAATCGGCAAAACGGATAACACGAACTTCTTCACCGTATTTTTCTCCAAACAGAGCCATCGCTCCCATTGCATGGGCTTCCGAAATAGGAATGTTACGAGCCTCATTCAATATAATATTCTCTCTTATTTTAGCAGTTACAAAACGTTCTACTTTACGAATTTCCTCGTCAGTTAACTTTTGGAAATGCGAAAAGTCGAATCGAAGAACTGCCGGTGAAACAAAAGAGCCTTTTTGTTCAACATGTGTACCTAATACTTCACGTAATCCCTCATGTAATAAGTGAGTTGCCGTGTGATTACATTCTACAGCTGTTCTCCTTTCCGTATTGATACGAGCTACAAAATGTGCTGTAATATCTTTCGGTAATTTTTTTGTGATGTGTTCAGCCAGATTGTTTTCGCGTTTGGTGTCGATAATTTCTATCTTTTCATCATCGCTGATTAACCAACCTGTATCGCCGACCTGTCCACCCATTTCCGAATAGAAAGGAGTACGGTCGAGTACTATTTGATAAAATTCGTTGTTTTTTTGTTTCACCTGACGGTAGCGGAGTATCTCAGCTTCGCATTGCGTGTAATCATATCCGATAAACTCCTGCTCGCCTTCACGTATCACAATCCAGTCGCCGGTTTCTACAGCAGCAGCATTGCGGGCACGGTCTTTTTGCTTTTGCATTTCAGCTTTAAAGCCTTCTTCATCAACACTCATATTATTTTCACGTAATATAAGTTCAGTTAAGTCAAGAGGAAATCCGTATGTATCGTATAAAGTAAAGGCATCAAGACCTTTTAAAACAGTTGAGTTGTTAGCTCTTGTTTCAGCAATTTGTCTATCCAATAACTTTATACCGGTATCCAATGTGCGTAGGAACGATTCTTCTTCTTCCTGAATATCTCTAATAATAAGCGTTTTTTGCTGATATAGTTCAGGGTAAGCCTCGCTCATTGTTTCGATAAGGGTAGGGATCAGCTTATACATAAATGCTTTGTGCTGATTAAGGAAAGTATATCCATAACGAACAGCACGGCGAAGAATACGACGAATTACATATCCGGCTTTGGCATTCGAAGGTAATTGCCCATCGGCAATAGAAAAAGCAATCGTGCGGATATGGTCTGCGATAACTCGCATAGCTATATCTTTCTTCTCGTCCTCACCATATGTACTGTCGGTTAACTCTCCGATAGCTTTGATTAATGGTTGAAATACATCTGTATCGTAGTTTGAAGTTTTACCTTGTACAGCCATGCAAAGACGCTCAAATCCCATACCTGTGTCTATAACTTTAGCAGGAAGTTCTTCAAGAGATTTGTCAGCTTTACGGTTAAATTGCATGAAAACAAGATTCCATATTTCGATAACATCAGGATCTTTGTTCACCAATAATGCACCGTCAACTTTGGCGCGTTCTTCGTCGGAACGTATATCGATGTGTATTTCGGAACAAGGACCGCAAGGACCTGTATCGCCCATTTCCCAGAAGTTGTCTTTTTTATTTCCATTTATAATACGTTCTTTAGGTAAGTATTGTACCCAAAAATCGGCAGCTTCGTCGTCGCGAGAAAGTCCGTCTTCGGGCGATCCCTCAAAAACAGTTACATATAGTCTTTCTTTGTCCAGTTTCAGAACTTCAGTCAGATATTCCCATGCCCAAGCAATAGCTTCTTCTTTGAAGTAATCGCCAAAAGACCAGTTACCCAACATCTCAAACATAGTGTGGTGATAGGTATCGTGACCTACTTCTTCTAAATCGTTGTGCTTTCCGCTTACGCGTAAACATTTTTGAGAATCCGCTACTCTAGGATATTTAATAGGTGCATTGCCCAAAATGATGTCTTTAAATTGATTCATACCGGCATTGGTAAACATCAATGTGGGATCGTCTTTAATCACCATAGGAGCTGAAGAAACAATCTGATGTCCTTTAGACCTAAAAAATTCTTTGAATGAATTGCGGATTTCTTTAGAAGTCATGATATTTATAACTATGTATTTTGTTTTACAGATTCTTAATAAATAATAGCTTGCAAAAATAAGCTAAAAACTTTACTTTTGTGCCCATCTCAGCGAATAAAATTGAGGTGACTTTATCTTAAAGAATGGCAAAAAAGGTATTTTATATATATAATTCACAATCGCTGACGTATGAGCGAGTCTATCCGAGCCTGGGAAAAAAAATATTTATAATCATTCGTAATCTTTTAGGGGGCATTATCTTGGGAGCTTTAGGCTTTTGGGCACTAATGTATTATGTACTGGATTCTCCCAAAGAGATGGAATTGAAAAAAGAAAACCGCTTAATACGTACACAATATAATGTATTGTCCAAAAGAATGGATAATATCTCCGAAGTGTTAAAGGATATCCAACAGCGAGATGATAATATGTACAGAGCCATTTTCCATGCCGAGCCTATTGCTTCTGCAATACGTAACTCAACGGCGGGAGGAATCGGAAGATACGATTATCTGATGGAATTATCCAATCCGGATCTGATTGTTCAGACCTCTAAAAAAATAGATCTTATCTCGAAGCAATTGTATGTACAGTCTAAATCTTTTGATGAGATACTAGATTTATCGAGACAGCAAAAAGACCGTTTGCAGCACATACCCAGTATACAGCCTGTAGCGAATAAAGATCTTTCGCGTGTAGCTTCGGGTTATGGTACGCGTATCGATCCTGTATATGGTACTTTAAGATTCCATGCCGGAATGGACTTTACGGCTAAGGAGGGTACCGATATTTATGCAACAGGAGATGGTGTAGTAACTTGGGCTGAATGGCGGCAGGGTTATGGTAATTGTATCATCATCGATCACGGTTATGGTTTTGAGACATTATATGGTCATATGAGTTCGTATATTGCTAAGCGAGGTCAGCAGGTGAAGCGTGGCGAGCTTATAGGTAAAATAGGAAGTACGGGTAAATCAACAGGTCCTCACTTGCATTACGAAGTGCATGTAAAAGGTAAACCCGATAATCCTGCGAAGTACTACTTTATGGATCTTACTCCTGAAGAATACGATAAGATGTTGCAGATTGCAGCGAACCATGGTCAGGTAATGGATTAAAGTCGATTGTTGAGATTTAGCTATCATTGTGAGGTTTGATTTTGAATTTATCATTTAACTTTGTCTTTTGACTTAAAAGTATGATAGACTTTAGTAACAATAAGAAATTGTATTTTACCATAAAAGAAGTAGCTAATCACTTTAAAGTGAATGAGTCACTTCTTCGTTTCTGGGAAACCGAGTTTAAAGAAATTAAGCCTCGTAAAACTCCCGGAGGTGTACGCCAATATACCCGAGAAGATATTGAAGCTATCGAATTAGTTTATTCTTTAGTCAAAAACAAAGGGTTAACTCTCGAAGGGGCAAGGCAGACTCTTAAACTGAAAAAAGATGAGGAAACACGTCGCATTGATTTGATTCACAGATTGGAGGATATCAAAAAAGAGCTTAATGACTTGAAAGAAGGTTTAGAGAGTATATCATAAGCCTTACATCATAATAATTATAGAGCAGTAGAAATGAAAGTTTCTGCTGCTTTTTCTTTTTAAGCTCACTACACTAGTAGTTGCCTTGCTAAGCAAAGCAACAACTAGTGTAGTTATATTCTTAAAATGTATCACAACATATTTTCTTCTGTTTACTAAAAAAGAATCTGTTTTTTATTGCACAATCCAAATTAAAGTATCTACTTTGTAATTCAAAGTGGAAAGTATATGAATAGCAATATTGATGATTTAAGATACATTCGTTCTACAATGGAACGTTCGACCAAATTCCTTTCGTTGAGTGGAATATCAGGAGTCGTGGCAGGTTTAGTTGCTCTCTGTGGAGCTTTTATAGCCTATCTTATAATGACAAGATCGTTTGCTGTAACAGGTATTATCATATATGATCTTCTTATTCTGGCTGCTATTGTTTTGGTTTGTGCATGCTCGGTTGGAATCTATTTTTCAGTACGGAAAGCAAAGAAAATAGGAGCTAAGTTTTGGACTCCGGTGACTTTTCAATTGATAAAAGATGCAGGTGTTCCGCTCGTTGTTGGAGGCCTCTTCAGTCTGATATTGGTATATCAAGGCTATTTCGGTATGACAGCATCTACGATGCTTATCTTTTATGGTATTGCATTGATTAATGCAGGAGCTAGAACGTATCGGGATATTAAAATACTGGGAGCCTGCGAAATCGTATTGGGTTTGCTGGCAGGTATATTTATTGGAAACGGGCTGATATTGTGGGCAATGGGATTTGGTGTTTTGCATATTGTGTATGGCATTGTGATGTACATGAAGTATGATGCAAAATCAGATAAAGCAAATGGATGATGAAAGATATAATATCAGGTCTAAATAAGATATTTGATAGCAGGATACGCTTGGGTATTATGTCGGTATTGGTTGTAAATGATAGTGTCGATTTTAATACTATTAAAGAGTTGCTCGAAGTGACTGACGGTAATTTGGCAAGCCATCTTAAGGCTTTGGAAAAAGAGGAGGTGATTGCTGTGAAAAAACAGTTTGTCGGGCGAAAACCAAATACCTCATATAGTGTTACCGATCACGGGCGGAAGCTATTTCAGGAACATATTGATGCACTCGAAAAATTAATTAATCCTTTAACGTAAATTTTTTTTAATTACATACTTTGAATTTCAAAGTTCTTTTAAATTATAAAGCAATATGGAAACTTCTAAATCATTTTTTCAAAAACATTCAGTAATCGTAAAGATTAGTATGATCGCAGTTTTAACTTTATTGATGCTTATACCTGTAAACATGGTACAATCGTTGATAAGAGAGCGGGAGGAAAATAAAACAATTGTGCAGGAAGAAATCAGCGATAAGTGGGGTGGGCAGCAACGTTTAGTTGGACCTGTACTTGTTTTGCCTTATAAGACAAGAATTGCCGAAGGAAATCCGATAGTTGTGAAATATGCTTACTTTTTGCCCGATGAGTATAGCATAGAGGGTGAGATAAAACCCGAAGAACGTTCTCGGGGAATATATCAGGTTTTATGCTATCAATCGCTTATGCAGGTTAGGGGAAAGTTCAATTTTCCTGATTATGAAAAACTCAATTTGAGTGCCGACCAGATACAATGGGAGGATGCCTTTTTGTTAGTAGGAGTACCGGCGTTGCAAGGGATCAAAAATAAAATAGATTTCAATGTGAATGGAAAGTCCCTTGATATATTAGCCAGTGTTGCTCCGAATGATTTAATGAACTCGGGTCTGACAGTGAAAATGCCCTTAAATCCTGCTGATATCAAGGAGGCTTATAACTTCAATTTCGATTTGGCTTTGAACGGTACTGACGGACTTTATTTTGCACCTATCGGCAAGCATACTAGCATACACATGAAGTCTGAGTACAAAACGGTAACCTTTATAGGTGATTTCTTACCTAATAGTCGAAAAATAGATCAATTGGGATTTGATGCTCAATGGGAGATTTTCGATTATAATAGAAATTATGCTCAAATGTGGATAGGGCAAAATTCGGGTATCAGTGATTCATTATTAGGCGTGGATTTATTACTACCTGTCGATCAGTATCAAAAGACTATGCGTTCGGCTAAATATGCCATTATGTTTATAGTGCTCACTTTCGTTGTCTTTTTTATGGTTGAATTACTGAACAGAAAACGCATACACCCCGTTCAATATTTGTTGGTAAGCTTTGCTCTGGTATTGTTCTATAGCTTGCTTCTGGCATTGTCCGAATACATTGGCTTCGAATGGTCATATCTGATATCGGCGCTAGCCATTGTATCGCTTATTACCTCTTATTCTTATTCGATATTTAAGTCAAAAAAACAAGCGTCTTTTATGGGAGTATTCTTGTGTATATTGTATGTTTTCTTATACGTAATTCTTCAACTAGAAGATATGGCTCTGTTGTTGGGCAGTGCAGGATTATTTATAACACTAGCAATAGTGATGTATGTATCTCGTAAAGTCGATTGGTATAAAGAAGATGATAGGGTAGAGCAGTCTCTAAACTGATATGATATTAAAACAATATAAGAGAGGCGGATACTAGTATCCGCCTCTCTTATTATTTAAACATATCTGTTGTTTAAAGTATTTATTCTTTTACCAACACAATCATATCGGAAAACTGTTTAATAATTTCTGCATACGAATACTTTAAACGTGCGTAATCTTTGGCATCGTATAAGTTTGTATTGAAGAAATATTTCGCAGATACTTCTATTTTATTATCTACCTTCTTTGTGCTGTAATTTATGGTCATTAAGCGACTATCGTGAGTAAGCTCTTTGGGAAGATATTCGACTTTATAACCTTCGGGAATCTCTATTTCTGATTTATATTCTACGTTACGTAAATAGATAAGATCAATAGGAAGTGTCCGTGTGGTTTGCTTGAACATATTATCCGAAACAGACAGATTACAGAAAGGATGAATGAATAATTTACCCGAAGCACTTTCGAAAGAGGTACCTGAATTAAATGAGAAGCTAAAGGGTTTATTCATTTCCGAATAATTGATAACGGTAAGGCTATCCTCGATATTCACGTTGTTATTTTTCTTAAAATAGTCTACCAGATTATCATTTTTACCATCGTAAGTATTGCGGAATTGATAAGCATCTTGCCCCGAAAGTATATATTCGATATTTACCTTCAATAATTGTTGCTCAGGTAATACTTTAATCTTAAACATCTTTTGAGTCTTTGCAACTTCTTTTTGAGTTGTAACAATCCATTCTTCGGTTTTAGGTTTAACTACCAGTGCTTCAACATTGGTACACCGTATAGGTAATTCGTCAAAATACCGAAGAGGCTCGGTTGCATCAGCAAAATATTTTTGTCCGTCTATTTCAATTTGGGCAATTACATAATTTAGAAATTGCTGAAACGGATGGCTTTTACTTACAGCACCATGATTTCGGGTACTTAAAACAACCGGATTGACCGTTATATTGGCAGCTTTAAGTAATCCGATCAGGTATAAATTGATATCTGCCGAATTACCGCTTTTAGCTTTTAGGAAAGTAGATAAATTATCGGTTGCAAATTTGCCATTCGTTTCATCCCATTTATACATGGTTTTTACGTATTGGGTAATTTCAATAGCTTGTTCCAGTTGCGATTTATTAGCAAGGTCAAGTGTAGGCAACAGTTTTTTTCCTTCTTTTTCGCTGTTCTTTATATATTTGCCAAAATCGTCTCTTTTTAAGAAGTCATCGCAAAGAGCAGGCCATGTTGATATATAATTTTGAAAGCCCCCATTTGGAAAATAAATTTTAGAAATCTGGAAATTTATACTTACCATATAGTCTTCCTCTGCGCTGATAAATTCTTCATCCCTGAATGCAGGTAGGTTTTTCATACCAAAGGAGTAAATTTTTTCCTGATAAAGCAGAGATCCGAATCTTATATCCTGATTTTTTGTGACAGAATCAAATTCATCGAATTGCTTTACGCCCCGTACTATGTAAGTATATTCGTAATAAGGAATTGCCTTGTAGATAAGTTTGCTGTGTATAACAGGTATCTTTTGTTGGAACTCCCATTTCCGCATATGAAAGAAAAAGGGTGTGACAATGTGGTATTTATATTCTATGACGGAACCTTCTCTAACATCGGGCAGTGCGATTTTGAGGATAGATACATCGTTGTTAATTTTTTCTTCAAAAATCTTTTTAGTATTAAGAACTGTTTTGGTTGGCTTTCCGTTTTCGTTATTGTATACGGTTGCCTCTATGTCAATAATAGACTCAACATCTCTGCCATCTTTATAAAAAGGAATTTCTATCTGGGCATACTTCGTTCCCGCAGCCTTTAATATTTTTATTTTGGTTCGGGTCTCCATGTGCAGAAGAAACCCTTTGGTATCGTCTCCTTGAAAATAGTTAGTACCGATATCATATATAACTACCGCCTCTGCTTCGGGGTCGGCTGTATATTCAGTCATAGATGCTTCGTACTGGGTAATTTTGCCATATTCTTCCGAATAGTTTTCCTGAGCCTTGCTAAATAATGGCGCGATAGCCACTAAAACACAAAGGATTATTTTTCTCATAGTACTTCTATATAATAATTTTTAATTTCGAGATTTCTAAGTTGCTGAATAAATTCATAAAACTTGCCATATTCGGCAAGAGGATAGTTACCCGCTTTTATCAGCATCGATTTATAAACTGTCAGTTGATTGTCTTTTGCTTTAAACTGTAAGATATAGTGTCCGTAAGGTGTTATTATGTGTACGTTTGACGGAACTTTGCTGATAGTTGTATTCGGTATATCATACACAAGGCTGTCTTCGTAATATTGGGGATAGTCAATCTGAACATCCTGTTTCCTTTTATCCGGGATTTCATAAAAAGGAACCTTTAAAGAATAAGGTGTTATTGATATGTTATTTCCGAATTTCTTGGAAACGCTGTGCATCCGGCATTGTACATCCAATTGTATTTGAGCACTATCTCTCGAAGTTTTTATAAAATCGAAGTTTATCAAATCAAATGAGCCTGTAAGTATATTGTTTTGCATGTATTTGTCTACAACGTTTTTGTTGATGTTTTTCGACAGGTAATTAGAGCTCTCGTATTCTTCGCCCCGACGGGTTATCAACATCGCCATATTTGCCGAATTGTCGTTGTTTAATGTTGTTTTTATACTACGATTGCATACAATGTCTATTGGCTTTTGGGCAGGAACGGAAATCAGTTTGCTGTTATTTTCCGTTATAAGCAATGCCTTTCTGTTTTGTATCGAAGAATGTATGTATCCAAATGGAAGATTATTAGTTGTACATTCTAAAAAGGTGGTATCCTTACCAAATGGAATGGCCAGGATAACGTGGTTGAAGTCCTGAGACGCAAAATCAGGATCGATTTCTTCGACCTCATCAGACATATTTATAAGTGTATAATAAGATGGTATGTCTGCATATTTTAATATCGCCTTCATGTAATTGGTCAACGCTTTGCAATCTCCATAACGATTGGTCGCGACATATTCTGCGGGGTGGGTTTGAAGCCCACCGACATTTAACGTTACATTGATATAGCGGTTATAGTCTTGAAGATAATGATAAAGTATTGTGGCTTTATCTCTGTCATTTGTAACCCCTTCGATAAGCCCGTCTATTTTTTTTGTTTCAGATTCGGGAAGTTGATCTCTGTTAGCATTTAAGCGATATATCCAGTTTCCGAAAGTCTGCCAGTTTTCGAAACTGCCACTTACTCCGTAAATAAAGTTTAGGGGAACGATTTCTAATAAAGGAGCATTGCTGTTGTTTACAGAAGCATTCATTTCCCTTAGTAAGGGTTCGTAACCGAATTGCCAGGTGTAACGTATCGTTTTTAAGCTTGTTTCTTTCTGAGGAGCATCTATGTTTTTTTGTTTGTATTTTATCGGCTGGTCTTCGGTGGTTTCGACCGTAATCTTAGCATTTTTTATTTTCAGCCTTTTGTTTCTGTAATCGTATGATGCTATCTGAACAAACTTATTTAAAGTGAGTTTGTATGAATATATAACTCTGTATGGGTATTGATTGTGCTTTAGTTCAAATTCTTTAACAAAATCGTCTTCATAGAGCGATATATCAGAAATAGAACTCCGATCTAATATTTCTTTACTTTTTAGTTTGCGGATAATATTACCCGACATGTCTTCAATCCAAGCATCGCCAACGGATAGTTTGTCTCCTTTCGAATAGGCTATCTGTATTGCTGCGTCATTATCGCCATCCCTGTTATTTATCTGTATGATAATGGTATCATTTATTGTTAACTTATTATCTTTTATTTGTCGATGAGATATTAAACTTACAATTTCGCTCGATGGTAATTCGTCAGATTTGGTAGTATTTATCAATAATATTAAACAAAATAAGGTCAGTATTAACCGCATAAAGATAGATATTAAGTTATTTTTGCAAATGTAGTTAATAAAGTAATATTGTGAAGCGGTAACCATGTATTATAAAGGAAAAAGTTTGCCTTCACAGGGTGAGGGCAAACTTTTATATTAATGAGAAAGCTCTGCTCAAATTAGAAATTCCATTTAAGAGGCTCAAAGTATGCTTGTGGATGCAAACATGCCGGACATTGTTTGGGGGCAGTTTTGCTTTTGATTACGAAGCCACAATTGATGCATTGCCATTCGATAGGTTCTTCACGCATAAATACTTCTCCGCTTTCAACTCTGGCAAGAAGTGCTTTGTAACGATCTTCGTGCATGTTTTCTACCTTAGCAATCATGCGATACATTACTGCAATTTGTTTAAATCCTTCAGCCTCTGCGATGTCTGCAAATGCAGGGTAGTCTTGTGCCCATTCTTCGTGTTCTCCGGCAGCAGCTTCTATTAAGTTTTCGGCTGTAGTACCAATTCTTCCTGCAGGATAAGAAGCGGTAATTTCTACCATGCCACCTTCCAGATACTTGAACATACGTTCAGCATGCTCTTTTTCTTGTTCGGCAGTTTCCATAAAAATGGCTGCAATCTGTTCAAAACCTTCGTTTTTAGCAGCTTTGGCAAACATGGTGTAACGCATTCTTGCTTGGGATTCTCCTGCGAATGATTTTAAAAGACATTTTTCGGTTTCTGTGCCTTTAATACTCTTTTCCATAATAGTTTATAGTTTTAGTTATTTTATTTAGTTGATCAGTTTTTATAATAACTAATGTGATAATCTGTAGATGAATACAGTCTTAAGTCTTTCTGGTTGATAGTGATAAAGTTACCAAATTATGACGGAGGAAAAAAACGGGTTTCTGATTCTGAAAAGTCTGTTTAGACTGTCGTGAAAATAAGTCCTACTAATTCAGATGATTAGCAGGATTTATTTACTTCTGTTTTAGACCTAATTTATAATTGATCTAAGTTAAGGTTCAAGAACTTTTATATTTTTCTTAATAATCTATATCTAAAGATGATAATGGGAACGGTGCCTAATGTTATTGCAAAACCGGCTAAAGTTTGATCTTGGTCGAAACCTATTGCATATTGATGCCAAACTGATATAACAATAAGTATCGTAGATAATGCTATACAGGATAGGTTGATAATATTGTTTTCTCTAGTTCTGAATACCTCTTTATTTTTGCTTGCATTTTTACGACCATACCATGTGTGTCGTTTTTATAGTTGAGATTTTAATAAACCTAATAACTCTCTTGTCATCTGACGGTTTACATAGAAGGGGGTATTCAGACTGAACTTTGTCTCTGATTTTCTGTTATAATAACAGATTAGTACAAAGATGAAGATTGTTATATAAAGCACCAATACCATCAATATGGTATATTCCTCTACTCTAAGAGTGTTTTATTTATGGGTGAACTTGATGGCTGATTCTTTATTTTTGCTATGCCCAAAGCTGTTTTATTCATATTTATTTTTTACTTTTGTAGAAGAGTATTAAATATTCAATCAATAATTATTATAATAAAATTAAAACAATGGTAAGTTACAAAGAATTAGGTCTTGTTAACACAAGAGACATGTTCGCAAAAGCAGTAAAAGGCGGATATGCAATCCCTGCGTTCAATGTTAATAATATGGAGCAGTTGCAGGCTATCGTTCAAGCTGCATCTGAAACAAAATCGCCAGTAATCGTACAGGCTTCTAAGGGAGCACGTCAGTACGCTAACCCAATTTTATTGCGTTATATGCTTCAAGGAGCTGTTGAGTACGCTAAAAGCTTAGGTTGGGAAAAACCTCAAATCGTACTTCACCTTGACCATGGTGATACTTTCGAAACTTGTAAAGACTGTATCGATTCAGGTTTCTCTTCAGTAATGATCGATGGTTCACACCTTCCATACGAAGAAAACGTTGCTCTTACTAAAAAAGTAGTAGAATACGCTCACCAATTTGATGTAACTGTTGAAGGCGAACTAGGTATTTTAGCAGGAGTTGAAGATGATGTTGTTGCTGAACACCACACATATACTAAACCTGAAGAAGTTGTTGATTTTGCTACCAGAACAGGTTGTGATTCTTTAGCTATTTCAATCGGTACTTCTCACGGAGCTAATAAATTTACTCCAGCGCAATGTACTAAAGATGCTAATGGCGTGCTAATCCCACCTCCATTGCGTTTCGACGTACTAGAAGCTTGTGAAAAAGAACTTCCAGGTTTCCCTATCGTATTACACGGTGCATCTTCAGTTCCACAAGATCAAGTTGCTATAATTAACAAATACGGTGGTGCATTGAAAGATACTATCGGTATTCCAGAAGAACAACTACGCAAAGCTGCTGCTTCTGCTGTATGTAAAATCAATATCGACTCTGATAGCCGTCTAGCTATGACTGCTGCAGTTCGTGAAGTATTTGCTACTAAACCAGAAGAATTTGATCCACGTAAATATCTTGGACCAGCTCGTGACAATATGAAAAAATTGTACAAACACAAAATCGAAGCTGTGTTAGGTAGTGCAGGTAAAGCATAATTGTATAAATAAGTACAATAAACAGAAAAGGGTTTCAAATTTATTTTGAAACCCTTTTCTATTCTCTTTACTCTCTTGATTTGAGTGCTTACAGTAGCCTGTTTCTATTACACCAGACAGTTGTAGCGTATGCAAACTTTGACGAGCCCCATGCGTCTTATATTTTTTTTCAATATATCTTGTGGCGGATATATCGGGTTATGGCTACGAAGGCTTACATAGTCTTCTCCGAGCTCCGATTGATGTATATACTTTAGAGTTAAATAATTTTCATCTTCTTCGCGGGATATATCCATAACATACATCTCTCCCCAATATATATTATTTACATCCGCTATTCTTTTATAACAAACAATATCACCCGTTCTTAATATGGGATACATGGTATCTGTATGAATATATAAGGCAGCATCGCAGTTAGGCATATGAGGAATTAATAATACAGATTCGGAGTCTTTAGACCTATTATACACCGGATGGCTTGAATTCGTAATAGCATCCAATGTGTAAACGGGTATAGGACAAGATTCATATTCTGAACTTGATTTTGAGTCGGATTCATAAACGAGTCCTTGCTTTAACATATTCCCTCTTCCTGTTATTAACCAAAGTAGATCAATTTCGGGATAAGTACTTATTATTTTTTCTAACAATAGATCTGAAACACTAGCACTTAGCTTGTCTTTGTCTAAAAATCCTCTTTTGATATTAGTTTCGTTAAGAAAAGTGGTTTTGGTTATTCCCTTAAAATCAATAAAATGTAGAATACGGTCTTTAGTTGTTAAATGCATATGGAAGTTGCGTTTGTTTGTTCTGTTATAAACATCTGTGCAAAAATAGCGAAAAATAATTTAACTATAAAGAGTGTATGTCTATAAATGTTAACTAATATTGTTGTTTTGTCGTTTTGTTTTTCTTCTGTGTTTTTAAATTATTTCCAGTTTTTCATTCTCTTTTGTTTTTCTGGCTTTTGTTTTTACTAATATTATTGGCTTTTTTTTAATCTAGAATGCTGTTGTATAGAGGTGAATGATCTTTTTTTGTTTGGATTTGTAATTTGTTTCAGATATTTCACTATGAATCTTGTTATGTTACTATAAAAAGTGTATTTTTGCCAAAGAGAGAATAATTATACATGAGAAATAGTCTTTTTGGAGTTTTAGTAGATATTTTTTTTACTTTTTTATCTTAATAGAGTATTTGTTATATATAGTTTGACAATAGAAGGATATTGTGGATAAATTTCTTCTCCGATTGATACAGTATAAAAAATAGTAGTAAAAAATATAAACTACTGGAAAGGAGAGTTACAAATATCAGTGATTGATATAAGATCTAGTAGTAAATAGAGGGTTGTGTTGGTAAGTAAATCTATAGTCGTTGTTCTGTTAAATCCTAACATTATTTACCAAATCATAACTGTATAGCAGTGAGGTGTAGTGATTACACTTCACTGTTTTCTTGTTAGATTTAGGTCGTATATATTTTTCTTTAAATCCTTCTTTATAAACAGATATCATTATATTGTTGTTCAATGCAGATTTATTTATTTTTAGTGTGTATAAAAGTAGTGGTTCTGAAAAGTTGTAACAGCGTTTAAGAGATCCGAAAAAAATATTTTGTAAAATATAAAACAGGGCAGTTATTTATAAAGTAACTGCCCTGTTTTGGTTTATTTAATTCTGAAATTATATTTCTTCTTCATCATACTTTTGAAATAAGAAATCATTATACGGATAGCGTTCTACATGAATTTCTTTAATTCGGTCATATAGCATTTGTTTCAACTCTTCAATATTGGTTTTGTTGGTTGCCGATATAAATATGCAATTGTTATTTAATTTTGCCATCCATGTTCTGCGTAACTCTTCCAGTGATACATTTGCTCGGGTTGAAGGTGTCAAATCATCTTCGTCTTTTTTAATGTATGTAAATGCATCAATTTTGTTGAATACCAAAATTGTAGCTTTTTCTTCTCCATCTATTTCTAAAAGAGTTTTTTCTACAATTTCTATTTGCTCTTCGAAGTTGGGGTGAGAAATATCTACAACATGTACTAACAGATCGGCTTCGCGTACTTCATCCAATGTCGATTTGAATGATTCCACCAGATGGGTTGGCAATTTGCGGATAAATCCTACCGTATCAGATAATAAGAACGGAAGGTTGTCTATGATAACTTTGCGAACGGTAGTATCCAAGGTTGCAAACAATTTGTTTTCAGCGAAAACCTCAGACTTGCTAAGCATAGTCATCATGGTCGATTTTCCAACGTTGGTGTATCCGACAAGAGCTACACGCACCATTTTACCTCTGTTCTTTCTCTGAACCATCATTTGCTTGTCAATGGATTTTAATTGCTCTTTCAAATCGGCAATCTTATCCTGGACTATACGACGGTCGCTTTCGAGCTGAGTTTCACCTACACCACGCATCATGGCTCCACCACCTCTTTGCCTGTCTAAGTGAGACCACATACGGGTAAGGCGGGGTAGGAGATACTGGTATTGTGCCAATTCTACCTGAGTTTTGGCATATGCTGTTTGAGCACGCATCGCAAATATATCAAGTATAAGGCTGGTTCGATCCAGAATCTTAACTTGTAATTCTTGTTCGATATTGCGTATTTGTTTGGCCGAAAGTTCATCATCGAAAATTACTAATCCGATTTCGTTTTCTTCCATATATTGCTTGATCTCCTGTAGCTTTCCTGTTCCTACAAAAGTCACCGCATTGGCATGTTCTAGTTTTTGTGTAAATTTCTTTACCGGCTCGGCTCCTGCGGTCTCAGCTAAAAAAGCCAATTCGTCCAAGTACTCGTTTACTTGTTCTTCGGTTTGTTGTTGAGTGATAAGACCTACCAGAATGGCTTTCTGATTCTTTACACTTAATATCATTGAATCGATCATCTATCTTACTTAAATTATGTGGTTAATTGACTGTTTTTTGTAATCGGTGATACTTTTATATCACGAGCTGTGTAGCGACAAGATTCGCATCTTATCCTTTGTAATCTTTTGGAAAAGAATAGTTCTACCAAATCTTAAAATTAAACTTCATGTCAATTATTATTAGTGAATACAGTCTGCAAAGGTAGTAAAAAGAAAATACACCTTAAACTATATATATATGTTTAAATTTGAAAATGGTGTTTGATGATGAGCTATAGAAGTGCCTATTTACCGCTCTCCGTATGTTTATTATCGATTGTGCAGTACTTTATAAATCGGAGTAGGCTACCGAAAAGGTGTCACCACCTCTAAGATCACCCGTCTGGATTCCTTTCTTTAGCCAACGGCTACGTTGAGCCGATGTGCCATGATTGAAAGCATCGGGAACTGTATATCCTTGTGACTGCATTTGCAAGCGGTCGTCTCCAATCTGCGAAGCTGCATTTAACCCCTCTTCGATATCTCCGTCTTCGAGCGATTTAAATTTCTGATTATCGTGATATATCCATACTCCGGCATAGTAATCTGCCTGAAGTTCGAGCCTTACACTGAGTTGATTGCTTTCTTTTTCGCTCACTTGTTGTTGAATTTGGTGTACTTTGTCCAATGTGCCGAGTAGGTATTGTACATGGTGTCCTACTTCGTGGGCGATTACATAGGCATAAGCAAAGTCTCCACCAGCTTGGAGCTGTGTTCGCATTTCCTCAAAAAACGAAAGGTCTATGTATAATGTTTGATCTGCCGGACAGTAAAACGGACCTGTGGATGATGAGGCATTGCCACAACCAGATTGTGTTGCTCCCGAAAATAAGACCATACGGGGTGGGATGTATTTCATACCGTTTTGAGCAAAGACTTCCGCCCATATATCTTCGGTTCCTGCCAAAATTGTTTTAGCAAATTTAGCAATCTGTTCATCTTCTGTGGTGGGAGTATAGTTTTGTTCTGTAGTTGTACCTTCTGCAATTTGCTTTGTAATAACATCCATAGGGTTGCCTCCCATTAGCCAGATGATGAGTCCGACAACAATTGTTCCGCCAATGCCCAGAGATACTTTGCCTACCGATCGTTTTCCGCGGCGATCATCCACATTGTCGCTTTCTCTTCTCCCTCCTAGTCTCATAATTATTTAGTTTTTACTATTTGATGTCTTTATTTTTTCATAAATATAACAAATCAATAATACTAAAGTTTACAACCTTTATTGCCTATATTACAGATTGAATTGGTATTACGACTTTAAACATTTATAATGATTGAAGCCTAAGCTTCTCTGTTTTATAAATACTTAATCGGATATAAATTTCATAAAAGATATAGAAAGAATACTTACATTTACCAAACAATAAAATAGAATGATGAGATAATGATGGAAAATATGCCTCAAAAAACAAGTAGCGTAAATGCTATATTATTTGTTATTTGTTTATCTTCTTCGCTGGTACCTTTTATGGGATCGGCTTTAAATCTGGCATTACCTTATATTAATGAGGATTTTTCGATTAATGCTTCACTGTCGGGGTGGATTCCGACGAGTTATATGCTTTCTACAGCTATTTTCCAGATACCATGTGCCAAATTAGCAGATATGATCGGGAGGAGAAGGGTGTTTATATGGGGGCTTATCTTATTTATTCTTTTTACTGTTTTAAGTGGAGTTGCATCCTCAGTAGTAAGCCTGATTATATATCGTTTTTTATCGGGAATAGGTAGTGCTATGATTTTTGGAACCAGTGCTGCAATTCTTATGTCGGCTATTCCTCTACAAAAAAGAGGACAGGCTTTGGGAATAAATGCAGCTACAGTTTATTTTTCTCTGGCGGCAGGTCCTTTCCTAGGAGGAATATTAACGCAATATTGGGGATGGCAAAGTATCTTTTATATATCTGCATTAATCGCATTCTTTGTATTGATAGGGGCTTTATTTGCCATTAAAGAAAACTGGAAGGAAGAGCGAAAGCAAACCTTTGATGTAATAGGTTCCGTATTATATGCTTTAGGCTTGTCGGCTATTATTTACGGATTTACCATTTTGCCTGCTATTCTCGGATTTATATTGCTGGCTGCAGGTGTTCTTATTATGGTAGCGTTTTCTGTTTATGAGAAAAAGCAAACAAATCCGGTGTTCGATATTAAGGTTTTCTTTGAAAATAAGGTGTTTAAATATTCATCATTATCGGCACTGATAAATTATTCTGCAACTTTTGCCATTTCTTTTATGTTGAGTTTGTACCTCCAGTATGTAAGAGGATTATCTCCTCGTGATGCCGGTTTAATACTCATCGTGCAATCCATCATGATGGCTGTAGTATCATTTGCCTCCGGTAAGTTGTCGGATAAAATGTCGGCTTCATTTCTTTCTACATTGGGGATGTCAATTATATTTATTGGATTGATAGGGTTATGTTTCATCGGAGAGTCAACTAATTTTTATATTATTATAGCACTTCTTGTTTTAATAGGATTTGGTTTTGGGGTATTTTCTTCTCCCAATATGAATATTTTAATGAGTTCGGTTGATAAACAGCATTACGGCTTTGCTTCAGCTACGGCCGGAACCATGCGGTTAGTAGGGCAATCGCTGAGTATGGGTATTGCTATGATGTCCATCTCGTTGTTAATCGGCGATATTAAATTTTCTGCTGCTGTGCATACCGAACTGATGTATAGTATGCGGATTACTTTTATTATCTGCTCAGTCTTGTGTTTGTTTGGAGTATATGCTTCATCTGTAGCGAAGCCCAAATAATAGTATTGATAAATTGCGATATGAAAAGAAAGAATTGTATTTTTGTCAAACTGAATATGAAAATACATGATTGAACAAATAATTGTACTGGATAATGCAGATGCTGCTGTTTTCTTTGGAATCAATAATAGTAATCTGCAATTACTAAAAACACTCTTTCCTAAACTGCGGATAATAGCTCGTGGCAATATAATAAAGGTAATCGGTAATGCCGAGGAGATCCCTTTCTTTGAAGAAAAGATGAGGGAACTCGAATTGTTTTGTGTAGATCACAATATGCTTACCGAAGATAACATTATAGATATCGTCAAAGGAAAGTCACCTCAGGCAGTGAAGCAGGATAACCTGATTATCTTCGGAATGAATGGTAAACCCATTTCGGCACGTAACGATAATCAGCAAAAACTAGTAAATGCCTTTCAGAAAAATGATCTTGTATTTGCTCTTGGACCTGCAGGATCGGGTAAAACTTATGTGGCTATTGCTTTAGCCGTAAAAGCCTTGAAGAACAAGGAAGTCAAGCGTATTATACTGAGTCGTCCCGCTGTGGAAGCCGGTGAAAAGCTCGGTTTTCTCCCCGGTGATATGAAGGATAAGATTGATCCCTATTTACAGCCTCTTTATGATGCTTTGGAGGATATGATTACCCCTGCAAAATTGAAGGACTATATCGAAAATAAAGTTATTCAGATAGCGCCTCTTGCTTTTATGCGTGGACGTACTTTGAGTGACGCCGTTATTATTCTGGATGAGGCTCAAAATACCACAACACATCAGATTAAGATGTTTCTGACCCGTTTAGGTATGAATGCCAAGATGATAATAACAGGAGATATTACCCAGATTGATTTGCCTCCTTCTCAATTGTCAGGCTTAAAGCATGCTTTAAGAGTATTGGATGACGTGAAAGGTATGGAAAAGATCGAGTTTCAGAAAGAAGATATTGTTCGTCATAAACTTGTACAGCGTATAGTGGATGCTTACGAAAAAGAGGATGAGAGACGACGCAAAGAATTTTCGGAATCTAAAGAATAGGGGATTATAATATCAATGAGAGCATTTAAGTTTAAGAATAAAATTCAATAATAGAAGGGACTGACGGTTTTTGATTACTCAGTCCCTTTTCTATATCCTTTCTGAATTAATCTTAAATAAGTTCATTTGGTTGTTTCTTTGTTGTGGTAAGTCGAATACTATTAGGTTATTATGAGATTAGAGTGTGACGGTTAAATGTTGCTTCTTACTTCATATACTTGAATTTATAAGAAATTGTTAAGTGTGAGAACAAAGCTGTAATTAATTTGTTGAAAGAGGTAGAAATTTCAGGAGTCTCTTTCTAGAAAAGATGAAAAAGTAAGATTTTGTTGGTAAATTTGCAGAACCCAATTTATAAAAATAAAATATATCCAAATAATGAAAAATACTTTAGTTACTACAGATTATCATTTTTCAGATCAAACTAATGTTTATCATGGTAAAGTACGTGATGTTTACTCAATTGGCAACGATACGTTGGTGATGATTGCAACAGACCGTATTTCGGCTTTTGATGTTGTATTGCCTCAAGGGATACCATACAAAGGACAAGTATTGAATCAGATAGCAGCTAAGTTTTTAGATGCTACTGCTGATATTGTTCCTAACTGGAAACAGGCAACACCTGATCCGATGGTGACGGTAGGCTTGCGTTGTGAGCCTTATAAAGTAGAGATGGTAATTCGTGGTTACTTAACAGGAAGTGCTTGGCGCGAATATAAATCAGGTGTTCGTGCACTGTGTGGTTTATCCTTGCCTGACGGAATGAAAGAAAATCAAAAATTCCCAACGCCTCTTATTACTCCTACAACGAAGGCGGATGAAGGGCATGACGAAAATATTTCGAGAGAAGAAATAATCGCTCAAGGATTGGTTTCGAGAGAAGAATATGAGCAATTAGAAAAATATACTTTAGCTCTTTTTCAAAGAGGTACAGAAATGGCAGCTCAAAAGGGATTGATTTTGGTTGATACCAAATATGAGTTCGGGAAAAAGGATGGCAAAATTTATCTGATTGATGAAATACATACACCCGACTCTTCTCGCTATTTCTATGCAGATACCTATCAGGATTTGTATGCAAAAGGAGAAGAACAACGTCAGTTATCCAAAGAGTTTGTTCGCAAGTGGTTAATGGATAACGGTTTTCAGGGAAAAGACGGACAGCAAATCCCGGAAATGACAGAAGAGTATTGCAATTCGGTTTCAGAAAGATACATTGAACTTTATGAGAAAATTGTAGGCGAGCCCTTTGTTAAGGCAGATGTAGCAGATGTTGCTGCACGTATTGATAAAAACGTAACCGCTTATTTGAAGAAGTAAGTAAAGAATAAAATTTATTGGTATATTTATAGTTATAACAATCTATATTTGTTCTACTTGCCAAAGCAATAAAAAGGTTTGTGACTTTAATTGTCATAAATTCTACTAAATACAGATCGCCTGTCAAAGAAAAGCCAAGTCAGTTTGGGTAAATATTTCGACAGGCGATTTTTTAATTTGTTTTTTCTACATAATTTATTACCTTTATTTATAAACAGGCATTATTTTGCTTGGGAGGTATTTAATAAGTGCCTGAAATCAGATAAGAAAACTTTGACTTATGCCAAATCTCTATATTATATCGGGTTGTAACGGTGCCGGTAAAACCACGGCTTCATATACTATGTTACCCGAGATGCTCGAGTGTAAAGAATTTATTAATGCCGATGAAATTGCCAAGGGGCTTTCGCCCTTTCAGCCGGAGAAGGCTGCAATCGAAGCCGGACGTATAATGATACGTAGGATGGAGGAAATGTTGAGGCTTCAACAAGATTTTGCGATAGAAACGACTCTCGCAACCAAATCGTATGTATCATTTATTAAAAAAGCACAAAAGGTAGGTTATTTCGTAACATTGTTGTATTTTTGGCTCAGTTCTCCTGAATTAGCGATTAAAAGAGTCGAAGACCGAGTTAAAGCCGGTGGGCATAATGTGCCTCAGGACGTAATTCGTCGGAGATATGCAGCAGGAGCGCAAAATTTGTTTACTCTATATACACCTATTGCCGATTATTGGCTGGTTGTAAATAATTCGGAAAATCCGTTTTGTTTAGTGGCTGAAGGGAAAAGGTCAGAAATGATAGAGAAACATAATGAAGAGATTTTAAACAAAATTAAAAATATATGAATCGTAACGAATTGGCTTTGAGAAGCAAATTATTGGTTGGTCTTAGTCTTTCATATACTCGATTAATTGAAAAAAAACAAATAGAAGATGGTAATCTTATCTTCTCGAAAAACGGAAAAATCGTAAAAGTTAAAGCTCGCAAATTGAGCAATAACATCGAAGCTGTATCAGCAGGTGTTATTTAAGTAACTTGTCTCCTGTTGCTGTATCTCTACAGCAAATATATTCTACTTCTTATCAAAGAAATAAAAGGGTCTTAGACCTGAATTTTACAATGACATATCAGGCAGAAAAAGTAGTTCCTTATGAGAGTTCCGAGAATAAAGGAGCTCAGGTCGAGCGTATGTTCGATTCTATTGCAGAAAACTACGACACACTGAATCACACGTTATCTATGGGCATTGACCGTGGATGGCGCAAAAAAGGTCTTTTGACTCTAAAAGATCTTAATCCTCAATCTATTTTAGATATAGCCACCGGCACAGGTGATCTCGCGATACAGGCATACCAATTGTTAGGATCGGATAAGATTACAGGTGTTGACATTTCGGAAGGAATGATGGAAGTTGGTCGCCAAAAGGTGGCTAAATTAGGCTTATCAGATAAAATTGTTTTCGAAAGGCAAGACTGTATGGCTTTGAATATTGCTGATAATTCTTATGATGCAGCAATAGTCGCTTTTGGCATACGTAACTTCGAAGATCTGGATAAAGGATTGAAAGAAATACACCGTGTACTTAAGCCGGGAGGGAAATTGATGATACTCGAATTGTCAAGCCCCGAACACTTTCCGATGAAACAAGCATACTGGCTTTATTCCCGATTATTTATCCCAACAGTAGGTCGGTTTATTTCAAAAGATAAAGCCGCTTATTCCTATCTGCCTAAATCTATTGAGGTTTTTGTACAGGGCAAAGAAATGGTAGGAGTGCTTAATAAAAATGGATTCTGTAACTCGAAGTGTAAAACTTATACCTTCGGAATTTGTTCTATGTATTTAGGTGAGAAGTAAATTGATGTTTGAATCTGTTTAACTTCTTAGCTTTTACCCTATATAACATAATATAATTTTAATATGAAACTTACAACACTATTAAAGGTTGGTACTGGATTATCTTTGATGGCATTGACTTTTGGGCAATGTACATCCGGTAGTGACAAACTTCAGCAACAATTAAAAGCAGAGGTTGATGCTCTGAATAAGCAATGTCCTCAAACAATCAGTACAACACTTCGTATTGATAGTTGTGTACTTCTGAAAAATAATGATATGCAATATTATTATACATATACTGATACTGCAGCTTTTGATACTCTGCAATTCGAAGATGAGATTGTAGCTACTGCTAAAGAATTGACAAAAAACGATCCGGGTATGGCTGATGTTCGCGATAATGGACTTACTAACGAGTATATTTATAGAGACTTGAAAGGTAATACTATATATCGTTTTAAGATCACTCCACAGGATTATAGATAAACGATAGGTGAAGATCTACATAAAAAAAGAGAGGCAAATAACTGTCTCTCTTTTTTGTGCTAAATAAGGTCTGTGTGACCTTTAGCCTTTTAGTTTACCGTATATTTCATCGAATTTTTCACGATCGAAACGCTCATAACGAGGTTTAGTAGGAGTATAGTCATCATTATCCCAAAGAGTACTTGTAATCATTAGGTCGGCACTGTATCGGTTACAGGCAATGGGTACATTATGTACACGACATTGACGCAGCAACATCATAATATCCGCCTCGTGAGGTTGTGGATTCAGGTCATCGATAAGGAAAACAGCCATGTTGATTTCCTGACGAACCACCATTGCCGCTATTTCGGCATCACCGCCCAGAGGTCCCGAATTCATACAGGTTATTTCTGCATCGATACCTTTTTCGCTAAAGGCTTGTCGTATGAGGTGCCCTGTTGTACCTGTACATACCAAGTGATGTCTCGATAGGAAATCTGAATTGTAGTAGCACCAGTCAACCATATCGGCTTTGCGATGGTCGTGTGCAACTAGAGCTATAGTTAATCGTTTTCTCATATTTTTTGTTTTAAAGCAATAGAGCTTTTGTCTTTTTTTAGTTGTGATCTTTTGTTACCAGTTCGGCAATTTTTACAATTACCTTCACTGCTTTTTCTAAAGACGGGATAGGAACATATTCGTAACGTCCATGGAAATTTAATCCGCCTGCAAAAATATTAGGGCAGGGTAGTCCCATAAATGAAAGTCTAGCACCATCTGTTCCTCCTCTGATTGGTTTTACCAGAGGTGTTATACCTAATTCCTGCATGGCGTTGAAAGCATAGTCTACAATTTTTATTACAGGCTCTACTTTTTCACGCATATTGTAGTACTGATCTTTTATATCAAGCGTGATTGTACTGTTTGGATATAGTTTCTGCAAGTATTCAACAGCATCTCTCATTATTTGTTTTCTGCTTTCGAATAATGCTCTGTCATGATCGCGAATGATGAATGATACGGAAGCAGCATCAACCGATCCCGACATTCCCATAAGATGGAAAAAGCCTTCGTAATGAGAAGTGTGTTCGGGTCTTTCGTTTGCAGGTATCAGTGATATCAGTTTGTTTGCTACAACAAGTGCATTAATCATCTTGTCTTTAGCTGATCCGGGATGTACACTACGTCCTTGAATCGCGATTTTTACACCGGCAGCATTAAAGTTTTCATATTCCAGTTCGCCCAACTCTCCGCCATCCATGGTGTAAGCCCATTCGGCTCCAAATTTCTCTACATCAAAATGATCGGCACCTTCACCTATCTCTTCGTCAGGAGTGAAGCATATACGTATTTTCCCATGTTCTATTTCAGGATGATCTTTCAGATATTTCATCGCTGTGATAATTTCGGCTATACCGGCTTTGTCATCGGCACCTAATAAAGTAGTACCGTCTGTTACAATAATATCCTGATCTTTGAATTTTAATAATTCGGGAAAATCATTTGGAGAGAGTATTATATTAAGATCTTTATTAAGTAAGATATCATTTCCGTCGTATGATTTTACAATGCGTGGGTTCACATTCTTTCCTGTCAAATCGGGGCTTGTATCCATATGAGCAACAAATCCTATTGTTGGCACTTTTTTATCTGTATTTGCAGGTAAAGTAGCCATCAAATATCCGTTCCCATCCAGCGATATGTCTTGTAGTCCTATTTCGGTAAGTTCTTTTTTTAGTTCTTCAGCTAATACTCTTTGCCCCGGAGTGCTTGGAGTAGTGCCGGTAGTTGTATTTGATTCGGTATCAAATTTCACATATTTGATAAATCTGTCGACTACATTCATCGTTTTTGTCTAAGTTTTAAATTAAATTCAAAAAAAATATTGGCCTCGGAAAAGATTTTTTAGAATTATAACTAATTGCTTTTAAAATAATTATTCCATCGGCTGCTTCTTATCAACAAAGATACTAAAATGAAATCAAAGGAAAAAGTGTGCTTAGCATTTTGGAATGTAAAAAAAATATCTACCTTTGTGCCCGGGTAAGCCCTATACGGTCAGCTCCTGATTAATCCCCCAGGGTTTGATCGCAGCAAGGGTAGTCGGTTGAGCGGCGCGATATAGTAAGTTTACCCACCTGCCTCTTTAGCTCAGTTGGCCAGAGCACGTGATTTGTAATCTCGGGGTCGTTGGTTCGAATCCGACAAGAGGCTCAAAAAAAAGGAACTAGCAATATGTTAGTTCCTTTTCTTTTTCTCATTCTTATAAAGTATATCTGCCAAAGTTTCGTTTATCAGACGAATGATCTCCTTATAAAATGGATATAAACTATCCTTTTTATTGATCTCTTTGATTTTGGGCAGATCATATTCCTCTCTTGCTATATTCAAGTATTTCAAAGCTACTTCCTTTAAAGTATTATCGGTAACTAATCCCCATCTGTTTTGATCAATTAGATGAGTTATAGCGGCTATTTGTCCGGTTAGCCCGTTATGGGATGTTGTTTCTTTGATTTGTGGCGAGAGAGCCTCTAAAGATGTTTTTGGACAGTCTGCTAGTTGTTGATAGCATTGGTAAATTATTTTTTCTGTAATTCCATACCGTTTGTTTTGCCAGAGAATGGATGCTTGCCGTGAAGTATTCATGCCTGATTGTTTCTCGAGAGCTTCCTGTACGGCTTTTTTTACTGTCCATCCTATAAGTTCACCTAGAATACAATGTTTGCCGGCATTGTATAGTTGTATCGAAGATTCAAGATTGCCTACTGCTATTATATTATCTGTTCCTGAGCCGGTTGCTAATCCTTCGGAATACAAGCTGTTTGCCATTAATTCCTCAAGTGCTGCACTCTTGGCCTCGGTAGCTGTTATCAGTGATCGGGTAAGGGTTCCTGCATCGAGCTTGGCATCAATAAGGAGGAATATATTAATTGTCCCGGGGCGAATGTGAAGAGACTCATTGGTGAATTCATTGAATTGAGCGGGATCTCCTGCCCGTCCTCCGTTAATGTCTATTCCGGCAGTTACCATTGCGGTTACGGTTATCGATTCTTTCGATTTGCTCACTACTGACATGTTTTCCATAAGGGCAGCGGTACACATTCCTGTTGTTGTATTAAGAGGTAAGCCTAATTCTGTTGTGAGAGCTTGGTAATGTTCCTGCATATTATCGCCTTTCATCATGACTATATCCCCTGCTTCTATTCTCTTTCCACAGCTGTTGTTGTATATGTATTCGAGGTCTTCCCTATATCCTCCGTTGTGATTGCAGGTGCTTACGACATTGCGATGTCCGTTGAAGTGTATAATGATGCTTTCCTGATCGAAGTATACTTGATCATTAGAAAATGTTGTGAACAGTTCTTGCATATTTTGCCTGATTCGGATAAATTTTAAATAGGCAAATATACAAAATTAGGGAGGCTTGTGTTTGGTTAATGTTATAAAGTCTTGACAATGACTGGTAGAAAGCTTACTTTTTCTTCGATTTGTAATATTTCATCAGATAATACGATGATGCAGACAGCAGGATAAATGTACATGCTCTTGCGTAATGGTATCCATTATGTATATCCCTAAATATAAGAATCATATTTATGAAAATACAAATGGTAGATACGATAAACAGAACTACGCAAAGCTTATACATATGATTTCGTTTTACTTTTGAAGTTCGACTATTATGCAATCACTTTCTATTGTGATTATGCTTTTGGGATATACACTGAGTATGTATGCAGATAATCCATTGATGGTTGGATAATCTCTTTCGCCTATAAAGTAGCGGGCATCATCAATCAGCAATACATGCTCAATATCAGAAGAGAGGATCGCTTTTACTTCTTCTGTTATAGGGCAATCTTTGTCGCCTCTGGCGGTAATTCCTCCTGAATAATGCCCATCAAGCCAAAATAGTGATTTTTCGGGTAAATCTTTTATTAAAGTAGGCATTAATTTACCACTATCGCCATGAATAAATTCGATGTGCGAACTTTTCCGAAAACGATGTTTGGCTGCTTCCTGTAGAAATTTACTTAATTCAATGGTGTAAATCTTTTCGAAATTATCTTGTTGAGCCCATATCATATCTCCCAAGTAGGTACCCGATTCGACGAATGTCGAAATATTATGTTTCTTACCATATCGTGCTACCAGCTCTTGCTTTATGGCATGAGGTGTGGGCATAGGTTTTCCTTTTTTAACCCATCTTGCGATTTGCAATTTATTCTTTCTTGAATGGTATATTCGTTGAATAAAGGTCGGTAATATATTAAATAATTTTTTTGAAGCAGGCATCTTAATCTATATAAAATTATACCCAAGGACTTTTATACAAGAACTTTCAGCAAATATATATTATATGATTCAATATAAATTGATTCCTATATTAATATATACTGCAGAATATCATTTTTTATATACAGTCTACTAATCTTTGCGAGGCTACGAATTTAACCTGTGATTATCTACTTAATAGGTCTGTGTAATATAGTATGTCTAGTATGTCGCTGAGTTCGTTAACACAAAGGTATGCAATTTCTTTTTGTAGTTAAAAGAAAAAGTCTTGAAAATCTCAATTAATGCCATCAAGATTCTTTATTTACGAATAATATGCTTGTTTTTCTGTCTTAATTAAGAAAAAGTATTTAATGACGCATTTTAGTATCACCAATACCAATGAGATTATACTCGGATGGATAATGCATAGGCAGAGATCTTATTTAGGATATCTTACTTCAAAATAACATCCTCTTTCTGTATTTTTATATCACAATAATGACAGTTTAGCACTACTTTATTATTGTCTAAAACTTCAAAACGTGTCAGCATCGGCTCATTGTTGGTTATGCATTTCGGATTGTTGCATTTTACTATTCCTAAAATAGTTTGTGGTAAACTTATTCTCTTTTTTTCGACTACCTGATAATCCTTAATGATATTTAATACCACGCTGGGAGCAATCAGGGCAATGCGGTTAATTTCTTCTTCTTCAAAGAATTTATCTGAAATTTTAATGATGCCCTTGGTACCCATCTTTTTGCTTTCAAGATTATTCCCTATTGTAACCGGATTTTTAAGATCACCCAGATTAAGAAGGGATAGTACTTTGAATACTTGATTGGAGGGTATATGGTCTATAGCAGTTCCGTTGCAAAGTGCTGCTACCTGAAGTTCTTTTCTTTTTTCGCTCATGATTTCTCTTTTTTAATTTATTGAACATTAATACCTAGACTGTCGCAAATGATAGCCTGACGTGCAAAGACTCCGTTGCGGGCTTGCTCAAAATAATATGCTTTAGGGCTATCGTCTACATCCTGTTGTATTTCGTTTACACGAGGCAGCGGATGTAATATTCTGAGGTTGTCACGGGTATTTTCGAGCATATCTTTGCGGAGTATATATACGTTCTTTACTTTTTCGTACTCCATCAAGTCTGTAAAACGTTCCCGTTGTACGCGGGTCATGTATAGAATATCGGATTCGTTAAGTATATCTTCCGAAAAATCAGAAGATTCTTCGTATTTAATATGATGTTCATCGCAAAAGCGTTTGTAAGAATCGGGCAGTTTCAATTCTTCGGGAGCTACAAAGCGGAATGTAGGATTGAAATGTGACATTCCTATTATGAGAGAATGTACCGTTCTTCCATATTTAAGATCTCCTACAATAGTTATGGTCTGGTTTTCGAGAGTACCTTGCGTTTTGTATATCGAATACATATCCAGCATGGTTTGTGTAGGGTGCTGGTTGGCTCCATCTCCGGCGTTGATGATCGGAACGGTCGATAGTTCCGATGCATATCGGGCGGCTCCTTCGAGGTGATGGCGCATAATGATGAGGTCTGCATAGTTATTAACCATTGCAATGGTATCTTTCAGCGTTTCTCCTTTAGTTGAACTGGTAGTAGAGGCATCCGAAAATCCGATGATGCGTCCGCCTAATCGATGCACTGCAGTTTCGAAACTCAATCGGGTACGTGTCGATGGTTCAAAAAAAAGTGTTGCGCATACTTTTCCTTCCAAAAGACGACGATTGGGGTTTTCGTCAAACTTTTCAGCTAATTGAAGTATCCTGATTATATCTTCTTTCGTATAATCGGTAATCGAAACTAAACTTTTATTTTCCATATGCAGCCGAATTTATAAAATTAGGTCTCAGACCTGTTTGTTATTTCAGTAAGTATTTTGTGTAACTAATTGCTTTCTGAATGTTGTGTTACAATACTTATTGTTGTTTATTCCAAAAAAAACCTCGAAAAATAAAATTTCCGAGGGTGTATTATAAAATAATAAGGGAGCAACTCAATCTAAAGAATGATTCTTGTAAATGCATTACATATAGGTGTGGATGGTCACTTCTCATTACATTTTTTTTCTGATAACAAATATATTAATTTTTACTGTATGATGTTTTATATTCGGTGAAAAAGTTTTCATTCCCATCCTGATTTCTTTTTTTGATTTTATTTCACTCTTAATGTACTCGGAAAATCTTAACTTTGCATCTTCAAAAACAAATAGATATATGTCGTGTATTTTAAATATAGAAACTGCTACGCCCGTATGTTCGGTTGCAGTTTCAAAGAATGGAGAAATAATATTTGAACGCGAGAGTACTGATGGACCTTCGCACGCAAGTTTGTTAGGTGTATTTGTAGCAGAAGCTGTAGCAGAGGTCAGGTTAAAGGGATATGTGTTAGATGCTGTTGCTGTTAGTTGTGGCCCCGGCTCATATACCGGTCTGAGGATTGGTGTTTCGGAGGCGAAAGGCATTTGTTATGGCTTGGGTATACCTCTTATTGCGATAAAAACTCCTTTGGTGATGGCTCAAAAGGTAATCGAAACGCAAGAAGTTGCAGTCAATACACTTTTGTGTCCAATGATAGATGCCCGCCGGATGGAGGTATATGCTGCTTTATATGATAAAGAGCTTAATGTGGTAAGGGATATTGCAGCCGATATTGTAGATGAAGCTTCTTATAAGGAATATTTATCTAAGTCGAAAGTGCTATTCTTCGGGAATGGTGCCGATAAATGCAAGGAGGCGATTGTAAATGATAATGCCTGCTTTTTAGAAGGAGTTTATCCATCGGCAAAATATATGGTTCGCCTGTCGGATGCAGCATATGCCGATAAACAATTTGTTGATACTGCTTATTTCGAACCTTTCTATTTGAAAGATTTTGTAGCTACTACACCTAAAAAGAATATTTTTTAAGGTTGTAGCTTTTTAGTATAAGAAGAAGGGTATTTTAAATTAAATACCCTTCTTTTTCTTTTGTGGATAGACGTAATTTGTTTTCACGAAGGAACAGGTTAAACAAAATGTATTTTTTCTTTCAAACCAATGTTTTTTTGTATTGTTATAATGATACTTTATTCTCTTTATTTGTATATTTGGAATAGAAAAATGACTTAAAAAATTGGTGTAATATGGATATTAACAACATTTTGTCATCGCTGGAAGCAAAGCATCCGGGTGAAGCAGAGTATCTACAGGCTGTAAGAGAAGTATTGATCTCTATAAAAGATGTTTATGAACAACACCCTCAGTTCGAGAAGGCTCAGATTATAGAGCGACTTGTTGAACCCGATCGTGTATTGATGTTTAAGGTTCCATGGGTGGATGATAAAGGAAATATCCATGTGAATACCGGTTATAGGGTTCAGTTCAATAATGCAATAGGTCCCTATAAAGGAGGTTTGCGGTTTCACCCGTCCGTAAATCTTTCTATAATGAAATTTCTGGGTTTTGAGCAAACCTTTAAAAATGCTTTGACTACACTGCCGATGGGTGGAGCCAAAGGTGGTTCTGATTTTAACTGTAAAGGAAAATCAGACGGTGAGGTGATGCGTTTCTGTCAGTCTTTTATGCTCGAATTGTGGCGTAATATTGGTCCTAATACCGATGTGCCGGCCGGAGATATAGGTGTTGGTGCCCGCGAAATCGGTTACTTGTATGGAATGTATAAGAAATTAGCACGTGAAAATACGGGGTCTTTTACGGGTAAAGGGCTCGAATATGGCGGTTCGCTTATACGTCCTGAGGCTACGGGCTTTGGTGGTCTTTATTTTGTAAAAGAAATGCTTGCCACTAAAGGAACTACTATTGAAGGTAAAACGGTTGCTATATCGGGCTTTGGCAATGTTGCATGGGGAGCTGCTCTCAAGGCTACGGAGTTGGGGGCTAAAGTAGTCACTATATCGGGTCCTGATGGATATATTCATGATCCCGAAGGTCTTTCTCCTGAAAAGATAGACTATATGCTCGAATTACGTTATACAGGAGAGGATATTGTTGCCCCTTATGCAAAAGCTTTTCCCGAAGCTAAATTTTATGAAGGAAAACGTCCTTGGGAGCAAAAAGTAGATATTGCCCTTACATGTGCTATTCAAAATGAGTTGGGAGAAGACGATGCAAAACAACTTCTGGCAAATGGAGTACAATGTGTAGCCGAAATATCGAATATGGGATGTACCGAAGAGGCGATTAAATTATTTATAGAGAATAAAATCCTTTTTGCACCCGGTAAAGCCGTAAATGCGGGAGGTGTTGCAACATCGGGTTTAGAGATGACTCAAAACGCTATGCATTACCAATGGACAGCAGACGAGGTCGATCAGAAGCTTCATCAAATAATGTACAGTATACATGACCAGTGTGTAAAGCATGGAACGGAAGCCGATGGTTATGTAAATTATGTAAAAGGTGCGAATATCGCCGGATTTATGAAGGTTGCAAGGGCTACCATTGCTCAGGGCATAATTTGACTACTGGCTTTAATTATATATAGTAAGAAAAGTCTCTGTATCTTTTTACAGAGACTTTTTTTGATTTTATAATATCGATATCAGTTGCTCTAATTTTTTCGCTGTAAGTATTTCTTGTGTATAAAACTTTCCATCAACAAAAACACTGTAGGTTGTCACAGGACAAAAATGAGATTGAGCTTCTTCTCTTGATTTTATTTGATGAATCCGTATCGGAATATTCGAAGTTAGAATAGTTGGTTTTAGAAGTTCTATGTATGGCGTGGTGAATGGACATTGTGCTGTATAAAATATATCCACACCTTTTATCTCCTCAGGAAATCCTTTTTTCGCAGATTGGGTAAACTTAGGTAATTCTGCTTTATTGTCAAAGCGTTTAGTCAATAGTTCGAAGTAGGGTGGGGCTGAGTCAACAACTTCATAGCCAGATTTTAAATAGAATGATTTGTCTGATAAAAATGGCTTTTTTTTGTTTGCACTTACAAGCAAAACTCCTTTCATTTTAAGACTTTTTGCTTCGTTTTCGCATTCTTTCAATAATTCCGCACCATAACCTTTTCCTTTGTAGCTGCCCGATACCCAATGACAATTTATTAGCATATAGTCTTTTGCTTCGATAGGCATCCAGCCCATTTCAACGGGAATATATTCAATAAAGACTTTGCCTCTAGCGTTTAATTTTTTTAATTTTAAACCTTCATTTATTCTGTCTTTAAGCCATGATTTCTTGGCTGTTACACCTATGTTGGTAGCTTTGCTGTCAATAGCACAACAAAGATGTTCTTCTTCTATATTCTGATTGGTTAGCGTAATTATATCCATACCTTCTATTATTGTGATAATATGACAAATATAGGTAAACTCTTATAAGCATAAATCTTCGTTGTAATTATTTATTAGGAAAATCTAAGATGGAATGTTCTAATTTGTTATTTGTCAGTTGTTTATGTTTTTTTATGCTGCCTGTATTTTATATAGTATTAATTTGTCCCATTTCACCGTTATATATATAATTAATATACTTATATATAAACATGTATTAATGTTTATAATGAGATATTTATGTTAAGTATTTAGTTTTGCTAAAAAATATTAGTAAATTAGTCGTCTTGGTTGTTAAAATACCCCGTTGAAATCAGTCATATTGGATTATTTATAGCCCTAAATACTTCTGTTATAGATATAATTTTTTGTCAATGCTTTGTTATTTATTAGTTTAGTACTAAAATTGTTTATATTTCTGAGCATATAGTTTTATATCTTTATTTTTAATTATTGATTATCTGGTCTATTTCTTGTATCGATGAAAAGGGATATTTTGTTTTTTAATATTTGGATACTTGTGTATGTTTAATATGTGTTTATTGATCTGTTTTGTAATATGTTAAATGGTTTTCTTGTGTTCTTTTGTATTTCTTTGTTTTACAGTAGAATATAGGCTTTAATAATCGATTTCATCGGTGTATTATGTGTTATTTCTTATTTTACTTATTTATATTCATTATTTTATTTTTTATTTGCTTAATATGACATGTAATTATATTGTTCTATATAAGAGTGCTTTATGTTTTGCTATATGGTATTATGGTTGTATATATAACTATATTAAATGATCTTATCTATTGTTTATTAGTTATTTATATGTCTGGGTGGCTACTGTTTAATGAATTTGTTTTAATGCCATTGAACTAGATATCGTTTTAAGTGAAGAGGTATCTACAAAGAAAAATCTTTTTGTCATTTAGTGGTAACATGAACTATCGATGGTTTACAATTGTTCTTATGTATATAAACTGTTGATTACAACTCAAAAAATATAACATATGTCTGAAAAGAAAGATAATTTTGTTGAAAAACAAACCTTAGAGGAATTAAGAAAACTAAAGAGAGAAAACAGACGTCGTCGAGGAATGCTTTTTATTGCTGCGTTACAGATTACTTCTTTAATCGCTTTTTATTATTTGGGGCGTTCATCTCATCAGAAAGATTGATGATTGATTTCCTAATAAAGAAAAAACGCTTTGCTGAATTCTCAGCAAAGCGTTTTTTGTAATAGTCTGTTTCTGATTAGTTTCTAAACTCCAGTTCACCATCTTTTATATCGACGGTGATAGGGTTTGATTTGTCTACGGATTGAGCTAATAAGCGTTTTGATAACGTGTCAAGTACCTGACGTTGTATTACACGCTTCACAGGACGGGCTCCGAACTCAGGATCGTATCCTTTATGAGCAATCCATGCTATGGCTGCATCTGAAAATTCAAGTCTCACACCATTTCCTCGGAGTAGTTTGACTAGACCTTCTAATTGAATCTTCACAACCTTTTCTATATCCTTTTCCGTCAACGGTTGGAACATAATTATTTCGTCAATCCGATTCAAAAACTCAGGACGGATATTCGACTTCAGCATACTTAAGACTTCTTTTTTTGTTGTCTCTACAACTTCGTCATGATTTTCGGGGGTTATAGTTGCAAAGTTCTCTCTTATCAGTCCCGATCCCATATTAGAAGTCATTATGATAATCGTATTTTTGAAATTGACTACACGACCTTTATTGTCAGTCAGACGACCATCATCCAATACTTGCAGCAGTATATTGAATACATCAGGATGTGCTTTTTCTATCTCGTCAAACAGTACGACAGAGTATGGCTTGCGTCGAATAGCTTCGGTCAATTGTCCACCTTCGTCATAACCTACATATCCGGGAGGTGCTCCGATAAGGCGGGTTGCACTGAACTTTTCCTGATATTCGCTCATGTCGATGCGGGTCATCATATTTTCGTCGTCAAACAAAAACTCAGCTAAAGCCTTTGCTAATTCGGTTTTACCCACTCCGGTAGTTCCCAAAAAGATGAATGATCCGATAGGACGTTTTGGGTCTTGTAAGCCTGCTCGACTTCGACGTATAGCATTCGAGATTCCTATAATAGCTTCGTCCTGACCTACTACACGCTCGTGGAGTTCATCTTCTAGGTTGAGTAATTTATCACGTTCGCTTTGGAGCATTTTATTCACAGGAATGCCTGTCCATCGGGATACTACATCGGCAATATCAAAGGCGTCGACTTCTTCTTTTACCATGGCAGTACTACCTTGCATATCATGAAGTTGAGCTTGTAATTTGTCTATCTCGGCTTCGAGTTCTTTTATTTTACCATAGCGAAGTTCGGCTACTTTGCCATAATCACCTTCGCGCTCTGCTTTATCAGCCTGAAATTTAGCATCCTCAATCTCAATTTTGTTATGTTGAATTTTATTGATGACATCCTTTTCCGATTGCCATTTAGCTTTGAGGTCTTTTTCCTCTTCTTTCAGGTTGCTGATTTCTTTACTTAGTTCAGCTTCTTTATCTTTATCGTTTTCACGCTTGATAGCTTCCCTCTCAATTTCTAGCTGTTTGATGCGGCGGCTTTTTTCATCTAGTTCTTCGGGAACCGAATCTACCTCCATACGAAGTTTTGCTGCCGCTTCGTCCATCAAATCAATTGCCTTGTCGGGTAAAAAACGATCGGTAATATAACGGCTCGAAAGTTGAACTGCCGAAATTATTGCTTCGTCTTTGATACGTACCTGATGGTGATTTTCGTATTTCTCTTTTAACCCTCTAAGTATTGAGATTGTATCCAACTCACTGGGTTCATCCACCATCACAATCTGGAAACGACGTTCGAGAGCTTTATCTTTTTCGAAGTACTTTTGATACTCATCTAAGGTGGTAGCACCAATCGAGCGGAGTTCACCACGTGCAAGAGCCGGTTTTAATATATTGGCAGCATCCATGGCTCCTTCGCCTTTTCCTGCTCCTACTAAAGTGTGTATTTCGTCGATGAAAAGGATGATTTCGCCTTCTGATTTGGTTACTTCATTTACCACAGACTTAAGACGTTCTTCAAACTCTCCTTTGTATTTTGCACCGGCAATCAGGGCACCCATATCCAGTGAATAGATTTGCTTGCTTTTGAGGTTTTCGGGTACATCTCCACGAATAATCCGGTAAGCTAATCCTTCGGCAATGGCTGTTTTACCTGTACCGGGTTCACCTATTAGTATAGGGTTATTTTTGGTACGGCGACTCAATATTTGTAATACGCGGCGGATTTCTTCGTCACGACCTATTACAGGGTCTAGTTTACCATCTCTGGCTCTTTGTGTCAGATTGATAGCAAATTTTTCAAGTGACTGATAAGTATCTTCTGCCGATTGACTGTCTACTTTACTTCCTTTGCGAAGTTCGGTGATAGCATGCTTCAAACCATTTTCGGTGATACCCGCATCTTTCATTATTTGAGAAGCTGTACTTTTTTCGGCAAGTATTCCCAGTAGAATGTGCTCAATAGATACGTACTGATCGTCCATTTTTTTAGCCAGATCAGTTGCTTTTTGCAATGCAGCATTGCTTTCTCTGCTCAAATAAGGTTCTCCTCCCGTTACTTTAGGATAAGAGTCTATTTGTCTTTCGAGAAGGATGCTTAAGTTTTGAGGATTTACTCCTTGTTTCTGAAAGAGAAAATTAACAATATTATCACCTGTTAAAATGGCTGATAATAATAGGTGTGTAGTTTCTACCGATTGTTGATTTCTCTCTCTGACGATCTCAATTGCTTTTTGTAAAGTCTCTTGAGATTTAATAGTAAAGTTATTGAAATTCATATATTATATCTCCTTTCTTTAGTTCGTTTATGTTTTGTTTATTAATTGATCTGCAAATTATTTGCCATAGCTTGTTCTGTGTCAAAATGTCAGATTTAGAGTTCTGGATAAAAAAAGAGCATAGCCTTATGTGGCTATGCTCAGACAATATATCGCATTATCGCTTACTTATTGTTTTAATGCTTTATTAATCGCTTCTTTAGCCAAAGGTTCCATAATATGATATCCCTCTATGTTGGGATGCACACCGTCTTCTCCGTATTTTACGTCAAGACCATTGTCTTTATCTTTGAGTGCTGTGTGATAATCGATATAGGGAATGTGATTTGCATCGGCATAATTTTTAATTCTGCTATTCAGGTCTGTTACTTTACCGGCTACATCTGTAATGTCGGGATTCCAACGAAAATGATTGGTCGGAAGTACCGATCCCAGAACAACTTTAATGTCATTAGCCTGTGCCAATTGAACCATTGATATTATATTCCCCAATGTAATTTCGGGATCATATACGTTGGCATTTTCTGCAATATCATTTGTACCTGCATTTATAACAACTACGCGTGGTTTTAGTTTAATTACATCTTCTCTCATTCTGAGTAGCATTTGGGCACTTATTTGTCCGCTGATGCCTCTTCCTTCATAATTATTGTTCGTGAAAAAAATAGGATCAAGAGTTACCCAACCTTCGGTAATGGAGTTTCCGATAAATACTGTTTCGATTTGCTTTTTAGCTTCCACAAGTTCTTTGTTATTGGTTTTATAACGGTTAATATTTGCCCAATCACGGTTTTGTGCGTGCAGCACCACTGTTGTAAAAAGAAGGGCAGAGATAAATAAAGCCTTTAAAATTGATGTTTTCATGTTTTGTTTATTGGTATTCCTGTATATATAAGCAATGCAAAATAGCTCGTAATCGAACTTAAAAGTATAAAAAAAATAGAAATGTGCATCAAATTTTTAATACAGGGTTCTATTTTCTGAAATTTATCAGTAGAATATTGAAGTCTGTCCGAAATAAAATTTTTGTGCAAAAAAAATATCTATAATGTTATACCTTTGACAATAAACTCTATTTTCCTAAAATATGATGCAAATTCATCAGCAGATAAAGTATCTGATTGTAGAAGACGAGCGATTGGCGTATGAGGAATTGAAGCGTATGATTACTCATCTGCGTCCTGAATATGTTCTTTCCGAACGGACAGAGACTGTAGGGCAAACTGTTGATTTCCTGAAAAACAATACGGTGGATCTTATTATGCTCGATATACGATTGGCGGACGGAGATTGCTTCGAAATATTCAATCATATTTCGATTAATACGCCTATTATTTTTACTACAGCTTATGACGAGCATGCGGTACAAGCCTTCAAATTAAATAGTATCGATTATTTATTGAAACCTATTGAAGAGAATGATCTGACAAGTGCTTTGATAAAATACGAGCAGTTTTATCAATCGAAACAAGCATCTTTTGATTATAAACAGTTGGGCGAAATAATAACACAAAAGGTAAAGAGCCGTTTTTTGATTCAGAAGGGCGATTCTTATTTTTATATTGAGGCTAAGGACATTGCTTTCTTTTATAGCGAGGATAAAGCTGTATTTCTTCATTCATTTGAGAATAAACGCTACATTATTGATTATACGTTGGATGAATTGGATAAGCTTCTGGGGAAATCTATATTTTTTAGAGTCTCGCGCAATTGCATAACCAATATAAAGGCAATCAGAAATATTTCGAAGTTTTTTAATAGCCGTCTTAAACTTTCTTTTCAGCCGGAGTGCCCTCACGAAGTTTTAGTCAGCAGGGTACGGGTTACCGATTTTTTGAAGTGGGTTGATGATGTTGAATAATAAAAATAGAGTAGTTATGGGGGGGAATAGGAAGAGTAATATTATACTCTTTATTGTGCTTATCGCTCTTTTTGAATTTTTGTTTGAGTGGATCTTCTATGTTATGACCGGTTTGAATGGTGGGGATTTTTATAGAGGACTTCTTTACGATTTGCCTTTTGTAATGCTAATGTCATTTGTGAGCTTATTGATTGTTCATACCTCTAACAAATACTTTAAATATAAAGATATTCTATACATACGTGTTCTTTTTGAGTTGTTTGTATCTTTCGTATTCGCATACCTATATTCTTTTTCGATTAACTATGTACTTGGCAGTTTATTTTTTGATAAGCCATTTTATCCGACTCTTCCATCCATTATTATATTAATATTGGGTAACTCTTTTATAATTTTAATATTAGAACTGTTTTTTTATAATCAACGTCATTTAAAATCTCAGCAGCACATTGCAATTATAGAGAAAGAGCGTGTAGAGTATTTATATGCGACTCTAAAGACTCAGGTCAATCCCCATTTTTTATTCAATAGTCTCAATGTCTTGTCTTCGTTGATATTCGAAGATCCTCATAGAGCAAATATATATACTAAGAAATTATCGAATATATATAGGTACTTTTTGTCTACTAACACACGATTGAGCGTACCGGTGGGAGAGGAAATATTGTTCCTTCAGTCTTATATTTATTTACTCCAGATAAGGTTCGAAGATGCTTTAAAGATTAATATAAATGGAAATACTGACATCCAAAAGCAGATAATTCCCGTTAGTATACAGTTATTGATCGAAAATGCAATTAAGCATAATGTGGCTTCTGTAGAACACCCATTAATTGTCAATGTGAATATATTTGCGGAAAATATAGAAGTTGTAAATAATCTCCAGCCACGTTTGAATGTCGAAAAGAGTGGCCACGGATTAAGTAATCTTCAGAAACAATATGCACTATATAATAAAAAGATAGAGGTTTCGAAAACAAAGGATCATTTCGGTGTACAGGTTCCTTACTTGTGACATATCATAATAATCTTGCAGTTTATCCTGTTAAAAGTGTAGTTCGTCATTAATTTCTTTACTATTGCGGTTATTTGTTATTCTTTTGTGATAAAATAGGGTGGTAAAGAAAATGATTAATGTATATCAAATAGACTTTCATAGACTTACCGGTTCTTTTAAGAGTTAAAAAAACTTATTCCGTATTTGTATTGCCTATAGGCCTCATATCTTTGCGTCATAAAAACAGTAAGAAGCATACATTTGTGCCCTTGATTATATTTATAATCAAAAAGACAGATTATTGTATTATTTTATTGTTAAAGACGGAGCTTTTAGGCTCATAGAGCTATTTGTGTTGCTATAGGTTAAACGATTAGAGCTGGGTATATGGGATAGGAATGTACATTAAATACTTTTTAGTTACTTAATATCTTTGCAGCTCGCGAAAAAATATAAAACAGACAACATCTAATTTAAATACTATAATGAGCAAAATTTTTAGGTTGAGTTTTTGGGTTACATTATTGTTTTTCTTGCCTTTTGTGGCAGTGGCACAAAACTATACTGTACGAGGAAAAATTACAGATGAAAGGACAAAAGATCCTTTAATAGGGGTGCCTGTAGCAGTAACCGAAAAGTTATCTACCGGAGTTTTTACGAATCAGGATGGTGAGTATAAAATTACTTTACCAAAGGGGGACTATACTTTAGTCGTGAAATATGTCGGCTATGAAGATAAAAAAGTAAAGATATCTTTGAATAAGGATATTATCGAAAATGTATCGCTTAAATCTTCTTCTATTGATTTGAATGAGGTGGTGGTATCTTCGAGACGTGCCGATGAAAATGTAGCCGGAGTACAAACCGGCGTAGAGAAAATGAGTATTCAGGAAATTAATCAGTTGCCTGTACTCTTCGGAGAACGCGACGTTGTAAAAGCTATTCAATTGATGCCCGGTGTTAAATCGGCCGGAGAGGGTGGAACCGGCTTTTATGTTCGGGGAGGTAGTGCCGATCAGAATCTTGTTTTACTTGATAATGTAGGTATATATAATGCTTCTCACTTGATGGGATTCTTTTCGGCTTTCAATTCAGATATGGTTAGAGATGTTACCTTGTATAAAGGAGCTTTACCTTCGCAATACGGAGAGCGTTTGTCTTCAATTCTTGATGTGCAAATGCGCGACGGAGATAATCAGGATTATCATGTAAATGGAGGGTTGGGTCTTATCTCTTCGAAATTAAATGTTGAAGGTCCTATTAAGAAAGGTAAATCCAGTTTTATAGTAGGAGCAAGACGTACTTATGCCGATGTGATAGCTCGTGCATTTGGATCGGAAGATGTGAAAAATACTACATTGTATTTTTATGACTTGAATATGAAATTAAACTTCAACCTATCGGATAAAGATCGTTTGACTTTTACCGCATATTCGGGTATGGATAAGCTGGGTATAACCGATGTGGTGGATACTGATTGGGGTAACACTGTGGGGACGCTTAAATGGACCAGACTGATGGGGCATAAATGGACTTCTTCTACAGCTTTAATCTACAATAGATATTCATACAATGTGGCAGTAGACATGAATCAGGATTTGCGTATATCATCTATAATAAATGATTATGCTTTGAAACAGGAGTTTACTTTTACGCAAAACAGCGTTTCTTCATGGAAATTCGGAGTACATTCGACTTATCATGATATGGCTCCCGGAAAGTTTGATGTCGCAGAAGATAAAGGTGTCTCTAAACATCTGAAAAATAAATATTCATGGGAAAATGGATTGTATGCTTCGAATACGGTGAAAGCAACCGATCGTCTCGAAATAATGTACGGGTTGAGATTGTCTGCTTTTTCGGTTCTGGGAGCGGGAGATTTCTATAATCTGAATGAAAATCACGAGGTAATTGATACTGTATCTTATAAGTCGGGCGAGTTTGTGAAAACATATTTCAACTTAGAGCCACGTCTTTCTATGGCATATCGTTTGAATGAGGTATCTTCTATAAAAGCAGCTTATGCACGCACTACTCAAAGTATGCACTTGCTTTCTAATCCTACATTTGCTTCGCCTTTTGATAGATGGGTACCTACTTCAAATAATATAAAACCTCAGATTGCGGATCAATTTACATTGGGTTATTTCCGTAATTTTGCCAATAATCTGTTTGAGTTTAGTGCCGAGGTATACTATAAAGACATGAGAAATCAGATAGATTTTAAAGATAATGCACTGACTTTTACTAATGATGATGTGGAAACCGAACTGTTATTTGGTAAGGGTAGAGCATATGGAATTGAATTGATGTTGAAGAAGCGTGTTGGAAGATTCTCAGGATGGGTTAGTTATACTTTATCTAAATCTGAAAAAAAGATTGACGGGATCAATAATAATAAATGGTATGATGCCGTTCAGGATAGAACACATGACATTTCGTTTGTAGCTATGTATAGTTTGAATGAAAAATGGAACTTATCGGCTGCCTTTGTATATTATACAGGAAATGCGGTTACTTATCCAAGTGGAAAATACCAGATTGATGGTAAAGAGGTAGTATATTATACGGAGAGAAACGGTTACAGGGCTCCCGATTATCATCGTCTGGATTTAGGTGCAACTTGTGTTTTGAAGAAAACAAAGAAATTTTATTCCGAATTGGCATTTAGTTTATATAATGCCTATGGACGTGAAAATGCTTATATGATTGAGTTCAGAACCAACGATGACGATCCTTCTAAATCTACGGCTTATCAGTATTCTTTGTTCCGTTTTGTTCCATCTATTTCTTGGAATTTCAGATTCTAAGATTGTACACTATTTATAAATTAAAATTCAGATAAAAAATGAGTATCAGTAAATATATACTAACCATTGTTGCAATAGTGTCTGCATTTATATTCACATCTTGTGAAAAGGAGATAGATGTGGATCTCAAATCCTCAGAGCCTAAGTTGGTGATCGAAGGGCTTATAGCTGCCGATTCGCTTGCTACGGTAAGGCTTACTATGTCGAAGGACTTTAGCGGTAATAATACATTTGACCCTGTTTTAGGAGCTATTGTTTCGGTTTCGGATGATAAAGGGAATACTGAAACATTGAAGATAGACACTTCGGGTATTTATAAAGCAATAAATCTGAGAGGTGTTCCCGGACGTACTTACAATCTGAAAGTAAATGTCGATGGACAACAATATACAGCATCATCTACCATGTCTCCGCATACGGTGAAGATCGATTCTATTACCATGTATTATATCCCTTTATTTAAATATGCGTTTCCGATGATTCATTTTCAGGATCCTAAAGGTTCTAAAAATTATTATCGTGAGTTATTGTATATAAATGGCAAACGTAAAAAAATGGAAGAAGATGCTACAGACACCGATGATCGCGAAGGTTTTTATCTAAGCCGTATAATTCCGGCTTATAAAGAAAACGGTAGTGACGAGGACCCAATAAAGAAAGGTGATACTATTACAGTAGAACATCAGTTATTAGACAAAGGTGCATATACTTTCTTCGAAACTTTGGGACGCATAGGCAATTCTCAAACTAACCCTACAAACAATATCGTGGGAGGTGCTTTAGGGTATTTCAGTGCTTATACTTTCGATCGTAAGACTGTGATTGCCGATTGGCCCGAATAAGTAAGGTAAATATATTCTTTCATAAAAATAGCCCTTGCAGTTTTTTACTGTGAGGGTTGTTTTTTTGATCAAAGTGTTATAACTTTGCACCCCAGATAAGGTTTTTCGCGCTGTATCCCAACATTAGGGAAGAGAATTGGGGATATATGCAACCTTTTGTAAATTTTTAGTTTTTACATGCCCTAATAGTTTAATGTAAAATTTAAATTATTTGAGTAATGAAGAAAAGTAGAATTTACTTAGCTCTTTTAGTTCTAGGTACCGCTTTTTGGGGAATCTCATTCCCACTTGTTAAGGAAGGCATCTCTATTGTACATCCGTTTTCATTTTTAATGTATCGTTTCTTACTGGCTGCACTGGTTTTATCTGTCTTGTTTTTTAAGCAGTTAAAGCTAATCAATTGGCAAACAGTAAAATATGGAGTGTGGGTAGGTATACCTCTTTTGTTGGCTATCTTATTACAAACTATTGGTTTGCAGTATACATCATCAGCTAACGCTTCTTTTATTTCGGGTATGGACGTACTACTGATACCCATTTTGAAATTCTTTGTATTTCGTAAATCGATCAAGCCAAAAACTTGGCTGGCATGTACAATGGCATTAGTCGGTTTGTATGTAATTGCTATGGCTTCGGCCGGTAGTGGCTTCAATAGGGGAGATATGTATGCCGTAGGCGGTGCAATTGCCTTTGCTGCTTATGTGCTACTGGTCGGAAAATATAATCGCAAGGTCGAAACCATATCGTTAGTAATTGTACAGTTGTATACATGCACAATAGTGTATGCTGTGCTTGCTTTTATGACGGTTGATATTAACCACTTAGTTTTACCTATGGATTGGAATGTGTGGAGAGCTGTTTTATTTACAGGTATATTTGCTACAGCTTATATGTATGGAATGCAAAATATGTCCCAAAAATACATAGAAGAAGAAAAAGTAGCCTTAACTTATTTGTGTGAACCTATTTTTGCAACCATAGCTGCTTATGTGCTGATTAGCGAACCTATCACTATGCGTACCATTATTGGAGGAAGTCTTATTCTTCTTTCCATGTTTATTTCGGAGTATCGCTTTAAGTATATTCCGTTTTTGAATGCGGCAGATAAGGTGCATCAGTGACAAAATGAAATAAGGCTCAGGTTGTTTTCATAACAGAAGTCTATATTATCTTTAAAGCCTTTGATGCTATTGTATACAAAGGCTTTAATTTCGTCTTTTTCGCTTTGGGTATGCCATAAAAGTTCTATTTGATTGTTTGACAATACCACCTCCTGTAAGTCATTGCTTAACTGACTTATATCGGAATGAGTTATAGCTCCGGCTAATGGAAATGTAGCTACATCGGGTAGGCCTAAATCAGGGAAATTATTGAGTAATATCTCTGCAACAGTGGTTTCTATTCCAAAGTCAGATCTCAGATAATTATCTATCAGTTCGGTTTCGTTGTCTAATTCTATATCCTGATTGTATGGTAGCTCATGTCCGAGAAAAGCAAAAATAGAGATTAGAGCATACCAATAGGCATGAGCTGAATGTTTGCGGTAAGGTTCCCCATGTATAATGTGACGCAGAGCTTCTCTGGTTGATATGTGATTTTCGAAATCTTGGCTTGCGTAGTTTTTAAATACTTCATTATCTTGAATTTGATCGAATAATAAAGAATCGCATGAATCAAAAACTTGTTTAACCTTCTCGACATCGGCAGCGAATGAAAAAATACAGTATCCCATAATGTTACTAAAGTTTGACGTTAAAAAAGTATTTGACTTTTTTGGCTAAGGGTCACAATATATGAAATATATTATTGACAATGATCTAAAATTATGCTATTTTTGAACATATTTATAAAGCATGTTTTACAAATTTATTCTCATTTATGGCTATTCAAAATGTCATAATGGAAGTTTCTTATAACTTTGTAATGCGGCAATAAATCATTAATAATACTTAATAACGAAAAAATGAAACAATATATAGATTTAGTACAGCGTGTTTTGACCGAAGGAGTCAAAAAAGAAGACCGTACCGGCACCGGCACAATCAGTGTATTTGGTCATCAAAGCCGTTATAACTTGGCGGATGGTTTTCCTTTGGTTACGACTAAAAAATTACACTTGAAATCGATTATCTATGAATTGTTGTGGTTTTTGGCCGGAGATACCAATGCCAAATATTTGCAGGATAACGGAGTCCGTATCTGGAATGAATGGGCTGACGAGAATGGAGACCTAGGTCATATTTACGGGTTTCAATGGCGTTCGTGGCCCGATTATAAAGGAGGGCACATCGATCAGATTACTGAGGTTGTAAATTCTATTAAAAATAATCCCGATTCGCGTCGTCTGATTGTTAGTGCGTGGAATGTAGCTGATATTCCAAACATGAACTTGCCTCCCTGTCACGCATTCTTTCAGTTTTACGTAGCTAATGGTAAATTAAGCCTACAATTATATCAACGAAGTGCGGATATATTTTTGGGAGTTCCTTTCAATATTGCCTCTTATGCCTTACTGCTTCAAATGATGGCGCAAGTTACGGGACTTGAGGCGGGCGAATTTGTCCATACTTTGGGAGATGCACACATATATACTAATCATATTGATCAGTTGAAAATGCAAATAGGACGTGATTTGAGAACTTTACCTAAAATGATCATTAATCCCGATGTAAAAAGCATATTCGATTTTAAATACGAAGACTTCAAATTAGAAGGATACGATCCGCATCCCCATATAAAAGGAGAAGTTGCTGTTTGATACTATACGAAAACCGAAAGAGACAAATTTTATAAATGAAAATTTGTCTCTTTCAGTATAAATACTAACTTTGCCCCTGTAAAATAACTCTTTACTCTGATAATGACAACGAAATTAACAAACATATTGACCTGTAATGATCTAAATTTTAACTATTTAGGTTTGGTAATGTGCGTTGAAATATTAGAGAGAGAGAGAGAGAGAGAGAGAGAGAGAGAGAGAGAGAGAGAGAGAGAGAGTTAACTAGCAACCGTGCTGGTAATAAAAATATTTTAGGCGGATTTTTCCGTCTTTTTTTATTTCTGTGTCTTTTCTACACACAAATTTGTTGTAAACAATATTTCCCCTATAAATACATTGATAGTTGTTTGAGTAAACGTTTCCGTATTACCGATTTGTTTTTTGTTGTCGTTCAAAATTGGTATGAATTATGTGTTTACTTATGGCACAGCTATGTTTGGCAGCAGCTTGTAGCGATTACAGGCTGCTGCTTTTTCTTTGAAATATCGAAAAATCTACTAACTAATTCATATAAACAAATGAAAACTATCTTGTTACTGATCTTAACTTTTATCGTAATTCCCCTTTACTCCCAGGTCGGAATCAATACCAAAACCCCTCATAGCAGTGCTGCTCTGGAGATAACCAGTCCCACTAACAATCAAGGTGTGCTTTTACCCCGCATGAATACTACCTCCAAACAAGCTATTGCCAGTCCGGCTTCGGGACTGTTAGTGTATGATACCGATAAGCAATGCCTCTCTCAAAACGTAGGAAGTGAAACCAATCCTATCTGGATATGTCTTGCACAGAACCAAACACGTTTTTTCTATATGCCTTCTGTTGCAGTCAGTGCCAAAACGCTTGGAGTAGTTGCCACACCTTTAGATCTTTATAACGAATACAAAAAACAATTTGCTACTCCTATGGCAAAGAGCACTAGTGCTCCGGCAGGTATCCCTTATTTTCCGGTAGCAACCGACCTTCACTATTATATCACCTATTATGATTCGGATGTTATTAAAATCAACAGTGTAAGCAATGACGGAAAAGTGAGCTATGAAATTATAAAAGTGGCTGATTATAATTCGTTTATGAACGTTGTATTTGTCGTAAAATAAGTAACCAAAATAAGTAAAAGAATGAGAATAATACTTTTAATAGCTATCTGTATATTAAACATATCTGTATATGCACAGAAGCAAGCCTACCATTGGTATTTTGGAACTAATACAGGTCTCGATTTTTCTAATACCCACACAGAATCGACTTCATTAGGAAATGTTTTAGGGGTGCCAAGTACTGTTCAGGGCCCCATAAATACTTTTGAAGGTTGTTTTTCTATATCAGATATAAATGGTAATTTTTTGTTCGCTTCCGATGGAATGACAGTTTATAATAAGAATTTGGCTGTTATGCAAAATGGTACCGGGCTTTTAGGGCATCCATCTTCTACCAATTCGGGTATTGTCATTCCTGTGCCCGATAACCCTGCCTTATATTATATTGTAACGGCTCCTGATCGAAATAATACAGCACCGGGTCTTTGTTACTCAACAGTAAATATGTCTGCCAATGGAGGATTGGGAGCTGTGGTACTAAAAAACGTATCTCTCACATTTGGAAGTTCTGGTTATCCCGTCAATCATGCTTATGAAAACCTAACAGCAGTAGGGCATGCCAACGGAAAAGATTATTGGGTGGTAAGTCGTGTCAGAAGTAAGATATTCGCTTGGCTGATTACCTCTGCCGGAATCAATGTTACTCCGGTGATTTCAGAAATTGGTATGGATTTGGGGATTCCAACAATTGCTCCTAGTAGTATCGGTGTAGGTGCTATTAAAATATCACCTGATGGTAAACGTATTATTCATGCCGATTACCGATTTGGTTTGGATCATTATCTAACTATCGGAAATTTTGACACCTCTACAGGTAAAGCTTCAAGTTTTCAGTTTGTTTCCACTTTTCTTGAGAACCTATACAGTCTTGAATTTTCACCCACTGCTAACTATCTTTATTTTACGGCTATTGAGAGAGAACATCGAGGACTTTATGTTAAGCCGATTAATAATATATCAGCTCCATTTACAAAGATTTTACCTAATATTGATAATGTACAATTAGGACCGGATAACAGGATATATGCTATAGGAAATATGCAGTCTTCTTTATGGATTATTCTGGATCCGGATAATGGAGGTACTCAAATAGCCGAAGTTCCCAATAAGTTTGTATCTCCTCGTTTGCCAAAGTTGGGACTTCCTCCCTTCATTACCTCTTTCTTTAATATAAAACCGATAAAAGGGAAAGAGTTGGTTTGTGTAGGAAATGATGCCGAATACAGTGTAGAGATTCCCTCCATTGGCAGTGGAACTCAGCAAATAGCCTATCTCGAATGGAATTTCGGAGACGGTACTCCTGTTGTAAAAGATTATAATATGAGTGCTTCGGTAACCACTTATAAACAAATCCATAAATATGAAAATAAAGGAGTTTACACCATTCGGGTCACCCCTTATCTGGTTAATGGTTTACCCGAAAATAGTAAAATTACCACTATAGCCTCTACGATAGCTGAATGTAAAATAGTTACCAATAAAATGATAAGAAGTGATCTTCTGCCCAATTAAGGTCACAGACCTTTTTATTGCTTTGGCAAGTATAACAAATATAGATTGTTACAACTATAAAATATACCAATATATTTTATTCTTTACTTAATCTACAATAATAACCAAGATGAATAGAATAATATTACTTACACTTACCTTGTTTATTTCTCATTTGGCTCATAGCCAAATCGGAGTGAATACTGAAAGCCCTCATAGTACTGCCGCCCTCGAAATCAGCAGCCCTAATCAGGGAGTTCTTCTTCCTAGGCTTACCACGCTTGATAAAGAAGCTATACCTACTCCTGCCAATGGACTTCTGGTCTATGACATCGACAAACAATGCATATCTCAGAATATTGGTACTGAAACTGATTCGCAATGGATTTGTCTTACCCAAAATCAGACCCGTTTTTTTTATATGCCCTCAATAAATATTCCGACACCTAATCTGGGAGTTGTATCTACTCCGCTGGATCTCTATGAAGAATATAAGAAACAGTTTAATATCCCGTCTGACAAAAATCCAACAGCACCTGCTAATATACCCTATTATACGAGTGCCGATCAATTATATTACTACGTTACTTATTATGATAAAAATGTGATGAATATTACCAATATCACCGATGACGGAAAAGTCAGTTATTCCATAATAAAAAAGGCTGATTATGATACGTATATGAATGTTATCTTTGTAATCAAATAAAAAGAGGAGGTGTTTTGTGTATTCTTCGGCAGGAGATATATTTTGTTTTCAGATGCTTTTTTCAGGAAAAACCTCGATATATTTTCTTTAAAAGAGACAGTTTATTTCTAAATACACTACCTTTGATTGGAAAAATAATATAGAGTATTGTTATTATGGAATTAGAAGATTGTCAAAGCGAGAAATTTGCTACTCGTGTAATTGGTGCTAAGTTTAAAAAGGAAGATGCACACGGAGCTATAAGTATGCCTATTTATCGGAATGCAGCATTTGAATATCCGTCTTCGGAAGCAATTGCAAATGCTTTTCAAAACAAAACCGATACTCACACTTATTCTCGTATATCTAACCCTACGGTAGAAAATCTGGAGTTGAGGATAAAAGCGGCATCCGGTGCCGAAAATGTAATGCTCGTAAGTTCGGGTATGGCTTCTATCTCAAATACATTTATGACACTGGCTTATGCGGGTAGTAATATTGTAACATCTCCTCATTTATTTGGCAACACTTTTTCCTTATTTAAATTTACATTAGCAGAATTCGGAGTGGAGGTAAGATTCGTAAATACCGATAACTTATCGGAAATAGAATCTGCTATGGATGATAATACTTGTGCTTTCTTTTGCGAATTGATAACCAATCCTCATATGGAAATAGCCGATCTTCCAAAGATTGCTGCCATAACCAAAGCAAAAGGCGTTCCTTTAATTGTAGATACTACTATTGTACCTTGGTGCGGATTTTCTGCAAAAAAACAGGGTGTAGATATCGAAGTTGTTTCTACTACCAAATATGTATCGGGTGGTGCAACGAGTGTTGGTGGTGCTATTCTCGATTATGGAACTTTTGACTGGTCGAAAAATAAGAAGCTGTCGAAAGTAACACCTACCGCTTCTATGTCGGCATTTATGTTTAAAATAAAACGCGAAATTGCCCGCAATATGGGGGCTTGTATGGATTCCGAAACGGCATCACTACAAGCTTTGGGAATGGAATCTCTACAATTGCGTTTCAACCATATGTCACAAACTGCCTATGAGTTAGCTCAATTTCTTTCGGATAATGATAAAGTAACGAAGGTTGGGTATACTAAATTAGAAAGTTCGCCTTATAAAAAGATTTCAGATCAACTGTTCCCCTCTAATCCGGGTGCAATGCTGACCTTTAATTTGGCAACGAAAGATGATTGTTACCGTTTTATGGATCGTCTGAAAATTATCCGTAGAGCAACCAACTTATTTGACAATAAAACTCTGATTATACATCCCGAATCTACCATCTATGGCACTTTTACTGCCGAAATGAAACAAGTGATGGGTATCGAAGATAATCTGCTACGTCTATCGGTAGGTCTTGAACATATAGAAGACCTGAAAAAAGATATTCTAGAGGCTTTAGCTTTTTAAGATCACAGACCCTTTTATAATAGAAAACAAAAATCCCGATCAAGTTAAACCTGATCGGGATTTTCTTATAATGTTACTTATAAAAAGCGATGTGACTTTTATTTTTCTTTATATACAAAATAGCCTAAAGCAATAATAGGCAGTGACATTAATGCGATAAGATAGCCATGTACCAAAAGTATTTGCGGTACAAATAATATCGCTAACAGTAAACCTACAACAGCACCTCCTAAGTGAGCAGCATGTCCTATATTTCCCAATGATTTTTTCATGCCGTATACCGAATATGCCAAGTATAGTATTCCAAATACCCATCCCGGCATAGGGATAAAGAAGAAACCGATAAGACGATCGGGACTCATGGCAATAGAAGCGAATAATACACCACATACACCTCCTGAAGCTCCTATGGCGGTATAAATTGAATCTCTGCGATACATCCACAACGAAACCGTATTACCTCCTATAATAGCAGCTAAGTATAATATGAGGAATTGTACGGGACCAACATAGGCAACCAGCGTAGGTGCAAAAAAGTACAGAGTAAGCATGTTAAACAACAAGTGCATAAGGTCGGCGTGCAGAAAAGCAGCCGTAAGCATTCTGTCGTATTGTTTCAATTCGAGGATAGCATAAGTACTAAACTTATATCGATCAAAGAATTGCCTGTTATTAAAACCAATATAACTTGTAATGGCTGTAATAATTATAATTGCAAAAATTAGAAGATTTCCTAAATCCATTCGTGTTTTTTTTAGTTCGATGCAAAAATAGTATATTATTTGTATTGATTGTGCATACTTGGTGAGAGTATAATGTCCGAAAAATAAAAGCCCCGACTAAATCGAGGCTTTTGAGCTAACTAAATAGCTCTTAATTGATGTTTAACAGTGTATTATAAGAATGCAATTGTATGCTTTTATTCCATTATTTTTTTAGAATGGTTATTAATTCGTTTTTTGTAATAGCAGGATATTCGTGTTTTTTTATTTTTTCCATCACCAGTTCACCAGTCCGTAGAGCCATGCTTTCCTGAGGAAAAGGATGATTACCCTCTATACAAGGCATGTAGGGCTGATCTATTATTTTTTTCGAATCTTTAGTAAGTTTATATCCCCAGCCATTGTCAATTCTGTATGTTTCTACCGCAAGGTGATTTTTTCGGTTAACGATATGATAAGAAAAAAGTACAACACAAACTGTGATAATGGTAATAATAATGTGTTTTTTAGTCATACTCATTATACTCCTCATTTGGTTTGAACTCCCACATATCATCAAAATAATACGAAGAGCTGCGACCTGTTAAAACAAAACCTCTGTCCTTAACAGCAAATGCAACAGCAGCACTTCGAGCAGTACCTTCAAAGGCAGTTTTTTCTTTCCATCGGTCGGTTATAGGATTGTATTCCCACGTATTTTTCACTAAAGAGCCGGCTTCACCTGTTGCAATGTAAGCTTTACCATCAATAACAAAAGAAACCGTGTTCAGTCGATTAATCGTAGTATAATCATCGTCAAAATCATTGTCTGTTTTATTGGCTATTTGAGCTTTTTCCTCCCATAAAGATGTTGTAGGATCAAATGCCCAGAAGTCTGTAACGTAACTGCCATTATTCATTCCGCAAACTACATAGGCTTTATCGTTAACAATAAAAGAAGTCGCAAATGCTCTTTTCGAACCCTTTATACTCACACTCTCTTCCCAAATATCGGTAGCGGGATTGTATTTATGAAAGTCCATCAGGTAATTACCATCGTACCCTGTTCCGATATAACCCATTCCGCCTATACTGAATGCAGTGGCTCCATATCGTGCCGACCCTCTGAAATTAGCTTTCTGAGTCCATATATTATTTGTGGGATCAAACTCCCAAAAATCCTGTAAATACTTTTCTCCATCGTATCCTGTTCCTATATATCCTTTGTCCGATATGGCAAAAGCAACAGCAGCACTTCGGGCGACACCTGTAAATTCGGCTTTTTGAGTCCAGTATCCCTGATCGAAATTATACTCCCATATATCTTTTAGCCTTTTCTTCCCGTCATATCCTCCAAAAACATATACTTTATTGTCAACTACAAAAGAAGACGCATCACCTCGGCCAACTCCTTCGAAATCGGAACTTTTTACCCAGTTTCCGATTAAATCTTCATCATCATCAGAACATGAAGTAAAAAACAATAACAAGGAGGGAAATAATAAAAAGAATAGAAATTTTTTACTCATAATTTTTGTATTTGTACGATATCATTTTGCTTAAAAGTTGTACAAATATATATCGGCAAAGTATTTATAAAAATAAATATCTGCCAATGGCAGATTTTACTCCACAGATATCATAAAACTGTCTGTAAAGTAATATAGAAGCCATTTTTTGACCCGTTTGGGTAATTATGGATATGAAACGGTTATTCAAAGACAAATGAAATATGCAGGTAGATTCAATTTTCGGGTTTAATATTTTGATGATTCATTTGCACGTCAAAGATTAAACCTGTTTTTGAATTTATCCATCTTAAGCCTCTTTGCTATTTAGATTTGGATAATATCAATGACAGTTATAATTATAAAACGGAGCAATACATTTTTATGTTACTTAATTCAATTCAATGAAATATCTACTTTATTTTACTGTCATTACTATTGTGTTCTTTACATCATGTATAAATGATAACTTTTCAGTTGGTGATAATCTGGTTTCTCCGGCAGCCCGAAATATACTTATCGACACTTCTACTGTCGAATTATATACAGGGTTGTCGGATTCGGCAGTAACATCCGGTTTAAGCAGGATTTTTATGGGGCGATATATAACTTCCGATTTTGGAACTATTACTGCCGAATCTTATTTAATGTTCAGTAATCCGACTTACAGTTCATCCGACTTTGGTTCCGAGGCTACTGTCAAAGTAAAACTCGATTCGATCAGCTTGATCCTTAAATACGATGACTTTCATTATGGTGATACAACACAGGTTCAAACGATAAACTTATATAAGTTAAAGAAAATAATAGAGTTGGACGATAAAAGCCAACTTTATAACACCTCTTCGGTTCCGGCGGATGCCAATCCATGGGTTAGCTACCGATTTAAAAGACCCACAGAATTATCGGCAAATGACAGCCTTTTGGAGGTGAGATTGCCTGACGAATTTGGTCTGGAACTCATCAGGATGATGCAGGCTCAATCGGATACTTTAGATTCGGAAGAAAATTTCCAGCGATATTTTAAAGGACTGCGTTTATCTTCGGGGGATACCGACAATGCTACTATTAATGCTTTTGAGTTAGGTGAGTCATACCCTGTTATAAGGTTATATTATCATACTTATGGAGTATCTTCTGTCGAAAAGTCAATGGATATAAAAGCAAGTGCGACTACGGCGTTTTCGAATATCAAGCAAGACAGGTCGGGCACATTACTAGCTCCGTTAAGTCTCAGAAATCAATACATATCATCAGCTGAGACTGAGAATAAACTGTATCTGCAAGGACTTACCGGATTGTATATAAAGTTGAGATTTCCGTATATAAATAACCTCTTGAAGATGGGGAACTTTGTGAAAATTTCGACAGCCTATCTGTATGTCTATCCGGTGCAAGGTACGTATAATGCTTTTACCCCTCTTCCGGCTAATCTGGCATTGAATTATCTGGATGAAAACGGAAAGCCTATGGAGCTTTATGTGGATGGAACTACTACTTCGGTGCAAACAGGCACTCTTCAGGAAGATAAGATATATAATAAAAATACTTATTACATTTTTGATATATCGGATTATATAGAATCCGAATTGGGGAAATTTGGTGTAAACAGTACAACGCTTCAGTTACAATTGAGTGATACTGATAAAGCAAATACGCTTAAGAGCCTCGTTATAGGAGACTCAAAACATGCAGCAAACAGGATTAAATTAGTTATATATTTCGTGGTTTATGATAAGTAATAACAGAAGAGTTTTTATTGTAAGTTTATTTATTGTTATCGTATGCAATACATTGAATGCCCAAACTACTTCTTCTCCGTATTCAATGTTAGGTATAGGCGAAATCGAAACCCGCGATTATAGCAGAACATCAGGTATGGCAGGTGTTGGAGTAGGAATAAGAGATTATGATTATTTGAATCCTTTGAATCCGGCAGGGCTTACGGCTTTAGATAGTTTGAGGTTTATTTTTGATATATCAGGGTCTGTACGACAGTCGTCTTTTTCCTCTAAGTCTAATTCGGAAAGTGCATTTAACGGCAATTTCCAAAAGATAGCTTTCGGTTTTAGAGCTTCGCCTTTATGGAGTGTGGCTGTGGGAGTAAAGCCTTTTACAAATGTGGGGTATCAAATATATAATACAGTGGATGTTGAGGGAACTACGCAAACCAAGAGTGTATATATGGAAGGGAGTGGGGGACTTTACAGTGTGTATATGTCTAATGCTTTAAGGCTCGGAAAACGTTTTTCGTTTGGTATTACTTCGATGTATGTTGGAGGTACTATCAATCAGACCGAAAATCAGGTGGATTACTTGTTTTCCAAAAAGTCAAGAACTTCTCAGTTTTACAATACTTTAGGTCTACAATACCACCAGAAAAATCTGGTTTTAGGACTTACTTATGGTTATAAGCAGAGGTTGAACTTTGATAATACAACAGAGGTTTACGATAGTGAATATACGCTTATCGATGAACAAAATGCCAGAAGTTCGGCTCAGTTTATTCCTCAAAATATAGGGTTAGGGTTTTCCTCCTCTAGCCGCAAAATAATATTTGGTATGGATTATCAATATCAGCAGTGGAGTGGTTTAAAGTCGGGTATCGATAATATTAAAATTGTAGACTTTCATCAATTAAAAGCGGGACTGGGATACACTCCTAAAACGGATTATCTCAGATACAAAACTCAAAGCCAGTATCAGGTGGGGGCTGCTGTTTCGAGATCTTATATTCAGGTTGAGAATAAGAGTGCTATAGGTTTTTCGGTTTCGGTAGGATACAGCTATCCTGTTTTGTCCAGATTTGGTTCGAGTTCTTTACTGAATTTCGGATTAGAATATGGTAATACCGCATCGTCTCCCACTAGCTATATTCGCGAATCGTATTTCTTATTGACATTTAATTATACGCTATTCGAAACATGGTTTAAGCGTCACAAATTAGATTAAAGAATATTAGTGGATAAATATCATTTATCCACTAATATAAATAAAAAAGCTGTATTTTATCGGAGAATGTTGTTATGAACCAATGAATTATATAAATCGTCATAATAGGAATTACTGATAGGTAATGAAACATTTGTTCCTACCAATACTCTTCTATTTTCAATTGCTTTTATTTTCGATAAAGAAACTATATAGGATCGATGGATTCTCTTGAACTGATTGGACGGAAGTACTTCATCAAGGCTTTTTAAACTGCTCAGTGAGAGTATCGAACGGGTTGAATCCTCGATGTGTATCTTTATATAATCACTTAAGCTTTCGATATATATAATATTCGAAAAATTAATTTTCAGCAGTTTATTATTCGACTTTACAAATATGAAATCAGTAGAATCATCTCCTTCGGAAACCGATTCCAGTATGGTTTCATATTTCGAGTTGTGGGTAGTATGGTAATCCAGCACTTTTTGCGTTGTTTTCAGAAAGCGTGAAAACGAAAATGGCTTCAGTAAATAATCGATAGCATCAAGATTAAAACCTTCTATTGCATATTTGTTGTGTGCGGATACCATAACAAACATTGGTCTTTTGCTGCTTTTTAGACTTTCGGCAAACTGAATTCCATTGATGTCGGGCATTTCTATATCGCAAAAAATAAGGTCGACAGAATATTTGCCGATATCGGTAAGTACTTTAATTGCATCAGTATATTCGCCTATAAGATTAAGAAACGGTATTTTTTCAATATAGTTCTTTAATATTTCTAATGCCAGAGGTTCATCATCAACTATAATGCAATTTATCATTGTTTTGAGTGCTTAATTATCTTGTTTATAAGTCAAGGTCTCAGACCTTTTTTTGTTTTGAAGAATATCAGTAAACGTGCTAATTATTGTTTATCCTGAGAATTAATAAACAGTTCGACCTGAAACGAGTCGTTTTGATTGTTTATCACTAAACTGTAATTGCCGGGATATATCAAATCAAGTCTTTTACGTGTATTTTCTATCCCGATAGAATTTCTGTCAAACACATTATTATCCGATTTATAAATATGGTTATTTACCTTGAAGTATACTTTATCCTCTTTTGCTTCTATCAGTATATCAATCTCGGAAGTATAATGGGTGCTGACTCCATACTGAAAAGCATTTTCGATAAAGGGAATCATTATTAAAGGGGCTATATTATATTTATCCGGATTTCCAACGATATTGAAATTTACGTTGAGTGTGGTCGAAAATCTTAATTTCTGTAGATTTATATAATCTTCGAGATACAATACTTCTTCCTGTAAACTAACAAAGTCTTCTTTTGATTTATCTAAAACATACCTCACTATTTGTGACAGGAGGAGTGTTGCCTCACTTGCTTTTTCAGACTTACTTAGAGTCAGTGCATATATTGTATTCAATGTGTTGAAAAAGAAATGAGGATTAATTTGTGCTTTGAGATAAGATAATTCCGATTTAAGCATTTCGGCTTCAATCTCTCTGTTTCGCTGATTTATAGAAATCCACGATAACGCTATCTTATAACCGATACTTAATATAAAGAACAAAAAGAATTGAAAAAAAGACAAGCTGATCTGCCTCCACGGTAATAAGTCATTTCGTTCAGAAAAGCGTTTACCTTCAAACATTTCGTGTGGAGGTGGAGGACCGTTCATTATAGGGTTAAAGTTATGCCATATAAGTCTTTGTATGAAGAAATAGATGAGAAAAATAAATAAGATGTAAAGTGCATAAAATAGATACTTTTTTTTCTCTATCAACCGAGGCAGTAGCACATGAGTATTTATGTAGAAGAATACAATGAGATAGGCGTAGGCACAAAAAAAAGGAACCATCGTGTATAGATTGATAGATTCTCCCGGACGCATTGGCATTAACGGAACTATAAGAAAAAAACAGATCCACACAAGACTGTGGCTTATGGCTGTAATTAATTGCTTCTTCATTTAGTGACTTTAGATGATTGATTCTATAGAACCTGTCTATGATAATATTTTTTCACTTAATTTTATCTAATAGGATATAGCTGTCTTTTCTAAAGTATACCAAAATGATTGTACACTAAATAATAATCGATAAATATGGGTTATTTATCTATGAAATGTGGAAAATGAAGGTTTAGTGGGATACGAACACCGTGTTTTTAGTATGCTGAGTATAACGCTAATTAACTTTTAGTCTATTAATTTAAATATATCCTTTCGAAAAAAAAGTTCGCCTGTTTATTATGGTTGGTTACAGGAATGCTTTGTTGTACGATCTAAATGAGACTCTTTATATTTTCTCGACCTAAGTATTTAATTTGATTCTAATCTTATAGTGTTAAAGTTAAAACAGCTGTGTTTTCTATACCATAATCCCCTTCACTGTAGTCGTTGATATATTTTTCAAGTAGATACTCGCTTATAGTTTCCTCTTTGTTATCTACATGTTTAAAACCTGCTTTTTGATATGATTTTATTGCTCCGATATTTCTCTCGGAAGGTCTGATGATATATTTACTAATACCGAGTTGAGAGTTCAAATGCTTTATCATTTTCTTCAGAGCTTCTGTGCCATACCCTTTACCACAATATTCTTTTGATTTAAGCCATATATCCAGTTCTGCGATCTGAGGATTGAGATGAAAGCAGGCATAACACATGCAACCAATCTCTTCGTTATCTTGCTTTATAATCATAACTGCACCTAAATGGCAATTGTCTTCCTGATAATAGAAGTCTTGAAAACCCTCTTCAAACTCTTCCCAAGTAGGGATTGGGTTTTCTGGAAAATCGGGCGCACCCATATGCATAGATGCTGTATCTGAAAGGCATAGCCATTCATAGGTTTTCCTTTTTTCTTTTATCGAAGCAGGGCGAATGGTAATCATAGAATGTTAAGTATAAAGAATATATTGTTGTTAATCTGCTGTTTTACAAATATAAGAGATTTATATAATTTGAAAGTAAGGTCTCATATTTTTTATTGACATCCAAGTATAAGAGATTAATAGTTGTGACTTGAGTTTCCTATTTTTCTAACGTACTCTATCGGGTTTGTTTTTCATTTTGTCTTGATACAAAACGAAACGAAAAATCAAGACTGTGCCTTTTGCCCGAACCGCTACGGACTCGAAAGCTAAAACAAAAGAAAGCATTTAACGAACGATATCCTTTTGTTTCTTAACGCTTTCATTCGCCTTGCGGGTACCCCTTGCAATCGCCAAGGTCGGAAGCCTGACGGACGACTATTACACAAAGCCTTTTTGATTCATTTTGCGGCTTTGGGCAAAGGAATACAAGCAATCTGTGATTGCGCGTAGTTGAATAAATGTTTGTAAAATTGAACGATTGATAATTATACCTTTAAAATACATTATTAAATATAATCTGTGTTACAAAAAATGGTCTGCTTTACAAACATTAAAGCAGACCGTTTTTTCTTAATCGTATGCTTATTATCTATACTCCGCTAAATGCCGAAAATCCACCATCAACAGGAAGAACCACTCCCGTAATAAAGCTCGCAGCCGGACTGCAAAGAAATTGTACGGCTCCGTTCAACTCTGTAATATCTCCGAAACGATTCATCGGTGTTTTTGCTAAAACCTTTTGGCTTCGTTCGGTTAATGAGCCATCGGGGTTAATGAGTACCGCTCTGTTCTGATCTCCGATGAAGAAACCGGGAGCGAGAGCGTTTACTCGTATACCGTCACCATATTTCAAAGCCATTTCGGTAGCCAGCCATTGAGTGAAATTGCTTATTCCTGTTTTGGCAACCGAATAACCGGGTACACGTGTAATAGCCGAATAGGCAGCCATAGAAGAGATGTTTATGATGCTTCCGCTTTTTTGTTCTGCCATTACTTTTCCGAATACCATAGACGGATAAACCGTACCATTGAGGTTGAGGCTGGTTACTTTTTCCCAATCCGAAATTTTCATATCGTGAAAAGGTTGGTCGGGAGCTAATGTTGCTCCGGGCATATTTCCGCCTGCTATATTCAGCAGTATATCGATGCGTCCCCATTTGGTAAGAATTTCCTGTGCTACTTTTTCGAGGCTTTCTATATCAAGCACATTGCCTATTATTCCGATTGCCTCGCCTCCTAAGTCTGTGAGTTCTTTGATTCTTACATCCAATTGCTCCTGACGAATGTCTATGGCAACTACTTTGGCTCCTGCCTCTACAAAACTTTTGGCTATACTGCCACCGAGAACACCTCCGGCTCCTGTAATAACGGCAACTTTGCCTGCGATACTAAATATTTCGTTCATCTTTTATTTTATTTATTGTTTCTTTAAATTTTCATTTACAACAGCCATTACACCATCTAATTGGGCTAGGGCATACATACGCCCATAAAAAGAGTAACCGGGATTATATCCTTTTTCCCCATCGTCTAACATCAAACGACCATGATCGACACGCATAGGTAATTTCGGGTTTTCTTTCTCAAACACCCTTACTACATCTATCAAATGTCCTCTGCCTTCCAAATGAGGAGCTTCTATAAAGTTGCCGTTTTCAAGAATATCTGTACTGCGGAGATGCACAAAGTGCGTGCGTGAAGCAAATTTCGCAGCCAATTCGGGTACATTGTTGTGAATACCCGAACTTAGCGATCCTGCACAGAATGTCAGTCCGTTATGTGGATTATCGACAGCTTTTAAAATCCAGCTAATATCATCGCCACCGGTCACTATACGAGGTAAGCCCAACATCTGGTAGGGTGGGTCGTCGGGATGTACGCACATATTCACGCCGTATTCTTCGCAGACAGGCATTATCTGTTCTAAGAAGTATTTCATGTTTTGACGTAATGTATCACGATTTATACCCTCATATAGCGAAAGCAGACGCTTGAAAATAGCTACGGGATTTTTATCTCCTTCTTTGATATTACCATTTATAAAACCTTGTGTTTTTACGATAATAGTGTCTATTAAAGCGTCTTTTTCGGCTTCGGTTATTGTTTGACCGAGTTCTTTTACCCGTTCTAACTCTTCGGCTGTATAGTCTTTTTCTGCACCATCGCGTTGAAGAATATAGTAGTCGAAATAAGCAAATCGGGTTTTATCGAAATATAGGGACGAAGTACCATCTTCCCAAGGATATTCGAGATCGGTACGAATCCAGTCGATCACAGGCATAAAGTTGTAGCATATCGTTTTAAGACCTGCTTTACCCAGATTTTCCAGACTTACTTTGTAGTTTTCGATTAATCTGTCTCTGTCTTCTCCTGCATATTTTATGGCTTCGCTAACAGGTAGACTCTCGACCACCGACCACCGAAGCCCTGCATCCTCTATATACTTTTTTAGATCGAGAATAGCCTCTAGAGTCCATATTTCGCCGTTGGGCACATCGTGCAGAGCAGTGACTATACCTTCTACCCCTATCTGTCTGAGCATCTGTAAGGTTATTTTATCTTTTTTACCAAACCATCTCCAAGTTTTTTCCATATTAAAGTTTAAATATTAAGTACAAGAAAATATTTAATGATAAATTTTAAATGCATAACAACTTATCGCTGTTTTGCTTGCCAAAGCAATAAATAGTTCTACGAAATTATTTATATCAATAGGCAGTAAACAGAGTATTACAATAAAGTTACATTCGTTACAAAAAAGTAGACAATAACGTTACAAAAGTGACCTATCGGTGTAAGTTTTATTGTATTTTTAAATATCAGTATATTAGTTTTTTATAAATAAAAAGGTTACAAAAGTGACACTTTTTATCAGCTTATTTTTCTTCTTCTCATATTATCAATTTATATCATTTATGTGAATCAGTAGTTGATTTGTTATGTTTAATATTCTATTTAATTGTCTTTTTATTCTACGCACAATCGAAGATTGCTTGTATTCCTTTTGCCCAAATCCGCAAAAGGAATCAAAAAGGCTTTGTGCTGCGTGGCTCGCCTGTCTGACTAAAGCTTACAGGCTAAACTAAACCTACTGCCTTACGGCACGTTTAGTTTTACGCCCGCTTCGCTTGTCAGCCAACGGCTACGCCACTGATGCACCAGGGCTGACGCACGTAAGTGGCTTTCGTCCGTCAGGTTTCCTGACCTTGGCGGTTGCACAAGGTACCCGCAGGGTGAAGAAAGCGTTAATAAACAAAAGGATATCAATAATAAATGTTTTTCTTTTGTTTTAGCTTTCGAGTCCGTAGCGGGTCGGGCAAAGAGGCACAGTCTTGATCTTTTGTTTCGTTTTGCATCAAGGCAAAATGAAAAACAAACCCAAAGGGTGCGTTAGAATAATTGAACATATAATTCCAACTACTTATTGGCATCATTTATTGATAGATAAAAGGGGGCGACTACCCATTCGCATTATTTAGTTTCGATCTATGTGTATTTACCGATAAGTAAGTTTGAAAGACCCTAATTATGATGTGTCATATCCAGTTTAATTTTCTTTAAATCGTCCAGATTATGTACCGGAGGTTCTATATCAGAAGGGATAGGGCGTTTCGAGAATGTTTGAAAATAAAGTAAACAGGCATCTTTCCACCAAACAGCATCTTTTGATTGTATCTCTAGTTTAGATTTTACGTCATCGAAACGCTGCTGATCTATATATGGCTGCATTTGATTCCATGTTTTCTGAAAGCTTCTGACTTGTTGAACTCCTGAGTCGTATTTATAACATAGTTCATCCCACATAATACGCCCGTTTTTCATCTTATAGTTCCAAGGTATATGATGAAACCAAAGTAGTAAACTTTCGGGACAACGTGATGGATCATTATAGATCTCTTTCAGAGGTGAGAAATATTGAGAGACGGCATTGCTTCCTGTTGTGGTACGATTAAAGCCAAGTCCAACCGAGTCGGCATTATGGTAATACCAAGGCATCCAGTCGGGACGGGCGTTAGGTACATCGCACCAAGGCTCGGGACCATAATGGTGTCCGAAAGCAAATATATGGTGTAAGCCCATCGGCATCATATAATAGACAACCGCTTCACGGGATGCTAACATCATATCTTTTACAGGATTCACAAAGTCTTTGTTATTAGAGAAAGTCATTTTTATCCATTCATCAGCAATCTGCTCCGAGGTCAATTGATGATCCCAAGCCAAGCGCCCGAAAGCATACCAATTGGATTGTGCAAAATGATGTCCGCACCAATTGGTATCTTCGCCGATATTGGCAACAGCTGCAATGGCTGTTAAGTGATGAGGTCGCAAAGTACCATCTGTTATCTTAGCAACGGTAGAGCCTTTTCCGTTCGAATAGGTATCACTATCGAGCGTTTCTTTGAAAAGGGGAGCTAAATAAGCCAGATGATTCGAAAATCCGAGATACTCCTGTGTAATCTGAAACTCTACCATCTCGGGCGTCTTTTGCATCGCTCCAAATAAAGGGCTGAACGGTTCACGAGGTTGAAAATCTATCGGACCGTTTTTAATCTGTATGATTACATTATCTCTGAATTGTCCATCCAAAGGCATAAACTCCAGATAGGCTTGTTTTGCCCTGTCTTCGCTGCTCGGGTTGTAAACAAATGCACGCCACATCACAATTCCGTTATAGGGTTTTAATGCATCAGCTAACATATTAGCACCATCGGCATGGGTACGTCCGTAGTCCTGAGGACCGGGTAACCCTTCGGAATTGGCTTTTACCAAGAAGCCTCCAAAGTCGGGAATGATGCTGTATATCTCTTTTGCTTTGTCGTTCCACCATTTAATCACCTCTTTATTTAAAGGGTCTGAATCAGGTAATCCCCCTAACTCTTTGGGTGATGAGAAGTTGACTGCCAGATATACTTTTATCCCATAAGGGCGGAATACTTCTGCTAAGGCTTTTACTTTGGAGAGATATTCTTTACTCAATATCTGTGGGCTGGCATTTACATTATTTAAAACAGTTGCATTTATTCCTATCGAAGCATTTGCACGTGCATAGTTATCATATCGGGGAGATAGGGTATTGGGTAATTCATCCCATTTCCATAGCGAATATCCTGCGTAGCCACGCTCGATTGTTCCATCTAGATTATCCCAATGGTTGAGTATCCGAATATCATACTTTGGTTTTTCTACGATATTTACAGATGCTGATAGCTGATTAGTTTGGATCAATCTTAGAAAATGAAATACTCCGTAAAGTATACCTATATCTGTGTTTGATGCAATGATAATACTTTGTTTGCCTCCTTTGTTGATATTTCGGATAATGTATCCGTCCTTACCTAAACCATCTAAATCTGTTGATGGTATAACAGAATCAATGTTTTTACTTTTTGCAGTACCGATAATTAAAGAACCTGTATCAGTTGTTTTAGTTATTGCTACATTTTTTTCTGTAAAAGATTGCCATGCAATAGTAAGTTCATTAAGTGCTTTTTCTAAAGTAGGACTACTTTCGTCCATCGTTACTGTCGAAAAATCATAAATAGCTTCAGGTGGAGTATACCTTAACCAAAATTTGCTCCCATCTTCTGCAAAAAGCAAAAAGGAGAACATAACAAAAATAAATGTGTTTATAATATATCTCATAAGCATTAAGGTTTTAAACCTTTTAATTTGAAAATAGAGGGCAGACATTTATCTGCCCTCTTAGACTATTAATTAAACGGAACTAGTCTTTAATATAAAACGTATTTCCTGTAACCTGAACTTCTTTCAGAACAACCTGTTTCGAATTGATAGCTTTGCTGTCGGGTTGTTTTCCTCCTATCGAAAGCAATACTTTTCCATTGGAAACTTGAGCCAGATTTTCTTTGTCACGTCCAGCCATTTGTTTGGGAGTGATAGTAAATTCAACGGTTTTAGTTTCGCCTGCTTTTAAGTGAATACGTTTGAATCCCTGTAAAGCTCTGATCGGTGTTTTCAGTTTGCTGTCTGGTAGAGAAACGTATAGTTGAACCACTTCGTCACCGTCCATTTTACCTGTATTCTTCACATCTACCGAAATAGTTATATTATCACCAGACTTGATTGTTTCGGGTGCATTTTTGATAGCGTATTCAAAAGTGGAATAGCTCAATCCATATCCGAATTCATACAAAGGATCACCTTTGAAATAACGGTATGTTTTGCCTGTCATATCGTAATCGCTGAAAGCAGGTATTTGCTTGATGTCTTTGTAGAATGTCAATGGCAAACGTCCCGCAGGGTTATAGTCTCCAAAAATAATATCGGCTAAAGCAGCTCCTCCCTCTTGTCCGGGATACCATGCTTCGATAATGGCAGGCATATTTTCGGCTTCCCAATTGAATGCTAATGCACTACCGTTCAAAAATACCAATACGGTTGGTTTTCCTAATTTGTGAATCTCACGAATCAAATCGGTTTGAGTGCTTGGTAGTTTTATATCCAAGCGGTCGCCACCCGAAAAGCCTTCTACCTTTACAGGCATTTCTTCGCCTTCCAACAAAGGACTTAATCCCATGCAAAGGACAATGAGGTCAGACGATTTTGCTAAGTCGATAGCTTCCTGTTTCAAATTGGGTTTCGGTGTGCCCCAAAGCAGACGCATAATAGCATATTCGGTATTATCCTGAACGTATTCTAAACGAATATTATAGGCTTTTCCCCCCTCTAGTTTCATCAATTCGTATACTTTACGAGGGTGGTGTACATCTTTCCATTTAGTAACTAACGAGTCATTCAAATACAGATTGAATCCCGAAAAACCTTCACCACCTAAAGCATATTCACCCGATGTGGGAGGTATAAGTACACCTGTCCATCGTGCAGAGAATTGATCGTATTTCATGTCTTTGAAAGGAACAGTCGTCCACCAGATAAAATCTATATTCGGATCAACTTGCGAGTGTGCAGGTTTTCCATCCCATTTGATATTGGAGAAATATTCAGCTTTAAGACCTTTTTGAGATTTACTTGCATCCGTAAATAAATAGTCAGAAGGAATAGCCTCAAAGTAGGGGAGCTTTTCAGCCAAAGCACAACCTTGGGCATAAACGACTTCTGTATTCGGTAGTTTTTCACGCAATCCAGTTAATGGTGTTTTAGGTTTAGTAGGGTAGCCGTTGTAGTTTCCCAGCAGTACCTCTAAGTCATCTGCATTGGGTCCTATAACAGCTACCTTTTTTACATCTTTGCTGAAAGGCAATAGATTATTTTCATTCTTTAGTAATACCATTGATTTGCGTGCAGCATCCAATGACAAGGCTTGATGTTCTTTGCTTTCTACCACATCGTAGGGTATCTGTGCATATTTTACATCTTTGTCATTGTCCATCATACCCAGTTTAAACAATGCCATAAGTACACGGTGAACCGAAACATCCAATTCAGCTTCGGTAATTAAACCCTGCTCAACAGCAGCAACCAAGTGTATATAAGTATCACCACAATTGAGGTCTGTACCTGCTTTTACTGCCATAGCTGCCGCTTTTTCGGGGGTAGCTACTACGTGGTGGGCTTTTTCTTCATAAAAATCACGAATCGCCCAACAATCGGAAACAATATACCCTTTGAATCCCCATTTTTCACGAAGCATGCTTTCCAAAAACTTATTACCGCAACAAGGTGCTCCTCTGAAACTCTGATAAGCACACATCACCGAATATACATGGGCATCCTGCACGGTTCTTTTGAAATGAGGCAGATATGTTTCTTCCAGATCGTAATCGTTAGGCCATACATCAAACGAATGTCGTGTAGATTCGGGTCCGCTGTGAACTGCAAAGTGCTTGGCAGTAGCTACCAGTTTGAGGTATTTATCGTCATCGCCTTGCAATCCTTTGATGAAAGGGACAGCAAGTTCAGCAGTCAAATAAGGGTCTTCTCCGTATGTTTCCATTCCACGTCCCCAACGAGGATCACGGAAAATATTAATGTTGGGAGTCCAGTAAGTTAACCCCTGATAAATGCCCCGTTTACCTCTCGAAGCATATTCGTGATGTTTGGCACGTGCCTCGTCCGAAATAGCGTCGGCAATGCCAAACATCTCTTCGCTATCCCACATGGCAGCCATACCGATTGCCTGTGGAAAAACGGTTGCTTTACCCGAACGGGCTACACCATGCAGGCACTCGTTCCAGAAATTGTGGGCAGGCACCCCCAGACGTTCTACACCGGGGCAATCGTACCGCAGCATATTGACTTTCTCCTGCAACGTCATTCGCGATACCAAATCGGTGGCTCTTTCCTCAAAAGAAAGAGAGGTATCCTGATAGGGTTCAATCTTTTTGCTGTTGCATCCCGTCAGTGTTAAGATGCTTAGAGCAAGCAAGAAGGGTTTTAAGTTTTTTAATATTTTCATAATTATCATTATTAAGGTCTGCGACCTATTGTTACTTACGTTTATATCTGTATGCATAATAAAAAGGTCTGTGACCTTACCAATTGTCTGTTCTGAATGGACTCGATGGAAGACCTTCTTTATTCCGTAAGTTAGCTCCCTCGGGATTATCCGCCCAAGCATATCTTACGGCAACGGGATTCTTCACCTTGTCACTCCATACAATTACTTTATCCCCTTCAATTTTAGCATCTGCCCATACAAATTGTTTGTCTTCTCCTGCAATAGCAAAGCCTTTGAGTTTTTCAGTAGAGGCAAAACCGTTTCCAATCTCTGTAAACGAAAGGATTATTTTGTTGCCTTCTACAACCATACTTTTATATATAGGTGCTGAACTTATGATCTTGTTATCTCCATAAGCTATTCTCATAGCAATAAGAGCTAAGCGATGCCCGACATCTTTTTTATTTAGGGGATGAATATCGTTCCATTCTCCCAGATCTATATTAACAGCCATTCCTGTACTGGGAAGAGCTAAAGCCTTCAATTGTGACTCTCTCAACATAGCCCAGTTGCTTTCGGAAGGGTTTTCTTTCGGCTGCATAAAATTGGGAAGCTGTGCTATAATAAATGGCAGATCAGTTCTGTTCCATTTTATCCGCCAATCATTGATTAATGCTGTCAGCAAAGTACTATATTCTGCAGGCTGGGATGTATTTGATTCGCCCTGATACCATATAATACCTTTGATAGGGTAATTGAGTAATGGTGCTATCATTGCATTGTATAACCCCATGGGTTTGTACTGAAAAAAAGTCTGAGGACGAAGAACAGCCATTTCCGCACCTACTTTATAATTCCAATTTCCTGTCAAGTCGATAAATTCGTCTCCTACGACAATCCGATAGGGTTTATCTACTACAAAACCGCCTTTTCCTATGGAGTTAATAACACGCACTGTTACAGAGTTTTTACCTTCGTGAAGAAGCCCCAAAGGGATAGTGTAAATACGTGGAGGATACTGATACGAGGTTGTTCCTACGAACTGTCCGTTGATATAGGCCGAATCGCTATCCACAATGCAGCCTAAGCGAAGTACGGCAGGTTTACCGACCATTGAAGCAGGAACTTCAAATTCTTTGCGAAACCAAAACGAACCGTTTATATTTCCGATTCCTTTATCAGCCCAATATCCGGGTAAACTGATTGTACCCCAGTCTGATGTGTCGAGATCATTTTTAAACCAATTGGATATGCCCTTGTCATTTTGATTTAAGGTCGCGTACCATTGTTCTGTGATTTTTTTCTCTTCTGCTCGGATGCTATCTATATAACCGGGTTGCGCAAATTGCTGAGCTACTTGCAAATTAGTAGGGAATTGCTTCAAAGCATCTTGGCTAAGCCATGCCTCGATGGGCGAACCTCCTACACTCGAATTGAGTAGTCCGATCGGAACTTTGTATTTATCGTATAAATCTTTGGCAAAGAAGTAAGCCACTGCCGAAAAATCGAGTATGTTTTCAGGAGTTGCCGATTTCCACGAACCGCCATTTATATCGTCACTCGCTCCTGTGAAGTTGTACTTTAACGGTGTTTTTAAATATCGGATATATGGATTATTTATCTGACTGACTTCATCTTTATATAAATCTAATACCCTACTGATAAGTGTTTCCATATTCGATTGCCCGGAACATAGCCAGACATCACCAATCAGAATATCGTTTATCGAAATATCATTAATTTGCATCTGATAGGGGCCTCCTGCTTTTTGAGAAGGGAGCGTAACTTCCCATTTTCCGTTTGCATCGGCAGTGGTTTTATATGACTTGTTCAAAAAGCTAATTTCAATACTTTCTCCAGCAGAAGCCCATCCCCACAGTTTTAGCTCCGTATCTCGTTGTAAAACCATACCGTCGCTAATCAGTGCGGGGAGTTTTACAGATGCTCTACCGTTAACAACGCAAAGTAAGGTGAGTAGCATTAATAATGCTAGCTGCCTTATTGCTATATGTTTATCTATGTTTTTCATTCTGTTTTATTTTGATGTCTTACTTTCGGGAGCACCTAAATAGCTGGGTTTTAATCCACCTAAATCGAGCATTATTTTTTGTAAAACAATTCCGGGATCTAATACTCTAAATCGAATGGTATGTAATCCACTTTTGTCGATTCGAAAGTTTGTTATGGACTCAATAATACTGTTGGCAACCCAATTTTCTCTTTCCCTTTCGGTAAAGGTTTGATTGAAATTAACTACTTGTTCTTCACCTCCATCAATAGATACGGCATAACGTAACCCTTTATTTGAATTAAAATTGAGGGTAGGGGATAGTAAAACAATCAAACGAGCATTGCCCGTACTTGTCAGGTTGACATCGTATTCCAGATATACGTTGTCGCCTTCTTTAGGAATGGCAGTCACAGGAAAAGTAGTTATAGCCGAAAGCGTTTTTCCCAAATCGGGGATCACTTTCCACGATATATTATTACCATTTTTTTGACGTGTAAAATGTTCCGCTTCGATAGATACGTAACCATCCGTTTCAGAGAATACTTTCTCTTTGACTTCCATTGTTGTCGCAATATATTCAACACGAGGCATCACACTCTTTTCGGGTTGTTGCCAATAAGTATATCCTATACGTATCTGATCCATCATATGAGCCCATTTACCACCTGAGATATTTTGATTGTAATGAACTGTCAGAATAGAATCACGTTCGAAACATTCTTTTGCTTTATCTGCCCAGTAATTTGCCTGAACGTCTTGTATTTCGGCATAATAGCGGTTCTTAGCTACTGCAAAATACATTTCATACAGATTAGAACAGGCATTAATAGGAAATAATACCAATTGATCGAAAGCATCTTTGTAATTATTCGGAATCACATTATATAAACGCATGGCATCTATAACCAGATTTCTGTAATCGTTGACAACGGTTTCAAATTCATTGTAGTTTTTGAGGCTGTATGTTTTTTCGTTCAATAATTCGGGTGTAACTCTGCGATTATATTTCGTGTAGAGATTTATCAGACGTGCCGATTCTTTAGCGTATTTTTCACCGAATTGTTGTGCACACCATTCCTCGGTATGTTGTACGAGATTATCTGCATTGAACCGATTGGTGTTCCAAGCCATATCCAAGAAGAAACTGATCGGGTATTCCATCGGTTTAAGATCACCTACATTTACGACCCATATTTTATCGACACCGTATTGGTAAGTGAGGTTCATTTGTTCCCAGATACGTTGTACCTGGCTGACATTAATCCATTTATAATTGCGAGGTCCGCCTACGTAATCGAAATGATAATACATCCCGTATCCACCTTTTCGTTTGGGAGCATTGAGGTCGGGAAGTTTACGAACGTTTCCCCAATTGTCGTCACATAATAACAATGTAATATCATCGGGAACACGCATTCCTTTATCGTAATAGTCTTGTACTTCTTTGTACAAAGCCCATACTTGTGGAACGGTTTCAGCTTTTTTGCCTGTAACCTTTGAAATAATAGTACGTTGGTCTTTTACTATTTTTTGAAGCAGGTCGATGTTGCTTTCTTCACTCATTGGTTCGTCGCCATCACCACGCATGCCTATCGTAATAAGTGATTCCCAATCTTTAGCCCGTTCGATGCCCGATGTCCAGAATTTGCGGAGAACTTCACCGTTCTTTTTATAGTCCCAAGCACCTTCTCCACGTCTTTTCCAGTCTTGTTGAGCCAATGCCATTGGTTCATGGTGCGAAGTACCCATCACGATGCCATATTCATCAGCTAAAGGTCCATTAAGGGGATCATCGTCATAAAAAGCACTTCCCCACATGGCAGGCCATAGGAAATTCCCCTTCAAGCGAAGAATCAATTCGAATACCTTTTCGTAAAACTGATGATTGAATCCCCCGAAAGTAGCTTTACTCCATCCTGTTAGAGCCGGAGCTTCGTCATTCAAGAAGATACCCCGATATTGTACGGCTGGTTCTCCTTCGGTATATGTTCCGGGTTTTACATATAAGTTTTTTTGATTTACCACCGGCACATCCGCCCAATAGTACCAAGGCGACACACCGATCTGTGACGATAATTCATAAATACCGTATATAGTTCCCCGTTTGTCGCTGCCTCCAATCACTAAGGCAGCGTCTACTCCGTCTATGGGATTCATTACCGTTTTCAGAATGTACTTTTCGTTTTTTCCTGTTAAGTCTTTTGCTTCTATTTTTCCTGTTTGTATCAGTTTATCTATTGTAGCCGATTTACCGACAGTGCCAATAATTAAGGCAAATTTTGCAGCCCCTTGTTGAGGTGTATTTCCTGTTACTTTCCGAAAATCTTCTTTCAGATCATTTACCGCACGCAGCACACCCTTATAGTCCGAATCATCAGTAAGAATAGAAACAGGTCTGCCATCCACAGCCAAAGGAAAGTAAGAAGCATTCTTTTGAGTAGAGACAAACTTTTCTTTATCGGAAGCTGATATCGTTGTTTGAAAGACAAGAATCAGTAAGCATATAATCAGGTATAATTTCTTTTTCTTCATAGTTTTTTATTTATAGTCATACAGTTTCACATATTGAATACTCCATTCACCTGCCGGAATACGCAAATGTCTGCCCTGATGGTCTTGGTCTCCGTTCATACGACGCAGAGGTCTCATTTTGCCATCTTTGAATTCTACTTCATCGATAATCCCGATTCCCGTTTGTGTACCGTCTTTTTTTGTGTTGCCAAATGTAACAACTACGCCTGTTCCCGCTACAAGATATTCATTTTTTGAGAGTCCTATTATCAAAGCCCCTGTTTCGGGCCATTTATTTCCGTCTTTTGCCTGTGGATTCCAACCTAATGTATAATCATGTTTGAATGTGAATGTATATCCGTTTCTTTCGGTAGTACGTTCTTTTTCTTCACCGTCAAACCAGAATCCGTTAGTTTTTCCTTCTCCCTGCTTTTCGGATAAAAGAGGTAGTATCTGGCGTAGTATTTTATAACTTTTAGTCAAAGGATATTCTTCGGGATTTGTTACACTTTCTATTGAAAATGGGCTGAAGCCCATAGCATCGTGTTCTCCGAAAGCATAGAAAACCCGTGCGGCATTTTCTTCTGCCAATCTGATTTCAGGTATAAATAAAGGATTCCCGTTTACATGGTATTGTTTGCACCAGTCTGTAAATCCTGGATCATAAATATCGGGAGCAAGGAAATCTATTGCCGGAGCAGATGCCCGCCAAATATCGAGAAGGTGAGCCAAAGGTCCTGCACTCGGGTAAGCTCCCGGTTTACGTCCGCGACTGTTCAGTGCTGCGTTCAGATACATCGGCAAATTGTAAGCATTTTTGCCCGATTGTGCTACTTCCTGAATAAATAAGCCATAATTCCAAGCCATGAATATTTCATCAGTTTCCAGTCCTTCACCGAAAAGTTCAGTCCATGTTCCTTTTGTTTTAAAGCCGTTCTTTTCCCATCTCTCCAAAAGCTGAGGGCGAAGGCTTTGTTTATTTTTTACTAAATAATCGACCAATTGCTTAGGAACCTCCGATGTAAATAGTTTGTTGGCTTCTTTACTGTAATCTCTGGCATCTTCAATCATACCGATCTCATTTTCGACTTGTACCATAATAACGGTTTGTTGCGTTTTATCCACTTCGGCTAAATGATTCATGAAATGTTTGAATGCACGTTTGTCAAGCTCCAGATTATTTTGACTGAAAGCACTTAATATTTCCAATGGTTGTCCTGATTTTGTAACGGCACGCGGATATTTTTGATAATTTTCTTTAACCCACATTGGTGCATAACACGACATACTGTTTTTCCAGACTCCAAACCAGAGAAATACAATTTTCAGGTCGTGTTTACGTGCCAGTTCAATAATACCATCGACCAGTGTATAATCGTATTTGCCTTCTTCTGATTCTATGAGTTCCCAATAGGCCGGAACGAGCATTGTATTTAATTTCATTTTCTGGAGTTTTTCGCTTACCCATTGCATGTCTTCCAAAGAAGAGGCTGTTGAGTTGCCCAATTCTCCTCCTAATATTAAGTAGGGATTGTCTTTTACAATTAGCTGTGTAGCTGTACCTTTCTTTTGCAGATAGGGTGTTTTCTGAGCTTTGGAAACAACCGTAAAAAGGAAAAATAATGCTAAAACGATATATTTTGTTCTCATAGTATTAAGTAGCGTTAAATATTTAATGCGATATTTCATCAACATAACTGTCTCTATTTTTTGATGCTTGCCAAAGCAATAAAAAGGTCTGAGACCACAGATTCTTTATGTAATGAGAAATCAGCCGGACGAACCGAATCGTCCGGCTGATTTACAGGATAGTTATTTATAGCCTGGATTCTGATAAGCCGCTTTTTCGGCAGCAGGCATCTCCATACCGTCAATCTGACCTTGAGGAATCGGACGTAGGTAATGATATGCTTGAATATCGCGGGTTACTTTCACAGGAGTATGATCTCCAACAGCGGTACCGCAAATTTCATAGGTTGCAGCAAGCTCACCCCATTTTTGAGTACGTACCAAATCGTGCCAGCGATAACCTTCGCCATAAAATTCGCGAGAACGTTCGGCTAAAATGTAATCAATGGTTATTGTGGCAGGAGTTGCGGCAATCATTGCAGCACTATTGTCCTGAACTTTAGCCTTATTACCGTTGTTACTCCAACGCCAGATACCTGCACGTGCACGAAGTACATTAACCAATTCTCTGGCACTTTTTCCACTTACTGTAACCGCACCTTTTACCGCAGCTTCGGCTGCTACCAGATAAAGTTCGGAGAACTTGGCAACAGGAAAAGGACGAGTGATGCTACCGTTCGGTTGTCCGAGTCCGGTTCCATTATCTGTCCGATATGTGCCTATTTTCCAAAGATTCGGGTACGCATATCTACTGATGCCACTTGGAGCTATCACAAAGTCGGCTCTTCCCGGTAATATACCTGCACCTACGTTGCTTTTGTAAACAGAGTTGGAGTAGTCGATGTTTGTAGCCGGTTCTTCGTCAAGAAAAGAAAGGATAGCATCGCCCGGATATACTTTTATGCCATTTGCATTATACAGAAACTCATTTTTTACGCCGCCCTTATCCCAGTTACCGCGGAAAGAAGTGACAAATGTACCATCGTAGCGAGAGTCGTTGGTTTTATCGTTAAATGTCTTTTTCACGACGTCAATAGTAGGAGCCATACATTTCCATGGACGTCCGTAAGCTTGTGCTGCTTCACGCTGAACGGATCTTATTTTAGTTCCGCTCCAATCCGTATTAGGTGCACTTTCGAGAAATGTGTAATCCCATGTAACCATCCAGACAGCAAAATTTCCGGGAGATGTGCCGGTATTATACGAATGGCTCGACTCGCCATCGTAATATTCGCTTGATTCGGTATGATCTGCATATAATAACATCTCCTTATTCCGGTCGTTTTGAGCTAAGTTGACATCATAGTATGTTTGTTGCAAACCAAAAGGCCCCGGATTGTCAATGGCAGTTGTTGCTACATTATATGCTTGCTGATAATACCATTGTGCATCATGTCCATCAAGATCAGTTCGGGTTGTTTCGGGATAAGTAGGTATATTTTTCGGATTTTCGAGCCACCAGCCATACGTTAGGTAAGCTTTTGCCAAAAACAATCGAGCAGCAGTTTTGGTGATACCTCCTGTAACACGCCCTGCATCCGGCAAATCGTTTATAGCAATTACCAAGTCGGGAAATATTGCTTTGGTATATACTTCGGGAACGGTATTGCGAGCCGAAAAGCGTGAAGTGGATACATTGAACTTCAGCTCTCCCGAACCTAAATCCAAAGGCACTCCACCAAAAGTTTGTACGAGCATGAAATAATCGAATGCTCTGAAAAATCGGGCTTCAGCAACCAAGGCTGCCGAAATAGTTTTTACTTCGACTGCATTTTCAATAATACCATTGGCTGTGTTGATATCTGAATATGCCCTGTTCCATAGTACATCCGCACGGCTACTGGAGGGTGTAATTGAGCCTACCCCCGAAAGATCGAGATCTTTGTAGTTGCCATCTGCACCGTGTCCGTATGTATATTCGTCGGTTCCGGTTTCGCAAGCGTTAAGCCAATACCCATTTCCATATACGTATCGTAAATTAGCATATAGTGAAGTTACTCCTCCAATAACACCTTTTTCGGTTTTGAAATATTCGGGTGTATAAATACCACGTGGGGTTTCTTCCAGAATATCGGAGCATCCTATAAGGAGAGATGCCAAAAGAACTGTTGAAATATATTTTTTTATATGTATTCGTTTCATGTCGATCTTTTTTAGAATGTTACATTTAAGCCTATCAGGTAGTTGCGGGTCGATGGACTATTGGTTCCTATAACCAGAAGACGTTTTTTGTATGCAGTAGTAACTGCCTGATTCTCGTCACCAAGAGAGTTGGTTTCAGGATCCATGCCCGACTCATCGTGGTACGGAGAGAATAGTACAAACGGGTTCTGTATGGTCGTATAAATGTAGAGCTTGTTAACACCAAGGCTTCTGGTTAGTTGTGAGTTGAAATTATAGCCCAGTGTAATATTGCGTACTTTCAGGTATGATGCATCGAAGTAACCAAGAGTACTACCGTATTTAGGGTTGTTGCTACTCTCTATACCTCCGGGTTTGGGATATCGGGCGTCTGTATTTTCGGGAGTCCAATAATCTACTTTGACATTGTTTCTTCGTCCGCTCAACATATTCAGGTATCCTGCTGAAGAATAGATAGAGCTAATCAAAATACCTCCTCTTTGGAAAGCACCTATAACACTTAAATCAAATCCTTTGTAAGCTACACGGGTATTGAAACCTCCTTGAAAATCAGGATTTACATTCATTATTTGTCTATCGCTGGCATTAATTTGTCTTTTGGGTGAACCATCTTCATTAAACTCACCCGTGTATTTTACTTTAATCATACCCGCATTTCCTCCGGGTTCCAAAATATCACGATACTTGTCGCCTTCCTGCCAAAGACCTATTTTCTCATAGTCGTATATTACATCAATGGGATGACCAACAAACCACCAGTTGCTTTCATCTCTTGTTTGTCCCGAAGCAAGTGAAACTAGTTTATTGCGGTTGGCATAAAGGTTGACACCAACGTCCCAAGTCCAGCCGTTATAATTATCCAATACAGTTCCGTTGAGTGTAAGCTCAAATCCTTTGTTTTGCGATTTTCCGACATTGGCCATATAACTGCCTACGCCTGCTGTTGAGGGAAGATTTACACTAAGCAAAAGATCCTTTGTGTTTTGTATATAATATTCGGCACTACCTGAAATTCGCCCGTTCAGAAAAGAAAAGTCTACACCATAGTTCCATGTTTCAGAATATTCCCAACCTAAATTCGGATTTGGAAGTTCCGAAACATAATACCCCACGGTATTGTATTCACCAAAATTGTATGGTCTGGTACTTAAACGTCCAAGAGTTTTGTAGGACGAAATAGATTCATTGGAGGTTTGTCCATATCCTACTCTTAATTTCAGGTTATCTAACCAAGTAACACCATCCATAAATGCTTCTTTTTTGACATTCCAACCGGCAGATACAGCAGGATAAGTATGCCATTTATTTCCCGGAGCCAATCTTGACGAGGCATCGGATCTAAATGCAACACTTAGCATATAGCGGTCATCATAAGAGTACATGGCACGTCCCATCCATGACATCAAGCCACTTCTGTAATAGTCCTGATCGCCCGGTTTAACCGCAATTTCGCCTGTTGCATGTCCCAAATTATAGAACTGAAAGGCATCTGAAGGAATACCCTGAGCCGACATCTGCGATTTATTATATTGAGTTTCTTCGGCTGAATACAATGCAACTACATTTAGCGAATGTTTTTCAGCAAATACCCGGTCATAAGTTACCAGATTTTCGACTGCCCAGTTGGTTGTATGTGTATTAGATACCGATGCGGTTGAAGGTGTTGTGGGAGTGGCACTGAATACACCTTCTCCCGTATAACTTCCTCCGTTGTTTTGACGATAGTTCAAGCCTAAGTTAAGCCTGTATTTCAATCCCTCTACACCCGGAATTTTTACTTCTCCGTAGATGGTGTTGTATGATCCGAATGCTCGGGTCTGATCGATCCATTTGTCACCAAGCGCATCTATTGTTTCTCTTGAATATACCCACTGCTCGTCACTAGCCATTCTTATGGTTCTTCTCCATGTGCCGTTTTCGTTATAAGGATTAGAGATTGGTGTGGCACTTAGGGTATTATACAAGCCTAAATTTCCTCCATTGGATACAGAATAGTTATTATTTGTGATGAATCCGAATTTCAGGTTTTGACCTATTCCCTGATCAAGCGTACCACGCATCGAATAGCGGGTGAAGTTTTGTTGGGGTAATAACGACTCGTCCCGAAAATAACCAAGGCTGAAATTGTAACTTCCTTGTTCGGTTCCACCTAAAACGCTTAAATCGTGATTGGTTACCATACTATTTTCGTACATAAGGTCTTGCCAGTCGGTATTCACATTATTAGATTCGTCTTCTCCGTTTTGAGTAAACATTCCTGCAAACTCACGAAGTTTAACAAACTCCTCTCCATTCATCATCGGGTATCTGGCAAAAAGAGTTTTCATCCCTACAAATCCATTGTAATTTACCGCTGCTTTTGCTCCCATTTGCCCCTTATTACTTGTAACCAACAGAACCCCGTTTGCCCCACGAGAACCGTAAATGGCTGTTGCAGAAGCATCTTTCAGAATATCGATACTTTTAATATCACTGGGGTTAATGTCGCTCATACTTCCGGCAAATGGAATACCGTCAAGAACAATCAGAGGGTCATTACTGGCACTCAAAGAACGTGTACCACGAATACGAATCTGCATCGAAGCACCCGGTTTAGATGATGTTTGCGACATATCTACTCCGGCAAGACGACCGTATAGCGCCGACGAAACATCGGAGGCTGCCATTTCACGAATTGCATCTCCTTTTATTGAAGCCACAGATCCTGTTACAGCCTCTTTTCGCTGAGTACCATAACCGATAACTACCACCTGATCAAGTGCCTTTACATTTTCTTGTAATACAATATCAATTTTGGTTCTTCCTGTTACATCCACTGTTTGGGAGACATATCCTAAATATGAAAAATCAAGTTTAGCTTTAGACGAAACGTTCAATGTATACTGTCCGTCCAGATCGGTGACAACGCCATTGGAGGTTCCTTTTTCAATCACACTTACACCAATAAGCGGATCGCCTTTGGCATCTTTCACTATTCCTTTTACGGATATATTCTGTGCAAACAGCCACAGGGGAATAAAGAGGAATAAAAGTAAAACCCGAATGGGTTTCGAAACAATAATGTCTTTCATGATGTTGGTAATAAAATTAATAATTGAGAGGTTATTGGGTCATAAGTTCGCAGAACTATTTATTGCTTTGGTAAGCAAAACAGCGATAGGTTGTTATACCTTTAAAATATATCATTAAATATTTTCTTTTACTTATAAGGACATATTTCGGAATGTGTTATGCTATTTTTTACAGAGATTTAGATTTATAAGATTTAACATTTTTTACAACGTTTCGAAATTATGAATAAATATGTTATTGCATCGTCTAAAATGTATCTTATTATGTTGATGCTGTAACATGTTTTATGTGCTCGTTACATTTTGTTTCGTATGTGTTACATCTTATTGTTCATGGTATGATAAGTCCTGTTTTTTGAGACTTTAAGCATCTTTTTTTCTTTGATATTTAGAATATTCATTTATATTTGAAGCTATACTTTTATACATTCTTAAGAAATCTAATATCCCTCCATCTTTACAGTTTTGATTTATCCTGAAATTGAAAGGTTTATTGTGGAAATATGGAAAGAATCAATCTATTACCAATGAAAAAATCGGCAACCTTATTACTCATTTTTCTAATAAGTATTCTATTTAATCAGGGGCTTCCTGCCCAGAACCGTGAATATTATTCTACCGACAATGGATTATCTAACAGCCTTATCAATCAGATTTATCAGGATCGCAGAGGCTTTATCTGGATTGCTACCGAATATGGTCTGAATAGGTTTGATGGTATTAATTTTACAATCTATAAGCATATTGACGGAGATTCTACTTCGCTTAAACATAACTATGTACGAACTTTATTTGAAGACAGTTCAGGTAATTTTTATGTGGGTACTATATTGGGGCTTATGAAGTACGATTGGGCTACAGACTCATTTAAAGATATAAAGATGTATCGTGAAGGTAAGCTTGTACGTCCTCATGTAATTTCTATTATTGAAACTCATAATGGAGATATTTGGCTGACAACTTCGGGGCAAAGCGTTTTTATATTGAAAAAAGGAACGGATGATGTTTTCTCTGACCCCGTATTGACCAAGTCTTTGAGTAGTAATTTTCTGAATTGTATTTTTCAGGATTCCAAGTTCAATATCTGGATAGGTTCCGAAAATGACGGACTCAACTGTTATGATCCCCGAACAAAGAAAACTACTGTATTTAAAGCATCGCATGGTATTAATAGCAACAATATATCGGCTATAAAAGAAGATATCGAAGGAAATATTTATGTGGGCACGCTTACGCAGGGGCTCAGCAAATACAATCCGAAGACACAAACTTTTGATCCTATTTTGTATAAGGGGAGTACGCAGTTGCTTGTCAGCTCGTTAATGATAAATAAGGAGGATCAGCTATATATCGGAACCGACGGGCAGGGCTTGATGATGTACAATCGCGAGAAAAATATAATAGAAGATTATGAAGTCAATTCTCCTCCTTTTGATTTTTCTAAAGGTAAGATCCACTCAATTTTGCAGGATAAGGATCAGAATTTATGGTTGGGGATTTTTCAGAAAGGGGTAATTTTTATTCCCGTTTTAGAGAATAAGTTTAATTATTACGGTTACAAGTCATTCAAAAATAACCCTATCGGATCTAGCTGTGTTACTGCAATTTATAAAGATAAAGAAGGGATTACATGGATAGGTACCGACAATGATGGTATTTACGGTATAAATAATAATGGGGCAAGGATTGCTCATTTCTATCGGACAGCTTCTCCCAATTCGGTTCCTAATATAATACATTCTATTTTCGAAGATTCATCGGGCGATATATGGTTGGGTTCTTATGCAAACGGATTGGCTAAGTTTAATCAAAAAACAGGATATTGCGACTATGTTAAACGTTTTAGCAATGAAAAGGTGTATTGCATAACCGAAGACAAAAATAAGAATCTTCTTATCGGTACATACGGTTCGGGCTTTTTAGTTTTGGATAAGGAGGGGAACGAACTGAACCATTATGAATCCTCTAAAAATGAAAATGATAGCCTTTCGGTTGATGAATTATCAAATGATTGGGTTAATTATATGATTTGCGACCGAGACGGTTTCATCTGGATAGGGCATTATAAAGGGGTTAGTTGTTTTGATCCCTCTAAAAAAACATTTCTGCCCTATTTGGGTAAGAATAATTTATTGCCCGGTACTGTAGTACTGTCTTTATTGGAGGATAAAGCCGGAAAAATATGGATAGGAACCTCGTCCGGCTTATATTGTTTTGATAAACAGTCTCAGCAAATGAAATCGTATACTACCAAAAACGGATTATCAAACGATGTGATATGCGGTATTGCAGAGGACGACCAAAATAATATATGGATAAGTACTTATAATGGGATCAGCAAATTTAATAGTAAGGATAACCGTTTTATCAATTATTATGCAAGCGATGGGTTGCAGGGGAACGAATTTACACGAGGGGCAGTATTTAATGATAACAGCGGGAAACTATTCTTTGGAGGTATCAATGGGGTGACAAGTTTTAACCCGAAAGAAATAGTGGAGGAGAAGCGGGAGTTAAATATCTTATTAACGAACTTCTATCTGTTTAATCAGCCGATAAAAAAGGGTGATAAATCGGGAGCTAATGAGATTGTTTCAACGTCCGTTTTAGATGCCGATTCATTTACATTATCCTATTCGGATAATACATTCAGCTTTGAGTTTTCGACTCTTGATTTTATTAATCCCGAACGGATATCTTATCAATACATGATTGAGGGTTTAAACTCAGAGTGGATGAGTACTTCTCCCGGAATCAGCAGGGTAACGTATAATAATTTGCCTTCGGGGACTTATACATTTAAGGTAAGAGCTTACGATAATGACAATTATTCGCCTGTCAAAACCATTCGTATTATCATTACTCCTCCCTGGTACAAAACCGTTTGGGCGTATGGAGCGTATGCAATTTTATTTATTTTCTTAGTATATGGAATAGTGGGATATCTTTTTTCGAGGATTCGTTACAAGCAGGAAATGATGGAGAAAGATCATGCTGAAAGAATCAGTGAAGCTAAATTGCAGTTCTTTATTAATATTTCGCATGAGATAAGAACTCCAATGACATTAATAATTAATCCGCTGGAAAAGTTGATTTCGGAAAATAAGGATGTGGAGAAGCAAAAAGTGTATATGATGATTTATCGGAATTCGCAACGGATACTCCGGCTAATCAATCAATTGATGGATATTCGAAAACTCGATAAAGGGCAGATGCGGCTTAAATGCCGTGAAACGGATATAGTCGGATTTATTGATGACTTAATGCTGACTTTTGAATATCAGGCGAAACGGAGCAATATTGACTTCTCATTTGAACATGAGGATAAGTTGCTGAAAGTATGGATCGATCTGAATAATTTCGATAAAGTGTTGCTGAATATCTTTTCGAATGCTTTTAAATATACTCCTGAGTACGGAAAGATTAACGTAAAACTGATAACAGGTACAAATACTTCAACTAGAGGACCGTTAAAAGAGTACTTTGAAATAAGTGTGTCTGACACCGGTATTGGGCTTGATAAGGACAAAATAGAAAAAATATTTGAACGATTCTACCAGATAAACAACGATCAGACTAATTCCAATTTTGGTACGGGTATAGGTTTGCATCTCTCGCGTTTGTTAGTCGAGTTACACCATGGGGTTATATATGCCGAAAACAGAACCGATAAGCAGGGAAGTCATTTTATTATTCGCCTGCCTTTAGGCTGTGCTCATTTTAATCAGGAAGAACTTCAGATTTTCGATGAAAGTGAATCTTTGATTGAAAATCGTGCAGCAATCAGAACTGAAATAAGTAATAAATTCGAAGAAGAGTTTGAGGAAGATACAGCCAAAAGGACTAAATCGAGGACAAAATACCGTATTCTGATCGTTGAAGACGAAGACGAAATAAGACAATATATGAGAGATGAGCTATCGTCGGAATACCGTATTAAGGAATGTAAGAATGGGAAAGAAGCTCTCGAATACATACTGAAAGAGAAGCCCGATTTAATTATCAGCGATGTGATGATGCCCGAAATGGATGGTATTGCCCTTAGTCGAAGAATAAAGCAAAACATTAATATAAACCATATTCCCATTATATTGTTGACGGCTAAATCGAAAACCGAGGATAAACTCGAAGGGTTAGAAATTGGTGCAGATGCCTATCTGGTGAAACCTTTTAATACTGATATCTTAAAACAAACGATAAGCAATCTGATTGCAAATAGGGAGAGGTTGAAAAGTAAATTTACAGGAAGCCAGCAACAGGAAGATAAGATAGATAAGATAGAAGTGAAGTCTGCAGATGAAATCTTAATAGAAAAGGTGATGAAGGTTATCAATGCAGACCTATCCAATCCCGATCTGAATGTAGAAATGCTTGCAAGCAGTGTTGGAATAAGCCGTGTGCATATGCACCGAAAACTAAAGGAATTAACGAACCAATCGGCTCGTGATTTTATTCGGGGAATACGGCTTAAGCAGGCGGCTACATTGTTGACAAGTAAAAAGCTGTCTGTTTCGGAAGTGGCTTATGCTACGGGATTTTCCAATTTATCGCATTTCTCTAATTCATTTAAGGAGTTTTATGGAATGTCGCCTTCGGAGTATATTAATGCGAATCTTTCGCCGGAGTCTGATTGATAGTTGATAATGTAAATGATGAAGTAAATGTTCTATTAAACTAACGCACCTTATCGGATTTGTTTTTCATTTTGCCTTGATGCAAAATGAAAAACAAAAGATCAGGACTGTGCATCTTTGTTCGACCCGCTACGGACTCGAAAGCTAAAACGAACATTTAATATTTTGCAGTATTTTGGTTTGTTACAAACAGGAAAGTAAATGTTACAAATAAAGAAGCTGAGGTTTCGTACTTGAAAGAATGTGTAACAAGAATCTTTTGAGTGTTATTGTACTCACTCTACATTTGCATATCATCATATTTCTATCATATTATGCAGAAAATTTTAAAACTAATACTAGTTACGACTATCGGTTTTCAATTTACTCCTTTAGCGACTACAAATGTTCAGGCACAAACTAATCAGGCCAAATTTGATTATTTTGAGTACAAAGGGAATGACAGCCGATTTAATCGAAAAATTGATCCGAAAAATGAGTACTTTAACCCAATTGTCAGTGGGTTTTATCCCGACCCCAGTATATGCCGCAAGGGAAACGACTATTACATGGTACATTCTACTTTTTCGTACTATCCCGGAGTACCCATCTTGCATAGTACCGATTTGGTGAACTGGACGCAAATTGGTTTTGTATTGAATCGGCCTTCGCAACTCCAACTGGATGGCGTCCGATTGTCGGGAGGAATATATGCACCCGATATACAATATAACAAGCACAACGATACTTTCTATATGATAACTACGAGCGTAGATGGTATCGGTAACTTTATAGTAAAAACTAAAGATCCGAAGCTGAACGATTGGTCTGAACCTATACCGCTTCCCAATGTTGGAGGAATAGACCCCTCTTTGTTTTTTGACGATGATGGCAAAGCATACATTATACATAACGATGCACCCGAAGGAACTCCCGAATGGAACGGGCACAGAGCAATATGGATACATGATTATGACACACAAACCGACAAGACATTCGGAGAGCGTAAATTACTGCTTGACGGAGGTGTAGACCGCAGTAAAAAGCCTGTTTGGATAGAAGGTCCTCATATCTATAAAGTAAATGGTAAGTATTATCTGATGGCTGCCGAAGGAGGTACAAGTGTAAACCATTCGGAAGTGATCCTTCGTTCCGACAATGTAAAAGGGACTTATGTTCCTTATGAAAATAATCCGATTCTGACTCAAAGAGGCATGCCTGAACCTCGTCCCGATATAGTAACCAGTGTAGGTCATGCCGATTTGATAGAAACTCCCACAGGAGAGTGGTACGCCGTATTTTTAGGATGCCGCCCTTATGAGGGGAATCATTATAATACAGGACGTGAAACGTTTCTATTGCCTGTAAAATGGAAAGATGGCTTTCCATTAATTTTGGAGAAAGGGATTCCGGTTCCCACTGTTGTGAAGAAAAAAGGGCTTGCCCCGAATGGTACAAATTTTTTCTCAGGTAACTTTACTTGGAGAGATGACTTTGAACTAAATACATTGGCAAAAGAGTGGTTATCTATACGTACACCACGTAATGAATGGTGGCGATTGAAAAATGGTAACCTTATACTGGACGCTATACCCCGAAGTATTTACGATGTGGATAATCCGGCTTTTATTGGTCGCCGTCAGCAACACCTTGTTTTTGAGGCTGAAACAGAAGTACAGTTTATACCTGAAAACTCTCACGATCTCGCAGGACTGGTGTGTTATCAAAACGAAGCATTTAATTTTGTTTTTGGGAAAACAATAGATAATAGCAAAGTGGTACTTGTATTGGATCGTTCGGAAAAAGAAAGAAAACGCATAGCTCAAATTCCGATACCTGACGAATATTTGCAAACCTCTGTAAAATTAAAGATTACAGGAGACAATGATAAATACAGTTTTTTCGCCTCTTTCGATTCTGGAAAAACATGGCAAACGGTTGTTGAAAATGTAGATGCCAAAAATCTGAGTACACAATCGGCGGGAGGATTTACAGGGGTAATGATAGGCATGTATGCTTCTTCGGCAAATGTAATTCCTGCCTTGAAAGAAGTGTATAAAGATGATTTTCAGATGGGGGTTGCTGTATCGATGAATCACCTTGCCGGTCAGGAAGCTGCCATAATAAAGAAGCAGTTTAATAGTCTGACAGCAGAGAATGATATGAAACCTGCCAATTTATTGGTAAAGAGTGGCGGATACAATTATAAGAATGCCGATCGCATTGTCGGTTTTGCTCGTGAGAATAATATGAAACTGCGCGGACATACTCTTGTTTGGCACAATCAGACGCCCGAATGGTTTTTCATGAATGATAATGGCAATCCACTTGATTCAACAGCACTCTACAATCGTATGGAGAGGTACATGACCGATGTAATGACTCATTTCAAAGACGATGTGTATTGTTGGGATGTCGTAAACGAAGCATTATCTGACAAGCCTGATGAGTTTTACCGAACAGACAGCCCTTGGTATAAGGCTTGCAAAGAAGCATTTATAGAACGTGCTTTCAGAACTGCTCATCGTATAAACCCCAATGTGAAGCTATTTTATAATGACTATAACCTTGTTCAGCCTCAAAAACGAGAAAAAGCTTATCAATTGCTTAAAAGACTGAAAGAAGTAGGTGTACCCATTCATGGAGTGGGTATGCAGGGGCATTGGAGTATGCAGGACATTACACGTGAAGATATTCAAAAGTCGATAGATATGTTTTCGTCCTTAGGACTTGAGATTCATATAACAGAGCTAGATCTTACGGTTTATACAACATATCATGGCGAAGGAGTCAAAAATCAGGTAAAAGAAACCCGTGCATGGACTCCCGAGTTGGCGAAACAACAAGCTGATGTTTATAAAATGATATTTGAAGTGTTCCGTGCCAATAGAGGAAAAATCAGTAGTGTTACTTTCTGGGGATTGGCAGATAATTATACATGGTTGCACAACTTTCCTGTGCCGAATAGGCATGATTATCCCCTTGTTTTTGACAATGAATTGAATACGAAGCAGAGTTTTTGGAATATAGTGGAGTTTTAATTGTTAATTTCAGGTTTATGTTTTTGGTAGTAGGGGTTATCCGGATGGGTAACCCTTATTTACACAATATCAAAAAGCGAAGCAAAATATTTTTATAGATAGATTTGGTTTGATCTACGGTGAAAAATAGAATAAACTGTTTTTCTTTCGCTACAAACCTTTACCTTTGTTTTTATATGAAAAATTAACTCCTACATTATTATATTATGATTACAAGAAAAAAAATAATGTTATTTTTGGTATTTGCGGTCTGTTTCTTGCCGCAGATATTGTCTCAAGAAGCACGCTTATTGCGTTTTCCTGCAACTAATGGTCAGGAAATTGTATTTTCGTATGCCGGCGATTTGTATAAAACATCCATCAATGGAGGTGAAGCACAGCGATTGACATCTCATGTCGGATATGAGATGTTTCCTAAATTTTCGCCTGACGGCAAAACCATTGCCTTTACAGGACAATACGATGGTAATACCGAGGTATTTACAATACCCTCATCGGGAGGAGAACCTCTTCGCCTTACGTATACTGCAACCAATAGCCGCGATGATATTGGCGACCGCATGGGACCTAACAATATTGTAATGACTTGGACTCCCGATGGAAAAAATATAGTATATCGCAATCGCATAAGTGATGGATTTACAGGAAAACTGAAACTGGTAAGCAATCAGGGTGGACTGTCGGAAACTATTCCATTACCCGAAGGTGGATTTTGCAGCTATTCGCCCGATGGCAAGAAGTTAGCTTATAATCGTGTGATGCGTGAATTCCGTACATGGAAATATTATAAAGGAGGTATGGCAGATGATATCTGGGTGTATGATCCTGCCACCAAATCGGTTGAAAACATAACAAATAACGACGCACAGGATATTATGCCTATGTGGATTGGCGATGATATTTATTTTATATCCGATCGTGACCGCACCATGAATATCTTTGTATATAATACCAAGACAAAACAAACTTCTAAAGTTACCAATTTTACAGAATATGATGTGAAATTTCCTACTCATCACGGTAATACAATTGTATTTGAAAACGGCGGATATATCTATAAACTCGATGCCGGAAGCAAACAACCTGTAAAAGTGAATATTACTTTGTCTTCGGATAATATTTATGCACGCAGCGAGATTAAAAACGGAGAGAAATATCTTAATGCAGCAAGTATGTCTCCTGATGGTGAGCGTCTTGTAGTAACAGCCCGTGGAGAAGTATTTAATCTTCCTGCCGATAAAGGTGTGACCAAAAATATTACACGTTCGCCCGGTGCACATGATCGAAACGCACAATGGTCGCCCGATGGAAAATCTATTGCTTATATTTCGGATAAAACAGGCGAAACCGAATTGTACATACAGGATGCAACAGGCTCGGAACCTGTACAACTGACCTCTAATAATGATACTTATATACGTGATTTTAGTTGGAGCCCCGATTCAAAATCAATAGTATATACGGATCGAAAGAACAGGATTAATTTGTTGAATGTCGCGACAAAACAAAAAACGGTACTATTAACTGATCCTGTAAGCGAACCTCGTGGAGTCTCTTTCTCTCCGGATAATAAATGGCTGACTTATACTCGTAGCGAATCGAATGAGTTTGATGTAATATATGTATTCAACATTGCCGAGAAGAAAGAAACTGCTGTTACCGATAAATGGTATGAATCATACAGTCCTGTTTTCAGTAAAGACGGTAAATATCTGATATTTGCTTCCGCACGTGACTTTAATCCGATCTATGGATCTAAAGAATGGAATCATGTATATCCAAATACAAATGGTGTTTATATGGCTCTTCTATCGAAAACAACCCCTTCGCCTTTCTTAGAGAAAGATGCGGAAGTTAAAGTAGATAGTAACACATCAAAATCAGATAATACTACAGGTTCTAAAAAAGCAGGAGCCGAAAAGAAAGATTCTACAAATTTTGTAAAAATAGACTTTGACGGAATAACAGACCGCATTATCAAACTACCTCTCGAGCCTTCAAATTATTGGGGATTTTATTCGGATGGTGCTAAAGTATACTATAACAAAGGCGGATCGGCATCCGTATTTGACCTGAAGACTCAAAAAGAAGAAACTATTGCCGAGGGTGCTTCTATATATATCGAAAATCACGATAAAAAAGCATTATTCTTAAAGAACAAGCAGGTATTTATAACTGCTATTCCAACGGGGAAAACCGATTTGAAAGAACCTGTTAATCTTTCGAATATGAAAATTACGACAGATTATCCACAAGAATGGAATCAGATATTTAATGAAGCATGGCGTGTGTATCGTGACGGATTTTATGTGGAAAATATGCATGGGGTAGATTGGAAAGCAATCAAAGAAAAGTATGCCGTTCTTTTACCTTATGTAAAGAACCGTCTCGATCTGAACTATGTAATAGGTGAAATGATTGGGGAGTTGAACTGCGGACATGCGTATGTTAACCCCGGAGAGGTAGACCGTCCCGAACGTATCAATACAGGCTTATTAGGTGCTGAAATATCGAGAGATAACAGCGGTTTTTTCCGAATAGAAAAGATTCTGCAAGGAGCATCATGGAGCAAAAATCTGCGGTCACCACTAACAGATGCAGGTATAGATGCCAAAACAGGAGACTTTATAGTTGCCATTGATGGTATTCCTACTAACAGCGTGAACGATATGTATTCGTTACTAGTCGGAAAAGCAGGTGTACCTACCGAGATTTCATTGAATAGTAAAGCTCAATTGGCCGGTGCACGTAAAATAGTTATCAGTCCATTAGCGGAGGAATATTCGCTATATCATTACGAATGGGTTCAAAACAACCTTAAGAAAGTAGAAAAAGCTTCGAACGGTAAGATCGGTTATATCTATATTCCCGATATGGGAGTGGAAGGATTAAATGAGTTTGCACGTTATTTTTATCCTCAATTAGATAAAGAAGGTTTGATTATTGATGATAGAGCAAACGGAGGAGGTAATGTATCGCCCATGATTTTGGAACGTTTGGCTCGTGAGCCTTACCGTTTGACTATGCGTCGTGGCTCGACTCGTGTAGGTACTGTGCCCGATGCAGTTCAGGTAGGACCTAAGGTATGTTTGATCAATAAATATTCGGCTTCCGATGGAGACCTTTTTCCTTGGGGATTCCGTGCCCTGGGCTTAGGTAAACTTATCGGTACACGTACTTGGGGCGGTATAGTTGGTATATCGGGTTCTTTACCATTTATTGATGGTACGGATATACGAGTACCATTCTTTACAAGTTACGATGCCAAAACAGGGCAATGGATTATCGAAAATCATGGTGTCGATCCAGATATTTTGATAGACAACGATCCTGTTAAAGAATGGGCGGGCGAAGACCAACAACTTGATAGAGCAATTGAAGAGGTGACAAAAGAGCTTAAAAACAGAGAGCCTCTTAAACCTGTTCCTGCTCCAAGAGTATGGAATAAGTAACAGTATTAAGAATAGTATATATAGAACAGGCTTGTATCTCCATACAAGCCTGTTTTTTTGTCGGAAAATTAAAGGAATTATTTGCTGATGGGCTTTCCAAGAAACAATATGTGTCATGTTTTGCCAATTGAGTTCAATAGATGATATCGAACAAAACTTTGTTTTATATTGTTTTAATTGTAGTTGATTTATTTATCACAAAGATTAATGTCTAAATCAATATTAATTAAAACAAGTATATTATGGAAGGTTATGGAATTATTTGGTCAATAATTATAGGAGTTTCGGCAGGAGCTATTGCCGGTTGGTTAATGAAAGGCAATGGTTTCGGCTTCTTTATTAATTTAATAATCGGTTTGATCGGTAGTGTTTTGGGTGGATGGCTTTACGGCTTATTGGGTATTACCACGGGCGGCATCATCGGAACACTAATCATGTCGGTAGTAGGAGCCGTTGTTCTACTTTGGATTATATCGCTGTTCCGAAAGAAGAACGTCTGATAAGTTCAATATAAAAAGCGAGTTCTAAAATATAATCTCGGCAAATATAATTAGTAATACGGAAGGCAGAGATATCTGCCTTCTTCTATATAAAATAGATTATTTATCAATAGAGAAATTAAGTTCTTAGAACTATTTATTACTTTGGCTATTGAAGCAGCAATAAATAGTTGTATTTTTAAAATATATCATTAAATATTTTCGTTTACTTAAAATAGTTCGGATTATGAAAAATAGAGATTTATTAATTGGCTGTTCGGTATTAGCTGTGGGAGCAACTTTGGCTTTTGCACTCAGTTCGTGCAAAACAATCCCCAAAGGTGTTGTGGCTGTAAAACCATTCGATAAAGAAAAATACCTGGGTAAATGGTATGAAATAGCACGTTTGGATTTTCGCTATGAGAAGAATATGAATAATACAACCGCTGAATATTCTGTAAATGAAGACGGAAGTATTAAAGTCGTCAACAGAGGATACAATTACGTAAAAAATAAAGAACAAGAAGCAATTGGCAAAGCTAAATTTGTAGGTTCGCCGGATGAAGCAAAACTCAAAGTTTCGTTTTTCGGTCCGTTCTATGCAGGCTATAATGTAATTGCTATTGATTCCGATTATAAATATGCTTTGGTAGCAGGCAAAAGCCTTAAATATTTATGGATACTTTCCCGAAAACCAACCATGCCCGAAAAAGTAAAACAAGCCTATCTCAAGAAGGCTGAAAGTTTAGGGTATGATGTTTCTCAACTGGTTTGGGTAGAACATCGTAAATAGAATCATCTATTATAAATCTACTATCTTAAGTTTTGTCTATTGATAATTGTTGTTAATTGACATCAAAGTAAATAATATATGGACTATCTTTATATGCCGGAAGGTGCATAAAAGGATAGTCTTTATATGCTTAATGACTTAATAAAAAGGTCTTTGACCTTATAACAAATAAATAAGAATACAAAATGTTGAATATAGGATGTCATTTGTCAATATCGAAAGGCTTTGAAGCCATGGGTAAGGATGCGCTAAGTATTGGAGCAAATACTTTTCAGTTTTTCACTCGTAATCCACGGGGAGGCAGTGCAAAAGCAATAGACCCGAAAGATGCCCAAGCTTTAGCTCAATTAATGGAAGCAAATAACTTTGCCCCCATATTGGCACATGCACCATATACATTGAACTTGTGCTCTGCCGAACCGCGTACAAGGCAGTTTGGGCGTGAAATGATGACCGATGATTTACTAAGAATGGAACAACTGCCTTGCAAATTGTATAACTTTCATCCCGGTAGTTATACTTCACAACCTATAGATATAGCCATTGGTCAGATTATAGAAGCTTTGAACAGTATTATTACTCCCGACCAAACTACTATCGTATTGCTCGAAACCATGGCAGGTAAAGGCAGCGAAGTGGGTAGAACTTTTGAGGAGTTGAGACTGATATTAGATGGTATTCATTTACAGGATAAAATGGGAGTTTGCCTTGATACCTGTCATATATATGATGCCGGTTACGACATTGTAAATGATCTGGATGGGGTACTTGCTCATTTCGATAAAGTAATAGGATTGGAGAGATTATATGCCATACATTTGAATGACAGTATGAATCCTATGGGAAGTGGAAAAGACAGACATGCTACCATTGGAGAAGGATCGATAGGACTCGAAACCATGAAGCGTATAATTAATCACCCTAAACTGACTCATTTGCCTTTCTATCTCGAAACACCGAATGAATTGGATGGTCATGCAAAAGAAATAAAAATACTCAAAGAGATGTATCAGGAAACTGAATGTGTTTCTACAAAAAGTATTTAATAGGCAAATAGAATATAAGGATGAGATATGATTGTAAGTGTAAGTAGACGTACAGATATTCCTGCTTTATATTCCGATTGGTTCTTTAATCGTTTGGCTGAGGGGTATGTGCTTGTACAAAATCCCCGTAATCCCAATAGATTCAGTAAAGTACTGTTGAAGCCCCATGTGATAGATTGTTTGATCTTCTGGTCGAAGAATCCATATCCGATGATTGCTAGGCTTGACGAATTGAAAGAGTACAAATACTATTTTCAATTTACACTAACGCCTTATGAAAATGATATTGAAGCAAAATTGCCTCCGGTTGCCAAGCGTATAGAAATATTCAAGCAATTGTCGGATAAAATAGGACCTGATAAAATTGTTTGGAGATACGATCCTATTTTCATTAATGAGAAACACTCTATTGAATTTCATCAGGAAGCATTCTTTCAAATGGCTTCGCAGTTAAAAGATTACACAGGTAAATGTATAATCAGCTTTATAGACCATTATTCCCACATAAAAAACATCTTCAATAAATTTCATATAAGCCCGATGTCCGAGTATGAGATCAGGCAAATAATGAAATCTTTATCTCAAACAGTATCGGGAACTCATCTCAAACTTGAAACTTGTGCTGAAGATATTGATTTAAGCGAGTTTGATATTTTACATGGAGCTTGCATCGATAAAGAAATGATAGAGCAAATTATAGGTTGCCCGCTTGTTTCAAAGAAGGATAAAAATCAACGGCTCATGTGTAATTGCATTGAAAGTATAGACATTGGCACTTATGATAGTTGTCCTCATGGCTGTATTTATTGTTATGCAACTACCAATAGCGATAAATTATACCAAAACATGAGATTGCATGACAAAAAATCGCCTAAGCTTTTAGGATACCCTCATGAAAATGATATTATCACAGATAAAGAGATGAAGCTTTTAAGAACAAATCAGAAAACATTGTTCTAAATAGGATGAAAGTAATTATACAAATCAGTTTTTAAAATAATATATCATTTCATCTTTAGAATCTATAAAGCCAAATTTACTGTAGATCGGTTTGCCTAAATCAGTTGCATGTAATATGACTTTAGTATAACCCAAACTTTTAGCTTCACTCATAATCAAAGAAAAAATGTGCGAAGCAATTCTCTTTCCCCGGTAGTTGGGTAATGTATACATGTTACTTATATAAGCCACCTTACCATCGGGGCAGCTTCTGTTAGGTGGTAATGAAAACAGAGTTAAGCCACTTGTTGCTGCAATTTCATTATTATCAAAAGCTATCCATGCTACAAAACTCTTGTCCTGAAAAGCCTTTTCGAAGTATATCTTATTATTGATAAATAATTCTTCATTATCATCACCAGTACTATTATTATTTACTTCATTCAGAAATTGTACCCTTGTTTGTGCCAGTAAAGAGGCATCATCGGGTGTCGCTTTGCGATATTCTATCATATTCGGTCTGCTATTTTGGTTATTGTATATATGTATAGTATAAAATTGTTTATTGCAACAATTTATGATTATAACAGTTCAAAAGCAATACAAAGTTTGAAACCTTAAATATAAAGAAATTCGTAGAATTATTTTAAAAACTGCGACATAGGGTTGTCTCTATTCCCATTTATTTTTGCTCTCGATAAGATAATGTGTACAACAAAAATAAATGATTATGAAACTTAAATTACAACTGGTTTTTCAGGGAACATGCGAAGCAGCATTTAACCTGTACAAAGATGCTTTTAATGGCGATATTGTTTTTCTATTCAGAAAAGCAGAGGATAAAAGCATTCAGGTGAACGAACAGGAGGGGGAACAAATCTCTCATATGGTTCTAAAAACAGAGTATTTCGAAATTGGTGGGCAGGATGCTGATAATGGACAAACAGTCAATGGCGGAAATAATGCTAAGCAGGTGTTGGTATTTACCGATTTGAAGGAATTACACCGTACTTTTGATCTTTTATCTCAAGGCGGAGAGGTTATCACATCTCTAGAAAAGACATTTTTCTCGGAAGCTATTGGCGAGGTCGTAGATAAGTTTGGTATCCGATGGCTTATTATGATGACTGACGACGACTATTCGGCATAAGATTACATTTGATTGACAGTAAAGAATATATTGGACGAAAATGAATCGTTATTCTTCCAATATATTCTATTTTTGCATATTATACTCAAAGATAGAATATGAATAGAATCGACCGCCTGTCTGCTATTTTGATTATGCTTCAATCATCGTCATCAGTGAATATGAAGCAAATTACCAATCGTTTTGGCATCACTCCCCGAACAGTCTATCGGGATATGAAAGCGTTGGATGAAGCAGGTATCCCAATTGCGGGAGATTCACGTATAGGTTTTTCTTTAGTCGAAGGTTTTAAATTACCACCGCTTATGTTTACTGAAAAAGAAGCATTTGCCTTTTTGGCAGCAGAGAAACTGGTAGACCGATTTTCGGATGCCGGTTTTAAGGAAGGGTATAAATCGGGGATAGAAAAGATTAAATCGGTTATGCGATTGGCAGAGATAGAAACTATGGATAATTTCACTGATAATGTATCTTCTCTTGATCTCCAATTTAAAAATCCTTCAGACTCACAGAATATCCTGCAACTCTTAATGAGTGAAATATCTAAGCGAAAAAAGGTTCAGATCTCTTATTTCTCATATAATAGGCAGGAGGTAAGTATTCGAAAGGTAGATCCAATTGGTATATTTTTCTCAATGTCTCATTGGTATCTTGTTGCGTTTTGTAATACCACGAAAGATTATCGGACGTTTCGGGTAAACAGGATTCAGGAGATTATTAATACAGATGAAGATTTTGAACGGGAGCATCCTCCTTTAAATTCATTATTAAAATCGTTGAAAGACAAAGATCATTTGGAGGAAGTGATTCTTGAAGTTAGTAAGAACGATTTGCCTTTTATTGATGATAGTAAATATTATCAGGGATTGATTGCCGAAAAGGATAACGAGGATAAGGTCGAACTACATTTTATGATCTTTTCGATAGATCGATTTGCCCGATGGTATTTGTCTTATATTGATATTGCAAAAATTATTTCGTCAAACAATCTCGAAATCGCTGTCAAAGAAATACTTCAAAAGTCAAAACTATAAAAATGGAGGATTAAAAGGCTATTATTCTTCTACAGGATTTCTGTACCCTAAAAGGTTTCATCTTCTCATCTGTTTTATTTGAACTTAATCAAAAAAACTTACATTTGTAGAAATCCTTATTTTTCATACTTGATGTACAGAAAATTTTTGTTTAGTCTCTTCTTTTTTATTTTTACCTGCATATCTCTTTGGGGGCAAAAAATAAATTATCAGGCTTTTAAGAATATAAGCTTAGGTGCTGAGACATCTGTTATCAATTGTTTTGCACAGGATTCGCAAGGGTTAATCTGGATTGGTTCTAATAAAGGGCTGTTTAGTTACGATGGGTATTCTTCTCAAGCCCATTTTACTACTAACGAAAAATCAAATACATTAATATACTGCATTATTCCTTTAGATGACAATCGTTTATGTTTGGGGACAGACAATGGTGTTCTTTTCTACAATTACAAGACAGACCAATACGAAGAAGTACCCGAAATTCAATTTCCATCAGATGTCAGAGCATTAGCCATGTTTGATAATGTATTATGGATAGGTTCGCTCAATGGGCTATTCCGTTACGATTTAAAGGATAGGAAGCTCGAAAATGTGAGTGATAAGAAAGATAGCGGCTTGCCTCATAAGACGATTTACTCTATCATAAAAACAAAAAACAACACCCTTTATGTGGGTACATATGATGGATTTTGTCAGTATATACCACGCTCCGATAAGTTTCAGAAAATAAACTTGCCTACTGATTTAAGAAGAAGCAATCTGTTTGTCAATTCTCTATACGAAGATGTTGCACATGATTGTATCTGGATTGGAACCGAAGGTGCTCTGTTCAGATACGATCCTAAAACGAAATCTGCGGAAGAGATAAGTTTTTTTCATAACAATTCTATAAAATCATTGGCGATAGATTCCAGTAATCAACTTTTGATTGGAACCGACAATGGTTTATACATATACGATCAGCAAACGAAAGAAGTTCAGCATATTGTTCATGATTCTCGAAACGAAAAATCACTTATAAATAATATTATCTGGGGTATATTTATTGATAAAGAGAATAATATCTGGTTGGGAACGGATTATGGTGTATCATTGGCAAGATTCAATAAAATATTTCAGCCGATACCCATTTCTCAAATAACGGGAGTGGGCGATGGTAATCGGTTTTATGCCATTTATAAAGACTCTCAAAACAACTTTTGGTTGGGAGGAACGAATGGGTTGATCCGAACTTCTTCTTTAACCGATGATCCTCAAAATGCGATTTGGTATCGGATGGGAGATAATAAATATCCGATATCGCACAACCGAATCAGGCAAATTTATGAGGATAAAGACCACAATCTTTGGATAGCTACCGATGGCAGTATCAATAGATATGACTATAATACAAAGCAGTTTGTGCATTACAATATTATAGACAGTACGCATACCTACAATTCGAATTGGGCATACCATATGTTCGAGGATAATAATAACCGTTTGTGGATTGCTACTTGCTTGGGGGGAGTATTTGTGGTGGATAAGCAAAAGCTTCTGAAATCATCGGGTACATATATTGCCGAATATAATTTTTCGACAACTGATGGGCTTTCGGGAAACTTTATAAATCAAATAATACCCGATCATCGGGGCAACACGTGGGTATTACTATACAACAATGGTATTGATAAAATTGATATCAAGACAAAAAAGATAACTAAAATACCTATTGAATACAGTACGAAAAATAAAAACCCAAATTACATTATCTGTGATAAGGAAGGCTTTATCTGGGCAGGATTCAGAGGTGGATTGGTACGCATAAATCCTGAGGACGATACTTTGGAATCTATTCGGTTCGATGCTTTTGGCGATAGCGAAATTCTCTGTATGATTGAGGAAGGTTCGCATATATGGCTGTCTACTACCGATGGTATTTGGGTAGTTGATAAATATACCTATAATGTACAAAGGCTTAATGCAACGGGTAAGTCATTCACTAGTGGATTCTTTGATACTCAGAATAATAAGATTTATCTCGGTGGGGTAGATGAACTTGCAATACTTTCTCCCTATATGTTGAAAGGCGATAATTCTTATTCGCCAATTATACTAACGGCTTTATATGTAAATGATAAGCTATATGCAATTGAGGGTAATAGTATAAGGCACATGAAAGGAATAGAGCTAAATTACAAGCAGAATAATCTGACTTTTGAATTTTCTGATTTAATCTATTCGGAGGAAGAAGAAAATAAGTTTGTTTATAAACTCGAAGGAGTAGATAAGGACTGGAATATATTGAGCCATAATACAAACAGAATATCGTATTCTAACTTAGAATATGGTAAATATCATCTGATAATAACTAAACTGGATGTATCGGGTAAGCCATCAGATGTTGAATATTCTTTCACTATCCATATTACCCCGCCCTGGTATTATACATTTTGGGCGAAAAGTTTTTATGTGCTACTTTTTGTGGCGTTGATACTGTGGGTGATAAACTTTTTCAGGGTAAGGAATAATCTGAGAATAGAAAGGATCGAAAAAGAGAAGACGCTTGAACTATCTAATCTTAAAATAGATTTCTTTACCAATGTGTCTCATGAGTTTAAAACACCATTGAGTCTGATAATAGCACCCGTCAGCCAATTATTACTCGATATAAAAGATTCGCAGAAGAAAAAGCAATTAGAAGGTGTGCAACGCAATGCTCTGAAATTAAATTCGCTAATCAGACAGGTACTCGATTTTAACAGAACGGATAGTAATACAAATTCTAATCTGATATTTTCGAAGGTCGAATTTGTTGAGTTTGCAAAGAGTCTTTTTTCTATTTATGAAGAAGGGTATAAGGCGAAAAATATAAAGTTCTCATTCCATACCAATAAGGAGAAAATATATATACAGATTGATGTACTGAAAATAGAATCGGTACTGAATAATTTACTTTCGAATGCCTGCAAATATACCTCTGACAATGGCAGTGTTGTATTTTCGTTGGTTTGTAAGGACGATGAAAATATACTCGAAATATCGGTAAGTGATACTGGAATTGGTATTCCACAACAAGAAATACCGTATGTGTTTAAACGCTTTTATCAATCGTCTAAAACGGCAAAAGATAAAGAGGGTACAGGCATCGGATTGTATCTGGTGAAAACATATACCGAGCAGCATGGTGGAAAAATAACCGTAGAGTCAGAAGAAAATAAGGGAACTACAATTACTATATCACTTCCTCTGAAAAATGAGGCTGCAACTGAAAATCAATTCTCGATTGAAGAGGGTGAGAACGATGAATCAAATAGACCTTTGATTTTGATTGTAGATGATAATGCCGAAATAGCCGATTTCATAAGTCAGGTACTTACTACTAAATATAGAATTGAAATAGCTCACAATGGAAAAATGGGTATGGAAATGAGCCTAAATCTACATCCTGACTTGATTATTGCAGATGTAATGATGCCCATTATGGATGGATTGGAAATGAGCCGTCGAATACGTAAGCATATCCCAACCTCTACTATTCCTATTATCTTGCTGACGGCTAAAGACGATAAAACAACGGAATTGGAAAGCATAAATATTAATGTAGATGCTTTTATCGCTAAGCCGTTCGATCCTCAAATATTATTATCGAGAATAGAGCAATTGTTAAAAAGTAAACAGCAAATAGAAGATAAACTGAGAATCGAAAATATCACCATTCCTAAAATTACAGAGGTTACATCGCTGGACGAAAAATTCTTATCCGAAGTTACCCAAATAATAGAAGACCGCATAGATGATTCAGATCTCAATGTAAATCTTTTATGTACAATTTTGGGTATCAGTTCCAAGCAGGTATATCGCAAAATAAAACAATTGACAGGTATGTCACCTGTTGAATATATACGTTCTATCCGTATTAAGAAGGCTGCCATGTTGTTGGCTCAAAAGAAATTTACCATAGCAGAAGTGATGTATATGGTCGGATTCTCCAATCATTCGTATTTTTCGAAATGCTTTCAAGCCGAATTTGGAAAAACTCCCCGTGAATATTTAGCTGATATTTAGTCAATACTTTGTTTTTCATTTTGCCTTGATGCAAAACGAAACAAAAGATTAAGACTGTGCCTTTTGCCCGACCTGCTAAGGTACGAGCCTTTACGTGCGTTAGCCCAAGTGCATTAGTGGCACAGCCATTGGCTGAAAAGCGAAGCAGGCGTAAAACTAAACGTGCCGTAAGGCAGTAGGTTTAGTTTAGCCTGTAAGCTTAAATCAGACAGGCGAGCCACGCAGCACAAAGTCTTTTTGATTCCTTTTGTGACTTAGGACAAAAGGAATACAAGCAATCTTTGATTGTGCGTAGTAAGAGAGTATAGTTGCTGATTATCGATAGGTTAAATCTTTCCCATGTCCTTTTTATATCCTTTTATGTCCAATTTGTGACGGTCTTTAATGGTTGTAAGAGCCTATATTTGCTATTATTCGAGCCTGATCTAAAACCGTTAATACGAAATATACCATGAAAGTTTTTTTTATAACCTTAATATGCGTGCTATTCTCATATCCGACATTTGCTCAGAAGGAGGATAAAATTGCAACTATTTATATAGATAAACACGGAGTCATGCGATGGTCGGACTCTCGTGCAGAAGCATCTTTTTATGGTGTGAATTATACGTTACCTTTTGCCCATGCTTACAGGGCGATGGGTTATTTGGGTAAAGATCGTAAAGAAGCTATAGACAGAGATGTGTATCATCTATCGCGATTAGGATTTAATGCGTATCGTATACATGTGTGGGACGTTGAAATTTCGGATGCTAAAGGGCAGTTATTAGAAAATGACCACCTGAACTTGCTCGACTATCTGATTTCAAAACTGAAAGAACGAAACATTCGCATATTGATTACTACCATGACCAATTTTGGCAATGGTTATCCCGAACGAAATCAGAATACAGGAGCATTTACCTATCTCTATGATAAATGCCAGATACATAACAATCCCGAAGCTATTGCAGCTCAGGAGAATTATATCGGGCAATTGGTAAAACACTTAAACCCATATACCAAACAATCGTATAAAGACGATCCGTTTATAATAGGGTTTGAGATTAATAATGAGCCTTGCCATTCGGGAACTCCTGCCCAAACCGAAGAATATATAAACAAGATGTTGGCAGCACTCAAAAAAACAGGAAATAAGAAGCCCGTCTTTTATAATGTGAGTCACAATATGTTACACACAGAAGCCTATTACAAAACCGATATACAAGGCACTACCTATCAGTGGTATCCTATCGGATTGGTTGCGGGGCACACACGTAAAGGAAACTTCCTGCCTTATGTAGATCAATATGATATCCCTTTTTCGAATTTGAAGAACTTCGATAAGAAGGCAAAAGCCGTATATGAGTTCGATCCTGCTGATATAACCTATTCGTATATGTACCCTGCCATGGCTCGTACATTCAGAAGTAAAGGGTTTCAGTGGATTACTCAATTTGCTTATGATCCTATGGATATGGCTTGGGCTAATACCGAATATCAGACTCACTTTCTGAACTTGGCATATACACCCAATAAGGCGATCAGCATGAAAATAGCTGCCGAAATAGCTTATTCAATTCCCAGAAATCAAAAATTCAATACATATCCACAAGACACTATTTTCGATAAATTTCAAGTAAGTTATTTACAGGATTTGAGTGTATTGAACAGTGGTGATAGATTTTTCTATTCTAATAATACGATAGCTAAACCGATTGCTCCCGAACAATTGAAGTCGATTGCCGGATGTGGAAGTTCTCCTATTGTTACTTACGAAGGAACAGGAGCTTACTTTATTGACCAATTAGAAGATGGAGTATGGAGATTGGAAGTAATGCCCGATGCAGTTCAGATACAAGACCCTTTCGAAAAACCGTCTTTGGATAAAGAGGTAGTAACCATTGCTTGGAATGAATGGAATATGGATATTAAATTACCTCAATTGGGCGAAAACTTTAAAGTAGCGGCTATTAATAAAGGAAACACTTTCAATAAAGCATCCAACGGAACAAGCATTGCTATAAAACCGGGAGTGTATTTGCTCACTCAAGCAAATTATACACCTAAAAACCAATGGTCTGCCAATACTAAGTGGAACAATATTACCTTAGGAGAATATGTTGCACCCGAAGCCCGTGCTAAAAATTTCTCAGTAGTTCATCATCCTGACAAAGTAATAGAAGCTGATAAATCTTTTCAGATAGAAGCCAATATTGTAGGACCTGCATTTCCCGATTCGGTGATTATTTATACTGATAAAGTATCGTTTTGGTCGGACAAGAATCCCTATATAAAAATGAATCGTACGCATGGATATACTTATCAAGCAACCATTCCTGCGGCGATGATTGGGGAAGGAGTATTCAGATACAATATTATAGTATGCGAGGGCAGTAAGAATTATACATTTCCTGCGGGTATAGAAGGAAACCCTCTTGATTGGAATTTCTATCAGTCTAAATATTACGAAAGCAGGGTAGTGTCACCTACCAGTCCAATTGAATTGGTAAAGATCACAGATGAGTATAGTGGTATTGAAGCTTATGGTGTACCCGAAACCTCTTATGTAACCCGAAAATTAAATATAAGTAATTTAACTGAAAGTAATTCGCTGAACTTTAACTTCAAAATAAAAGACCCAGACGCACGTTTCTTTTGGAGAAAATATATAAGAGATTACGTTTCAACCAGAAGAGAGCGTTTACAACAAGCCAAATATGTATGTGTCGATATTAAAAATGCAGAGGGTATAGACAACCTGAAAATCGGTTTTGTAACTATTAACGGATTTACTTATACATCGAAAGCTTCTCTGAACAATAAAGGTGTAATAAGGGTTAAACTATCCGACTTGGTACAAGACGAAACAACATTGCTGCCATCTCCTTATCCGACCTTTTTGGAACAGACTTTTATTCCTGATACTCAAATACCATTCAAAATTGGAGACATCGAAATGTTGCAAATGTCAACAAATAATATAACCGAAAAAGCAAATATAGAATTGGGAAGCGTATGGATAGAATGAGCTCGCATACCCTTTTACCACTTTGGAAAGCATAATGACCAAAGATAGCTGTGATTAAAAATGTGGGGATATTATCCCTATAAGAACAAAACCTTATCTTAAAACATATTTAAACCATGAAAAGATGTATTAATTTGAAGAAACTTGTTCATTTACACTCCATAATAGCACTATTGATTTTAGCGCCATTGGTTGTAAATGCGACACCTCGCCCCATAGAACAAGAAAGCTTGCAGGCGAGTAAAACGATAACCGGCACGGTGATTGACGAAGCCAAAGAACCTATGATTGGGGTTGTGGTAAAAGTGGTGGGTACAACATTGGGAACGGTTACGGATATAGACGGAAAATATTCGATAACCTTACCTGAGGGAAAGACCGAACTGGAATTTACTTTTTTGAGCTATGATGCACAAACGGTAGCAACAAACGGCAAAAATGTTATAAATATTCAGTTACAACCCAAATCTCAACAGATCGCAGAATTTGTGGTGGTGGGGTATGGTACACAGCTCAAAAAAGACCTTACAGGTACAGTTACCAGTGTAGGAACTAAAGATTTCAACCCCGGTTTGATAAATTCACCCGAGCAATTGATAAACGGAAAAGTAGCTGGTGTTCAGATTATGTCTAACAGTGGTTCGCCTTCAGCAGGAAGCACCATCCGTGTTCGTGGAGGTGCGTCGCTTAATGCCAGCAACGATCCTTTGATTGTATTGGATGGAGTGCCCTTGGAAAGTGGAGGTATCAGCGGTAACAGCAGCAACTTCCTGAGTTTGATTAACCCCAATGACATCGAAAGTATGAGCGTACTTAAAGATGCTTCATCTACAGCTATCTATGGATCGAGAGCATCTAATGGGGTTATCATCATAACTACTAAAAAAGGATCATCCAATAAGTTGAATGTTAGTTTCAGCTCAACTCTTTCGTTGCAGAATAAAACAAGAGTTGCAGAAACTCTTTCGCCTCAACAATTCAGAGATTTGATAACTGAACGAGGAAATACTCAACAAAAAAGTTTATTGGGAGATTATTCAACCAATTGGAATGATGAGATTTATAAAACAGCTTTCGGAACAGATAATAATCTGAGCGTAGCAGGAGGTTTCTCAAAAACAGTTCCATTCCGATTTTCGGTAGGTTTTTATGATCAGGATGGTATTTTGAGAACCGATAATACGAAACGTTATACAGGAAGTGCGGTGGTGAGTCCTTCATTTTTTGAAGACCATCTGAAATTTAATTTCAATGTAAAAGGGTCGATCAATAAAAATAGCTTTGCCAATACTACTGCGATCTGGAATGCGGCAGCATTTAATCCTACTCAACCCGTTTATTCAGGGAATGATACTTTCGGAGGTTTTTACGAAAGTTTAGATAATACAGGAGTTCCGGCAACAGGAGCTTTGCTGAATCCCGTAGGATTATTGTTACAGGAAGAACATTTCAGTACAGTAAAACGAACTATCGGAAATATGGATGTGGATTATAAACTTCACTTTCTACCCGAACTGAAAGCCCATCTTACTTTAGGTTACGATTATGCCAAAGGAGAGGGAACTAACTATATTCCTGCGGAAGCGGCTTACGCCTATAAGGTAGGAGGTACAGATAATGAATATTCACAAGAAAAAATAAATAAATTATTTACGGGTTATTTAAATTACAACAAAAACCTGAAAAGTATAAAAAGTACATTGGATGTAACGGGTGGATACGATTATCAATATTGGAGAGCAAAAAGTCCTCAGTTCTTCGATACCAATGTGGCAGGCGAAGTGGTAAGTACATCTGCCGCACAAGACCAGACACACGTGTTAATCTCTTTCTACGGAAGGGTTAATTATTCATACGATTCGAAATATTTATTTACAGGAACTATCCGCCGTGACGGATCGTCACGCTTCAATCCCGATAACAGATGGGGGGTATTCCCTTCGGCAGCCGTAGCATGGAGAGCATCGCAAGAGCCTTTCCTTGTGGATAATCCCGTAGTCAGCGACTTGAAAGTACGTTTAAGCTATGGTGTAACAGGACAACAGGATGGTATCGGAAACTATTCTTACCTACCTATTTATACATTGAGTAACGATTATGCCCAATATCAGTTTGGAAATAATTTTTATCACTTGTTCCGTCCAACCACTTATATTTCCGATCTGAAATGGGAGACCACAAGCTCTTATAATGCAGGTTTCGATTTCGGATTCCTCAATAATCGCATCAATGGTACTTTCGATTATTACAATCGTAAAACGAAAGACTTATTGGCAACAGTAGCTGTTCCGGCAGGTACAAATTTTTCTGAAACTGCAACTACCAATGTGGGTAATGTAGAGAGTAACGGATTGGAATTTGCCTTGAACTTTATCCCTGTTGATAACAAAGACATGACATGGTCTTTCGGATTTAATGCAACTTATCAGAAAGTAAAAATTACCAATCTTACGTTGGTAAAAGACGCAAATTCACCCGGTTCATATACCGGTCCTACAGTGGGAGGACAAGGTTTGCAAATTCTTACCGAAGGATATGCTCCTAATATGTTTTATGTATATAAACAAATATACGATGAGAGTGGAAAACCTTTGGAAGGCATGTTCGCCGATTTGAATGGCGATGGAGTGATCAACGAAAAAGACTTGTATCGCTATCATTCGCCTATGCCCGATTATTTATTGGGATTCAACTCTCAGTTCAGATATCAAAAATGGTCTTTAGGATTTGTGCTTAGAGCCAGTATCGGTAACTATGTGTACAACAATATGGCGGCAAGTTTGGGTGCATGGGAAACAATGCAGTATGTAACATCTGCTATAAACAACCTGTCTACAGACTTTTTGAATACAGGATTTCAAACCCGTCAATATCGCTCCGATTATTACGTGCAAAATGCTTCGTTCCTGAAAATGGATAATATATCGTTGGGGTACAATGTCGGTAAAGTATTCAGAGGGCCGAATATGAGAGTAGGAGCATTGATTCAAAATGTATTTACGATAACAAAATACAAAGGAGTCGATCCCGAAATATTAAATGGATTTGACAGTCAGTTCTATCCACGACCAAGAATATTCTCATTGAGTGTTAATCTTGATTTCTAAGGTCTCAGACCTTTTTATGACTTTGGTAAGTGAAACGACCGGAGCCTGTTATGAATTAAAAGTATATCATTAAATACTTTCTAATACTTAATCAATCAAAAGCTGAAGAAATGAAAAAGATAAAATTATTATATATAAGTATGATGGTGATGGCACTAGGTTTGTTCTCATCATGCCTCGACGATCTGAATCAGATTCCCCGAATAGAGGAAACCTCCGAAACGGTTTATAGCACACCCGAAGGAATCAGACAGGTACTAGCCAAACTATATGCTTCGCTAGCTATAGCAGGACAAGAAAAAGGAGATGCGAATACTGATCTCGGAGGGCAAACCTACAGAGGATATATGCGTATTTATTTCAATTTGCAGGAATTGCCTACCGACGAAGCTATTTATACATGGGGTGGGGGCGATGCTCTGAATAATGTGCAATTTATGTCGTGGAACTCTTCTGACGAATGGACGGGAGCAATGTACTACCGCATTTATTATACAGTAGCATTGTGTAACGAATTTCTGCGTAATGCTACCGAAAGTAGAATATCAGGATTTGCGGAAGCTGATAAAGTGGAGATACGAAAATATCGAGCCGAAGCCCGATTCCTGAGAGCATTAGTTTATTATCATGCTTTGGATTTTTATGGCAATGTTCCATTTGTAACAGAAGCCGATCCTGTAGGAGCGTTTTTTCCTCCACGTAAAACAAGAGCGGAACTGTTTGAGTATATAGAATCTGAATTGAAAGATATCGAAACTCAATTACCCGAACCTCTGCAAAATGAATTTGGTAGAGTAAGCCGTGCAGCTGCATGGTGGTTATTGGCAAAATTGTATCTGAATGCAAAAGTGTATATAGGTACGGATAAAAATACCGAGTGTATAATCTATGCCTCTAAAGTGATTGCCGGAGGATATAGCTTGGAACCTACTTATGCTAACCTCTTTAAAGCAGATAACAATCTGAGAACAAATGAAATTATTTATCCGATACAAGCGGACGGGCAAAAAACAACTACATGGGGATCGACTACTTATCTGGTTTCGGGACCTATCGTAGGAGCTATGGTTGCTTCCGATTATGGAGTGCAATCGGGTTGGGGAAGTATCCGTACCCGTAAAGAATTTGTGGGCTTGTTTAATGATGTAACTGGCAAGACCGATAAACGAGGTGCATTCTTTACAGAAGGGCAGACATTAGATATTGATGATCCGACTATTCAAACACAAGGATATTCGATTGTGAAGTTTGTCAATAAAACATCGACAGGACAAAACGGCTCGAACTTTGCCGAAGGATTGGTGGATACGAATTTTCCGATGATTCGTCTGGCAGATGTATATTTGATGTATGCTGAGGCTGTAGTAAGAGGCGGAACAGGCGGAAGTAAAGCTCAGGCTCTAGATTATATCAACCTGATACGAAAAAGAGCTTATGGAAACGATTCGGGAAATATAACCTCTGATGATCTGACTCTTAATTTTATTCTGGCAGAAAGAGGTCGTGAATTGTTTTGGGAATGTACACGTAGAACCGACCTTATACGTTTTGGGAAGTTCACAGGTTCTTCTTATATCTGGCAATGGAAAGGTGGAATACGGGATGGAAAAGCTACTGATAATAAGTACAATCTATTCCCTCTGCCTGTAGCAGATTTGGCAGCAAATCCTAATCTGATACAGAATGACGGCTATTAAGGTCTTGGACTATATTTTTAATAAGTAATAAATAGCTCTGTGAGCTTAAATTGAAAATTATGAAATCTTTAAATTTATATATATTCTTATTGTTGGCTACTTTATTGGGTACGTCCTGCGAGAATGACGGAGATCGAGTTGTACTTTCGGGCTTTCAGGAAGCCGAATTGAAAGCAACTGCAACTAATGTTGTATTATCGAATGAAAATAGTGGGAAATTAGTCTTTTCATTGATGTGGGATGCAGGGCAATTGCAGAATACCTATTCAGAAAGATATGGTATTTCGGCAACAGCATTGACGACTACACTTCAGTTTTCTACTCAAAATACATTTAGCGAAGTGAAAGAGGTGGTAGAAACATCCAGTTCTAAATCATACACAGGTAAAGCGCTTAACTCTTTGGCGTTGAGTCTGGGTTTGGAAACAGGTAAGGCTGCTACTATTTTTATACGGCTAAAATCTTCTATTGCAGCCAATACACAATCGTTATTCAGTAATGTAATTGAATTGACAGTTACTCCTTACGAGGAAATTGCATTTTTATACATGCCGGGAGATTTGAGTGGTGGATGGGACAAATATACAACTAAAGTATGTTCTCGTGCCGGAAACGGTGAGTACGAAGGCTTTGTGGAAGCAGCTCAATGGAATAACTTTAAGTTCACTACCGAAATGAGTAGCACTTCGGGTATTACCTATGGATCGTCTCCGACTGACCTTTATGCTCTTGATGATAGTAAAGACCAATGGAATATCTGGTTCGAAGAAGGAGGCTATTTCCTTATTAAAGCAAATACCAATGCCATGAAGTGGAGTAAAACAGCAATCACAGGCTTTTATGTTACAGGCGAATTTAACGGATGGAATCCGACTGTCAATGCGATGACGTATGATTCTGCTAAAAAACTCTGGACTGTCACTTGTAATATTACCACTACTTTGTACGGTATCCAAATATTGGCAAATGGAGATTGGGCAATGGCATACGGCGATGATAATAAGAATGGAGAATTGACTCTCGGCGGAGCCAATATAGTAATCAATGAACCGGGTACTTATACCATTACTATGGACTTGAGTAATCCTGAGAAATATACTTATACAATAAAGTAAAACCCCGGAGGGCGGTTTTACACAAAGTCACCCTCCTAATATATTTAGCTATGAAATTATCAATAAACAAAATAATAGTAGGATTCGGTTTGTGTGCACTAGTCGGATTTGTTTCGTGCAGTGACGATAATAACGGATCGTCTACTCCCGACCCATCAACCGATACTTTTGCCAAAGGAGCCGATGTTAGTTGGATTACCGAAATGGAAGCATCGGGTAAAAAATTCTATAATGCAGCAGGAGCCGAAATGGAAGGTATAAAGCTTTTAAAAAGCTTGGGTACAAACTCTATCCGTCTTCGAGTATGGGTAAATCCTGTGGATGGCTGGTGTGATACCGACGATCTTTTGGTAAAAGCATACAGAGCTAAAAATCTGGGCATGCGTATTATGGTCGATTTTCATTATAGCGATACGTGGGCAGACCCTTCGAAACAAATTAAGCCTGCTGATTGGGCAGACTTGAGCTTTGACGATTTGAAAAAAGCGGTAACAGCTCATACAACCGAAGTTTTAAGCACCCTTAAATCGAACGGAATAACTCCTGAATGGGTACAGGTTGGTAACGAAACAGGCAATGGCATGTTATGGAATGGTGGCAAAGCCGATATAAATATGAAAGGATATGCCGAACTCACAAATGCGGGATATGATGCTGTGAAGGCAATTTTTCCCAATACGAAAGTAATTGTACACCTTCAAAATGGACAGGATAACGGTTTATTCAGATGGTTATTTGACGGACTGAAAGCAAACGGAGGTAAATGGGATGTCATTGGAATGTCGCTTTATCCGACTGCCGAAAACTGGAAAGATATGAATAACAGTTGCCTCGCTAATATGACAGATATGATAAGCAGATACGGTTCTGAAATTATGATTTGCGAAGTAGGTATGAGTTGGGATGAAGCCGAGGCTTCAAAAGAATTCCTCACGGATCTTATTGCTAAAACCAAATCATTACCTAACGATAAAGGATTGGGTGTATTCTATTGGGAACCTCAAGCCTATGGCGGTTGGCAATCATATACGCTCGGTGCATTTGATGACGAAGGCAAGCCAACCATTGCATTAGACGCATTCCGATAAAAATGTAGGGGCGTATGCAATACGTTCCTACTGGATATTTTGAAAAATTCATTAAACACAATATTATGAAGAAAATAACTTTATCCCTTTTAGTCTTATTTTGCGTTGCGGTGCTGCAAGCACAAACAGCAAGGGAAGAGTTTTTATTGGAAAAAAACTGGAAATTCAGTAAGGGAGATTATCCTGATGCCATACAAAATAATTTCAATGATAAAAGCTGGCAATCGGTTACAGTTCCTCACGATTGGGCAATATACGGACCTTTCGATCGTAAGCACGATTTACAGGAGGTAGCTGTCACTCAGAATGGAGAAACCAAAGCCACTATAAAAACAGGTCGTACAGGCGGACTGCCTTATGTAGGTATAGGCTGGTATCGAAATACATTCAATGTGGATCATTTCAAAAAAGGAGAAAAACGGGTTTCGCTTCTTTTCGATGGGGCAATGAGTGAAGCCAGAGTGTATGTAAATGGTAAAGAAGCATGCTTCTGGCCATTGGGATACAATTCGTTTCATTGCGATGTGACCGACTTGTTGAATGCCGATGGCAAAGACAATATTCTAGCGGTACGTTTAGAAAATAAGCCACAATCGTCACGATGGTATCCCGGAGCAGGATTGTATCGAAATGTACATGTTGTTGTTACCGATGAGGTGCATATACCTGTTTGGGGTACTTATATTACCACACCTTTTGTATCGGAAGAATATGCTTCGGTTAAGTTGAAAACCGAAATCGAAAACTCCGATAATAATGATGTGCGAATAGTAACCGAGATATTGGATGCTGATAACAAAGTGGTAGCAACTAAGGATAACACTTTAAAAATCAATCATGGAAAACCTTTCGAGCAGAATTTTATAGTCAATAATCCGAATCTTTGGTCGCCCGAAACACCTTATCTTTATAAAGCAGTATCAACCGTTTATGTAAAAGATAATAAGGTCGATCAATACACAACACGTTTCGGTATCAGAGATATCAAACTGATTGCAGATAAAGGATTCTTTCTGAATGGTAAAAAACGAAAGTTTCAGGGAGTATGTAATCATCACGATTTAGGACCATTAGGTGCAGCTATCAATGTGGCAGCACTTCGTCGACAATTGACTATGCTTAAAGATATGGGTTGCGATGCCATTCGCACAGCACATAATATGCCGGCTCCCGAATTAGTTGAGCTTTGTGACGAAATGGGCTTTATGATGATGATAGAGCCTTTTGACGAATGGGATATTGCCAAATGTGCCAATGGATATCATCGCTTTTTCGATGAGTGGGCAGAAAAAGACATGGTAAACATGATTCGTAACTATCGAAACAATGCGAGCGTAGTTATGTGGAGTATTGGAAATGAAGTTCCTACACAATGTAGCCCTGAAGGTTATAAAGTAGCCTCCTTTCTGCAAGATATCTGCCATCGTGAAGATCCTACCCGTCCTGTTACTTGTGGAATGGATCAGGTAACTTGTGTCCTTAATAATGGCTTTGCAGCCATGCTGGATGTTCCGGGATTTAATTATAGAGTACATCGTTATGAGGAAGCATACAATAAGTTGCCACAAAACCTGGTGCTTGGCACCGAAACATCATCAACCGTGAGTTCACGTGGAGTATACAAATTTCCTGTGGAGAAAAAAGCCAATGCTGTATATGATGATCATCAATCGTCGTCTTATGATTTCGAATATTGCGATTGGTCTAATTTGCCCGATGATGATTTAGCTTTGGCAGACGATCACGATTGGACTATGGGGCAATTTGTATGGACAGGATTCGATTATTTGGGAGAACCTTCCCCTTACGATACAGACGCATGGCCTAACCATAGCTCGATGTTCGGAATTATAGATTTGGCAAGCATACCTAAGGACAGATATTATTTGTACAGAAGTATCTGGAACAAGAATGATAATACACTTCATATTCTGCCTCATTGGAATTGGGAAGGACGTGAAGGACAAAAAACGCCCGTGTTTGTATATACCAATTATCCCACTGCCGAATTATTTATCAATGGCAAAAGCTATGGCAAGCAAACCAAGAATAATTCTTCGCTACAAAGCCGTTATCGTTTAATGTGGATGGATGCTGTTTACGAACCCGGTGAAGTAAAAGTGATAGCTTATGATGCTCAGGGAAAAGCTGTGGGAGAAAAAACAATCCGCACAGCAGGTAAACCGCATCATATAGAACTGATTGCCGACAGAACTCAACTATCAGCAGATGGGAAAGATCTGGCTTATATAAATGTTCGTGTAGTTGACAAAGACGGAAATCTATGTCCTAATGATCAGAGACTAATTAAATTCTCAGTAGCAGGAGATGGAAAGTACAGAGCTTCGGCAAATGGAGACCCTACGAGTCTCGATTTGTTTCATCTGCCTCAAATGCCTCTTTTCAATGGGCAATTGACTTCTATTGTTCAAGCAGGCGAAGAAGCAGGCGAGTTAGTATTTGAAGCTCAAGCAAAAGGATTAACGTCAGCAAAAATTACTATTAAAGTAGATTGAAGAAGATACAATAATTAAAAAACATCATAGTATTGAATTTCTGAATACTATGATGTTTTTTGCTTTATGAAATCATGGTAATGGTTAAATCGCCATGAATGATACCTTTAACAGCGGTGAGTTCGTCAGCTAATTCTTTTAGAGCAGAAGCCTGACCTTTTAATGCAATTATTTCCATGCACATATCATGATCGAGATGAATGTGTTGCGAACATAAAATTACATGATGAAACTTATGTTGTATCTCTGTTATTTTATCCAATAACTCCCTTTTGTGGTGGTCAAATGACAAAGTGATAGAGCCACCTACAATCTTATCAGAATTTCTTCGGCTTTCGATCTCTACCTTCTTAATCAAATGGCGGATGGCTTGCGAACGGTTTGGAAATTTATTATCTTCTATGTAGTTATCTAATAAATCCAATACTTCTTTTTCTACGGATACCCCAAATCGAACTACTTTCATCTTTTTCGGTTTTAATTAATAATGTGTCGTAAATGCAATACTTTAAATAAGTTGGTTAGCCAATTTCACCAAAAGGCAACATAAATTTTTTATTATCCCTCACAAATTCGATGAAGCTCATATTATATACTTTTTCCAATAAGTTAATGTTTGCTTCTGCCGGATTATTTGGTGTATGTATGCAGCCATCGTGTAAATAGCAAAAGTGATCGGCATGCTGAAAGGCCAGAGTAGGGTTGTGCATAATGGCGACAACGGTGAAATTATTTTCGGAGTATTCTTTCAGTTTTTCCATTAGATAATGCTGATAATATACATCCAAATGATTGGTGGGTTCATCTAAAAGCAAAATCTTAGGGTTCTGCATTAGCAGACGCCCTATCATTACTATCTGTTGCTCACCTCCTGATAACTGAGTGTATGGTTTATGCCTTAAGTGGGTGATCGATAAATCCTCCAGAATTCTGTGAGTCAGCTCACGGTCTTCTTTTTTAGGAGCAAAACCCGAAAAAGCAGTTCGACCTGTCAGTAAAATTTCTTCTACGGTAAACGAAAATACCGATTGGGTAAATTGTGGCAGAAAGCCTATCAAAGATGCTCTGTCTTTGAAACGAAGCTTGTTAATTTCCCTGCCGCAAATACTGATGCTTCCCTTGTAATCTTGCAATAATCCGGCTATGATTTTAAACAGGGTTGATTTTCCACCTCCGTTGATTCCCAGTAATACCGAAAACTTATTTTCCGGAAATACAGCATTAACCTCTTTTAGTATGCATTTGTCGCCGTATGCGTAATGCAGGTTTTTTATTTGTATAGCGTTCATTGTCAATTCCAATTCAATTTATTTTTTCGCATTAAAAAAACAAAGAAAGCACCGCCCAAAATTGTGGTGAAAATACCGATGGGTACTTCAAAAACAAATAAGGCACGCGATAAGTTGTCAATCAACAGAAGAAAACTACCACCCAGAAAAATATTTCCGGGGATAGACTTACTATTGTCGGAGCCCAATAACATTCTGACTATGTGAGGCAGGAACAAACCATAAAAGCTAATGATTCCTGCTACAGCAACGGTTGTAGTGGTCATCAGTGTGGCACATACGATTAAAATAAGTTTGTCGAAAGACGGATTTACTCCTACCGATTTGGCAGCATCATCGCCCAGTGCCAGCAGGTTAATCCGCCATCGGTACAGGTAAACAATAACTATTGAAATCAGTATCGGAAGAAAAGCCCGTTTAAGCTCGATCCACGATGCAGCATGCAGGTTTCCCATAGTCCATTGTACAATGGCTTGCAATTTATAGGGGTTGCTGATATATTGCACAACAGTGAGCAGAGCCATGAAGACTCCCGAAATAATCATTCCCGAAAGGACAATAGATATGGTCGACATTTGTTTATTGGAACCGGCAATCAGATAAGTCAGAATAACCGCCAGTGAACCTGCTATAAATGCAGACGTGTTTACTAAATCCAGTGAATATAGAATTGCCAATGATGCTCCGAAAGCTGCTCCCGACGAAATACCTAAGATATACGAATCGACCAACGGATTACGAAAAATTCCCTGTAATACAGCACCTGATGTCGAAAGGGCAGCACCCACCAGAAAAGTCAGCAAAATACGTGGCATCCTTACATTGATAAGTATATTTGAGATCATCTGATAACGTGCAGCTTCGTCCAAGTTCAAGCCGATGTCCATGATTTTTTTATATAATAGTGGCAGATAATCAAACGCGTTGACTTGTGCCGACGACCCTATAAATAAGGATATAATCAGCATGGGCAGAGGTAAGCCGAAGCATAATATATTTGCAATTTTTTTATTCAAGAGATCGTGTATTTATACGGTAATTTATATTAGGGTTTAAAAGCCGTCAATTGAAATAATGACGAAGCAACTTCCGGCTGGCGCAAAATTCGGTTTTGTGCTTCTGTGTCAACTGTTATTTGTTGGAAACCCACTTTTTCGAGCAGTTCAATATCCCTTTGAGGACGGCTGTGCTTGCTGATATCTAACTTGCTTTTGATCACATTGGCTTGCTCCATGATTCCTGCAGGATATTTTTCGTGCCCTTCTTGACTGAATTGCATATCTCCGAAATCACCGTCGAAGTTGAGAAGCATTCCTCCCGATTTTAATACTCTGAAACTTTCCGTGTAAAATTTTTCCACATCGGGAGTTGTCCATGTCATTAATCTTGTAAAGACTAAATCGAAACTATCTTTCGGGAATTGTAAATCCTGTGCATCCATTATCCGGTAATGAATGTTAGTTCCTAAATTATCGGAAACCGACTTAGCTTCGTCAATCATATTAGGGGAGAGGTCAACGGCCGTGACTTCATATCCTGCCAAGTATAATATATTGGCAAAATATCCTGATGCTGTGCCGACTTCCAATACTTTGTTTCCCGATAGTTTTGGGAGAAGCGATTTGAAGTGATTTAACCAATATTGTGTTTCTGGAAGAGTCCAAGCCTCTTGTTTCTCCTCCCGCCAGATGGAACTCTGTTTGTCCCAGTATTTTGCTATTTCTGTAATCATTATAAATATTTTATGAGTTCAGTTCCTGTATTTTCACCATAAAGCTCTAGCAGTATTTCTTTGGTTTCTTCTTTACTATCCTTATCCTCCGAGCCGTAAGCCCAATTGTTAATTGCTACTGCTGCACAGAGTGATTTGAATGTATGAGGATTGTAAAAAAACATCGGTATCAGGTTATGAATCTGCTTTTGTTGTATAGCCGTTATCCCATTCAACTCCTTTTTATTATAAAATAAATCGGGGCTATCGTTCCACATAACAATCATATCCGGATTCCATTCGATAAGTGTTTCGGGATTAATGTTCGGTTTATCTATTTCCGATGGGCAAACATTTTCTACGCCTGCTAAATCGAGGCAATCGTTCATCATGCTGTTGCGTCCTGTGGTCGAAAAAATGCGACCGTTAGCCCATGTGAAATATACAGTTTTTGGAAGTGAGTCTTTTTTGGAAGAAGTACGTTCATCCAGTTCTTTTATTTTATTCTCGGCATAGGTTATTAACTGTTTGCCTCTCTCTTCTTTTCCGATAAGGAGCGAAATATCTTTCATTTCCTTTTTGAGATCATCGTATCTGGCAGCCGCTGCAATATATACAGGTATATTCATTTGTTGAAGCGTTCTTACAATACTTTCAGGTAATTGCTGGGCAATAACCAAATCGGGATTTAGTTGTATGATGCTTTCTAAATTGGCAAGCTCGTTGCTGCCCGGTGTTGCCAGTTGTTTGTTTAGAATGCGTGAGTCGATATGCTTGTAATAGTCGTATAATTCGTTATCGAAATAAGTTTCAGCCGGAATACCTACCAGCCTATGTTGTGCTTGAAGCATGTATATAACATCTACCGATGGGTCGAACAGGCATACTATGCGTTCGGCAGGTTTAGAGATATGTATTTCATTTCCCTGAATATCGGTAACCGATATTTCTTTGGTATTTTCGGATCTTTTGTCGGTAGAGTTGCTGCAACTCGTTACGAAGATCATTCCTATGAGTAAATAAAGTAGACGCATAATATTCTATAAAAGAGAGTGTTTTTAATGTTACTTTTTAACTGTAGTTTCCCATATTGATAAACTATACCTTCAATTATAAGTTTAGGGTAATCGAACAGCGATAATTTACCGGTGGCAATTGCACCCAATAATACATGTCATTTCTTTTCCATGCCGTCGAATACTGGTGGCTATCCAAAATGTTATTTACCATAAGGTTGATACTGAATTTTCTTTTGGTATACGATACACCTCCATCCAGTCTGAAAAAGTCTTTTAGATCCTGAGGATCACTTGATGTAAATCTTTCGGCTCTGCCAGCCATGTATTGGTATCCCAAAGACAGGCTAAAACCCTTTACTTTTTTGAATGGCAGTGCATAATCGAGCCAAGTGTTTTGTATATGCCTGATGCGGTTTGGAGTAGGCATGCCTACCAAAGCCGGATTTTTGTCGTCTTTCGTAATTTTCGAGTCCGTGTATGCGTAATTTATTATGACATTTAGACCTTTTGCGATTTGCCCTCTGAGGTCAAACTCTATCCCTTTCGATTCGTTTTCACCCGATTGATAAATATCATTATTAACGGGGTCTTTCACTATGTTTTGACTGCGGGTAATATGGTAAACCGAGAGCGTTGTATTCAGTGCCTTGTTGTTCCAATCCTTTTTCAGTCCGGCTTCGAAACTCTTGCCTCGAATAGGTTTTAGCGGATTTTTCTGATAATCGATACCTGCTTGCGGTATAAACGAATTGTCATATAATCCGTAGATGCTGAATGATTTTGTGATCAGATAATTAGCTCCTATTCTAGGAGTGAGTATCCAATCCGAAGCATCGGTTTTTTCTCCGTATTGATTAAAGTCGGCCTCAAATTGAGTTAACCGTATCCCTCCGTTAATTTTAAGTTTGTTATGTAGTAAACCAATTTCATCCATAACATAAAACGATGTGTAGTAAAGCTTACTGTCGGTTAGATTTTCGGGAGAGTTAATCTGGTTTTCGGAATCAAAATCTCCACCTGTGCCGTTATTGTTAATCACATTTGCATATACCGGATTTGTTATATCCAGTGGGTAAATAGTCGATGCAGTGTTCCATGTATCTTGTGTTTTGTTGTGTTTGTGATTGAAATCGATTCCGGCAAGGAAAGAATGTTTTACTTCTCCTGTAGAGAAATTACCTTGAGTGAAAGCTTGTGCCGAGAAAATATTGTATTTCATGCCATCATAAACATAATATCTGTCAAGGATGTTTGGGTTGGTCTCGTTTTTCCCGTAAACCCAGAATATAGTTCCTGCCGATTGACTGTTAATTTCCGATAGTTGTCCGGTAAAAGACCAGTTTTTGTTTATCTTTTTCTGAAAGTTCGCAAAAACATTATGATCATTGGCTTTATACGGTCTCGAACTGGGATCGGTGATACTGAAGTTTCGCGGAAGCGAACCAAATCCGTTGGGTGATATTTGTGCTTCACTAAGCATCATATAGTTGAGCCTTTGATAAATATACTCGACCGTTAGTGCAGTATTTTCGTCAAACTTATATTTTAGAGAAGGGGCAATCAGAATACGCTCGTTACTATCGAATTGAAGGAATCCTTTTTTATTCATACCCATAATATTGAAGCGGTACAACAGTTTGCCTTTGTCATCTAATTTTCCCCCGAGATCGGCTTCTGCTCTTATAAGCCCGAAACTGCCTTGTATTACACTGAATGTTTTCTTATTGATACCTGTCGGTTTTTTTGTGATGATATTGTACGAACCGGCAGGATCTCCCAGCGAATTCATAAATCCGGCAGGTCCTTTTATAAACTCAATATTTTCGATTATGGCTACATCATCGCCAATGGGTCCTTTTAACAAAGGGCGTAAATCTACGCCGTTGCGTTGTGCCGAAATATATCCGCCCCGCATATAAATATCTGCCGAAATTCCGTTATGAAGCTCTTCTCTGAAAGCTCCACTGACATTACGGGTTATACTTTCGTTTACATTTAGCGAAAATTGGTCTTTCAGTACTTCTGCACTGATCAGTTGTATATTTTGTGGGGTTTCGAGTAATTGCTGTTGAATCCTTAAGCTGCTGGATAATTTGTCAGTCCTGTATTTCTTGTCGTTATTACTTTCTATAATGACCTCATTTAGAGTAATGGTTTTTACGCTGTCGGCTTCTACTTCGGTGGCCGAGGCGTAGTTTTGTACTGTGCATAACATATAGGCAATGCAGATTATTGTCAGTTTCTGTTTCATGATATGTAGGGAGTATGCTAAAGTTTATTTATTCTGCTATTTGAGTGACACGATATTATTTTTTGTTGTTACTATTTTAAACAAATATTCTACAATTTTGTTTAAAGCATTATTGATTTATTTTAGTTGCAGACAATCGATAATCCTTTTTATGTGTATTTAGTATGTGTTTGTTTGCTAGTTTTTTATATGGTTTGTGTGTTATTCTTTTTTTATCTTTACTCTGTTCTCTATCGAGCCTGTAGCTTATAAATGCTATCTACTAAACGAATTTATTCTTAAATAGAATTTATTCTAATATATACTTATAGTCTCTGCATAAATGCTTTGTAGTTATTTCCTTTGTTTGTATTAAAATAAATATATGAAATATAATAAAAGTTAACTAGACTATTCTTTGTTTACTTTTTAAGGTTTAGTTACAAAAATTTATTATACATTTGAGAGGTACTTAATTTCTATATTAGTTTAGAAATTATAATGCTTAATATTATATTGCCTGTGTCATATATTGTGTATTAATCTTTATGTCTGATCATAATGGTTTTAGAATATATTTATATATATCTTTTTTTAACCATATGCTTTGATTTTTATTGTTTTTTGTTTTTCCAATAATCAGTTTGTATTAATGCTATATTCTTCTTTATATATTAATATTGACTTGTTTTTATTGTTAATAAATACTTTATTTTGTATGTAACCATTAAATAGTTAAACCTTAAATAAACCTTCTCTATGTTGCTATCGAGGAATTATAATTTTATTAAAATTAAATCAACTAGTGTATGAATGCATTTAGAAAAAAGACAAATTTATTGTCGAAGAAATGGCTGTCTTTGCTATTTTCTTGCTTTTTCGCTTTAATATGGGGTACTCAGCCTGTATTAGCTAATCTTGGAGGATCCAACACTCCTTTTGAGTTACAACAAACAATTCAAAAAGTCGAAGGGGTTGTAAAAGACAAAGCAGGGGAACCATTAGTAGGTGTAAGTGTTGTTGTTAAAGGCACAACATCAGGAACTGTTACCGATCTTGATGGTAAATATTCGCTGAATATTAATACTTCTAATCCAGTTGTTGTATTTTCTTATATTGGTTATAAACAACAATCTATTACTCCTACCAAAACGACTTTGAATGTTGTTTTAGACGAAGATTCTAAAATGATGTCGGAGGTTGTAGTTGTAGGGTATGGTCTTCAAAAGAAAGAAAACTTAACAGGTGCTGTTTCTTCGGTGAGAGTAGATGAAACATTGGGAAGCCGCCCTATTGCCGATGTAGGACGTGGACTGCAAGGTGCAGTACCCGGTCTTACGGTTACTATTCCAAGTGGAGAGGTGGGATCTGATCCTACCATGAAGATTCGTGGACAAGTAGGATCTTTGGTGACAGGATCGTCATCGGCTCCTTTACTTTTGGTTGATAATGTGGAAGTTCCCAGTATACAAATGATAAATCCCGATGATATAGAATCTATTTCAGTTTTGAAGGATGCTGCTTCGGCATCGATCTATGGTTCTAAAGCTGCATTTGGTGTTATACTGATTACTACAAAAAGAGGTGCTAAAACCGAATCTTTATCTGTGACTTACTCGAATAATTTTTCTTGGCAAAATGTAGCTAAGAAAATAGATATGGCTGGTGTTGATGGCTTGGAATATAGTTTGCTAGCTGCCGAAAGAATTGGCTCGACTACAGCCGGAGTATTTTGGAAAGTAGACAGAAATAGCTATGAGAGATCGAAAGAATGGATGTCTCAATATGGAGGATCAGTAAAGGCAACAGATCCGATGATTTATGGTCGTGACTGGTACAGACAAGGATCTTCTAATATGGGGGTACGTATATATGATCCGTATGAGGTAATGATTAGAGAGTGGGCGCCTGCTCAGACACATAATTTATCAGTAAATGGTAGAAGTGGGAAAACCGGCTATAACATTGGGCTTGGTTATTTGCTTCAAAATGGTATGACTAAACCGGCAGAACATGATGACTTTAAGCGTTATAATGCTTCTGCGAACGTTACTACCGATATTAATAAATACTTGACGGTAAGAGCCGGAACAATTTTTGCAGATCGTACGAAACGTTATCCGGGTTCTGCTGCAACAACATCCGATCCTTGGTATTATATGTATCGCTGGAGTTCTATTTCTCCGATTGGTGTTCAAGAAGATGGTGTAGATTTGAGAGAACCTACTGCTGAAATACGTAATACAAAAACTGCAAGTATCAGAAATATATATCACAATATAAATCTGGGAGCAACGGTTAATATTACCAAAAACTGGGATTTTAAATTTGATTACACTTTTGCCAATCAACAAGATATAACCAGCAAAGCATTGGTTGACTTTACGGCAAGAGATGCTTGGGGTAGTACTGCTGCTCCTGTTTTGAGAAAAGATGCACAGGGAAATCAGATCTATGTAAATACTGCAGGACAACCTGTTTCTGGTGATACTCCCGGTGCTATGGCTGCATATCAGTTATCGTTGATTACATATAACCCTCCCGGAGGAGCCGGAAATACTCAGAATAATATCTATCGTAAATCGAGAAATACGGATGAAGGTATTATTAATGCCTATTCGACCTATAATTTGAAATTAGGCAAGGAAACCGAACATATATTTAAATTTATGTTGGGGATGAACCGTGTAACTAAGAAATATGCTGAAAACTGGACTCAGAAAACAGGTTTGCTGAATTTTAATAATCCTCAGTTTCCTTTAGCTACAGGTACTGTAACAGGAAGTGGTGAAGAATACTGGGAAAGTCAGTTAGGATATTTCGGACGTGTGAACTATGCTTTTCAAGATAAATATCTTCTTGAAGGTAATTTACGTTACGATGGTTCTTCTAAATTCCCAACACATTTGAGATGGAGATGGTTCCCTTCTTTTTCGGCAGGTTGGGTAATTAGTAACGAGCGTTTTATGGAATCTTTAAATTCAGTAATGAATTTTGCAAAATTGAGAGGTTCATGGGGTTCGGTAGGGGATCAGTCTGTACCAAACAATTTATATGTGCCTATCTTAACTAACTATACAACTACTTGGTTGAATGGAGATACACAATTCGAGTCGTTCCGTAATCCTCTAGCCGTTCAGTCGGATATAACCTGGCAAGATATCGAAAACTTAAATATCGGTATTGATTTCAGATTTTTGAAAGATAAAATCGGAGTTTCGGTAGATTGGTTTCAGCGTAAAACCAATAATATGATTATTGAAGGAGATGCTTTACCATATACATTCGGAACACCAGCACCTCAAGGCAATTATGGTAATCTTAGAACAAGAGGTTGGGAAGTTGCTGTAGATTTTAATCACAGATTTGCAAATGGCTTGTCGATAAACGGACTTGCTACATTCTCAGATGCAACAACTTATATTACTAAAAATGCAGACTATTTACTTCCGAAAGAAGACAGGTCTATTGATAAGCAATTTACCGGAAGACGTTATGGTGATATCTATGGTTATAAAACAGATAGGTTGTATCAATGGTCTGATTTCGAGACTGATGCAAATGGTAACTTGGTGACTACAACAGTGAAAGTAAATGGAGTTGAAAAAACAGTTTATAAACTTAAAGGTGAAGATCCTGTATATCAAGCTAAGCTTGAAGGAGGTAATTTTAAATTTGGTCCCGGTGATGTGAAGTATGTAGACCTTAATGGCGATGGAGCAATTAACGATGGAACAAGAACTGTAGGAGATATGGGTGACCTTACTGTTATTGGTAATTCAACTCCGCGTTACGAATATGGATTCCGTGTAGGTGCCGATTTCAAAGGGTTCGATATGTCGGTATTCTTCCAGGGAGTTGGTAAACGCGATATCTGGGGAGCAGGCCCATTGGCAATTGCCGGTTTTAACTCCAATGATGGTGCTATGCCTCAGGCTATTGCAGGCGATTTTTGGAAAGAAGACCGTACCGATGCATTTTATCCTCGCGCATTTAATCTGTCGGGTAGTGCTAATGTATATAACATGCAACAACAATCTCGCTACTTGTTAAATATGGCTTATCTGAGAATGAAAAACCTTACGTTTGGATATTCACTTCCGGCTGCTACACTTCGAAAAGTGTATTTGACTAAAGCACGCTTTTATGTTTCATTCGAAAATTTGTTGACTTTTGACAAATTGAGAGGTTTACCGATCGATCCGGAAGCTGTTACAGGTTATTCTATGTTTAATGAGAATAATTATAACGGTAGTCGTACCGGAACGGGTGTTCCAACATTTAAGACTGCTTCGGTGGGGGTTCAACTAAGTTTCTAACTCTAAACTATAAATACAATGAAAACAAAGATATTATTACTTACATCCATCGTCTTTATACTCTTTTCGAGTTGTGAAGATGTACTGGACCGACCTCAATTGTCGTCGGCGAATGACGATACGTACTGGGTGAACGAAAATAATGTTCGTCTCTTTATGAATGAATATTATCCTTATCTTTTTGTCGGTTATAATACCAATTGGGGAACCAATTATACACCTATGACTGGCTATGCCTTTAGTGATGATGTAATGACAGCGGTAAAGCAAACTAATTTTGATACCTCTATTCCTGCTTCGTTAGGTAATGCTACTCCTCCTACATCTACTGTATACAACGATTTTCCGGCTTGGCAGGCAAAATACACAGGACCTACATGGAATTTTTATTGGGTGCGTAAATCAAACCTGATGATTGATCGTGTTGAGAAGAGAATGGGCAGTATACTCAATGAAGAACAAAGAGACCATTGGATAGGTATTGCCAAATTTTTCAGAGCTATGTGGTATGCAAACATGGTGCAGGTATTTGGAGATGTACCCTATTACGATCATCTTGTACTGGATACTGAATTGGATGAGCTATATAAAGACAGAACTCCAAGAGATAAAGTAATGGATGCTGTGTATGATGATCTTAAGTTTGCCATGGAAAAAGTTCGCCTCAATGATGGAGAACAATCGGTTAACAAATACATTGTTGCAGGTTTTGCAAGTCGTTTGATGTTGATCGAAGGAACATGGCAAAAATACCACTATAATAATACGCCAAGAGCTCAGAAGTTTTTAGAGTTCTCGAAGGAAGCATCGGAGTTTCTAATGAATAGTGGCAAGTATGATATTGTAACAGATTTTCGCAGCTTGTTTGGCTCAGAAGATCTTAAGGGTAATAAAGACTGTATATTGTATCGTCATTACAGTAGTTCAAAGATGGTAACGCATTCAGTAGCAACGTATTCAAATTTGGTTATGTCGGATCTTAACGTAGGAGCAAATTTGTCGTTACTTAAATCATTTATTTGTAATGATGGTAATGTATGGCAAAACTCGAAAGCGACGAATGCCGATCAGTTTAATCTTGCTAATTTGGTTAAAACCCGTGATCCTCGTTTTGAAGCCACGTTCTATGATAAGGCTAGAATACAGTCTAAGACGGCTATATATGCATGTAAGTTTATCAGCAGAGAGGGTACAAGTTATGGAGGGGTTAATGTTCCTGCTAAATTTACCTCAACTAATAATACGAACGACTACCCGATTATCCGTTACTCGGAAATCCTTTTGAACTGGATCGAATCTAAGGCAGAGCTTGCTACGTTGGGAGGAGCTGCTGTTACTCAGTCTGATATAGATATGTCTATAAACAAGATACGCAATCGTCCATTGGATGCCGAGGCGATATCGAAAGGCGTAACCAAAACCAAAGCAATGGTTTTAGGAGCTATTACCGATTCTTATGACCCTGCTCGCGATACAGATGTACCCCCACTAATCTGGGAAATACGCCGCGAACGTCGCATGGAGTTCTTCTTCGAGCATTCACGTATAGGAGATCTTAGACGTTGGAAAAAGCTTAGTTATATGAATGGAACCAAATACCCTGATATTATGCGAAGTATCTGGATTGATATTAAAAGCGAATTACCGGAATTATTGACTCCAACCAACTCGGGTAAGGTCTCGGTAATAAAAGCAGACGGAACCCGAGTGACCTACAATGGAACCAATGCTGCTGATATGGTTGGCTATTTTAGTCCGCCGACGGTTGCCGACAGAGATCCGTTTGAGAATCTAGCAGGTGTAAATGTGTATCTGGCTCCTATTGGATTGAATCAAATAAATGATTACGAATCAAGAGGATATACTCTTACCCAAACAGCAGGATGGGGTGAATAACCGCAAGGAATAAATGTAAAAGGCTCTTCTTTATACAGAAGATAAAGAAGAGCTCTTTTAAAGATATCTTTTATGCACTATTGTCAGCTATTATAACTGATTTGCTAACCCAAAATTTAGAGAGGTCTATGACCTTAAAAGAGCCTATTATCCATGAAAAAGACCATAAGTTTACTGCTTATACTGTGCAGTTTTGTAGCCTACTCGTCGGCCCAGACCAACAAACGGGCATTGCGAGGATTGTGGGTAGCTACGGTAACCAACATTGATTGGCCTACTGCTCCCGGACTTCCTGCCGAAAATCAACAGGCAGAGATGATAACTCTATTGGATGAGATGCAATCATGCAATATGAATACAATTATTTTTCAGATCAGACCTACTGCCGATGCTTTTTATAAATCGCATTTCGAGCCATCGAGCCACTGGTTAACAGGTCTGCAAGGCAAAGATATGGGATATGATCCCCTTCAATTTGCTATTGATGAATGTCATAAACGAGGAATGAATATACACGTTTGGCTTAATCCTTATCGTGTAAACAATGATACTGTTGCTTACAATACGTATGCAAAAGACCATATTATGAACACGCATCCCGAGTGGGTAGTGTCGTATGGCAAAGCAAAATATTTTAATCCGGGATTAGATGAGGTACGTGATTTTACTTGTAAAGTGGTAAAAGACATTGTAGCCAATTATGATATAGATGCTATTCATATGGATGATTATTTCTATCCCTATAAAATAGCAGGTGAAGAATTTCCTGACTCACTTACTTTCGTAAACCATCCCCGTGGTTTTACCGACAAAGGAGACTGGAGACGGAACAATGTAAATCTGATTATTAAGGAAATAAACGAGGCAATTAAATCCGAGAAGCCTTGGGTTGAGTTTGGTATATCTCCATTTGCCATTTGGCGTAACAAAACCGAAGACCCCAGAGGATCTGAAACAAAGGCAATGACCAATTACGATGGACTGTATGCTGATATTCTGCTTTGGCAAGAGAAAGGGTGGATAGACTATGTGCTTCCTCAACTGTATTTCAATATAGGGTATCCTATTGCCGATTATGCGATATTAGCCGACTGGTGGTCTAAATACAATTATGGAGCCAATGTATATGCCGGTTTAGCACCTTATAGAGTTTCTAAAACAGCCAAACAAAAAGAGTGGCACAACCCTAAACAATTGGTAAAGCAGATTCGCAGGAATATGTCTGATCCTAACTTACAGGGGGAGATATATTTCAGTGCAAAATCATTTTATAATCCCGCATACAATATTCCGGAGTTGGTTCGCAAAGAATATAAAATATTAACCATCTCTCCCGAAAATAACCGGATAGTGAGAATCGAACCGCAAAATCCTCAGAATGTATCTATGCAGTTAGAAAAAGATAAATACCTGCATCTGAAATGGGATAGGGGAGATAATGCCAAGCGTTTTGTAATCTATAAATTCAGGAAAGATAAACCTGTAAACAAAGATAACGCCGAGAATATAGTTGCCGTAACAGGTTTGACAGAAGTGAAACTACCTTATAAAGACAATAAGGACTTGAAAAAATACCGTTATGGGGTAACCAGTCTGAGCCCTACTCATGCTGAAAGTGCAATTGTTTATTTCGAATAGATACTTATTTTAGGGTAAGGGTGGCACTTTACTTTATTTGAATTATTAAGACTGACATGAGAGTGGAGTAAAACCCTGCCCCTAATTTAACGGATTTTAGAGATCAAAAGATATATAGATATGAAAATAATAAAAGTACTTGTCATTTTATTGTTTTGTAGTATTCTGCAAACTTATTCACAACCGGCAAAAGTACAGGTGGGAGCAGAATCTACCCAAGAATACTTTCCCTTATTGAAGGGGAAGAGGATAGCGGTGATGTCTAACCATACAGGTATGGTAGGTGATGAGCATCTGGTTGATCTGTTGGTGAAAAATAAATACGATGTGGTTGCTATATTTTCGCCCGAACATGGTTTCAGAGGTAATGCAGATGCAGGCGAACATGTATCGAGTTCGGTAGATCAAAAAACAGGAGTTCCCATCCGTTCATTATATGATGGTGATGCAGGTAAACCGAGTAAAGAATCAATGGATCTTTTCGATATTATGATTATTGATATTCAGGATGTAGGCTTACGTTTTTATACCTATTATATCACGATGGCCAAGTTGATGGATGCTTGTGCCGAATATAATAAAAAAATGATCATTTTGGATAGACCTAATCCCAACGGGCATTATGTGGATGGTCCTATATTGGATATGAAATATAAATCGGGTGTGGGCTGGCTTCCTATTCCTGTGGTACATGGAATGACTCTGGGCGAATTGGCTCTGATGATAAATGGCGAAGGATGGTTACCCGAATCGCGCATCTGTGATGTAACAGTAGTTAAGTGTAAGAATTATACACATCAAACATTGTATCAATTACCGATAGCTCCGTCTCCTAATTTACCTGATATGAAGGCTATTTATTTATATCCTTCAACCTGTTTGTTTGAAGCTACTCCTGTCAGTTTAGGACGTGGAACTTCATTTCCATTCGAAGTGTACGGGCATCCTAATATGAAAGGCTATACTTTTTCGTTTACTCCGCGAAGTATCGAAGGTGCAAAAAATCCACCGCAATTAAACAGATTGTGCTATGGAGTCGATCTGAGGAATGTTCCGGATGAAGAAATATTTAAAAACGGCTTCGATTTATCCTATGTGATTGATGCTTATGAAAATCTTAATCTGGATGATCATTTTTTTCGTCCTTTCTTCGAAAAGTTGGTCGGTGTTGACTACATTCGAAAAATGATTATAGATGGAAAATCAGCCCAAGAAATAAAAGAAATGTGGAAGGGCGATGTTGCTAAGTTTAAAGAACAACGGGCTCCCTATTTATTATATGAAGAATAAGGACTACAGACCTTTGATTTAGTATAAACAAGTACAAAACAATAAATAGTTGTGAGTATAGAACAGATCATTAAATATCTTTACTTTACTTATTTAATTTGATAAGAATATAAACTATGGATCCTATATTAGTATTACTAACCATTGCCGCTTATTTTGGTGTACTTTTCGGAATATCTTATATTACGGGACGTAAAGCCGATAATCAGGGCTTTTTTACGGGTAACCGCAAATCGTCGTGGTACGTTGTTGCCTTTGCAATGATAGGTTCGGCTATTTCGGGAGTCACCTTTGTGTCTGTTCCGGGAATGGTGGCAACAAGTGGTTTTGCTTATCTGCAAATGGTAATGGGATTTGTAGTAGGACAATTGATTATTGCCTTTGTGCTGATTCCTCTTTTTTATAAGATGAACCTGACCTCTATTTATGAATATTTGGAAACCCGATTCGGTATATCAACTTATAAAACGGGTGCATGGTTTTTCTTTATATCGAAAATGCTTGGAGCGGCCGTACGCCTGTTTTTGGTTTGTCTGGTGCTGCAGTTTCTGGTTTTCGAGCCTTTTGGTTTATCATTTGGTATGAATGTACTATTTACAGTAGGTTTGGTTTGGCTTTATACATTCAGAGGGGGAGTAAAATCGCTGATATGGACTGATTCTTTGAAAACGTTCTGTCTTATCTTTTCCGTTGGACTGTGCATTTATTATATCTCCTCTGATTTAGGACTCAATTTATCAACTACATTGTCTACGATTTATGATAATGATTATTCGAAAATATTCTTTTTTGATGATGTAAACGATAAACGGTTTTTCTTTAAGCAATTCCTTGCAGGGATATTTACGGTTATTGCTACAACAGGGCTTGATCAGGATATGATGCAAAAAACGTTGAGTTGTAAGAATTACAAAGACTCTCAAAAAAATATGGTAACCAGTGGAGTATTGCAACTGTTTATTATTCTACTGTTTCTGATGCTGGGAGTTTTGCTTTATACATTTGCAGCTCAGAATAATGTGTCTTTGCCAGCTAAAAGTGATGAACTATTCCCCATGTTGGCAACCAAAGGATATTTCCCCATTATTGTAGGAGTACTATTTGTAATAGGTCTTATATCGGCCGCTTATGCAGCAGCAGGTTCGGCTCTTACCGCACTAACCACTTCTTTTACAGTGGATATATTGGAAAGCCCCAAGACGAAAAGCGAAGATCAGGTAGCAAAAATTCGCAAGAAAGTGCATATTGGTATGGCTGCCGTAATGGGTATTGTCATTATACTAATTAATGTATTAAATAACACCTCTGTTATTGATGCCGTTTATATTCTTGCCAGCTATACATACGGACCAATTTTAGGACTTTTCGCTTTTGGCATCTTTACCAAAAAGGCGGTGAAAGACAAATTTATTCCCCTTGTAGCAATAGCAGCGCCTATACTTTGCTTTATAATAGATAAAAATTCTAAAGAATGGTTCGATGGATATCAGTTTAGTTACGAGCTGCTTATCATGAATGCTTTCTTTACTTTTATTGGGCTTTTGTTATTGGTTAAGAAAGGTAGGGGTGTATTGCATACGCCCGAAAAATAAAGAAGACTATAAAGGGCACATGCAATATGCCCCTACAATGAAAAAATATATAAAAATATAATTTTAAAAAACATGAAAGTAAATATCAATTGCTTTATTCCATTTCAAAGTGCAAATCAAGTAAAAGAAACAATTGCGACTTTGAAAGCATCACATCTGGTAAATAAAATCTATTTACTGACTGATAATGATTGTAAAGAAAAAATTGACGGTTGTGAAGTCATTTCAATAGACTCTCTTAAATCGACCGAAACAATTAAAAAGATAGCAGCAAAAGCAGATGCCGAATATACGCTGATCTATACCAAATCGGCAGACCTCAGATTAGGATACTTTGCTTTGGATCGTATGATTCAGATAGCTGAAGATTCTAATGCAGGGCTTATTTATGCAGATCATTATCAGGTTGTAGGTGACGATAAAAAGAATTGTCCTGTAATAGCATACCAAAAAGGAAGTTTAAGAGATGATTTCAACTTCGGATCTGTACTTATTTATAAATCGGATGATCTGAAAAAGGCTGTGTCTCAAATGGATGTGACGTATAAGTTTGCAGGTTTGTACGATCTTCGTTTAAAAGTGTCACAAGCTGCCGAACTGGTACATATCAACGAATATTTGTATACAGAAATAGAAAATGATACGCGTAAAAGCGGTGAGAAAATCTTTGATTATGTAGATCCTAAAAACCGTGAAGTACAGGTCGAAATGGAAAAAGCTTGTACCGATCATCTACAGAAAATAGGTGCTTATCTTACTCCTCAGTTTAAAAAGATTGAATTTAATAAAGCCGATTTTGAGTTCGAAGCATCCGTTATTATTCCTGTGCGTAATCGTATACGTACCATTTCGGATGCTGTGAAATCGGTATTAAGCCAGAAAACGAACTTCAAGTTTAACTTAATCATAGTAGATAACTATTCTACGGATGGAACAAGTGAAGCTATTGATAAATTTGCTTCCGATGAACGTTTGGTTCACGTAATACCCGAAAATAAAGAGTTGGGTATCGGTGGCTGTTGGAACGCAGGTGTACATCATCCGAAGTGTGGAAAATTTGCTGTTCAACTGGATAGTGACGATGTGTATTCGGATGAAAATACGCTTCAAAAAATCGTTGATGCTTTTTACGAGCAAAACTGTGCTATGGTGGTGGGTACATATATGTTGACCGATTTCGAGATGAAGATGATTCCTCCCGGTATTATCGACCACAAAGAATGGACACCCGAAAATGGTCGTAACAATGCCCTTCGTATCAATGGACTTGGAGCTCCACGAGCTTTCTATACACCTGTATTGAGGGATATTAAAGTACCCAATACAAGTTATGGCGAAGATTATGCATTGGGATTGTATTTTTCGAGAGAGTACCAGATCGGACGTATTTATGATGTCCTGTATTTATGCCGTCGTTGGGATGATAACTCGGATGCATCGTTGGATATTGTGAAAATGAATGCACATAATACGTATAAAGACAGAATACGTACTTGGGAAGTACAAGCTCGTATTAATTACAATAAAAAGAATTAAGTTTTTAGCCGCTTTAACTTATCTACTTAATTTGACCAAACAGGAGCATAACGCAATGCTTTTGCTCCTGTTTATTATTCTATTAAAGAAACATTGAATGAAAACACTTGTGACATCTGATAATGCTAAAAATCTACTTTCGGAACAGCTGCGGGAGTGGGAGCAAGCCCGACTAAATTATGAAGCCTTGGCAAAGGTCGAATCGAAAGATTTTTCTTTTGGCAAGTTTATCATTAAAGTACAATTTAACCCAGGGAGAATCCAATCGTCGGCGGCAAAGGTCGATGCAAAATCTATTCAGGAAAGAAAATGTTTCTTGTGTCCGGCAAATCTACCGGAGATACAGAAAGGTATACCGTTTGAGAATACTTATCAGATATTAGTCAATCCGTTTCCGATATTTCCGCAACACTTTACAATACCTACCTATCAGCATGTTGATCAGTTAATCCTGCACAGGTATGAAGATATGCTGGATCTGGCAAAGAACTTGGATGAGTATACCTTTTTTTATAATGGGCCCAAATGCGGAGCCTCTGCTCCCGATCATGCGCACTTTCAAGCCGGAAATAAAGGGTTTTTACCTATTGAAAAAGATATTAAACACATCGATAAAGAACAGGTACTTGAAAGTGAAGGTTTAACAGTATATGCTTTCAGAAACTATTTAAGGAATGGACTGCTGATAGAGGCAGAGGATAAAAAACAGGCTGTAAACATTTTCAATAACTTATACTCTTTATTGGAGATAAAAGAAGGAGAAAAAGAACCGATGATGAATATCATTTCGTGGTATCAGGATGGAAAATGGTTCAGTTGTATTTTTCCTCGAGAGAAACACCGTCCAAGCTGCTTCTTTGCAGAAGGCGATGAAAATATATTGATCAGTCCTGCATCGGTCGATTTAGGAGGAGTATTTATTACACCACTCGAAAAAGATTTCAAGAAAATTACTACCGAAGATATACAAACGATATTAAAAGAAGTATGTATAAGTGATAGTGATATGCTGGCATTGATCGGTAAAATAAAAAACTTACTTTAATAATAAAGGAATACCTTAAGAGATAAACTATGCAAGAAAAGAAACAAAAATCGCCTTGGGCGTGGATTCCTACGCTTTATTTCGCCGAAGGTTTGCCCTATGTTGCCGTAATGACTATTGCTGTGATTATGTACAAACGTATGGGTATATCTAATACCGACATTGCATTATATACCAGTTGGTTGTATTTGCCGTGGGTTATCAAACCCTTTTGGAGTCCGTTTGTCGATCTGCTGAAAACCAAACGTTGGTGGATTGTTATTATGCAGTTACTTATCGGAGCAGGCTTTGCCGGAATTGCTTTCACTATTCCTTTGCCTTTCTTTTTTCAGGCTACACTGGCTTTTTTCTGGCTTTTAGCATTTAGTTCGGCAACGCATGATATTGCAGCAGACGGGTTTTATATGTTGGCACTCGATACCAATCAGCAGGCTATGTACGTGGGCATCAGGAGTACTTTTTACCGGGTAGCTACTATTATGGGACAAGGGGTTCTTATCATATTAGCCGGATTTTTGGAAAGTACATCAGGAAGTGAACCTGTTAAAATAAATATTGATGTATCTCCCCAATATACACAATCGACGATGTATATTCCACAAGATATTATACCGGAGGTACAAGAGGGTAAAATAACTTTTGTTGTAGATAAAGAGACCGTTAAAATGGGTACTCAAGGAGTCGATAAAGATAGCTTAAGTGCATTTCTTAAAAAAATAACTGCCGCTAATGAAGAGAACGGGTTTGTAATTAAAGAAACAGAGGCTCATAAAGCTGAAGCAGAAAAAGATAAAGCGAGTTGGTGGACGTCTCATGTTTCTCAACCGTTAGGTAATTGGATCAAGCATTCATTTGGAGAGAAAAGAGATGTTGAAGAATCTACCTCGAAGTTAGCAGGTAATATAGCAGTGGTGGCGATAAGGCTTTCGAAGCAACCTGAATCGGGCAAAGAAATGGTGCTGAATACAACGATGAATAAAGGAGACAAGAGTGTATCACTTATTTCGGGAGAGAGGTTGTCCTTTAATGAGAAAAATTGGAATAAACCGGCATATGTGGTTTTTCAGGCAGATCCTAAACTCACCGAAGTAACCACTGCCGAATATAAAGGTTTGTCGGGAAATATTCCTTTTGCTTGGTCTATCACATTCTTTGTATTGGCAGGTTTGTTTATATTCTTTAGTTTTTATCATCGGGTATTTTTGCCAAAACCGGCGTCTGATATTACGCATACTCATGTTACGGCTAGTTCTATATTTAAAGAATTTGGGCGAACTTTTGTTTCTTTCTTTAAGAAGCCACAGGCACTTGCCGCTATATTCTTTATGCTGACATACCGTTTTTCTGAAGCTCAGGCTCTTAAGCTTATAAATCCGTTTTTGCTCGATTCTCGAGAGATTGGGGGTTTAGGTCTTACAACGGGTGAAGTTGGTTTGGTATATGGAACAATCGGTATTATCGGGCTTACCATCGGCGGTATTATCGGAGGTTTTGCAGCAGCACGGGGAGGTCTTAAAAGATGGCTGTGGCCTATGACTCTGAGTATGTTGCTTACTATACTGACATTTGTTTACCTGAGTTTTTCTCAAACTGAAAGCCTGATTATTATCAATATTTGTGTATTTATAGAACAATTAGGTTATGGATTCGGCTTTACAGCCTATATGCTATATTTGATGTATTATGCTGACGGTGAGCAAAAAACAGCTCATTATGCTATCTGTACAGGATTTATGGCATTGGGTATGATGATTCCGGGAATGTTTGCCGGATGGTTACAGGAATTATTGGGGTATAATCATTTCTTTGTATGGGTTATGATTTGCAGTATTATTCCGATTATAGCCGTTTCATTATTGAAGATTGACCCTAATTACGGTAAAGCGAAAGAAGAAAAGAAATAGTTTTTTTAGTGTAGGGGCTGGGCTCTGCCCTGCTCGTTAAATAAAAAATCATATGTGGGTGGAGTGGAGTTAAACCCCATCCTTAGAGAATACGGAAATAAATATTTTAGATTACTTAGAATATGAAGAAAGGATTAACCATATTACTTATTCTCTGTGCTGTATTTGTAAATATTAATGCACAGAAGATAACGATAAAGACAGGAATAGAAGTTCTTAAAGAACAGAAATTCAAAATATTGGAAGGAAAGCGAGTGGGTTTAATTACCAACCCTACGGGAGTTGATAACAGTATGAAATCGACTATTGATATTTTGAACGAAGCTCCGAATGTAAACCTCGTAGCTCTGTTTGCACCCGAACACGGTGTGCGTGGAGATGCTCATGCAGGAGATCATGTAGATAATGTGACCGATCCGAAAACGGGTTTACCTGTTTATTCTTTGCATGGAAAAACCAGAGTGCCTACACCCGAAATGCTCGAAGGTATCGACGTTCTGGTATATGATATTCAGGATATAGGGTGTCGTTCGTTTACCTATATCAGTACTATGGGATTAGCAATGCAGGGTGCTGCTGAGCAGGGTATCGAATTTGTAGTTCTGGACAGACCTAATCCTCTCGGAGGAATAAAAGTCGAAGGAGGTTTGGTTGAAGATGGATTCATTTCGTTCGTCAGTCAATTTAAAATTCCTTATGTATACGGACTCACTTGCGGAGAGTTGTCACTGTTACTAAACGGAGAGAATATGTTGAAAAAGCAATGTAAACTTCAGGTGGTGAAAATGAAATCGTGGAAGAGAAAAATGAGATACGAAGAGACCGGTTTGCAATGGATTCCTTCATCGCCTCATATTCCGCAACCTATTTCGGCAATTTTTTACCCCGTGTCGGGTATTTTAGGAGAATTGGGTTATATGTCTATCGGTGTAGGATATACTATACCATTCCAGATGTTTGCTGCCGAATGGATAAAAGCCGAAGATTTGGCTGCTAATCTTAACAATTTGCATTTGCCCGGTCTTTATTTCAGACCGATGTATTTGAAACCGTTTTATTCGGTAGGACAAGGCAAGCAACTCGAAGGCGTACAAGTTCATATTATGGATTATGAGAAAGCCCGATTATCTGAGATTCAGTTCTATGTAATGCAGGAAGTTGCAAGCCTATATCCTGATAAAGCTGTATTTGAGAATGCAAACGATAAACGTTTCCGGATGTTCGATCAGGTAGCTGGAAGTGACTATGTGAGGTTGAACTTTGCCAAGCGTAACAAGTTTGCAGATATATCAGGTTTTTGGAATGATGCGGTAGCTCCTTTTAGAAAATTGTCGAAAAAATATTATTTGTATAAGTAATTCAGTTAACAAGTAGACTTAAAACAGAAAGTATGACTCAGCAATCTAACCAAAGACTCTTAGCTCTGGATGTCATGAGAGGGATTACCATTGCCGGAATGATTATGGTAAATAATCCGGGCTCATGGGGGAGTATTTATGCTCCTTTGGGGCATGCCTCATGGAACGGTCTTACGCCTACCGATCTGGTTTTTCCGTTCTTTATGTTCATTATGGGGATATCCACCTATATATCGCTCCGTAAATTCAATTTCGAATTTAGCAGTCCTACTTTATTCAAGATTTTGAAAAGGACAGCAGTTATATTTCTTATCGGTTTGGGTTTAGGATGGTTCTCACTTTCGTTGAGAACTTTCAATAAACTATCGGTTGAAGAATTAGGATTTATGGATCGTTTGATACAGTCGGTCACTAACTTTGAAAATCTTCGGATTTTAGGCGTGATGCAACGATTGGCTCTGACTTATGGTATTACTTCATTGATAGCCATTTTTGTAAAGCATAAGTATATCCCGTATATTATTCTGATAACATTGGTAGGTTATTTCTTACTCTTGCTGTTTGGCAATGGATTTGAGTTCAGCGAAAATAATATAGTATCGGTATTTGACCGAGCTATTTTAGGAGCAAATCACATGTATGTGGACAGTGGAGTTGTACTTGATCCCGAAGGTTTATTGAGTACCATACCTGCCGTAGCTCATGTGTTGATAGGCTTTTATTGTGGTAAGATACTCTTAAATACTAAAAATAATAATGAGAAGATACAGCAGCTATTTATAATAGGTACAATACTGATGTTTGCAGGTTTTCTGCTAAGCTACGGTTGCCCTATAAATAAAAAAATATGGTCACCCACCTATGTTTTGGCTACTTGTGGACTAGCTTCGTTGCTATTGGCTCTTCTGATCTGGATTATTGATATTAAAGGATATAAACGTTGGAGTGTCTTTTTTCAGTCATTCGGAGTCAATCCACTTTTTATCTTTGTAGCCGCAGGAGTGTTTGCTATTCTGATGGGTAATATCTCATTTGTATATGATGGAGCAGATATAACAATAAAAACATTTATATATAAAATTTGCCTTCAACCTTATTTGGGCGATTATTTTGGTTCGTTGATTTTTGCGTTACTCTTTGTTGGATTCAACTGGGTAATAGGTAGTGTATTGTATAAAAAACAAATTTATATTAAGATATGATATTATTGGCAGATGGAGGGTCAACTAAAGTTGATTGGTGTTTAGTTGATAAAGGGCAACTGGTAAAACAGGTTTTTACTAAAGGTGCAAATCCGTTTTTCAGATCGCGTGAAGATATCAGTGAAGAAATAAAAACGGCACTGTTACCTCAACTTGTCGGTTATACCATTGATAAAGTGTATTTCTATGGAGCCGGATGTGCATTCCCTGAGAAAAACGAAATAGTAAGAGCGGCAATAGCTGATCATATAAATGCTTCGAGTATCGAAGTGGGTAGCGATTTGTTGGCGGCAGCTAAGGGTCTTTGTGGTAAAAATCACGGAATTGCCTGTATTATCGGTACAGGGTCTAACTCTTGTTTTTATGACGGGCAAAAGATAACCCAAAATGTTTCACCCTTAGGATATATACTCGGAGATGAAGGAAGCGGTGCAGTCTTGGGACGTTTGTTTTTAGGAGCGTGTCTTAAGAATCAACTGACCGCCGGACTGAAAGAAAAATTTCTGGAGCAGTTCCAACTTACACCTGCGGCTATTCTAGAGAAGGTTTATAAAGAACCGTTACCCAATCGTTTTCTGGCAAGCTTGTCACCTTTTTTGAAAGAGCATATCAATGATAAAACAATCTATACTTTGGTATATAATGCCTTCAAGGATTTCTTTGTGAAGAATGTGATGCAGTACGATTACAAGAATAACGAAGTGCATCTTACAGGCTCGTTATCTTATCATTATCAGGATGTATTACGTAAGGTAGGGGAGGACTTAGGTGTAAAAATCGGAACTATTGTTCAGCTGCCTATGGAAGGTCTTATAAAATATCATTCGGAACATTACGTTCAGGCGTAAGAATGTAGGGACTTATTTATCTATCTATTATATGATTAGATGAGTGGATATGTATAACAGGAAGAATAAAAAAGAATAGGTGTAACTTTTGTCACTTTTGTAACCTTTTTAGGGTTTACTTGTTGAATATTAGTTTATTAATAAGATTGCAAAAAGTGACAAAATAGGGGATAGTTGTCACCCTGAAAATGTCACCTTTGTGTAAGTGAATGTAACTATTGTAACGAAAATAAGAACAGATATGACTTTTATCAAAATAACAGAACAATCGTCACTTTATGACGATCTGGAAAAGAAATCGGTACACGAACTTCTTGTAGATATAAATAAAGAAGACCAGAAGGTAGCATTGGCAGTCGAAAAAGCGATTCCTGCTATCGAGAAACTGGTTTCCGAGATTGTTCCGAGAATGGAGCAAGGCGGACGTATTTTCTATATGGGAGCAGGTACAAGCGGTCGTCTGGGTGTATTGGATGCTTCGGAAATACCGCCGACTTTCGGGATGCCTAATACGCTGGTTATAGGACTTATTGCAGGAGGAGATACAGCACTTCGTAATCCTGTTGAGAAAGCCGAAGATAACATGGAGCGTGGTTGGGAAGAGTTGAAAGCATATAACGTCAATGAAAAAGACACGGTGATTGGTATCGCAGCATCGGGTACAACACCTTATGTGATAGGTGTTTTGCGTGAAGCACGTAAACATGGTATCTTGACCGCATCTATTTCAAGTAATCCCGATTCGCCTATCGCTCAGGAAGCTGAAATAGCTATCGAAATGATTGTAGGCCCTGAGTTTGTAACGGGTAGTTCTCGTATGAAATCGGGAACAGGACAAAAAATGATTCTCAATATGATTACTACTGCTACCATGATTAAGTTGGGTAGGGTAAAAGGTAATCGTATGGTAAACATGCAATTATCGAACGATAAATTAGTAGACAGAGGTACACGTATGCTTATAGATGAATTGGGCTTGGATTACGAAGAAGCTAATCGTCTTTTGTTATTACATGGTTCTGTAAAGAAAGCGACTGACGCTTACCGGTCAGAAAACTAAATTGTGTTTATTAGCTGACTTCAAATAACTCTAAGTTCGCAGAACTATTTATTGCTTTGGCAAGTAAAACAACGACAGGTTGTTATGTTTTTAAAATGTGTCATTAAATATTTTCTTTAACTTAATGCTATGAAACATTTAATGTTATTTGTCTTCTTATTGTTTGCCGGTGTTGTTTCGGCACAGGATTTTCGTTTCGCTTTGATAACGGATTTACATGTGAGAAGTAATGATTCTTTGGCATATAACGATTTGAAGCGTACGGTTAATCAGTTGAATAAAACACCTGATATAAGCTTTATACTGGTAGCGGGAGATATCAGCGAAGAGGGAGACAGGGCTTCGCTACTCAAAGCAAAAGAACTGTTGGATCAATTGAAAGTAAAGTATTATATCCTGTCGGGAAATCACGAAACCAAATGGAGCGAATCGGGTTCTACTGATTTTGCCCATGTATTCGGATCGGAACGTTTTCATTTTGAATATAATGGCTTTAAATTCTTGGGGTTTGCCACAGGGCCTATTATCCGTATGATGGATGGACACGTAGCACCTCAGGACATTGTCTGGCTGCAAGAAGAATTGGGAGAAGATCCAAATAAACCTGCAATTTTAGTAACACATTATCCTCTTTTGCCTACCGATGTTGACAATTGGTATGAAGTAACTGATGCTGTCCGCAAATACAATATAAAAGCTGTTTTGGGAGGTCATTATCACAGTAACCGATTGTTTTTCTATGATGGAATACCTGCATTTATAAACCGTTCGAACCTACGTGATAAAACGGATGGTCTGGGAGGATATTCTATTTATGATATAACGAAAGATTCTATTGTGGTTTCGGAACAAAAGATAGGGCAGGAACCTCGCCGATGGGGTGGATATTCTCTTACCGAGCAATATTATAGTGAAGATAATTCGACTTACAACCGTCCCGATTTTTCGGTTAACAAAGAATATAATGCGGTGAAGGAAGTCTGGGTAACCAATATCGGTAAAACGATATATGCATCTCCCATAGTTTCGGATAATACAGTATTTATAGGTGATGATACGGGAACTTTCTATTCGATATCTGCTAAAAACGGAAAAATAAACTGGAGTTTTCAGTCAGGCAACCGCATTGTGGGCACTGCTGCTGTTGACAATGGGGTAGTTGTTTTTGGTTCGGCAGATGCCACTATTTATGCGTTAAACAGTAAAACAGGGAAACTCATTTGGAAATATTCTGCCAAAGAACCTGTTTTGGGAAGTGCAACTATCGACAATGGTATTGTGTATATTGGAGCAAGCGATCATACCTTTCGTGCCTTGAATCTTAAAACAGGCAAGTTAGTATGGGAATATACAGGAGTGAGAGGATATATAGAAACTCGTCCGCTTATATACGATGATAAAGTAATTTTCGGTGCATGGGATAATACCATGTATGCCTTAGATAAAACAACAGGTAAACTCCTCTGGACTTGGGATGGAGGTCTTAACAGAATGCACTTTTCGCCCGCAGCGGTATGGCCTGTGGCGGCACAGGGAAAAGTTTTTTTTACTGCTCCCGATAGAGTGATGACCGCTATAGATGCAGGAACAGGTGAAACTGTTTGGCGAACAAAAGAATCGATGGTGCGAGAAACAATCGGCTTATCGGAAGATCAAGCAAGAGTGTACAGCAAAACGATGCAAGATAGTGTAGTCTCTTACTCTACCTTAGGAAACGAACCGAAAAGGCTTTGGATAACCCATGTAGGATATGGTTACGATCATGCAGCTTCGATGCCTGTAGAAAAAGACGGAGTCGTTTTCGGCAGTACTAAAAACGGAATAATTTTCGCTTTAGATGGTATCACAGGGAAGCTTTTGTGGAAACATAAAGTAGGTAATTCGCTTATTGGAACAGTATATCCCCTAAGTGCCTCGGAATGTATATTTGTAAGTGGTCACGGATTGGTGGGACTACTAAAAAAGCAATAGTAATTTTTGAAACCTTAAATTTGATACGATGAAGAAAGTTTCTATCTTTTTTTGCTTTCTGTTTTTGTATTGTCTTTCACCAGAGGTACAGGCACAATCGTGGATACGGATCAATCAGTTGGGATATTTGCCTAACAGTATTAAAGTGGCGGTTTTTATATCCAATGAAGATCAGGCGACTTTAGAGTTTGAAGTAAAAGACGTGGTTAATAATACAGTTGTATTTACGAATAAAGGTGTATCTGCAAACGCCCAACGGTGGGGCATGAAACATGCAGCCCGTCTGAATTTCTCTAAAGTGACTAAGAATGGCGAATATTATATCGAATCGAATGGCGTAAAATCGCCTCATTTCAAAATAAATACGAATGTATATGATGGCTCTGCCGATTTTTTGCTTAAATATATGCGTCAACAACGTTGCGGATATAATCCTTATCTGGATGCGGAATGTCATCAGAAGGATGGTTTTATTGTAGATCATCCCACACGCACAGGCGAATATATCGATGTAAGAGGAGGATGGCACGATGCTTCGGATTACTTGCAATACCTCACAACTTCGGCTAATGCTACTTTTCAGATGATGTTTGCATGGCAGCAAAATCCTGATAAAACAATATTTGCGGATGAACATGATGCTTTGGGTAAAAAAGGCAAAAACGGCATTCCCGATATTTTGGATGAAATCCGATGGGGATTGGATTGGATGGTAAAAATGAATCCCGATTCGGCAGTCATGTTCAACCAGATAGCAGACGACAGAGATCATGCTTCGATGCGTTTACCTACAGAAGATAAGGTCGATTACGGATGGGGGGCAGGCACAGGTCGTCCTGTTTACTTCATAACAGGTGAACGACAAGGGCTTGGTAAGCATATAAACCGTACAACAGGGGTATCGTCGAGTGCCGGTAAGTTTGCTTCGGCTTTTGCTCTTGGTGCGGATATTTTTAAGGATATTGATCCTGCTTTCTCAACATTGATGAAAGACAAAGCCGGTGCAGCCTATAATTTTGCCGAAACTAAATTGGGCAATACTCAGACTGCCTGTTTGAAGTCTCCCTACTTTTATGAAGAAGATAACTTTGTGGATGATGTAGAGTTGGCTGCGGCTGTTAAATATAACTTGTCGAAAGATGGAGCGTGGCTTAAAAAAGCTGATTATTGGGGACAACTGGAGGAAGTAACTCCGTGGATGGAATTGGGTAGGGCACGCCATTATCAGTTTTATCCGTTTGTGAATTTAGGACATTATTACCTTTCTCAATCAAATGATTATGCGGTAAGGGCTAAATACATTCGGTTTATGAAAAACGGATTGGAAGCTATTGCCAAAAGAGCAAAAGAGCAGGATGATCCGTTTATGAATGGCATACCTTTTATCTGGTGTTCGAACAATCTGGTTGCTGCCGCTATTACACAAGCACATTTGTATCAAGAGGCATCGGGAGATAATTCGTATGCTGAAATGGAAGCAGCTCTGAGAGATTGGTTGTTAGGCTGTAATCCATGGGGAACATCTATGATTTGCGGTTTTCCGGAGAGTGGAGATTCACCAACGCGTCCGCATTCGGCATACGTTGATATTATGAAAGATATTCCATACGGCGGATTGGTAGACGGACCCATATACAGGCACATATACGAATCGTTGCTTGGTATACATTTGGTTTATGACGATGAGTATGCTCCGTTTCAATTCGGGGAGGCTGTGTATCACAATGATCCGGGAGATTATTCTTCAAATGAACCTACAATGGATGGTACAGCCAGTTTGAGCTATTATTTATCGGCAATGCAAAAAGCAGGTCAGGATCAGGCAAAGATCGTTACAGATAGTCAGGGAGCTATTGTCCGAAAGGATATCGATACGAAAGTTATCAGACTTATCTTTTCTGCTGATGTTGCTTTTGAAGGAGCTCCTTTTATCTTGAAAACATTGGATAAACATAATATCAAAGGCTCGTTCTTTCTGACGGGTAATTGCCTTAGAACAAAAGAGCATGAAGGTATTATAAAGCAATTGATTAAAAAAGGACATTACGTCGGGGCACACTCCGATAAGCATATTTTGTATGCTTCGTGGGACGATCGCCAGCATACATTGGTATCTCCCGATAGTTTGATACAGGATCTTCGGTGGAATATGTATGAACTAGCAAGAGTAGGGGTAGATACAAGTAAGGTAAATTATTATCTTCCTCCTTCGGAGTGGTACAATACGGAAAATGTAAAGTTAATTGAATTGGAAGGGCAAAAGGTAATCAATTTTACTCCCGGTATAAGGACTGCTGCCGATTATACTACACCTGATATGAAAAACTATAAGTCGTCGCAGGAGTTGATCGATTTATTGTATGCTTTTGAGAAAGAACAAGGTTTGAATGGAGCTGTAATTCTAATTCATCCGGGCACTCATAAAGACCGAAAAGATAAGTTATACCTGCATTTGGATGAAATAGTTAGAAACTTGAAAAGTAAAGGATATACATTTGACCGTTTCTAAAAAGAAACGTTATCGGTAGTATATGATGAAAATAAGAATCATATATATGATGGCCAATGATACTGCTGCCAGTGATATATATGACAATATCTTTCCTGCTTTTATATAACCTAATTTGCTGAGGATAAATCCTAGACCAAGAGCAATTAAGTTAACTATAAAAGTCCATTTTAATAGAATCTGGATAGATACGAATAATAGCATCCTCAAAAGTAATAAAACAAATGATAATTGAAAACCCGTTCACCATGTAAATAACGGCTATTTATAAGTAAAGCCCCTGATAAAGGGGCTTTACTCTAACTTATTTTCTGTGTACAATTTCTCTTAAGAGTTGTGTTATTTAATAATCTTTCTACCTACACATTTGTTTTTTTAGAACTCTCTAAGATTTCATTGATTTAGAATTCTTTGATTTCTTTGATCAATTTTTTTGAAGGCAAATAAACCTGGAATCCAATTCCGAATGAAAGTGATTGACTATATGCACTTGAACCAAAACCAACGATACCGCCGTATTTTACTATAGCTTCAAGACCTATACTTGGAGTGATGAAATAAGAAATACCAGGACCAAAGCCAAAGCCGAGACCATTAGTAGTTGTTCTGTTTACTCTATTATCTGTACCTTCAAATCCGGCATTAGCTTCTAAGAAGAATTTGGTTTGTCTGAAAGCCGGAAGTTTTTCTGCACTGACAAAGTAACGAGCTAGAGGACCTATTCCATAACTATAAGAGTTTCCGTCTTGTCCATTTACGTGATTAAGTCCAAATTTTCCGTATCCTCCGACTGCTAATCCATCTTTAATAAACCATGCAGCTGTAGGTGTCACCTGAAATGTTGTTTGGCGATCAAATTCCAGATTTAAATTAGTTAGACTACCTCCGATCATAACATTACCTTCGTTTATCTGAGCGTTTGCGATATTTGCTCCTCCGAATAGGAGTGCGGCAAATAAAATTAATTTTTTCATAATTGAATAATTTAAATAAATGCTACATATATTAACAGTATATATAACAACGATCTAGGGCATTTGTTGACAATTTAAGAGGAAATTATCAATATAAGCTGACTAATAATTATAGTTTAAAGAGACTTTGTTCTGTAATGTGTTATTTTATAGGGTAATATAGTTGTGTTCGATAAGTGTTTGAAAATTGTTATTTTTCTTTCTGTTTTTTGATTATAAGATGCTTTTTTAGGTTTTATTATTTTGTTTTTATAAAAATGAGGGCAATAAATGATGTCAGATATTCTATTAATTCAGAATATCTGACATCATTTATTAAGTGTTCAGGAATATGATCTCCTGTACTAATATCTTGTTAAGTCAGGCTAATAAATTAATATCTAAAATATAAGTGGCTACAATATTAATGATTGCAAACTTTACTTATATCTACAGTAAACCCACTATCGGAGGGCATGAATTTTCCTTTGTTCTTGAGGAATATGATTAGTTCATCTATATTCATATTCTCCGCAGAACATGCATAGAATGTTTGATTCTCGCCAAATGTCTCTTTGATAGCTTCAATTAATGAGGTTTCCGTATAACTATTTCCTTCCATCATATGTAGGACTGCGTGTGCATGTATTTGTTCCATCTTGTATTTCTATTTTTATTATTAAGTACAAATGTACAGATCTAACTTAGATATTCTGTGTAACATATGTTACATACTTTATGCTTGTGGATATAGAAAAATACCAATAATAGGAGATCGAAATAGTCAAGAGGAAACCTATAATTTCTACAATTATAAATTTCCTCTCTGTGCAACATAATATTTTATGTGCCTATATTCTAAACATCATGGAGTTATAATTTGTTTGAAGTATTATTTTTTATTAGGTATAAACAAACTCTCTTAACTGAACACTCACATAAAAGAAGCTCGTACACTCACGGGCTTCTTTATTTATTACTCATATTTAGCGATTACTGCTGATATACGTTCATATAAATCGTCAAAATTACATATGTACTCATCAGAATCCAGAACTCGCTTTACATACCTTAAAGTATCCAGTAATTCCATTTTGTCTTTGTCTATTGCCATTTAATTCATATTAGTTATTATGCAATATAACATATTTGTGTTTTTAATTGTTTTATTAATAGATACTTAATATGCCTGTATTATTTTATCTATCATTTAGATTATTGAAGTTCAAATATGTTATTAGCTATGTGTTGAAGATTATTGTGTGTTAGACCGGTAACCCATAAGATTTGAAAATTGCTTCTGCTTTTTTTCTCAGTTCCGGACTTGGGGGCTCTATATCTTTTAGTTTATATTTGATGTTTAATTCTTCCCATTTATGAGTTGCCATTTGATGAAAAGGAAGAATATCCACTCGTTCTACATTCTTAAATTGCGATGTGTACTTTGCCCATTCAATTAAGTCTTGTTCGTCATCGGTATAGTCCGGTACTAGAACGTAGCGTAACCACACAGCCTTATTTATAGAAGCCAGATAGTTCAGAAACTTCAAAGTCGGTTCAAGTGCTGCTCCGGTAAGAGTTTTGTACTTCTCAGGATTAATTTGTTTGATATCGAGTAAAACCAAGTCGGTATAATTGAGTACCTCTTTTACTTGCTCGTTCAATAATATGCCCGATGTATCAATTGCAGTATGAATGTTATGCCCTTTACAGATCTTAAATAACTCCAATATAAATGGTGCTTGCAGTAAGGGTTCTCCTCCCGAAACGGTGACACCTCCACGTACAAATGCTTTTACTTTTTCAATTTCGTGAAAAGCTTCCTGAGGACTCAATTCATATTTGGCATTACACATTTCCCATGTATCGGGATTGTGGCAATACATACAACGGAGCGGGCAGCCTTGCATAAATAAAACAAAGCGTATTCCGGGGCCGTCTTTTGTGCCAAAGGTTTCGAAAGAATGAATAAGTCCGTTCATGAAAATAAAATTAACAGAGAATCGTAAAATGCGATTCTCTGTTCAATGATATAAATGTATACGAATTAAAATGCAGTTGTTATGGTTCTGTTTATCACATCTAATTGTTGCTCACGCGTAAGTTTTATGAAATTTACGGCATAACCCGAAACACGTATTGTCAATTGAGGGTATTGTTCCGGACGTTCCATTGCATCGATCAGTAAATCTCTGTCAAACACATTCACATTCAGATGATGTCCCGATTGAAGGAAATACCCGTCCAATAAGCCTGATAAATTTGCTGCTTCCTCATCCCTGTTTTTACCCAAAGTATTAGGAGTTATAGCAAATGTGTATGAGATACCATCATTGGCATGTTCGAACGGAAGTTTAGCTACAGAAGAGAGCGAAGCAACTGCCCCTTTTGTATCGCGTCCGTGCATTGGGTTGGCTCCCGGAGCAAACGGAGTACCGTCACGACGTCCATCCGGTGTATTCCCGGTTTTCTTGCCATAAACAACATTTGAGGTTATAGTCAGTACCGATTGTGTTGGGATGGCATCTTTATACATCTTACGCTTACGAATCTTATTCATAAACTTCTCGACAATTTCGACTGCAAACTTATCTGTATTATCGTCATTATTTCCAAAAGGAATATAGTCTTTTTCAACTATATAATCTACAGCATCTCCATCTTGATCTCTCACAATGCGTACTTTACCATATTTAATGGCTGCAAATGAGTCGGCTATAATAGATAATCCTGATACTCCAAATGCTTGGGTGCGAACAATATCTACATCATGTAAAGCCATTTCCAGTGCTTCATAAGAATATTTATCGTGCATATAGTGGATAATATTCAATGCTTTAACGTAGGTTTCCGCAACCCAGTCCAGTGTACGGTCAAATTTTTCCCATACTTCATCAAATTCCAGATAATCACCTGTTACTTTTTCTATCCAGTGTTTAGGCAGTACTTGTGCCTTTGTTTTTTCGTCTTTACCACCGTTTATCGTATAAAGCAAAGCCTTAGGCAGATTGGCACGGGCTCCGAAAAATTGCATTTGGTGACCGATACGCATAGGAGACACACAGCAGGCAATACCATAATCATCTCCTAACTGAGGACGCATTATATCGTCATTTTCATATTGAAGAGATGAAGTGTCAATAGAAACTTTGGCACAATATTTTTTCCATCCGTCAGGTAGACGATCACTCCAAAGGATAGTGAGGTTTGGCTCGGGTGCAGGTCCCAGATTATACAGTGTATGCAACATACGAAAGCTGTTTTTAGTCACCAGCGAACGTCCATTATTAGTCATACCACCTATCGATTCTGTTACCCAAACAGGGTCACCCGAAAATAATTCGTCATATTCGGGAGTACGTAAAAACCTGACAATACGCAATTTCATTACAAAATGATCTATGAACTCCTGAGCATCGGCTTCAGTAATCAATCCGGCTTGTATGTCTCGTTCTATATAAATATCAAGGAATGTGGTTACGCGTCCAAGACTCATGGCTGCTCCATTTTGATCTTTGATTGCTCCTAAGTAACCAAAATACGTCCACTGAATGGCTTCTTGTGCAGTTTTAGCAGGTTGAGATATATCGTATCCGTATGATGAGGCCATTGCTTTCAAAGCTTTCAAAGCTGATAACTGAGAACTTAATTCCTCACGAAGACGAATTAAATCATCCGTCATAACAATAGGGTCACATTCTTTGAAACGTCTTTCTCTTTCCTGTATCAGGCGGTCTACTCCATATAGAGCTACACGACGATAATCTCCGATAATACGGCCACGACCGTATGCATCCGGTAGCCCTGTTAATAAACCGTTGCTTCTGGCACGGCGGATACTATCTGTATATGCGGCAAACACACCTTCGTTATGAGTTTTTCTATATTTAGTATATATCTCGGTAGTAATAGGATCTAATTTATAGCCGTATTCCTCTAAACTTTGCTGTACCATGCGCAATCCCCCGTTAGGGAATATAGCTCTTTTGAGAGGCTTGTCGGTTTGTACACCTACTATTTTTTCTAAGTCTTTATCAATATATCCGGCTCCGTAGGCATCGATTTGAGAAGGATATTTAGTTTCGGCATCATAAATACCTTTCTTTTTCTCCTCAACAAACATTTGGCTCAATTTAGCCCAAAGTTTTTGGGTTGCTTCGGTTGGACTTTCCAGAAAAGATTCATCACCTGTGTACTCTGTATAGTTTTTGAGGATAAAATCGTTTACATTGATCTCTTCCTTCCACTTATTTCCTTTAAAGTCTCTGTATGCTTCCATCGTTGTCTCGAATTAATATATTGGGGATTTCTAATACGTTTTTCTCAGGCTTTATTATCCTATGAGTATAGAAAATGGCATAAAAACGCATTACAAAAGTAATAACTTTTATAAAACTTATTCATATACTCATGTTTTTAGAGAAGAAACATGAGTATTTTTTGAGGTGAAATCTAATTAAGTAAATGGAAGTATTTAATGATTTATTTTAGTTGATAACAGCTTGCATTATTATATGTATGATGAATAGTTATTTTATAGCTTTCTTTATATTGTATTGATACGCCAAGCATGCTAAAATAAAGTATACAGCACATTGTATCCATAAAGTAATGTATTCAGTTTGGATATCGGCCATAGAAGCTCCCATACTGTTTACCTTCACAAATGCCAGTGTACCCGGAGCAGCAGGTATAATAAAATGAGTGGCTTGCCAATACCAAGGCATTAGTTCAAGAGGGTAGGAGATGCCCGAAAGAAATACCAGACCTACCGAAAAGAACGCAATCATCAATATCGGAGCTTCGGAGTCGGTAAAGAATACAGAGCCTGCCAATCCGAAAAAACAGGTGGCTAACAAATACGGAATGAATAACATAATTATTTCATAAGAGTTCCCTATATTGGGTAATTGAAATATGATCGGAATTAATCCTGCTAAGAATAAACCGAAAATAGAATATAGGATGCAGTAAACAAATGTCTTACTGATAATAATGCGTGATACTCGTTTGAGAGTTGTTCCTTGTTCTGCAAAATGGCGAATTGATCCCGATTCGCGCTCCTTCCCGCTAATCATGGATATTACCATCATTAAAGTCTGAAATATAATTATCATTATTACAGCCGGTATCAAATAAGTACCATATCCTTCGGTATAGTTATAAAGAGGTGTTCCACTTACTGAGATAGGCGTGGCTGCCGCTATTTGCAGTACATCTTTCGCTGGCAAGAAAACTACCATGTTGGGTCGGTATCTATCATCCAACTCCAGCATAGCTCCTGCTGAAGCTTCTTGTATAGACGAGTAGTAAAGGAATGCTTGCGTTACTGCATAGGTTATAAATATAGATTCTTCACCCCGATTTACTCTCGTATCGAAATCTTTAGGAATGTATATAATACCTGCAACCTTATTCTCTTTCATAAGTTCTTTAGCTGCAATAAAATCAACCGCAGTGCCATAAACTTCTACTTGTGGTGCAGCATCTATCAATCGGGTATACTCTCTGCTTAACTTGCTATTTGATTTATCAACTACAACAACCGGGGCATTTCTTATGACATTGGGTTGATACATGTAATTGTAGAGGAGACCATAAATGAAAATACCTCCGATCAATACAAGCAAGATAGAGTAGCTTGATGCAATTGTTTTGAATTCCTGAATTATCAATTCAACAATATCTTTTAGACTGCTTTTCATTTTAATCAATATCTTCATATTTATGACTTAAAATTGCATTTTTTAAATGTGGCAACATAAGAAGAGTTACCAATGGAAATAAGAATAAAATGCTGACATTTTGCCACGTGTAAGCAAATCCATAATTCCCGTAGAGTAGATTCTGGTTGATCTCAACAAAATGGCGGACGGGGAACAAAAAAGAAGCATAGTATACTGCCGGATACATAAAAGGTACCGGAAAAGTAACTCCTGAAAGTGTTGCCCCTAATGATGCGACCATAGACACTACACTCATGATAATCCCGATGGCAGGAAATAATGAGAATAGGAATACTCCAAAAGCCTGAGTTGCGATAATAAAAAGGATTGTAGTCAGATTCAATGGTAAAAATCCAGAAGAAAAAGGAATATCCATAACCCCGAAAATAATGTAGTTGGCAAATATACCTATAATACAGTATATAATAGTGTAGGGCAGAAGCTTACCTACTATAGCTGTAAACATATTCATATTTGCTGCTTCCAGCCACTTATCGGCTGTTCGGAATTTAATCTCGCTGCCAACAACATATACTGTTGTGAGTAAAATGAGAACCTGAAATAGAACAAAAAAGAATGGGTTTGTTAAGTAAATAGAATAATCTAAACTCGAATTATACAGTGGGTGGCTTTGGGTATTTACCGGAACAAGAAAGGTTGTGATCTGCTCTTCTCCCACACCCAGTGCTACAGCTTCGGTAACAATAGGTCCTAAAGCTAATGTTTGGAGCAGAGATTCAAAAGCACCATATATTTCTGTACCCACACTTAGCAAAGCATAGTGATAATAATACGCAAGGGTCGATTGTCTACCGGCCATAACATCGGATTCAAAATTATGGGGTATAACTAAATATCCGTAAATTATTTTCTGCTGTGTTGCTTTTCGTGCCGATTCCATATCGCTGTAATACTCTGTCACTTTAAAAGTGGGGACGGTTGCTACCGTTCTGGATATATTTCGGGATGTAGCGGTTTGATCTAAATCGACAATACCTATTGGTATATTTTCCATTTGTCCTGTCCCGAAAATAGTAACCATAAAGAAAACAGTGAACAAGGGTAATATAACACAAACTCCTAAATATAGTCTGCGGGAAGTCATTCGTATTAATTCTCGTTTTAATACTGAGTAAAAAGGGCTACTATTTTTAGAAATCTCATTCATGTTTTATTTATTTTATATCGTCAAGATTTACTAATACAGACATGCCCGGGCGTAGTCCTTCTACCGGAGACTCGGGTAGTGCATGTAGTTCAAAAGTAATCATGTCGTAACTGCCTGTTTCTTTCGTTGATTTCCACGTTGCGTAACTACCTAATGGGCTGATGTAGTTTACTACGAATGTAATTCCTTTGGCATTTAAGGCCGGAACATCTCCTTTAAACTTACCTCCCATCTTGAAATTATACAACATATCTTCCCGCACATTTAATACTACATGGGCATCACCTAATACCACAAGTGTCATGATAGGCATTCCTGTACCTATAAGCTCGCCCACTTTAGGATAAATAGTTGATATCTGACCATTGTCAGGTGCTAATAATACAGCATCTTTTAGAGTTGCACTTACTTCAGTTACAGTTCCTCTGGCAGCATCTATTAAAGAGCGTGCACTGGCTTTTTCCTGATGACGAGCACCGTCAAGTGCCATTTGGTATTGCTGATAAGCTGCACGTTCGGCAGCTACGGCAGCCTTGTATATTGCTTCACTCTCGTCTTTTCGTTGAGATGCTACAACACCTTCCTTATAAAGAGTCGATATGCGGCTGTGAGTTGTTGTAGCTAACTCCAAATCCGATTTAGACTTGTTCCAAAGTTGAAGAAACGATTCGATAACTTGTTTACGGTTTCCTTCGTCAACCAGATTGTTTTGAGAGACTGCTATACTCTCCAGTGCATTTACTTGCGATAGCTTAGCAAATCCTTCCGGACAATAAATACTAACTAGAGTATCTCCTTTCATTACAGTTTGTCCTTCTTTCACCGAAAACGATTCGATACGTCCCGGTAATTTCCCCGAGATACGCACTTCTGTGGCTTCTATCTGTCCTTGTAGTATAGTCGGTTTATCCTTTAACAAAAAGATTCCTACTGTAGAAACAATGATGACAATCGTTAAGATTGAGATGAAGGCTATAATCAAATATTTTTTTTGCTTATCCATAGTTATATTTTTTTCTTTTTGATAAAATCCGATAATTAACGATTGAAAATATACTGTTCGGTTTTTCCATTATTGCAGTATTGGTCAAACGATTGAGGAATACCACAAACCGATAGCAAGTTTATCAATGCAACATCATATTCATAATATGCCATTAATGAGGCAATTTCAACCTTAGAGAGCATGACTTCTGCATCAACCACTTCGGTTGAAGTAGCCATACCTTCTTTAAAAGCTACTTTACGTATCCTCAGTAACTCTTTACTCATTTCGATGGTAGTATTTAGAGTTGCTATATTATCTAATGCGTTTTGTATCTGATTATAAAGCTTATCTACAGCAAGTTCATTATCATCCAGTACTTTTTCGTTTTCTATATCCAGAATCTGTTGGGTGACCCTGGCTTGTTTAATTTTCTTTTCTCTGTTAAGCCCGTCAAATATATTCCATGTAAATCCGGCACCAATAAAAGTTCGGGGCAGTAAGTTGCTTTCTATCCCGTGAGCGAAGAAAGTTTGTTTACCAATCAACGCAATCTCCGGAATATATGCCGCATTTGCTATTTTTAGTTGATTTTTGGCTATGTCTTTCTGTATTTTCATCTGTTTGGAAGCATAACTGTTATCTTCTATTAACCCTTTGAAATAAGATAAAGAGGGTATAGAGTCATTGATGAAGAGAGATGAAACAGGAGATATATTATCTTCCGTTTCCATTTTAATTAAGACTTTAAATGATTTTTGAGTCATATTCAAATCCTTTCTGGCGGCTTCCAATTCGCGTTTAGCTTCATCCAGATTTACTTGAACAAATAGTCGTTCAGCCTTATTTATCATCCCGTTCTCTTCTAACTTCAATGCATTTTGATAATGCATACTTAAAGATTCGTATGCCTTTTCTTTAACATCAACTATTCTGTTTCCCAAACGCAGACCGAAATAATTTTCCACCAGTAAAATCTGCACTCCTGCATCTATTTGTTCTTTATTAACTTTAGCCGCAGAAATCATCTGTTTACTGATGTTACCTGCATAGATCCGTTTACCTCCGGTATATAGAGGTAGTGTCAGATTTGCATCAATCGTAGCAAGATTTTGTGGAGCTAAAGGCACGATAAGATTTTGACTTCCTATTTTATCCAATACCGATGTAACAAGCTGTTCGCCGGGATAAATAGATTGAATATAGTCTTTTGCCGGATTGGTGTAATCACTTAAGGGTTGCCTAACCTCTATATTGTTTGACATATGGATATATGCACCTGTTGTAGTGATTGTTGGAAGCCAGAAAGAATTTATTCTTTGGTGTTCATACTTCGCCCATTCAATTTCTTTGTTTGCAATTTTGAGGCTTTTGTTTCCAGTATGTGCCAATTGCATCGATTGCTCAAGAGTGAGTTCAATCTTTGTATCTTGGGCCAAAAGAGTATTGGAACAAAGAAGAAGTGTTATGCTGCCGGTTATTAAATATTTGAGCATATTGTTGGGTTTATGATTTTTGGATGTTATTTAAATCAATTAAGATCTCAGACCTATTTATTGCTTGAGAGTAGGGGTGAACCTATGTGTTTGCCAATTTATGGCAGACACATAGGTCTGCCCCCTGCACCAAAAATACGACATTAAATATTTTCTGTTACTTAATTATTGAAATATTGAGAGACTTACAATATAATTTAAGCGTTTACACCTATGAATTTAAAAGGTTGCGCAGGTTTAAAGTCTTTAGCAGTATTGCCACTGTATGTTTCGTCATTGGCAATAGACAGTTTTAAAACAGGAGCACCTTCCTCCAGATTCATATCCTGAAGTCTTACCCAAAAAGTATTTGGAGTTACGCTCGACTCAAAAAAGTAGATCAGATTTTTGCTGTCCGATACGGTTCTCCATTGAGTCGAAGAAATCTCAGGATTTTCGGGAGTCGATATTCCGTGAGGAACAGACGCATTGCGGATTACACTGAATACACTGGCAATCGCTATCTTTTCATCATTTGTTTTAGGGATTACATCAATATAAAAACTGGCACGGGCAAAACGGTCAGCAGGACGATTGGTTCCGGGCAGAAATGTCAACCCTCCGATTGATTTCCAGTAATCGTTCAAAGCCAGTTGTTTGTCATACGTCGGAGAATTGGTCATCACCTTGTAATCCATGCTATGGTGAATAGTCAACTTCCCATCAATATATTCGAAGATGGCGTTATCGCCTGTAGCATCTGATATAGCCAGGTGTAAGGTTGCCATTCTCGATCCGTCAGGCATTTCATCCGACACTACCTGAAAAGTACCCCCTTCGACAAAAGATACAGCTTCGTTTACCGTTGCAAAGTTATCCAACATATATTGTACCCAAGCGGCAATAGTCAATCCCGGTTTGCTTTGATCTCTTACCGGATATTGCGATTCGGGCAGCCAAAGGAGGTTCGCGACCAATCCTTTTTCATTCATTCCGTCTGTACTGGCAATCTCAAAAGCAGAGGTTACTACACTGCCATATTTGGATGTCCATTTCAAAGAATTTTCACCTGTTTTGCCATCTCTTTCTATTCCTTTTGGAAATACCCAGATATTGCTGTATAATTCGGTTTTCCAATCCATAGTGCGACCGGTTACTATCATTCCCTCAGTTCCTGTATAAACTACTCTTGTACACATAATTTTTTTTATTTATTGTTATAATTCTTGACTCTTTTATAAACTAATTCAATTTAGAATTGTTCAATCTTTTTTGAATTTATTTTGTTTTTCTGATTTTCATTTTAAAATAGACTTCTTTAAGCCTGTTTTTCGGTAAATCTGTGCTGCAAAAGTAGGTACACAGCTTCGAAATAAAGAAGAAAATCCATTAGAAAATTATTAAAAAAAATTGCTGAATTCTAATAACTTTCTAATGGGTATGAGTGTTATAAATGAAATCTAAGCCTGTACTTTTGTAACGAAAATAAGTGAAAATACTCGGAGAGAAATAATCTCTTTATATATAGTTCTGAAAATTGAACTAATATGAAAAAAAATAAAAAAATGTTATAAACTAGAGAGATCTCCTGTTGAAAATTTACAATCGAACGTATGATCTTTATTAATACTTCTAAAACAACAAGAAATCCATTAAAAGAAAAGTTCTTATTTAATTAATTATATAAAAAAAGAAAATTATGGCACTACATTTAGTAAACCCAGACAAAAACAGCAGTTTTTTTGATGCTTATGCCGAATCGGCAGCAATTAATTCTATCCCTAAATTCAAAATTGCGGAAGAACCTAATGACCCGAAGGTTATACAAGACCTTTTGTTAGACGAATTATTACTTGATGGTAATGCGAAGCAGAACCTTGCTACATTTTGTCAAACAGACCTTGATCCTCAGATACATTATTTAATGGACAAATGTATTGATAAGAACATGATCGATAAGGACGAATATCCTCAAACAGCGGAAATCGAAAACCGTTGTGTGCATATATTGGCTGACTTATGGAATTCACCTCAAAGTGCTGATACTATCGGATGCTCTACAACCGGTTCGAGTGAAGCAGCTATGTTAGGTGGATTGGCTTTGAAATGGAAATGGAGAGAAAAACGCCGAAAAGAAGGTAAACCTACCGATAAGCCTAATATTATAACAGGACCTGTACAAATATGCTGGCATAAATTTGCACGTTATTTTGATGTCGAAATCCGTGAAATTCCTATGGATCATGGACGTTTATTAATGACTCCCGAAGAAGTATTGAAAAGAGTAGATGAAAATACAATAGGTGTAGTTCCTACTTTTGGTGTTACATTTACATTAGAATACGAAGATGTAAAAGCCATTAATGATGCTTTAGATAAGCTGCAAAAAGAAACCGGACTGGATATTCCTATCCATGTGGATGCTGCCAGCGGCGGATTTATTGCTCCCTTCATTCAAAAAGATATTGTTTGGGATTTCAGATTACCACGCGTAAAATCAATTAATACTTCAGGCCATAAGTTCGGATTATCGCCACTAGGTGTGGGTTGGGTAGTATGGCGTGAAAAAGAAGACTTACCTGAGGATCTGGTATTCAATGTAAATTACTTAGGAGGTAATATGCCTACTTTTGCTCTAAACTTCTCTCGACCCGGTGGACAAATTATAGCTCAATATTATAACCTTTTGCGTCATGGTCGTCAAGGATATGCACGTATTCAGCAAGCATGTCTTAATCATGGAATTTTCATTGCTCAGGAGGTCGAAAAATTAGGATTATTCGATTTATTATATGATGGCACATCGGCATTACCCGGAGCTGCGTGGATGTTGAAAAAAGGCACTAATCCCGGATTCAGTTTATATGACCTATCGGATCGTATGCGTAGTAGAGGATGGCAAATTGCATCGTATACACTTCCATCCAACTGTGAGGATATGGTGATACAACGAGTTTTAATCCGCCATGGGTTTAGTCATGACTTGGCACAATTGATGATTGATGATTTAAAACGTAGCATAGATTATTTCCAAAAACATCCGGTTACAAATATTTCCGAATCCGATAATCAAAATAGTTTCCATCATTAATCTGTGATTCGAATCATTTAAAAAAAATAATTTCAATTATATGGAATGAATTATAAAAACAATGCCAGCCTCGCCCGAACTTGCCATATTCCGAACTCTGGCTCTTGGGGTTGCTCTCGGCAAAGTCAAGATAAAAGATTTTTCGTTGGGATCGGTCACGGGAGTTCTGCTTATGGGGGTATTGGTCGGACAATTGGATTTGGTAATATCCCCCACAGTTAAGTCAGCTTTTTTCCTGATCTTCTTATTTACAGGGATGGTTGATATTGTTTTCCGATTGGCTGAAAAATCATCGGTCGTCCTACTGAATGGCGGTGGTTTTGCAGGTCCCGAATGGTCGGTGAGAGTTTCTTTGGCTAATCTTGAGAATAAAGATTACGAGGTTATTGGAAAGCAACTATCCGAAACTATGCAAGAGTATGTAGAGGCTTGGAAGGAATCTAAATAAGGCTCTTATAATTTTAGAGTGAAAAGATGTTGGTTGAGTTTTTTAACCAACATCTTATCTTATTGTTAACCATTGTTTTATAATCGTTTTTTTAGATCTGTTTTCAGTATAAGCAAATCTTTTATTGTTAAATAAAGGTGCAGTTTCGAGAGTAGGGAAGATAGCCTATTAGAAAATTATTAGAGTTAAGTAGTTGTATTTTAATGATTTTCTAATTGAAAAGAGTGTTGTTGATAGAGCAAATGCCTATATTTTTGTATTAGAAACAAAATCTAAAACAACTTTTATATTATGCGTACCCAACTGGTAATTGTATTTCTTTTCTTAGGTTTATCTGCTCTGAATGCTCATACCGAATCGAAGCAAGATACTTTACATGTTCAACATAAAGAAAGTAAAGGAATCATTGAGCCGATATATGACTATGTCGAAAAAACAGCTTTTCAATACTTAGAAAGCTCCAATGACAAGACATCGGATATTAAAGGCTTTAAGTTCTCGATAATGGGAGGACCCTACTATTCGAATGAAACCAAAGTCGGTATGGGGTTGATTGGTTCCGGATTATACCGTGTGAAGGGGTGTAGCGAAGATATGGCTCCATCCAGTGTATCTTTATTTAGTAATATTACAACAGTTGGGGCTTATTCTTTCGGAGTAAAGGGAACCACTTTTTTTCCGGAGATGCATTATTGGATTAATGCTAATGTCTCGTTCTCAGATACACCTCTTCGTTACTGGGGTATCGGATATGATGCAGGAAGTCAGGAGAATTACTCGACATACAACAATATGCAGAAAAATATAGAGGTTGATCTTTTTAAGAAAACAGGTAAATATTCGGCTTTGGGAATTATAACTAATGCAATGGAAGTGTCAGGCGTTAATTTTTCGGAAGTTAGTTTGCTCGGTAATGAAAGTCGAAAAACGACAGCAGTAGGTGTGGGGCTTATAGCGTCATACGATTCGAGGGATTTTATACCCAATCCATATAAAGGGATATATGCTATGGCATCAAATACTTATTATGCAGGAGCTTTAGGAAGTACACATGGTTTTAATAAGATCGATCTAATATTCAGATGTTACAAACAATTACGAAAAGGTACTATTCTGGCTTTTGATCTGGATGGTACTTTCAATATAGGTAATGTAAATTGGGGTATGATGGCATTAGTTGGAAGTCCGAATCAAATGAGAGGGTATTACCAAGGACGTTATCGAGACAAGAAATTGATAGACACTCAAGTAGAAATCCGTCAGCATGTTTATAAACGAAGTGGTGTAGTAGCTTGGGCGGGAGCGGGAAATGCTTTCTCTAAATTTTCGACCGTTCAATTGTGTCAAACACTTCCGACTTATGGTGCCGGTTACCGCTTCGAATTAAAAGAGAGAGTAAACCTTCGCCTTGACTACGGGAGAGGCAAAGACCAATCTGCATTTTATATTAATATAAATGAAGCATTTTAAGAGCTTGCTCAAATTTGCTTGCTAGATAAATAATAGCTATTTTCTCTAAAAATGAGATTTGAACTGAGACTTTAATAAAAAATAGAAATCATGTCAATAAGCAATTTGTTATTTATATTTTCGTCATCTTTTATGGCTTTGTTTCCTGTAATAAATCCACTGGGAAATAGTTTTATTGTGAATGGATTTTTAACCGGCCTGAATGATCAGCAACGAAAATCAGCTATTCGGAAAATTGTTACTAACTACCTTTTGATCGGTATAGGAACTTTAGCAATAGGGCATCTGTTTTTATTACTTTTCGGTCTGGCTATCCCCGTTATATAGTTGGGTGGGGGAATACTTATCTGCAAAACAGCAATGGCATTGCTCTCTGATGCAGGAACTACAAGTAATGATGAACCTAAACAAACCCTAGATAATCCCAAATGGAAAGAAATAGAACGGAAATTATTTTATCCTATAACTTTTCCGATGAGCATTGGCCCCGGAAGTATATCTGTCATCTTTACCTTAATGGCATCTGCAAGTATTAAAGGCAGTTTTATAAAGACAGGAATAAATTATTCTGTTATTGCTCTTGCTATTATTTGTATGGCGAGTATTCTTTATATATTTCTTAGTTAAGGCCGCAAAATGATGGAAAAACTGGGCACTGCAGGTAACTTGATTATTAATAAATTAGTAGCCTTCTTTACCTTTTGTATCGGTATACAAATAATTGTTACAGGTATATCAACTATTTTCCATATAGATATTCTGTAAAAAAAATCAACGAAAAGAATAAAAGCGAATATTCCTTATGGCGAATTAGCTTAATTCGATACGAAAAGTAGTACCTTCTCCAACAACCGAAGTAAGAGTGATCTCTCCTTTATGTAAAGTTATTACTCTTTTTACAAGGGCTAATCCGATACCATTTCCTTGTGCGAAATTTTTGTTGCTTCCTCTGTAGAATGGAGTAAACAGATGATCTATTTCACTTTCTGGAATACCGATTCCGGTATCAGAAAATTGTAGTATTATTTTTTTTGATTTGGATGTAATTTTAACTGTCGAAGTTTTATTCTCCGAATATTTGCAATTATTCTCCATTAAGTTGGCAAAAGCCATCCTTAATAAATACTCATTGCCTTTAATGGTAAGTTCTGAATCTTCATTAATTTCCAGATTGAAAATTAGTTCAATGTTATATTCCTTATTCCCTTTCAAAACTAACTCTCTTGCATCTAAAAGTATTTCATCTACCCGAACAATGCTCATCGATATCTTACTCTCGTCATAACTTGCTTTTGCAAGATCTAATAAGCCATTTAGAAATATAATTACTTTATGGGTATCTTGACGCGAATTGATAAGTGTTTGCTTATACTCTTCTAAAGTACGGTCTTTTAATAAAGCCAGATCTATTTCTCCAATCAGTATAGCCAGAGGTGTTTGTAGCTCGTGAGAAACATTACTGACAAACATCTTCTGTGATTCGAAAGATGCTTCAATAATATCCAGAGCCTTATTAAACGAACCGGCTAACTCACCAAACTCATCACTCTCGTTATATCCAATAAGACGTAAATGAAGGTTATTTGCTGTAATATCTTTCATTTTATTGGATATCTTGGCGACAGGCTTCAATACCGATTTTGCCAAAAAGTAGCCTAAAGCACAAGCCGATAAAAGCGAAACTAAACTCAATATCAAAAGATATATGGCTAGTTTACTCATTTTGGCATGTCCATAACTGTCGTATGCAGAAGTTATCACAATGTAGTTGTTCTTCTGATACGAAAATATAAAGCCGATAGTTTGATATTTGCCCTCATTAAGCTTCATATCTTCTTTTTTGAGCCGTATATCATCTAATAATTCGCGAGAATGTGGTTTTGTACTTGTATTTTCTGCATCACTATAGAGGAGACCATAATTTTCATCATAAATCCAGACATCTACTTTGTCCATCTCTTCGTTAGAAGCTTTTGCTTTAAAATAAAGATTAGCTCTGGACATTCCTTCTTTCTTTAAATCAACATAGAACTCCGTTTTTCTGACTTGAGTGGATATGATGTAGTTTAAAGCTACAAAAATGAGCATAAGAGCTGTTATGACAACTGTTATACGAAGCGCTATTTTAGTACGGATTTTCATTCTTCTTGTTTTAATATAAAACCTAATCCTTGGCGGGTGTGTATTAGTTTTTTGTCAAAACCCTTGTCTATCTTCGATCTCAAATAATTGATATATACATCAATAAAGTTAGTTCCTGTATTGAAATGAGTGTCCCATACCTTTTCAGCAATTTCCGTACGACTTAATATCCTTTCGGTATTCATCATCATATATCTTAAGAGGTTAAACTCCTTGGGAGTGAGCTTCATCTCTTTTCCGTCTCTGAATACCGTTTTGGTATCTATATCGAGTCTAATGTCGGCATATTCTAAATGATCGGCTTCAGATGCGCTTTCATTAGTGCCTTTTCTTTTTAGTAATATATTTACACGGGCATTTAATTCCCTCAAATCAAACGGTTTTACCATGTAGTCATCGGCTCCTGCGTCAAAACCATCTAATTTATCATCAGTGGCACCCAGTGCGGTAAGCATGATAATGGGTACGTGAGGTTGTACTTTGCGTATTTCTTTACACAATTCAAAACCATTGAGGTGGGGTAGAATTATATCTGTAATAATCAAGTCATAAGCGTGTGAATTGACAAGGCGTCGCCCCATTTCACCATCAAAAGCTAAAGTTACAAAATAACCAAACTCTTCGAGCCCTTTTTGGAGCAGCTCGGCTATACGTTGTTCGTCCTCTACTACCAGTATTTTTTTCATAAATAAGGAATTATTATTATTAATAACAACATTTAGTTTTTTAAGTTCGATTTTCTTAAACTTCTTATACAGCCTGCTGTTCAAATATATTTTTGTATTTGAGTATTGACTATAATATACATTATATCGTCCTCTTTCTCAGCCATAAATAAATGTATGAAAAAAAACGGTTTTCAATAGTTTTAGGCAGGTATTAGAAATGTATTAGAGTCAACTGATTGAATTCTAATTACTTTCTAATTGATTCTCTTCTTCGTTTTCATAGCAATGTATCTACTTTTGTAATACAAATTTATACAATATTTGATTGAATGAAATTTATTCAGAGATAGAGTCGAAATAACTTATACAATGAGATCTATCTGAAAATTAAAAGAAACTTGAATATATTATTAAAATAACAAATTATGAAAAAAGTATTTATCTTTTTATGCACCTTGGCTACAATAAGTTTAGTATCAAAAGTAGAAGCCTGCACAAGAGTGGTTTATACAGGAACCGAAGGAATTGTTGTAACCGGTCGCACTATGGATTGGAAAACTGAACTATACAGTAATATCTGGGTATTCCCTAGAGGAATGGAAAGAAACGGCGAAACAGGTCGGAATTCATTGAAATGGACATCCAAATATGGCAGTGTAGTAACCTCTGCTTTTGAAATAGCCAGTACTGATGGTATGAACGAAAAAGGATTGGTCGCTAACCTCCTTTGGCTGCCCGAATCGCAATATCCCGTGAGAGATCAGAGCAAACCGGGGCTGACAATTTCCGCTTGGGTACAGTATATGCTGGATAATTTTGCAACAGTAAACGAGGCTGTCTCTTTTGCACAGGAAGATAGTTTTCAGGTAGTATCGGATAAGATGCCCGACGGATCGAGAATGGCAACCTTGCACCTTTCTATATCAGACGCCACAGGCGATAATGCTATTTTCGAATATATAGATGGCAAGTTGATTATTCATCATAGCATGGATTACAAGGTGATGACCAATTCTCCGACGTATGACAAACAACTGGCTTTGAATGATTACTGGAAATCAATCGGAGGATTGACATTCCTGCCCGGAACCAATCGGGCAGCAGACCGTTTTGCCCGTGCCAGTTTTTATGTTGATGTAATCCCTAAAACTGATAACGAAAAATTAGCAGTTGCCAGTGTATTCAGTGTAATCCGCAATGTATCTGTTCCTTACGGAATATCGACTCCCGAAAGCCCTGAAATTTCTTCGACTCAATGGAGAACCGTATCGGACAGTAAAAACCTGACCTACTTTTTTGAATCGAGTCTGACTCCGAATACTTTTTGGGTAAATCTTCAGGATATGAATCTGGAGAAAGGTGCTCCTGTATTGAAACTGTCTATTGCCAATGGCGAAACATACAATGGCAATACAGCGAAAGACTTTAAAGTGGCACAGCCTTTTAAATTTCTGGGAGTACAGGACTGATATACAAAAAGAGAAAAAGTCTATTTTTTGGATAGACTTTTTCGACTTCCTTCTATGGGTTTACAGATGAAACATTTTGGTTTCTCTTTAATAAATATGCATTTAACTTTTCCGGCTCTGTTTTCTTAATGACTTTGGTTGAGGTTCTTATAGTTATACAGTCATTTATTCTGAGCCATCTTCATCAAAGAGTATTATATCTCTATCTCCTTAAGAGAATTGGATAAATACTTAATCTAAAAAACAATTTCTGTTCTATATGCCGGATCTTATTTTCTGGCATACTACTGCAAAGATTTTTTCTCTTCAGAAAAAGTCATGGGTGCCTCATTGTATTTTATAACAAAGATTAGAAAAAAGAACGTCATGAATAATCAATTAACAGACAGAACAATAGAAGACTTGAAAGGAGGTGATCACAAAGCATACGAAAGTATATTTATGACCTATTTTCCGAAAGTAAAATATTATATAAACGGCTTTGTTAAATCAATAGACATTGCCGAAGAGTTAACACAGAATGTGTTTCTAAAGATATGGGAGAATCGCCAATCTCTGATAATATCAGTGAAAGGATTCGATTCTTATGTATTTACTATCGCTTATCGGCAAACCATTGATTATATACGAAGTAAGCAAGTGCGAGAATCATTTTATAACGATCAGATGATTCAGCAGCCGGATACAGTTTGCACTGAATATGAATATATAGCAGAAGAAACAAGATTGCTGGTAGAAATGGAGATAGAGAATATGCCCGAAAAATGCCGGAAAATATACAAAATGAGTAGAAATGAGGGAATTCCTAATTATAAAATAGCTGAGCAATTAAATGTAAGTCAAAGAACGGTCGAAAATCAATTGAGCTTGGCAATGAAAAAGATCAAGACTATACTGGGGCTTTTCTGTTGAGAAAAAAAATGAAATTATTATTTAAAACGGTTGTGTTAAAAAAAGTAAAATATTAATTTCTGAACCGTGCGTAGCTACAGACTTGCCCGTTTTCTATTATAGGGGACGATAAACATTTAGGCATACTGAAAATGCTTGAAGTAAAAAATGGATAATAAATCAATAATTTTCTAAAAATAATCTAATTATTCTTTGGGCAATCAGCTAACAGACACGGTAATAGAATCCTTGCAGAGAGGAAGCCATAAAGCATTTGAAACGATATTTCTGAAGTATTTTCCTAAAGTAAAGTATTATATAAACGGCTTCGTTAAATCAGTAGACGTTGCCGAAGGATTAACTCAGAATGTATTTCTCAAAATTTGGGAAAATCATGAATCGTTTGCTCTGACCTCTAAAGGGGTTAAAGGCTTTGATTCTTATATATATACGATAGCCTATCGGCAAACTATCGATTACATTCGAAGCAAGCAGGTACGTGAGTCATTTTATAATGACCAGATAGTATTATATCCGGATTTAGTTAATACAGAGGATGAATATATTGCAGAAGAAACCATGCTGCTAGTTGAAATGGAGATCGAGAATATGCCCGAAAAACAACGGATTATATATAAGTTGAGTCGATATGAAGGGGTATCTAATGATAAAATTGCCGAACAGCTGGATCTGAGTAAAAGAACAGTTGAAAATCAATTGAGTTTGGCAATGAAAAGGATTAAAAATGTCTTGTCCTTTTTTTTCTGAGTGTTAAAAAAAAAGAGTTTGTAAACTTCAGATTACCAGAGGATTCTTATGAAAAGGAGAAAAAAGTGATTTTTTTATCGTGCGTAAAAACAGACTTAGCCGTTTTAGATAATAGAGGGTAAACAGAACCAAGGCTTGTCGAAAATAGAATAATGAATCAGAAAATGGACAACATACTAACTAACCAATTTTTTAAGCTTATAAATCGATTCTTTGAGAAAAGGTACTCTAAGAATCTGGAAGATAAGGTACATCATTGGCTGATTAGCCCGGAGAATTCTCAAGAGAAGCAAAAAGCGATGCGTCAACAGTGGGACTCTTTAAGTAACATAGAGGATTTATCATCTCAACTAGAATTCGAAAAAATAAAGAAAGTATTAGGGTTTACTGAAAATAAGAGGAAGATACAATTTTCTAATTATTTACCTCGTGTAGTAGCAGTGCTTTTGCCTTTAATTCTATTTGCAGGAATATATTTTTTAGATAAAAGAGAAAACAAAGACAGCGATATGCCTATGACTGTGCTTACTGTACCTTATGGCAAACATGAGGAAGCAAAGCTTGCTTGTGGTTCTGAAATTTGGATTAATTCGGGTAGTGAAATAAGTTATAATGAAAACCCGGCTGATACTGTAAGGACTGTCAATCTGAAAGGAGAAGCTTACTTCTCGGTGATGAGACAGAATGATGTTCCCTTTATAGTTCGCACAGAATATCTGGATGTTAAAGTTCTCGGAACCAAGTTTAATGTATCAGCATATCCGGATGAAGAGTCAACCATTGTAACACTCAATAAAGGATCCATAGCTATACGTACTGTTGACAATCACGATTATATGCTAAAACCCAATCAGCAATTAGTATATAATAATAAGACCAGGCAGGTGGTAATACAAGACCTCGATGTTAATATCGCTAAGGATATTGCTGACTGGACTATAGGAAAGATGGCTTTTAACAATGAAACACTAAAAGATATTGTGACGGTGTTTGAGCGTAAGTTTAATGTCGATGTCGAAGTTGATAGTAATGTAGACCTCAATAGAAGATATACAGTTACGATAGATGAAGGAGATAATTTAAAAGAAATAATAGAGATTTTTGGATGCTTTGACAATAGTTTATCTTATAAAATAGATAACAATAAAGTATACATAAGTAACAATAAAACAGAATAATCAATTTTAAAATGCAACTATATAATAAAATGTACCCGTTTCGATCTCGGTATGGGCTCAGTTTGATCAAGATGTCACTTTTTTTACTTTGCTTTTTTACTTTTCCGATGCTTTCGGCACAAGACCAAAAAGTGACTATTGCGGTAAATAATACTCCTTTGAATGATGTATTTGCTCAAATAGAATCTCAAACAAAATATTCTTTTGCTTTTGTCAATTCAAGTTTTGATGCAACACGTAAAGTAACGATATCCGTTCAGAATACAGATTTGAGCGTAGTATTAGATAAATTACTAAAAGGTACCGGTTATTCTTACACTATAAGAAAAGGTCGTATTTTTTTATCCCCGGTTAAGGTAGAAAAAAAAGAGGAAAAATTGATAACGGCTAAAAATATTGAAGAAAAGTCAATTGTATCTGTTAAAACAGGAACTAAGACAAAGAATATAGATGTAGAACCTCTATTCATCTCTGAAAAGAAGAATATAGATGCAGAACCTTTATCTACAGTAAAAGATTCTTTAGATATAAACAAAACAGTCGAGATATTGAATCGTTTAGCCGATCAGAAGCTAACTTATTCAAAAACACCTCTATGGGCTGTCAAAAGTAATTTGTTACTAGACCTAACGGGTTCTATTAGCCTTGGAGCAGAAGTCAAGACGGGAGAAAGATATAGTTTTGATTTATCAGTCAGTTACAATCCTTGGGAATTTAATGTTAATAGAAACTGGAAACATATACTCGTTCAACCAGAGATACGCTATTGGTTATGTGAACCTTTCAACGGACATTTTTTTGGATTACACGGACTTTATGCCCATTATAATTTGTCGGGACTTCCGTTTTCGGATTATATGAAGAATAGTCGCTTGCAAGGAGATCTGTATGGTGTCGGCTTAAGTTATGGATACCAATGGAGTTTGTCGAAACGCTGGTCGATTGAAGGAAGCTTCGGAGTGGGGTATGTTCATGCCAGTTATGATAGATATGCTTGTAAAACCTGTAGAGATTATATAGGTAGTGAGAGTAAAAATTACTTTGCACCTACTAAAGCATCATTGTCTCTGATCTATTTTATTAAGTAAAAGTTGGCAATAGACAGTCGAAAATAAAACAGTGCTAATATACTTGGGTATAAGTTAGCTCGGGAAATTATTGTCTCTAAATAATATATATATAATCCATCTAAAGCCTGCGATTAATGGCTAAAGTAAATAATATGAAACGATTACCAATATTTATACTATTCATACTGATTACATTGGGGGTATCAGCAAAAGGATATACAGGGCAAATCACCTTTGTTAGCAACGAAGTTAAGGAGGTAAATGATAGTCTTCAGATATACTTCAAAGTAAATATCCGTGCAGGAGCTGTCAACGATTGCAGTGCTATGTATATAACCCCTCAGTTGCTTTCGGGCGAATCGGTTATTGAATTTCCTTATCTGCTCGTTTCCGGAAATAAGAGATATAACCTGATGGAAAGATGGGAATCATTAAATAAACATAGCTCTCAACCTAATGCGCCCTATGCAACTATTATAGCGAAAGAGAATACAGATACGTTGCTCAGTTATAATTTCAAGGTTCCGTATGAGATGTGGATGGATAGTGCACGTTTTGTGATTAAGCAGGAAATAACAGGATGCCGAAACGAAAATCACCTGTTTACTTTCCTTATGAATAATAAGGTCGGTCTGAAACCTCATACCCCTTATCAGGTAAATACCTTGGTAGCTTATATAGAACCGAAGGCAGAACCCAAAATACGCAAAATACAAGGGCAGGCATACCTTGATTTTCAGGTAGGGCAATCGATTATCCGTTCTGATTATCGCCGTAATCCTGAAGAATTAGCTAAAATAAACGAATTAGTAAAAGATGTGATCAATGACCCCGATATAAAGATCAAAAGTTTATTTATCGAGGGATACGCGTCGCCCGAAGGTTCATATGCAACTAATGACCATTTGTCGTATGCACGGGCAATAGCTCTGAAAAACTATATGAAAAGTAAATTCGGCTTATCGGAGAGTTTATTTCGGGTGAGTAATGTTGCCGAAGATTGGGATGGACTCAAAGTGTTGATACCAAACAGTAATGTTACACATCAGGATGAGATAATAGAAATAATAGATAATACAGACATTTTTGAAGGGCGTGAACTGAAATTGATGAAGCTGGCAAACGGTGTACCTTATAGAAGCATGTTGAACGAATTATTCCCTCAATTAAGGCGTGTTGAATACCAGATTAATTTCATGGTGAAGGATTACACGCTGAGTGAAGCTAAAAATTTACTGGGAAAGAAAGAATCTCAACTTAGTCAACTCGAGCTTTTTCAAATAGCACAAAGCTATGGCGAAGGCAATAACGAGTTTGTCGAGATATTGGGTGAGATAATTCCTAAATATTATCCGGATGATCAAACAGCAAATAACAATGCAGCTGCTGTTCAGATAAAAAATAAAGAATTCTCTCTGGCCAAAAGAACTTTATCAAAGGCTGGTACTAATCCGTCAACATTAAATAACATGGCAATAATTCTATTACAAGAAGGCAACCTGGATAATGCCGAAAAACTATTCAAAAAAGCTTTAGAAGGAGGCTCCATTGAAGCACATCATAATTTACGTGAGTTAAAACTGAAACGTGAAGACAATGTGAAATTGGAACGATATAAAAGTAAGTAAGTATAATAAAGTAATTAAGAAAATGATCTTGGAGTATGAAAATGTAGTAAATAGCTAGTGTGTTGGTAATCATTAGAAAAGCATTAGAAACCAAGAGGTTAATTCTAACATTTTTCTAACGGAATCTATAAGATGTTCCTCAAATGATATGCTTAGTTTTGCATTATAAATTAGAACAGTCGATAATGTCAAAACAGAAATAAAGTATAAAAAAACTGTAAACAGAAATTATTAGATAAATAATTTATAAACAAAGAATCAAAAAAAAATTAATTTAAAACAATCAAACGATGAAAGTATTTTTTAATTATTTAATGGCAACAGCTGTCTTGGCAGCAGGTTTCACAAGTTGTTCAAACGATGACGATATAACTGGTAACGGTGGTAATCCGATTCAAACTGGTAAAGCAACAACATTCACGCTTTCGATAGCTCAACCAAAAACATATGCAGCAGATCCAAATGCTACGGTTGACGAAACTAAAATGAACACAGTGGATGTATTTATCTTTAACGATGCTGATGTATTTGAAAAACGTGAGCGTTTAAACGGTTCAGATTTTACTCCTTCTACAAGCAATGAATATACTGCTAACAGAACAATTGCTACAACTGTGGGAGCTAAGAAAATTTATGTAGGTGTTAACTTATCTGACGAATTAGCAAGAGATGTTGCAAGCAGAGGCTTGACAGCAATACAACAAGTATCAAGTGCAAATGATCTTATGAATCCTACAAACGGATTTGCGATGTTTAACAAAGTGGCTTCAATCGCAACATTTGTAGAATCTACCGATCCTACTGCTTCAACAGCTAACAAAGTATCTGCAACTGTAGCACGTTTATTAGCTAAAGTATCAGTAGAAAAAGGAGCTGCACTACAGTATAATGTACTGGGTGGAACTGTTTCAGACTTACAGTTTTCGTTAAGTAATATTACAAAATTGTATTATATGCTTCCTAGCGTATCAGGCTATAGCCCTGCCAGCACACTAGCTGATTTCTATAAAGAAAATTCTTATAAAGCGGTTAATGCATCTGGTACTGCTATTACTGCCGGAAATGTATCCTATGCTTTAGAAAACGCATCTGCTCAAAGTCTTGAAGGATTTTCAACTTATGCTTCTATCCGTGCTAAATTCTTACCAAGTAAAGTCGTGAAATTAGCTACAGCAGGAAATGGCGCTAGCGGATTGGTTAACGAAACAACTCCGGCTACTCCTCAAACATTTTATGTGGTAGTAAATGCAGGTGTGAAATATTACTTCTTAAGTCAAGCGGATGCAGCTGATTACAATACTGAAATAAATGGAGGTTCTGCTTCAACGATGATTACTTATACTGACGGATATTGCTACTACAAAGCATATTTGAATCCTGCTGTAGATTACAACATCTATCGTAATAACCTTTATAAAGTAAACATTACAGCTGTTAATGGTGTCGGTGAAGGTGGTGATAACATTATTGATCCTACTCACCCAATCTCTAAACCAACTAACATTACTGTGGATATCGTAGTTGAACCTTGGGTTGAAAATACTCAAGATACTGAGATCTAATAAGATTATAACGGAATACGTTTAGCATAACAAATTCCCCAAACAGTTAATACCGTCCGCAAGGTACTATTGCCTTGCGGTACGGATTAACCTAAAGGCTTCTTTCTATTATTTTTTACATGATTATCAATTATTAGATAAAACATCATTTTGAAACGAATGAGCCAATTGCTTATAAAGAAATTTATAATGAAACGATTTAATTATATACCACTATTATTTTTGACACTTTTGTTACCAATGCTCAATTCGTGTATTGATCAGAAACTGGAAGACTGTCTTCCTGAAAATAATGGTATTCGTATTTATTTTACCCCCACAGCAAAAAGCTATGCAGGTACAATGCTAAACCCCGAAGAGGTAAAGGATATAAAGTTATTTATATTCGATGAAAAAGGGAATTATTTACGTACAGAGCATGATGCACAGCCATCGTTTAGTTCTGATTATTATATGACTCTATTCTTAAATCCGGGTATTTACACTTTTGTATCATGGGTAAATCTCGAAAAACCTTACAACCAAAATGAATATTCGACATTGGAAGAAATGCGGGTATACATCGAAAAAGATAATGAGGACATTGTCCGTACAAATCCACATGCCTTGTTTCAGGCTTATGAAACATCAGTAAATATAACAGATCAAAAAGATCAGAAAGTAAGATTATCTCTTACTCAAGATATAAATACAATTAATGTAAAAACAAAGAATTTCGTGCCTGTTGGTTCCAATTACCAAATGACTATCACTGCACGTAATGGCATCTATAAATTTGATAATTCATTTGCCTCGAATACAGATGAGGTTCACTATATAAGTTCTATGCAAATAGGAGACGATTCGGAGTTATCCGGTACACAAAATATACTCAGACTGAGCGAAGAACGTAAAGATCCTATACTGAAAATAGATAATCCGATAACAGGGATTGTAGTGTATCAGGCAAAATTAATGGACTTGATCGCTAATATAAATGCTAATGGAACTGTAATTGATATTGATAATACACATGTATATGATATTCTATTGACTTTTATACCAATGCCTAATCCCGGACCACCACATGTAGGTATTACAATATCTATCAATGGATGGGTTGTTAATGAGGAAAGTGCTGAATTATAACAGAATCAGATTTTAAATAGAAAAAACAGAAGAACTAATGAAACAGTTATTTTTTTATATACTATTCTTATTCGTGGCTTTAGCCGGTTGCGTTGACGACCATGAAGATGGAAATTATCCTTCGCCAACTAAAGAGGGAGAAGTGAAAGTACCATTTAGTATAAACATGCCTGCTCAAATGCCAAAGACTTATGCCTTGGATGAGAATGATGAGAACGAAGTGAAAACTATTGATATCTTAGCTTTTAAGGTAAATGGTAATGACGAAACCTTCGCTTACCGTGCACAGGCCGAGCAAGGGTCGATAGTGGATGATGGAGCCAATAATAAAAAGAAATTTATTGTTACCCTGAAAAAAGATGGTACCCAAACATATCGTTTTGTTGCTCTCGCAAATGCAAAAGATGAGCTGGATAATATTTTTGTCGGAGGTATTGCGGTAGGAACATCAAAAGATGTTGTAATGCAACAATTACAATTGACAGGTGTAAATAAATGGAATGTAAACAATGGAACTGAGGGATATCTTCCCATTCCAATGTGGGGAGAGACTACAAACAACATAGTAATCCAAGATAATACAACGATTACCGATTTGAAACTACTTCGCATGGTTGGTAAAATCAATGTGAAAATAGACCCTTCGATAACCGAAAGTAACTTTGCTCTATCGAGTGTATCTCTATACAACTATTATACTGCCGGACGAATTGCCCCCGATCAAGCCAATCTGGTTTCGGGTAGCAGATCAACCGTTGATAAACCTACGGTGATAGGTGTTACCACCAAAGGACCGATCAGTTATGAAGGCTCGGGTATCGTTACCAACAATAGTATCCTGAATAATATATATACTTTCGAATCGGTAGTTCCTAAAAACCAGTCTGAAGTAGATATGAGTAAAGTAACTACTCTGGTAGTAGGAGGTAAATACGATGGAGCAGCTACGGTTAGTTATTACCGTGTCGATATAGCTAATGGAAAGAACTATCTGGATATATTGCGTAACCATTTATACACCATTAATATAACTAAAGTGAAATCGGCGGGGTATTCTACTAAGGAAGAGGCATTCAACTCACGACCTATTAATATCGAAGCAGAGGTTGTTGTATGGGATGAGGCTGCTATAGGGAATATCGAGTTCGACGGACAGTTTATGCTTGCGGTTTCTCAAGGAAAGTTTGATTTTACGAAAAGTGTCTACAACGCATATAGTGACGGAAATACAGTGAAAATTACTACCGACTATAAGAGTAACGATGGAAGCGTACAAGGGTGGAAGGTATCGTCTATTGTAGATGATAGTGGTAACCCTATAACCGATTGGTTAACAACATCGGTAAGTAGCGGTAATGCCGGCGTAACTACAAATATGCAGATATTCTTAACAGAGAATAATTCGGGACAACAACGCAAAGGATATATTCATATCAGTGCCGGAAGACTTACTTATGTTATTGAAGTGAACCAAAACTTAGTTCCCCCCTTATCTTTAGTTATTAAGGATGTAGTGAATGGCGAAGAAATCGGCGAACTTATATTTGTGAGTCAAACAGCCAATGAAGTTCCCACAGCACAACAATTTACAGCTTCTTGGATGCCGATTAATGTGGAATGTGATTTGTCAAGCACAGGCTTATCGGGAAGTCCATTTAGTTTCTATACAGGATCGGATACTCCCGGACAAGGAACCTTTATAAAAACGACTGCAAACGGTACAGGTAAACAAACCTATACTATTAGGCCGACAGCGTTTACTCAGACTGAAATTAATAATAATCCTCTGATCGAGAAATCTTCTAAAATAGACTTTTTAGTGTCGAATGGGGTCAATTTTAAATCCAAAACAATTTACCTGCGTCAGATACGCTATGGACTGAAGGCTACATTGAAAGATGATTATATACTTGATGGTACTCAACAAAGTCTGAATATCAAGTCAAATAGCCTTTGGAAAGTAAAAAGTATAACCGATAGCCAAAATTTGTTAGCATCTTTTGATGCGAGTCAAAACGGCGGATATAATGTCCAGACCGGAGATACATTCCTGTTTACATTGAAGCAGGTAACTACTGCTACGGATGTGGGGGCAAGCATAACTTTTACATTTTACGATCCTAGTGGCAAATATGCCGATGTTAATGTTACGATAAACCCTATAGCGTGTGGAGCAGGAGGAACTGCAGCACCATTAAAGATTGGTAATAATACGTATATGACCCACAAATATGGAACGAAATGCTGGATGGTGGAAAACTCAAGAGAAGGAACATCAAATGCTGTGAATTTCGGAGGAGTTATTAGTGGAACCACATGGACGAATGGGTCGACCTATTCGCCGGGAACAAGTAATGGACAGTATTATTATGGGGATAGTAATCGAAATTCAGCATGTCCTACCGGCTGGCATTTGCCAACGGCTGGAGAAGCTGCAGATTTAGTCTCTGCTGTCACTACTGATATATCGCAAAACAATGGAACTAAAGGTGCTCAATGGTGGGCGGGACCCTCTGTTCTGGGTCTAAATTCAAACAGTGCGACTGCTGCTTTGACCGGAGCTGCTTTATATTACAACTCGGGAGGATATTCTTATCGTTGGAATTTTTGGTCACAACGAGGGTATTGGTGGATAAATGGTGGAACAAACCTAATTGGAACTTCATCCAACTTAACTACTCAGAGTGGTAATAGTACTATGGCATTTTTACCTGTGCGATGTGTTCAGAACTAAAATAATACAAATCAGTATATAATCAACAACGGAGAATATGGTTCTTCGTTGTTGATTTTTGATTGCAATATATAAATCATCAAAAAGAGAATTTGAATTCTAATATATTTCTAATGAGTGATTTAGTTTATCCGGGAAAGCTATGTTTATCTTTGTAGAAGCTAAAAAAAACAAAGAAAAATAAATTCAAATGAATAAAAGAAACTTAGTTATATCTAGTATACTTCTGCTGTTGGCAATTACTGTTGCTTCGTGCGGAAAACAGGAACAGCATTATATAGAGAAAGTCTTTAACAAGATGATCAAAAGCAAATCTTCCGAAGAAATAGCAAAAGCAAATTCTTATACGATTGATTCACTCAATTTTGTTGAACTTGATTCGCTCGGTCTTACAAAAGAATATATAAATGTGTGGACAAAAGCATACATAGATAGGAGTGCTACAGAAGATTTGGTAAGAGATTCTAAAAAACTGATAGACCGTCTCGAAAAGCAATCACCAAAAGACATCGAGGTTTTTATAAAAGCCATTGCTAATAGTAATACTCTGGCAGAATATCCGAATGTTGCTGCTTCTATTGTAGCTTATCCCTACGGCGTAGATGTATCCTCTGATGAATATAGCGAAATAGCTACACGCCTGTTTATCTCGACAAAATTACCGGGTAATAAAGCTCCTCAGATTGAAGGGTTACAACCTTTGGAAGGTGTAAATTCGACTTTAGTCTTATTTTACGATGGAAGTTGCGGAATATGCCAGAATCTTTTAGAAGAGTTAGATCATAACTACGATAAACTGAAAGCTAAAGGAGTTAGAATAGTGACTATATCGGCAGATGGGGACAAGGATACCTTCGAAAAGAAAATCGCTAAATATCCATGGCCAGATAAACTTTGCGACTATCAGTCGTTCAACGGAATAAACTTCAAACGTTTTGGTATAGCAGCTACACCAATGATGTTTGTAATAGATAAAAATGGAGTGGTAATAGACCAATTCAGTAACTTAAAAGATACAAACTTAATCCAAAACATTTAGACGAATTAATCCAGAGTCCATAGAGTTAATAGATCTAATCCGTATTGTTGTTGTTTAGATCCTTAAACAGTTAGTCTATTAACATCTATATCAATCCATGTGGACTGTGAAGTTCGCATGGGTTATTTTAAAAACTTATTATATACCGATTAATTAAGGTCTCACACCTGTTTAACTTATAAATAGAAAATGAATAAAATAATAAAAATAGTTTTGATTGCTTTTTTCGGGATATTCTTCATATCCTGTGAGAAAGATGATAACAGCAATTATGTATTGCCTGCATCCACTCAACATGTAATTTTGGTGTATCTGGGAGGTGATAATAATTTATCATCCGAAACTTATCAGAAAATAGAGTCTATCAGAGAAGGATGGCAAGGCGGAGCCGAAAAAAAATTATTGATATATACTGATCCTGCTGATGCAAATCCATCTTTAATAGAAATTGTTAGAGAAAACGGGCAGAATACGAAAAAAATAATCCGCAATTATGACGAAGAAAATTCGGCAAGTAAAGAAGTTTTATCTCGTGTAATAAGGGAGGTTACCAATCTTTATCCGTCTCCGTCATATGGCTTGATTGTATTTTCTCATGCTTCGGGTTGGTTACCCGGAGGTACATTGACGAGCCCCCGATCCATTGTAATGGATAAAAAACAAGAGATGGAATTATCTGACTTTGCTCAGGCTATCCCCGATAAAACGTTCGATTATATTATATTCGAAGCCTGTTTCATGTCAGGAATCGAAGTCGCTTATGAGTTAAAAGACAAGACCGACTATATTTTAGCATCTTCCGCTGAAATTGTTTCTCCCGGCTTTACTTACATATATCCTAAGAACATAAATCATTTATCGGGGTCTTTATCAGGTTTGCGAGCTTTTGGCGAAGATGCTTTTTCATGGTTCGATAATAGGTCAGGGTATATGCGGTCGGCAACATTCTCCATTATCAATACATCACAACTCAACTCTTTAGCTGATTGGGTGAAAAGTAATTGTAATCAGGACAATAGTATTGATATAAATACAATACAGTACTTCGACAGGTACTCTTATCGTTTGTTCTTTGATTTTGAAGACTATTACAGCTCACTTCTGGAAACAGATAAGCAGAAAAATGAATTATCAGCTTTGATCTCGAATTGTATTGTCTGGAAAAATGCAACTCCCTCTTTTATGAAAGACTACAATGGTTTTGATATCAAAAAGCATTCGGGCCTCACAACCTATATTTCTCAGGAAAAATATCCGTTTTTTAATAACGAATACCAACAACTGAAATGGTTCAAGGCTTCTAGTCCGAAGAAGTAACTTTAGGTAGTATATAAAGTACTATTCATATAAAAACGATCAAACGATTATATAATGCGTTTGGTCGTTTTTATGCTTAATCTCATTTTTATAAATACTTAAATTTGATGAGGCACTTTCTTGTGGAATTGTTTATATAAGTATGAATGGAGAGTATCCAGAGCAGACGGAACAAATGTTTTCTTATACTGATTCAGTAATTGGCTATTATGTTTTCACTGAAAACAAACAATAGTAGCAGTATTATTGTTTTTATAGCAAACAAACTTTGTAATGAAAATATTATTGACCGGTGCAACCGGATATATTGCTCAACGTCTTTTGCCTGTTCTTGTCGATGCTGGTCATACAATTGTGTGTTGTGTACGAGATGCGAGAAGGTTTCATATTGAGGATCACTGGCAAAAACAGGTAACAAAGGTTGAAGTTGACTTTCTGAAACCGGAGTCATTAATTAATATACCCTCAGATATTGATGTGGTTTATTATCTGATACATTCCATGTCCACCTCGTCAGGTAATTTTAGTGAAATGGAACAGCAATCGGCACAAAATTTCGTTAAAGGTATTGAGACCACTGATGCCAAACAGATAATCTACTTAAGTGGGATTGTTAATGATGATCATTTGTCAAAACATCTGCAGTCACGTAAAAATGTTGAAACGATCCTTTCCGATTGCAGCGTGGCATTAACTACTTTGAAAGCAGGTATAATTGTAGGATCAGGAAGTGCCTCTTTCGAAATAATGCGCGATCTGGTAGAGAAACTACCGATAATGATTGCACCTCGATGGCTTAAAACAAAGTGTCAGCCGATAGCTATCCGCAATGTGATTCAATATTTGTCGGGAGTATTGCTTAATGAGCAAACGTATCATCAAAGTTTTGATATCGGAGGACCTGACGTGTTAACTTTTAAGCAAATGTTATTGCAATTTGCCGAAGTTCGAAAATTGAAGCGTCATATCTTGGTAGTACCTTTAATGACTCCTAATCTTTCCTCTCATTGGTTATATTTTGTAACCTCGACCAACTTTTCATTAGCTAAAAATCTGGTTAAAAGCATGAGTGTCGAAGTCATTTGTCAACCGAATAAACTCGGAGAGCTAATCCCTATAAGACTTATACCGTATAATGAAGCCATAGAGTTAGCTTTTGATAGGATAGATCAAAACCAGGTATTGTCAAGTTGGACGGATGCCTTGACCAGCGAAACCCTTAGAGAAGGTATATCGGCATATATTTCGGTTCCTCAAAAGGGATGTTTCCATGATAAACGAATCGTAAAACTCGATAATCCCGATCTTGCTTTAGATAATATATTTGCTATTGGAGGCAAACGAGGTTGGTATTATGCCAATTGGTTATGGGTTATTCGCGGTTTATTAGATAAAATGGTCGGCGGTACAGGTATTAGACGGGGTAGAAAGAATGATACGGATATATCTCCGGGTGAAGCTCTTGATTTCTGGCGGATATTGGTTGCAGACAAAGATAAAAAACGCTTGCTGTTATATGCCGAAATGAAGCTACCGGGCGAAGCTTGGTTAGAATTTAAGATCAATACTCATAATGAATTGGTACAAACAGCTACCTTTCGCCCTTTGGGATTGCTTGGGCGTCTCTATTGGTATTCGGTTCTCCCTTTTCATGCTTTTATTTTTAAAGGTATGGCTAAGAATATTGCGACAAAAAAATATTGAAATAGCAGTTAAAGGGATTTGAAAGATTAAGCCCTGTATTATAACAAGTTTATTTTATTTTCTGCAATAGTTGAGCCAATAAACAAAGTATTATCTTTGTGAAAAAATTACATAATGGAACCCGAACGCAGTGAATCTCTAACATTCAGTTACTCTGATATATTTTTCAGTTATTACTTCGACAAAGAAAGATATTGTCGTCCTATGGTTTTTGATCATACACTTGTATATGTTTATTCGGGCGAATTTATATTGCAGGAAAAGAGCAAACGGACGGTAGTACGTAAAGGTGAATGTGTTTTCCTGAAAAAAGACAATCGGGTGAACATGACAAAACAGCCTCTGTTTGACAAAGAAGAGCCTTTCAGAGCTATATTTATGAAATTTAAACGTAGTTTTTTGAGAGACTTTTATCAAACGCTTGACAAAAGTAAAATTCCGACAGAAGTAATCAAAAAGAATGTAAGTGTTGTAAAGCTTAGCCAAAGTCCCGATGTAACCAGCTTGTTTCAATCGATGGTTCCTTATTTCGATTCAGCAATTAAGCCTGCTGATGAAATGATGAATCTGAAAGTCCAAGAAGGAATTATAACCCTTTTACATATGGATAAAGTATTTTATCAATACTTGTTCGATTTTACAGAACCTTGGAAGATTGATATTCTCGATTTTATGAACAACAATTATATGTATGAATTGTCGATAGAAGAAATAGCCAACTTTACTGGACGAAGCCTTGCAACTTTTAAACGTGATTTTAAAAAGATTAGCTCTACTTCTCCTCAAAAATGGTTGATTGAGAAAAGACTAAGTGTAGCATACGATAAAATTAACGATGAAAATAAAAAAGTTTCGGATGTTTACCTCGAAGTTGGATTCAAAAATCTATCTCATTTTTCTAAGGCATATAAAGAAGCATTTGGGCATGCTCCTTCAAAATTGGTTTGAGCCACAAAACAAAATTATTTGAGCTTTCTGGCAAACTTGTGATGCGATTTACCGCTTAACTTTGTATAGTGACTCTAAAAGTGCTATTGTAGCAGTAAGGAGGCAGTTGTAAATAAAAAACTACCTGCTAATAGCATTGTAGATACTACTCCTGCAAGGATTACCGGAAAAAAATTAATATTAGAATAATTATAGAAACAAAATAAACGAATATGAAAACAAGTAACGTTAAAGCATTTGGAACAATAGCAGCTGATGCTGATTTGAAAGAAATGAGTATTGAACGTCGTGAAGTAACGGCTAAAGATATTGAAATAGAAATTCTCTATTGTGGTGTTTGTCATTCAGACTTACATACAGCACGTAACGATTGGGGAGGATCTGTCTACCCGGTAGTTCCCGGACACGAAATAGTTGGCAGGGTAACTAAAGTAGGTAATGAGGTAACCAAATTGAAGGTTGGAGATTTAGCCGGAGTTGGATGTCTTGTCGATTCATGTAGAGAATGTAATAGTTGTGACCATGATTTGGAACAATATTGCTTAAATGGATTTACCGGTACTTATAATGGACATGACAAGCATTTAGGAGGGCATACTTTTGGCGGTTACTCTCAAAAAGTGGTAGTAGACGAACATTTTGTATTGAAAATTCCAACCAACTTGAATCTGGCAGCTGTCGCACCTTTGTTATGTGCAGGTATTACTACCTGGTCACCCCTCAGACATTGGAAAGTAGGCAAAGGAAGTAAAGTTGCGGTTGTAGGACTTGGCGGACTTGGACATATGGCAATTAAACTGGCTAAGGGCTTAGGAGCAGATGTTACTTTATTCTCGAGATCGGAAGGGAAAGTTAAAGATGGAAAAGAGCTTGGAGCTGATAATGTTGTAATCTCTACCGATGCAGAACAAATGAAATCGGTATTAGGAAAGTTCGATCTGATAATCGATACAGTGCCTTACGCACATGATGTGAATCCTTATGTCGCAACATTGGCAATAAGCGGTACACTTGTGTTGGTTGGATATCTGGGAGATTTAGACCCAATGTTAAATACTGTTCCTATGATTATGGGACGAAGAGCTGTAGCTGCTTCAGTTATCGGAGGTATTGCCGAAACTCAGGAAATGCTTGATTTTTGCGGAGAGCATAATATTGTTTCCGAAATAGAAATTATCAACATGCAAGACATCAATACCGCTTATGAAAGAATGTTGAAGAGCGATGTGCGATACCGCTTTGTTATCGATATGGATTCTTTGAAAAAGTAAAAAATAATCAAATGATAATTTTAGATATAGTATAATTAGAAATACTTGTCATCATTATTCAAAGAGCAGTAAACGGAGGATGAAATCACCATGTGATTCATCCTCTTTTGTTTTTTAGTATATTTTTGTAGTGTAACCATATTATCCATCTATTTGATAATTAGCATAAAAAAATACATAGAAAGACAAAGACAAGTAAAATATTTTATCTTTGTGCCATTCAGTAAACAATAGAACTATGCACATTCTTATAATCGAAGACGAATCCGGTATTTATAATTTTCTGAAACAAGGTCTTGAAGAAGAGGGATATAGTACAGCCATCGCCGTTGATGGCGAAAAGGGTTTGGAATACTTTAACAATAATCAGGTTGATCTGATACTTCTCGACTGGATGTTGCCTCGTATGGGGGGAATCGAAGTCTGCGAAGCTATTCGTCGAGAAAATACAGAGATTCCTATTCTATTTTTAACTGCCAAAGATACCGTAGAAGAAACGATCAAAGGATTAAAATCCGGAGCAAACGATTATATAAAAAAACCTTTTAGCTTTGATGAACTATTGGAAAGAATCAAAGTTCATTTTCGTAAAAGAAAAGAAGACGGATTACTCACTTTAGGTTCTATTTCACTTAATAAATCGACCTATCAGGTTACGAGTTGCACCGAAGAGGTTGCTCTTACTCAGCGTGAATTTGAATTGCTTGAGTATCTTATAAAGAATAAAGGAATAGTCTGCTCCCGTGATCAGATAATAGAGCATGTGTGGAATATAAATTTTGAATATGACACGGGTGTTATTGATGTTTTTATCAATGCAATTCGCAAGAAGTTGAATATGGATAAAGACAATGGATATATAAAAACGATACGGGGAGTTGGTTATATAGCAAATGATTGAAAGTATGTATAATTTTTCATTTAAAAATAGAATAGCATTTAATTACATCATAAGTACAGCTTTATTGATTGGAGTTGTATTTATGATCATTTATGTTGTGGTGAAAATTAGCGTATCCAATCATCTTGATCAGGATTTACAGCGTGAAGTCGATCGTCATTCGAAAGAAATAGAAGTAAAAGATGGAGTTATTGCTTTACGAAAGCATACCGAGTGGATGGAGCGTGAGCACAATACAGTGGGGGTAGACCCTGTATTTATTGAATTTCTGGATGCCGAAGGTAAGCTCATTGATAAGTCTCCCAACCTGAAAGACAGTGAACTTTTGTACACCCCAAACTATGTTGATAATATAGTGACGGAGGGTAAACTTGCCGACAAGAAAATAAGACAGGAACAAGTTCCTATATACGATGACGATGAAATTGCAGGTTATCTGTTGGTGGCTGTATCGATAGAAGGATCGACAGTCGTTCTGGAAAGTTTGAGGCATGTACTATTAATCTCTTACCCTTTCATCCTTCTGATATTGTTCTTTGTTGCTCGAATTATTGCAGGAAGGAGCATCAAACCTATCAATGATATTATTGAGACATCGAATGCCATAACCCGCGACAATCTTATTTCACGCATACCTCTGCCTCATAATAAAGACGAGCTATATATTCTTTCTGATACCATCAATAATCTGTTGGACAGAGTGGAGCAGACTATCGAGCGTGAAAAATCATTTACTTCGTATGCATCACACGAGTTTCGTACACCTCTGGCTGTACTCAAAGGTACGTTGGAAGTGCTGATCAGAAAGCCGCGAGGACAGGAAGAATATGAAGAGAAAATCAATTATTGTATCAAAGAAGTGGATAGGCTGAATCATTTAGTTGATGAACTACTTATACTTACACGATATGAGAATCAGAAACAGTCTTTAAAACTAGAAGATACGTCAGTCGAGAATTTAGTTTCTATTTGTTTAAAACGTTTTTCGAGTCAGATTCAGAATAAAGGTATTCAGGTACATACAAATATCACACCCGAAAATATCAGAATAAAGACAGATAGTTATTTATTTTCTACAATTATCAATAATATACTTTCCAACGCCATAAAATATTCTGAACAAGGGGGAATAATAAGGGTTGATGTTACCAACGAAAATAATACTATAATTTTTGTTATTAAAGACAATGGTATGGGCATTGCCCAGAAAGATATGGATAAAATATTTGATAAATTCTATCGTTCATACGAAAACGACCACCCTCAAATCAAAGGTTTTGGATTGGGACTTGCCATCGTTAAACGTTTCAGTGAATTACTTCAAATTAAAATTGAAATAGCCAGCCAAGAGGCCAAAGGTACTGTAATAACATTAGCGATACCTCAATCTTAAGCAAATCTTAAGCATCGTTTTTTAACATTACATTACCTTTACTCGTTAAAAAACAGGTAGATGTTAGAAAAGATTATACGCTTCAGTCTGAATCGCAAACTTATAGTTCTGCTATTTACGCTTGTCATATTTTTTTATGGCATATATTCAGTCTTCAACATACCCATAGGTGCTGTACCCGATATAACAAACAATCAGGTGCAGGTTATAACTACGTCTACAAAATTATCGACCGAAGATATCGAGCAGTTTATCACCTATCCGATAGAAATGGAAATGGCGAACCTGCCCGGAGTAAAAGAAATCCGTTCAGTATCAAAATTCGGGTTATCGGTAGTTACTATTGTGTTCGATGAAGATATGGGAACCTATTTGCCTCGTCAGTTGATTGCCGAAAAAATAAAGACTGCTTCCGAGATTATTCCTGATGGTTTTGGTGCTCCCGAAATGGGACCTATCTCAACGGGATTGGGCGAGATTTATCAATATATACTGGACGTAAAACCCGAATACAAAGACCGCTACTCAGTAGCCGACCTCCGCACTATTCAGGATTGGATAGTAAAACGACAATTGTCGGGTATTCCCGGAGTTGTAGAGATAAATACATGGGGAGGCTATCTGAAGCAATATGAAGTAGCCATTAATCCATCGCAACTAAAAGCTATGGATATAACGACCGGTGAAATTATAACCGCATTAGAAAAAAATAACAGCGTAGCAGGTGGAGCATATATCGAAAAGGTCAACCAAAGCTATTTTATACGTGGAGAAGGGAAAATAAACTCCATATATGATATTGAGAATATAGTTGTTAAAAATAAAAACGGAGTCCCTGTACTGATTAAAGATATATCAACCGTTCGTTTTGGTAATGCTAATCGTTTTGGCGCTATTACAGGAAACGGAGAGGGCGAAAAAGTTCTGGGACAAATAATGATGCTCAAGGGAGCCGATTCGAAGAAAGTAATTGATGCTGTAAAAAAGCGAGTGGAGGAAATTCAGCCCTCGTTACCCGAAGGTGTCTATATTAATGCCTTTCTTGAGCGTAGCGAGCTGGTTGCGAAAACAACTTTTACGGTAGCCGAAAATCTTATCTTAGGATGTCTGATCGTAATATTTGTAGTTGTGTTACTGCTTGGAAATATGCGTTCGGGTTTAGTTGTAGCATCGGTTATACCACTGTGTTTGCTATTTGCTATTTCTCTGATGCGGATATTTGGAATAGATGCCAACCTGATGAGCTTAGGAGCTATCGACTTTGGTATTATCATAGACGGTGCAGTAATTATTGTCGAATTTATTTCGTTTCAGATAACCTCTAAAGCTAGTGTTCTTTCTCACTTATCTGTTCCGGAAAGACGAAGGGAAATAAACGAGATAACAGCAAGTAGTGCATCCAAGATGATGAACTCTGCTATTTTCGGGCAACTTATCATTCTTATTGTTTTTATACCTATCCTCTCACTTTCTGGAGTCGAAGGCAAAATGTTTCGCCCGATGGCATTAACTTTTAGTTTCGCCTTAATTGGAGCTATGATCCTCTGTTTGACTTATGTTCCCGTTATATCGTCGTTGATACTAAAACCTCAGGAGCAACGACGCAATTCTATTAGTGCCCGAATTATCAGTTTGCTTGTTAAACTATATTTACCTGTAATAACATTAGCACTTAAGCATACACGCAAAACATTGGCAGCTGCTGTTGGTTTGTTGATTATTGCATTATTTGTGTTTTCGAGAATGGGAGGAGAATTTATACCCCAATTAGATGAGGGTGATTTTGTAATTCAACCAGTCCTTAAAACAGGGACTTCGCTAACTAAAACAATCGAAACAACTACTCTGATCGAGAAAACAATTTTGGATAAGTTTCCCGAAGTGGATCAGATTGTGAGTCGTATTGGTGCGGCTGAAGTTCCCACCGATCCGATGTCGATGGAAGAAAGTGATATTATCGTGAAACTAAAACCTAAAAGCGAATGGGTTTCGGCAAGTTCCAAAGATGAATTAGCAGACTTGATCAAAAAAGAGCTGGAGATAATACCCAATATGGATATCGAATTTACTCAGCCTATTGAAATGCGATTCAACGAATTGATCTCCGGTTCACGTTCGGATGTTGCTGTGAAAATATTTGGAGAAGATTTAGCTGTATTAGCAGAAAAAGCAGAGCAGATAAAACATGCTATTGCACATGTTGAAGGGGCATCAGATATTATTGTGGAAAAAATAGACGGACTTCCTCAAATGGCTGTCTCTTATGACCGCAAGCGAATAGCACAATACGGATTAAATATCTCGGATGTAAATGATATAGTTGCCATGTCTTTTGCCGGACAAACTGTTGGTACGGTATTCGAAGGAGAGCGCCGTTTCGATTTGGTTGTAAGGATGTCGGAAGACTTGCGTAATGATATCGAAGACTTGAAAAACCTCTACGTTCCCCTTCCTACAGGCGGACAAGTACCTTTGCGCGAATTGGCTGAGGTCGATTATACTGAAGGTCCTGCAAAAATATCACGTGATGACACTAAGCGTCGTGTTGTGATCGGGATAAATGTTCGAAGTAGAGATATGGAAAGTGTAGTGAAAGATATTTCACAAATAATTGATACAAAGATTAACCTACCTTCGGGTTATTACGTTACCTATGGTGGTCAGTTCGAGAATTTGCAGAATGCTAAAAATCGTTTGATGATAGCTGTACCGGTAGCCTTGTGCCTTATTTTTATTCTACTGTATTTTGCGTTTGGTTCGCTCAGAGAAACCATGCTTGTTTTCACAGCCATTCCTTTATCAGCCGTAGGTGGTATTTTATTTCTATGGATGCGGGGTATGCCTTTCAGTATTTCGGCAGGAGTGGGTTTTATTGCGTTGTTTGGTATAGCTGTTTTAAATGGAATTGTACTGATAGAGCATTTGAAAGAGTTGAGCCATAAGGGTATGAATAGTATTGACGAATTGATATTGAAAGGGACTATTGATCGTCTGCGTCCCGTAACACTAACAGCGGCGGCGGCAGCCTTAGGATTTCTTCCTATGGCGATATCTTCTTCCGCAGGAGCTGAGGTGCAACGACCGTTGGCTACCGTTGTGATCGGGGGGCTTTTTACAGCTACCATGCTGACCATGATTGTATTACCCGTTCTTTTTAAAATGTTTGATAAAAATCTGAGAAATAATGAGAAATAGACATATTAGAATACTCGCTTTAACAAGCCTTATTCTGTTAGGTACTTCTGTATACAGCCAGAATGTGAATACCGAACTCAGCGATTTGATAGAGCAAGCTTTCAATAATAATAAAGGGTTGAAATCGTATCAACTACAAGTAGAGTCGGCCAAAGCTTATATGGGCACAGCTTATGATTTTAATAAGACTTCGGTGTACTACGGTTATGATGAAAATAATATTGCTCGCAATGATAAAGCTCTGCGTGTTTTTGGTATCGAACAAACTTTTTTGTTTCCGACCGTATATGGAGCACAACACACCGTTTATAAATCTCAATGGGAGCAAAAGAAAGCACTATATGAAATAGAAAAAAATAAACTGAGACTTGATATATCACAGCTATACGAAGACATTGTCTATTTGCGGAATAAAGAAAAACTTTATATGCATTTAGATACTTTATATGCTGAGTTTTCGAGGGCGGGTAATCGCCGATTCGAATTAGGTGAATCTAACTATCTTGAAAAAATAACGGCAACGGCAAAGTCAAAGCAGATACATACTACTTTAGTTCAGTTGATAAGCCGGAAAAGGGCAAGCTATGAGCAATTAAAGGCTTTGGTTCAAAGTGACGAAATTCCGCAGATAAACAAAGATGATCTTGAACTGCTCTATTTTGATGATGCGAGTATAGGCCGAGGCCTCCAAACGGAATATATGGAAAGGGTTAGCCGGACATATCAATCGCAAATGAAACTACAAAATCATAATTGGCTCCCCGATATTAATATAGAGCTTTTTACGGGAACCAATAGAGGTTTAGGATACTATCAGAATGGTTTCCAGATAGGCGTATCTATTCCCTTGTTTTTTTCGGGGAATATTGCGAAAAAGAAAACGGCAAAACTCGACCTGCTAAGTTGGGAAGATGAACGCAGCAATAAAGAAATAAAAATGGAGCGTTTCTATATGCAAAAGCAAGCAGAATTGGATCAGCATAAGGAAATGATAAGGTATTATAACGAGAACGGAAAAAATCTATCTCAGGAGATTCTTAAAACTGCCGAGATGAGTTATAAAAACGGCGAAATAGACTTCTTCCAGTATATTCAAAGTATGGAGAATGTAATTACTATAGAACTCGATTATCTCGAAAGTGTTTTGTCATATAACAAATCTTATTTAGAACTGTATTACTTTAATTTTAATGATTAGAAGATGAAAAAGTATAATTATATATTCTCAATTTTAGTAGGATTTGCCTTGATAGCATGCGGTGGAGAGAAAAAAGCCGGAGAAGAGACATCTATGGTTGAAGAAGATAACTCTGTTGTTGTGGTTACAAAGGATCAGTTCAAGACCATGAAAATGGAAATCTCACCATTAGTGGAAAAAGATTTCGATGTCGTGATCAAAGCTTCGGGTAAAATTGATGTTCCACCACAGAATAGAGCAAAAGTAACTTCTTTTGTCGGTGGTTTTGTAAAATCTTTATATCATATGGTCGGAGATAAAGTCTCTAAGGGACAACCCTTGCTAATATTAGAGAGCCCCGAATATTTGGATATCCAACAATCTTATCTTGAAATTTTCGGACAATTATCCTATCTTAAATCCGAGTATGAAAGACAAAGAACCCTTTTCAATGAGAAAATAGCTTCTCAAAAGAAATATATGGAAGCCGAAAGCGATTATAAAAAGGCTAAAGCTACCTATGAAAGTCTACGTCAAAAATTGCGTATGTTGAATATTAGTCCCGAACAGGTAGAACAAGGAAAGTTATCGTCGTCAGTTACTGTTTATGCTCCAATTACAGGAGATATTACGATAATAAATGCCAATATGGGGATGGCTGTATCTCCCAGCGATGTAATAATGGAAATAGTTGATACTAAATTTCTGCATTTGGAATTATCCGTTTTTGAGAAAAATGTATTCGATCTTAAAAATGGTCAAAAGGTAAAATTCATAATACCACAAATTTCGTCAGATGAATTTGAGGCAACGGTATCACTTATCGGCAAATCGGTTGAAGGTAATGACCGCATTGTTACCGTTTATGCAAGCTTGGATGAATCGACCAAACAAAAATTGCTGACGGGTATGTTTGTTGAAGCCCAGATTGTTGCAAGCTCTAAAAAGGTATTGAGTGTACCTGTAGATGCCTTGACAAGCGAAGAAAGCAACCAATTTTTGCTTGTTCTGGAATCTGAAAAAGATGGTAACTATACTTTCCGTAAGACTCTTGTTAAGACCGGTGATCGGAATGGAGAATGGATTGAAGTCATTCTTGATAATAATATTAAAGCCGACGCTCAGATATTGGTAAAAGGAGTGTATGATGTGATTTGATTATATATTGATAGGGTAGGAGAGTATGAAAAGTATCTCTAAATAAAATGTTTAGAGACACTTTCTTTTTTATTTCTTATATACTTTAATATCTCTAAAAAAGCCCTCTGTACCTACATCAACAAAGAGTCCGATAGCTCCCTGCCTGTTACCTCCTAACTTCAAATCGTTTACAATTAGTGATGGCTGTTCGTTGTTGTTGAGATATAATCTGGCTTTTTGATCTTGTACTTCTATTCTGATCTGAATCCATTCATTTAATCCCATATCTGCATAAGATTCATACATTTCGGGCGATTCTTCCCTCAATCGCTGATATTTATAATTGGGGTAAGCAAAGTATTGAATACTATGATTTCGTCGTACCTGATCGTCTGCTCTACCATTTGTAGGACGAATATATATACTCTCAAATTTCGAATTATCGTCGTTAATACGGAACGCTATGCCGATAAATCCCCGTGAGAAATCAGGAGCATCATGTAAAAGTCGGCTTAATAGCTTTACTTCTATCGTTCCATTCGAAAAATCTAAATTATTGATTCGTACAAATGTGGGTTCATCAAACTCTTTTATGGCCGAATCTTTAATGACTCTGACCACTTTTTCATCATCCAATGTCTCTAACGACATAAATGAATTTACTGCTTTAAGGTTCTTCTCTTTCAGGTCTATTGTTTGTGAACGTAACCCTGAAGCTAAGAGTATAAAACAGCATAAAACTAAAAAAACGCTTCTTTTCATTATGTTGATTTTTTCTGTGTTTTAAGTTTGCATAACTATTTATTGCTTTGCTAAGTGAAACAATGATAAATAGTTATGTCCTTAAAATGTATCATTAAATATTTCCTATTTCTATTTTCTATACTTTATTTCAAAATTAGTCTGATTACATAGTTTCTACAAGCGGGTTTGTTACGCACCAATAAGGTTAGTAATATTGATTATCAAAGTATTAATGATTGTACTTTTAACCAGATTTAACTATTTGGAAATAATAATCTTTTTTGAAGTTTCATTCTTTTGGAGAGTAATATATATTTGTAGAAAAATACTTTAAAACGATGAAAGAATTAGATTTAAAATATCCAACCTGTCCTATCCGAAATGTGCTTAGTCGATTTAGTGATAAATGGTCATTATTAGTTTTGTGCATATTGTTCCCTAATAAAACAATGCGTTATGGTGAGATAAAAAATGCTATTCCTGATATTTCACAGAAGATGTTAACTAATACATTGAAAAATCTGGAAGAATATAACCTGATAACAAGAGTCGCTTATGCCGAGATTCCTCCACGTGTAGAATATTCGGTTACAGAGGTGGGTAAAAGCTTTATGCCTGCAGTAGAGATAATGATTAATTGGGCACAGGAGAATTTTGAAGAAGTAAGCAAGTAAAAGATAATGCTAGAGATAATTCTCTAAAATAAAAACGACTGCGTATCTTTTTAGATAAGCAGTCGTTTATTTCTCTTAAAGTGATCTGGCTAGGGGCGGATATAAACCTTATAATTATATGAAAAGAAACTTCGGTGGAGGTACAGCATTAAAAAAGAAGGTGTTGTATAATCCAACTACTATTTGGCATAGTTAATTAGAGCTTGAATATTTATGCCGATATTCAATAATATCAGCAATAGTTACAATCTTCAAATTGTATTCTTTGGCAAGCTTTATTAATTCAGGCATTCGTGCCATACTTCCATCATTGTTCATAATTTCAATCAGAGCCCCAACTGGTTCCAGTCCTGCGAAACGCATCAAATCACCAACAGCTTCGGTATGGCCTTGGCGTTCCAAGACTCCGCCCTTTCGTGCTTTTAAAGGAAATATATGTCCCGGGCGTCCTAGATCCGACGGTTTAGTATCTGAATCTACTAAAGCTTTTATTGTAGCAGATCTTTCTATAGAGGACACCCCTGTAGAAAATCCCTCTCCAAGTAAATCCACAGAAACAGTAAAAAGTGTGCCAAGTAATGATGTATTATTCCTTTCCATCATGGGTAATTCTAATTTCACACATCTTTCTTCAGGAAGAGAAACGCATAAAATTCCTCTGCCTTTATGCAGCATGAAATTTACCGTTTCCGGCGTTATCATCTCGGCAGCAACAACAAAGTGTCTTGTCCTAAAATAGGTTTACAATAAAACGTGTAAACCTATTTTAGGACAAGACAACTCAACCACCCCTGTTCAACTCTGTCTCCCATCATAAAAATGAGTATCCCCAGGTATCCCCATGCCCGATTCTGCAACAGCAGCTTTAAGCTAAAGGGATTCTCATAGCAGAGGCTGCAATAGCTGCCGCATGGAAGATTTTGTCTACTTGCACCTGAGTATTCTCGTTGAGCCTTTTTTACTTTTTTTATAAGAGCATTCAATTGCTCAATAGTGGTAACAACCATAATTTTGAGTGTTTTACTTTGAGACAACTGTTATCTACTTAATTTTGATTTCAATAATGAAGGGATTTCCTCTGTTTCTTTAGCAACAGGTACACCTGCCGATTCGAGAGCCGATATTTTTTCGACAGCCGTTCCTGCACCGCTGGATATGATAGCTCCGGCATGTCCCATTTGTTTTCCTGACGGGGCTGCCTGCCCAGCTATAAATCCAACAACAGGTTTAGTTATATGTTTTTTTATATATTCGGCGGCCAGCTCCTCTGCATTTCCTCCTATTTCGCCAATCATCACGATTCCTTCGGTTTCGGGATCATCTTGAAACATCTGTAGCAATTCGCAGAAATAGAGTCCTACAATAGGGTCGCCTCCCATCCCCACGGCTGAAGATTGTCCCATGCCATTTGCAGTAAGCTGATAAACCACTTCGTAGGTAAGTGTACCGCTTCGGCTAATAACACCGATATTTCCTTTCTTGAATATTTGTGCGGGTAGTATTCCAACAAGACATTCATCGGGCGACATCAATCCGGGGCAATTGGGACCAATAAGCATAGATCCTTTCTGTTGAGAATAGCGATATGCTTTTATTGCATCGAGAGTTGGCATACCTTCAGATATACATACAATCAGCTTTATCCCTGCATCAGCCGCTTCCATAATGGCATCGGCAGCTAAACGGGCAGGAACAAATATAACGGATGTATTCGCTTCGGTTTCCTCTACAGCATCGTATACTGTATTAAAAACAGGAACTCCGAGTACACTGGTTCCTCCTTTACCGGGAGATGTTCCCCCCACAACATTTGTTCCGTAGTTTATCATTTTTTGAGTGTGGAAACTCCCATCACGTCCTGTTATTCCTTGTACGATTAGTCGCGTCGATTTATTTATAAGTATGCTCATAGCGTTTGATTTTTTAGTTTTGAATTTACTGTTTACTAATTTCGACGGCCATACGAGTTGCTTCGCTCATCGTTTGAGCAATCTTAAACTTTGAGCCTTGTAATAAATTACGCCCTTCCAACTCGTTTGTACCTGTCAGACGCACAACAATAGGGATTTTTGTTTCTATCTTTTCAAATGCTTTAAGTAAACCGTTAGCCACATCGTCACATCGGGTTATACCTCCGAATATATTGATAAGAACTACTTTAACATTTGAATCTTTTAAAAGTAAATTCAAGGCATCGATCACTTTTTGAGGATTAGAACTACCTCCTATGTCGAGAAAATTGGCAGGGTTTCCACCATAAAGTTTTATGAGATCCATTGTAGCCATTGCTAATCCGGCACCGTTTACCATACAACCGATTTCGCCGTCTAAATGCACAAAACTAAATCCTTTCTCTTTGGCATAGAGCTCTGTCTTTTCCTCTTCAGTGGGGTCATACAAATTATTTATTTCGGGTTGGCGATATAAAGCATTATCATCAAAAACCATTTTTGCATCCACAGCTATCAATTCATTTTCTTCAGTAACAACCAGTGGATTGATCTCTGCCAGAGAAGCATCTTTTTCAATAAATAAACGGTATAGATGTTGAATGATGTTAACCATTTGGTTAACTAGTAGGATATCGCTAAAAAAGAGAAACGCAAATTTACGAGCCAAATAGTCGGGCACGCCAATAAATGGATCTATGACGAATTGATGTATTTTTTCGGGAGTATTTTGGGCTACATCTTCGATATCTATTCCTCCTTCGGCACACATAATCAGTTTTACTGATTTTGTATTCCGGTCTATGACAAAACTCACATAATATTCGGATTTTATATTGACAGCCGGATTTATGATAAGTTTCTCAACATGAAAATCTTTGATCGTCAGATTAAGTATTTTTTGTGAATATTCAAAAACTTCGTGTTCATCTTTTGCCAGTTTAATTCCTCCGGCTTTTCCTCTTCCCCCTGTCATCACCTGTGCTTTTACAACCACTAGGGGTGCATTTAATACTCTGTATGCCTCAACTGCATCTTGTGCTGTTTGACATAGTATAAAGTGCTGGATCGGAATCCCATAATCCGTGAATAACTGCTTCGCTTGATATTCGTGTGTTTTCATCTTTAATCATTTTATTTAATAACTAGCTTAGGCTTTATGTATCTAAATTTACAACTATATAATATTATAACTAAATATGTATAGTAAATGTTTAAGGCAATCGTTCCCGCAACCGTTCCCTTTTTGTGCAACCGTTCCCAATATATTCTTTTCAGACAAACGAAGAATCTGATTATATCTATGATTTTTGTAAAGAGGGGAGGAGATTCTGCTATTTTCTTTAAAACGTAGAAACAAAAAGTGATCGGATTTTTCTTCCGATCACTTGTGGCAGTGACGCTCATTTTCGAGCGTTAAAATTTTAGAAATTCCCTAAATAATCTTCTTTTTGAATAGCACAGCCTATACATACGGCATACATCGAAGCATTATCGGTAAATTTTTTCGGAAACACACCGGTTTCCCAAGGCTTGGAAGGTTTACGGTGAAACTCTTTAGAGCTTGACCTTGATTTTTTATTTTTGTCACTATTATTTTGTAGAGCAGATGGAAAAAGAATTTACCTCACTAACTGAGGTAAAGCTACACCGTAAATTATGAAAAAAATGAAGAGAATATAAGTAATTGCAACTATAAAATATTTTAAGTGTCTAATGTTCTTTTGATTCATAATCATTTAATTCACCCCATCTCTCCATACTCCCTAATCTTCGCCTCACAGATACGCTTGGTAATATCTCGAAGCAATTCTACTTTCGGAATAAGAGCATCAATGTCCTCTTTAGTAACTATAAATTTCGGATTATATCTCGCCTCTATATAAGCATCCTTTACCAGATTGAAAAGCCGCTTCTCTTCCACCGAATTATTAGGGAAAACATGAGCCAAGTCAGGCGAATGACCTTTAACAGAGGCAGCCAGTTTAGTCAGGTTATGTTGTTTATTACTTCTCAGCGTAAAAGCTAGACGGATAGCATAGTAATAGTTTTCACAGGCTTGATGTAAATAAAATGATGCTTGTACATATTCTTTTTTATCTCTATTATGTATAGCATCGTCTAAAAATAAATTAGCTTTTTTAAGTTTTTGCTCAAAGTATTCTTGAGCTTGATTTTGTATCTCATCAAACTTTAGCTTCCGTCTTCGGGCTAATTTAAATTTACCGCTATCGTAAAGGATAACTCCTTCCTGTTTGATCTGCGTGTGAAAATACCTGCCTTCTTCGAGAGCTTTATTTATCGTTTTAATATCGTCATTGATGAAATTGACAGGGGTCTGATAATCGGGTTCTTTATAATATAGTGCATCAATGTTGTCTAATATGATTCCTGCTTTATTGTCCGATATCTTGCTTGTGATTACATAGATGTCATAATCAGATCGAAAAGAAGTAGGAATACCAAATTCTACTCTTTCGTCATAGTCCACATATTCGTTTCTGGCATAGCTACCAAATAAGATAATCATTTCGGCTTCTGGAAGCCGTTTATTAATCTCCATAACAAGGCGTATTAAGTCTTCTTGTTTTGATTTAGGCAGATAGGCTATGGACTTTTTCATCGGAATTATTTAGATACTGTAAAATTAAGTTTACCAAAGATAAGGAAAAAGAAAAATACTTTATTACATAAAATTGTATATTTGTTAGCTGGATATTTCGTGCTGCTATTTTTATGGGTCTGATACCTTTGCAGTTTCATAAGCCAAGCTTACAGTCGTAAATATATCTGTTTTTTTTAGATTAATAATCAGTCTGATTTACCATCAGGCTATAAACAGACGTATGTATGACAATAAAACAAACAAGCTCAATCGAATATTGTGCAATACTCATAAATTGTTCTTCTCTGGTATTAAGGCTATCCCATGACGAAATCAAAGAAAGCTACTCCGATAATCCCATGTATGTGGTTGAATACATTGAAAATGAAGTCAAAGAGAACATAATAGACCTTCTCTTCGAAGACCAGAAAGCAACCTTATCATGCACTTTTGACGAGAACAATAGCTGCAATGCTTCCCATATATTCTTTGATGACTTAGACGAGTTAAGTAACTATATTTCTTATCTCAATAAAACTTATGCTTATGACTATATTCGAAGCTATTGGACATTACCCAATTCATTCATATCTATAGAAAAGACGAAAGACGATATTTACTTTGTGTCTTTCTACTAAAAATGGGGTTTTCTACTAATATTCAGGCAAGATTTTAGGATCTTGCCTGAATATTTTGATGAGATTGTGCCTTAATGTACGTTTACGGTTATCCTCGCCACGATCGATACAAGTCCGTTACTGTTCGGGCGATTTTTTCTGAGGTAGAAAAGTGTTCTAAAAGTTGCCTTCATAATGTTTACCTTTTTTTTTGTGAAAATACTCGATACTTTCATAGATATGTAGACGGAATAAGAGGTAATGATCTATAAATAAAGGACTTATTTGATAAATAGTTGCCATCTTTTTACCGATATATTGGTAACGATTTGGTCACGAATTTTTGTAGGAATTTGATATTATACTGTCTTAGAGGTGTCTTTACAGAAAAGAAAAAACCTCTATAAATCATTAATTTATAGAGGTTTGTCTTGTTTTGGCTTTGAACTGTCTTTTAGTTCTGTTCCCTTAAGTGATCCGACCAGGATTCGAACCTGGGACCCTCAGCTTAGAAGGCTGATGCTCTATCCAGCTGAGCTACCGGACCTCACCTTTTGGCTTAGCGAGTGCAAAGATAGATATTTTTCTTAAAAAAGAAAATATTATAAGGAAAAGTTTTATAAAGTTTATAAATAAAGGCTTTTCTTCATATTTATATCGATTTATAAGCGAATGCCGCTTTAATAATCTTTTGACGTTTATTTTGAAGTTATTGATTTTTATAAAAAAAGTAAGATTGTCATCCCGACAACCTTACTCTATTATTAACCTTAAATCTAATACTATGAAAAACACATATTATTAACATTTACCTATGTAAAAAAGTTCAATGAATAAATTTTATCTACAAATATTAGTTTGTTTTTTATGAAAGTATTGATCTGTCAAAAAAAAGAATTGGTTGTCATCCCGACAACCAATCTCCATTAACCTTAAATCTAATACTATGAAAAACACATATTATAAACAATTGACTCTATGATAAAGTTTTATGAATTGTTTCTATGCATGTATAAATGCATTTGATAACTAAATCTACGAGTCGAAAAGTATCTTAAAAATTATCCTCTTTCCTGAGTGTTTCCATCAGGATTTATTCTATTTACAGCAGCTTTGACTTCTTTGTTGCTAATGGGCTGCGGAGTTTGATTACTTTTATCTCTGCGGGCTTCTTCGTAGCCTTTAAAATCTATAGAAGATTTTATTATATCATTTTGTTTCATAACTTGATAGATTTATGTTTATATACAGATAACATATTATGTATGTATTATGTTTTAATGACACTGTATAATTTATAAGCTATCAGCTTTGTCTATATGAAAATAAGGGTTTTAGATCATACTCAAACCCTTATTTTTGTATTCGGATTAGTTGGTATAAACGTTAATATCGCAATGTGAGTGCCAGCCCCTTGAACTTTTCGAGCCCACCATCAGATATAAATACAGTATCACCTCCAAAAGTTGAATTTATTTCTATTATTTCGTCAATAATATCATCAATAACACCTTCTTGTGAAGCCTTATCTACATCTACTAGAGTGATTTTATCATCTATCACTTTAGCCGGCTGGTAATAACCGTTCTGAACAAATAAGGTTTTACCCCTTCCTTGTTCTATGGCATTCCATATATCATTTATATCTACTAAAAATTTACCGCTATTCAAAGCCTCTTTAAGTTCAACTAACCGCTCTTCGTTGTTCTTGTGAGCATACTCTTCTACAATGTACCAATTTGCATCAATAATATGTTGTGGCGATTTATCAAAACTATCGTTATGAGTTCCAATAATAATATCGTTATGTTCCGAAACTAACTTAAAGTATGCAGTGTTTTTTTCGTCAGCCGATATAACTATTGGTAACGGATTTTCTCTCCATATTGCCCATAATGCCTTATCAACTCTACTGAAAAACTCTTTCTGATAATTTCCTACTCTGGTAGCATTAGATCCGGCAGTTGCATTGGTTGTGAATAAGCTATAGTTTATTATCGGAAAAGGCCTTCCCAACTCTTCTATAACCCTGCCGTTTGCAGCTTCTATTAATCTGGCACGGTCTTGTCCCAGCACTAAAGTATAGTAAGCTTGCTGAGTATGTAAAGCTCTTACCAGATCTCTTGTGGCAAAAGATGTATCGACAATAACTCTATTGTTTACAGCGATAGGCAAACGTGTATATTTAGCAATATCTTCGTTAACAAACAGAGCTAAACTTTCGGTGTTGAACCGATGGTCAATCTGGTTAACCAATTTATCCAGCTTGTCAATAATTACTTTTGCAGATCGCTTGTCGAGTTCTTCAGAAATTCGATCTTCAGCCTCTTTTTGTAAATTTTTTAATAGTATAGCATCCTTTTCATTGTCAGGATGCGTATTATGAGTATTTAAAATTATACTTACCGAAAGTTTGCCGTTTAGATCTTTGATCTCTTTTAAAATATTATTCATAATGATTCTTGTTTTATAGTTTTGTTTGTAATCTTGTTTCTGGTTGTTGTTATTGTATAAGTATTTTAGTTAAACATTTTTAGCGTAAATAAGTTTTAGCAAACGAAAATTCATTTATAATATTCTTCTACAATCAAAGAGCTGATGATAAAAAGATGCTCTTCGCATCGAATGCAATGACATAAATAGCTGTAAGTAATTAATACCAATCTAAAATCTCATCATATTTAGGTATTGTGTACTTTCAGTCTGTTAATTCCCTATATCATTCTTCTGTTATGTCAATTTGCCCGTTCATTATTACTGATTAGCAGTTTCTACAATCAGTTTATGACTAAACGAAAGGTTGATAAAGAAATGGACGATAAGATCAAGAATCTATCATTTTCAAATATCGAAGACTTAAAAGCTGCGTTACCCGAGAAAGGCAATTCGTTATATATAAAATATCTACGTGTGTTGATAACACCTCCCAGTGAAGCTTATTCGGATTATTTGATTTCGAGTTTTGAGAATGAAGCAGAAAAAGATATTCACATTCGAAACTATTAGCTAAGATGTGACCTGAATACACACCTTCGGAAGAACAGAGTTCAGGCTCTAAAGGTAAAAAAGTGGGCATTGCCTACGAGTTGGAAAATGGAGAGATTATTTATGTTCCCGAATAAAAGGGGAATACTTACTTTTCGTTTTTAGTTGCACATGCACTGTTAATCAACTCCAGATGGTCGGTAGACCACTCAATAAGATTTTTAATTAAAGGCAAGAGGCTTTTGCCCATGTCGGTCAACTGATACTCCACTCGGGGAGGTATTTCAAGAAATGCCTCCCGGGAGATCAGACCACACTCTTCAAGCGTCCGTAAAGTTGAAGCAAGCATTTTCTGAGAAATATCTTCAATATCTCTCCCCAGATCGTTGAAACGCATAGGCTTTTCTTCTTCGCCTAAGGTTTGTAAAACAAGTATTGACCATTTATCTCCAAAGCGATCCATCACTGTTCTTAGAGGACAACCTTCTATGACTATTCTTTTTTTCATTTTTCTTTTATTCTAACCCATACATACTCAGCTTTACTAACCTTTTGGTTAGCGGCTTACAGTGTTGTAAGTTGTTGTTTTACAATATGTAAGTGACTATATTTGATAATCCAAAAGTATGGATTTTAAATCAAAGAATAAATGAAAAGGTTTATAATTATTTTTTTATTGACAATAAACTGTTGCCTAATACAGGGAGTTTATAGTCAGAATACAAACAAGAGTTTAAACAATCAACCACTTAAAACAAAAGATATGGAATCTATAAATAAGTCTACGGAAGAAACCCGAACAATAGTTGAGGATTTTTATAACAAAACAGCTCTTGGAGATGTAAAGGGAATTGTCGGATTAATGTCGGACGATGTAGAATGGGAGATTCCCGGAAATGAAGATCTTGCATCTTGGGTAGGACGTAAAAAAGGAAAAATCGGTGTAAATGAGTTTTATACTTTACTAAATGAGAATACTAAAAATTTAATATTCAGAGTTGATAAGTTATTTATAGATGGAGAGCAGGCTGTTGCAATAGGATATGTATCGACTATAATGTTGAAAACGAATAAGGTATTTAATAGCTATTTTATAGCACATTTCACAGTTTGGGATAAACAGATAACTAAATATTTTTTTGCTGAGGATAGTTTTCGATTAACCAAAGCATTGGCTGTAGAAGATAAAGAGTATAAATTAGATATTAGTGAAAATGTAGATATAGTCAGAAAGTATTTTAGAGAAGTGAGTGCCCGAAATATGGATGAAGTAAATACACTTTTCTCTCCAGATATAGAAGTTTATTTTCCTCAATTGGGAGTTTTAAAAGGAATAGATAATTTGCTTCAATTGAATAAGAATTTAGCAGAATCTATAGATAAAATAGAATACGACTTCAATAATTTTGTTTATACAATTTCTGATAACAGAATTATTGTGGAAGGTATAGAGAGTGGAACATTTACCAATAATGAAACTTTTAGGAACAAACGATTTTGTAGTGTGTTCGAAATCAAAAATGGCTTGATTTATCGAATGTATGTATACTCAAATCTGGATACATAAAAGTTCTTGTAATTTTTAATTTCATATACAATAGTTATTTATTACTATTGCTCATCTTGTTGAATATGAATTCATTTGTATGAATAAATCATACTATAAATGAATACAATGCAGGCAGGTTCAGAGATATTAATTAGGTCACTTCTTCATCACCATGTAAATACTATTTTCGGGTATCCCGGTAGTTGTGTGATGTCTATATTAGATTGTCTGTATGATTACAAAGGTCACTTAGATCATATTCTGGTTAGGCATGAGCAGGGAGCCATTCATGCGGCACAAGGTTATGCACAAGCTTCAAAAAGGGTAGGGGTTGCTATGGTTACTTCGGGTCCGGCAGCCACAAATATCGTAACAGGATTGGCTGATGCTATGGCTGATAGTACTCCTCTGGTCGTAATTACAGGGCAGGTATATTCTCATCTCTTAGGTTCGGATGCTTTTCAAGAAGTGGATGTTATTGGTATTACAAATTCTACAACTAAATGGGTGTGTCAGATTCGTTCGGCTAACGAAATAGCTTCGGCTGTGGCACATGCTTTTTATATTGCATCTTCGGGACGTTCGGGTCCTGTTGTTTTGGATATAACTAAAGATGCTCAGGTAGATAAGGCGGTTTATTCTGATCAGAAAGTCAATTATATTCGGAGTTATAGCCCGAATCTGTATATAGAACCTTGGGTAAATGTAGACGCTTTGTTTTCATCTCAAAAAGACAAAAACAAGGTTGATCATATTATAGATATATTGCAAAATATAGAAGAAGACTTGATTCTGGTTTTAGATATTGAGCATCAAGTAGAATTAGTATCTAGTCAGCAAAAAGTAATCAAATCAACGAATTTTAAAACTAAAGGCTTCGGACTTCCTGCTGCAATCGGGGCAAAATATGCTTCTCCAAATCAAACCGTATGTTTGGTAGTTGGGGTTGAGGAATTTCAGGCAACTATACAGGAGTTAGGAATAATCATACAAGCAAGTATTGATATAAAGATTTTCTTAGTGAATAATTGTGAGCAAACTCCATTTGAGGTGTTGCATCCCGACTTTTTACAAATAGCTCATGCTTATAATATTGAGGCAAAGACAGTTTTTGATTCAGGAAATTTATTGGAAGAGATTCACAAGGTCGTAAACACAAAAGAAACTTATCTTTTGGAAATAAAGTAAAGACATTGTTAATCTAACAGACCTGCATGTTTTGCATAATTGATGGCTTCGATTGAATTATCTACTTTCATCTTACGAAGGATATTCTGACGATGAATATTCGCTGTATTCACGCTGATGGATAATTTATAGGCAATCTCCTTGCTTAATAATCCTTGATGAATTAATTGTAAAACTTCTTTTTCTCGCGGACTTAATTTAACAGGTATTTCATCAGATGAACTTAAGTCGATACGTTCGCCGTTTTTCAGATTAATGAAAAAGTTTTTTAAATCAGATCTATTACTCTGATCTGGTAAAATAGTTATCGATCCGAGCATCAACCATAGATTACCTGCTTTATCAGTTTCCAAAGCTTGACGTTCCCATAATACACGAATATATTGTCCTTGAATATTTTGTACCCGAAGTTCTAAAATATGTTTGTAATTGATCTGTTCTTCTTTGGGCTGCGTTAGAATAAATTTTCCAACTTTAAGCTGTATCTTCTTATATTGAATGAAATCGTCAGGATGAATTTTGGAATCTAATAAGTTATCATTCAGTAGGTTTTTCGAATCTTCTTTAGTCGGTGTATAACCAAAGAAACTTTTGAAATTATCGGAGGTAAACAGATATTCGAATTTGTGCAGGTCAACAATAAAGAAACAGCAATTGTTAAGTAACGACAAGCGGTTTAAATCGGCTTTGTGCTGTTCGGCAATAGAGTAATCTAAATCCTTTTCATTTAGCTTATGTTCTGCATATATTTCTTTGAGTATGTCTTTTACCTCTTGATTCATAAAATATACTGTGTTTTAGTCGGCAGGGCTTATCATTGCTTCATTCACCTTATTATTTATTCGCCTTAGCAACGATGGCTTTTTGCACATATATACAAAGAGTCTCATTACCGGTGGGAAATAAAAGAGGTGAGCCATTTTCTTTCTCTTTCTAATTATATCTATAACACCTTTATTCGAGGTCTCGAAATCTTTCTTTTCAATAATAGACGAGGCTGCATTTTGTCCGCTTTTGACAGCAAAATAAATACCTTCACCGGTCATAGAATCTGCGAATCCACCCGCATCACCGATTAATAAAATGTTTTTATGGAAACTATATTCAATCTTATCGAACATGGGAATATATGCCCCTTTGGTTTTACTTTCGTCCGTAAGGTTATACTCTTTGAGCGATTGGTGGAAGCGTTCTGTGGTGGTTAGTGCATCGCCATAGCCAACTGCATATCCGTTGAGATTTGGAAAAAGATAAAAATAGCCGTCTTTAAATTTCTTATCAAAATAGACTCTCATATCTCTTATCGACATATCTGATACATTCTTTTCGAGGCAAAGCGTACCTTTTTTGAAGTTCGGCTGCAGGTATTTCCTTACAAGACTGTTTGTTCCGTCGGCACCTATCAGGTTGTCACAAATCAAAATTCTTCCTGATAAGAGGGTTAGGAATATCTTATTGTCCTTTTCTTCGATTTTAGAAAGAGTGTCGGTAATAACTTGTCCGCCGATCGCTTTATATTGTTCTAAAAGGATATGATCAAAATCTTTTCGAGCTACAGTGCGTAATTCTGTATTTAATGAAAAGCTGCATACGTATTTACTATTAGAATACATGTCTATTTTATTGACACTGCAATAGTCGTATTTTATACCTGTAAATATTTTATCAATCAATATATGAGCTTTGGGTGTTAAGCCTCCACCACAAAGTTTTTCGCGAGGAAATTCTTTTCGGTCTATAATCAGACAATCCTCATGATGTTTAACCAATTGATAACCGCATGTAACCCCGGCAGGTCCTCCACCTATTATAATTGTTTTTATATGAGTCTTTTCCATTCGTCTTGTTATTGATATACAGATTATTTGCAAAAATGCAAAAATAGTATAAAATTGCGATATACTATCCGGTTCTGTCTCTGCAATATAAACAAGTTAGTGTATCTTCCTATTATAACTAAAAGTAATTGGCTATAATATTTTTAGAGTATGATATCCCAATAATATTTGATAGCTTTGAGAGTAGTTAATAAGGTCGCATACCGAATCTAAGTTTTAACTTTAATGATAGTCTATTTACGATGGTTATGGATGCGTAATACGAATTATAAAAATCACACTTATGAAAACTCTTACAAACGAAAAACTTACAATTATCGGAGCTGCGGGAATGATTGGCTCTAATATGGCGCAAACAGCCATAATGATGGGGCTTACTTCTGAAATCTGCTTATACGATCCATATCCGACAGGTCTTGAGGGAGTTGCCGAAGAGCTGCTTCAATGTGGCTTCGATGGTATCAACCTGACGTATACATCAGATATAAAAGAGGCTTTAACCAACAGTTCTTATATAATATCTTCGGGAGGTGCTGCCCGTAAACAAGGTATGACGCGTGAAGATTTACTGAAAGGGAATGCCGAAATTGCCATTGCTTTTGGTAAAGATATTAAAGCTTATTGCCCTGAAGTAAAACATGTGGTGGTGATATTTAATCCTGCCGATATTACAGGTCTTTTAACCTTACTATATTCGGGATTGAAACCCAATCAAGTAAGTACACTAGCTGCATTGGATAGTACCCGTTTGAGAAATGAATTGGCTAAACATTTCGCGATTAGTCCCGATAAAATAAAGAATTGCCGTACCTATGGAGGACATGGCGAAGAAATGGCTGTCTTTGCTTCTACTGCCACTATAGATGGAAAACCGTTGAATAGTTTGATTGGAGGTACTGATTTAAGTAATCAAGAATGGGCAGATTTGAAAATAAGAGTAATTCAAGGAGGAAAGCATATTATGGATTTACGTGGCAGGTCATCTTTTCAAAGTCCTGCCTATTTGTCGGTTGAAATGATCCGTGCCGCTATGGGAGGCGAATCATTTAAATGGCCTGCGGGAGTGTATGTTTCTAACCATAAATACAATCATATTATGATGGCCATGGAGACTACAATAGATAAAAACGGAATTGTGTATGAAGAAATAGAAGGTACTCCGGCTGAATTTGCAGATCTTAATAAAAGTTATAAGCATCTTTGTGAATTACGTGATGAGTTGATCGCTTCAAACGTTATACCTCCTATCAGCGAATGGAAAACTATAAATAACCATCTGTGATTAGTAAATGGTTATAATATAATATCTTATGCGTGCTTTTTTTACGCAGATATAAAAGGTGGTTACAATTAAAGTAACTGCCTTTTTGTTTGTGTTGTTTCGATATCATAATGACACATTAAGTAATAATTACACATTTAGATAGTTCGTAATATTTACGGAAAAGGAACAGTTATTACATAATTAAACAAAAATAAACGATTGTTTCGAACAAATTCTCTACATTAGCACCTTCACTATATGATAAAAAAAGTTTAAGGATTTTTTGATAGTAATTTTTTAGATGAGGTATATTAATGGAGGTCAATAATACATATAATGCATTATTTGAAGAAATTCGGAATGATAATACTGAAGCATACCGTAATTTGTATAGCCAGTTTTATGCTCCATTGTGTATGTTTGCTCAACGCTATATTCAAGATGTGAGAGTTGCAGAAGACTGTGTACAAGAGGTTTTCTTGAAAATATGGAAAGACCGTCAAAAAATAATAATTTCTAGTTCTGTTCGCTCTTATTTGCTAACATCGGTTCGGAATATGTGCTTGAACCTGATTGAGAAACAAAAGCTTGAACTCACCTATGAACAATATATCTTGACAAATTATGACGAATATGATGCGGACGATTTATATTCGGTTCAGGAATTGACTGTATTAATAGAAAAGGCAATAGATAAACTTCCCGAAAAATATCAAACCGTTTTTCGTATGAGCCGGTTCGAAAATCTCAAAAATAAAGAGATTGCTGAAAAATTAAATATATCAATAAAAACAGTTGAAGCCTATATGACTAAGTCGTTGATGATGATTAGTGTAGAGCTAGGGAAGTATTATCCCGTATTGTTAATTATTTATTTTCTCGAAAAGATATCAAATAATCCATAGGGTATGACCCGACTTCTTTGTCTATTATATAGAAAGCCTTTTTAATGATAGTATGGACAAGGATAGACTAGAAGACCTGATTAATAAATTTTTCCTCAAACGATTGTCGGATGAAGAAAAAGTGGAATTTGAAGATTTACTAAAATCGTCGGATGAAGCTAGGAAAATATTCCGTCAATGGAGTTTTATAAACAGAGGTTTGCAGACTATCGAGTTTAATAAGACATGTACTCCTCCTGAATTTAATATCAGTTTAAAACAGAAAGCAAAGCGCAGAACTTTGTGGATGCAATATATTAGAAATGCAGCCGCTGTTCTTACGATTCCTTTATTAATAAGTTTATTATACCTGTTGGTAGGAAAAGACGGTTTGACAAAACCAACTTCCTACGAATTAAGCTATACGAATACCAACAGTAAAGCTATCCTTATAACTCTGCCCGATAGCTCAAAAGTATATCTGTATGCCAAGTCTACTTTAAAATATCCAAGTTTATTTACGGATCACGAACGTCACGTGAAATTGACCGGTGAGGCTACATTCGAAGTTGTATCCGACCCTGAGAATCCTTTTTATGTAGAAACATTGGATGGAGTGAAGATTAAGGCTTATGGTACAAAGTTCAATGTATACGGGTATGACGATGACGACATTGTGCAAGTATATCTCGAAAGGGGTAAGGTGAATTTTAGTTCACCCTATCTCAGTGAACCCACCAAAATGAGAGCAGCAACAAAGCTTGAGTTTAGCAGAAAAAACAAAAGCGTAAAGGTTTCGCCTGCCGATGCTTCGGAATATGAAGCTTATGAGAAAGGAGTCTTATTGTTTCGAAGTGCATCATTGGAACGGATAGCCAAGAAACTGTCGAGAGTATATGATATCGACATAGATATTCAAGATAATGAAATACGGTATTATCCTATAACGGGAGTATTCGAAGATAAGTCTGTTGATCAGATAATGGATCTGTTACAGATGAGTTCACCCGGTTTGAAGTGGAAAAGAGAGGAAGACAAAATAGTATTGTATAAAAAATAATTCTCTGAAATTTAAAAAGCCTATCAAACTAGTCATCAGACCTTAAATCTTATTGACATTAAATGAAAATAAACATTAAACAGGACGTAACCGACCTGTAACATGAGTTGTTTTCCTTTGAAGTGCATTATAAAATATTAATCAAACAAATTAAGTATGTGTACATCAGTCATTAAACAAAATGAAAACCGAACGTTATTTTTAATTGAAATAATTAACCTAGAGCCATGAAGAAGAAAAAAGAATTTTTAGGAAAGAGATACCGCTATCTCTTGTTAGCCGGGTTGTGTTTATCATCATTCACCATTCAGGCGAAGCAGAATAAATCTATCTCATTAAACAAACCCCAATCGACTATTCGTGAGGTGTTGAATGAAATAGAGCAAAAAACTGCTTACAGTTTCGTGTATAATGACCGGATTGTAGATGCAAATAAAATTGTATCTGTAAAAGCAACCGATAAACCGGTATCGGATATTCTGGACGAAGTGTTTGAAAATTCAAATGTTTCTTACACCATAGTAGATAATCAGATTGTACTTTCTGTTGCTAATAAAGCAAGAGAATTACAACAAGATGACAAAAGGATCGTGAAAGGAACCTTAAAAGATGCTCAAGGGCTAGGATTACCCGGTGTGAGTGTTATTGTAAAAGGTAAAACTACAGGTACTGTAACCGATTTAGATGGAAACTATTCAATAGAAGTACCCGACAATGCAACTCTTATATTTACTTATATCGGATATTTACCTCAGGAAGTAAAAGTAGGAAGTAAACAAGATGTAAATGTTGTATTGAAAGAAGACAACAAGGCTTTGGATGAAGTGGTAGTAGTGGGTTATACTACTCAGAAAAAAGCTGACCTGACAGGTGCTGTATCATCAGTAAAGATGTCTAATCTGGAAGATATGGCTAATGTAGATATCAACAGTGCTTTGCAAGGACGTATGTCGGGGGTTACCGTATTACAAAGTAGTGGTGCTCCGGGTGCAGGTACATCTATCCGTATTCGTGGTATGGGTACATTTGGCAACAACGATCCTTTGTATATCATCGATGGTATGCCGGCTGATAATATGAATGATGTGAATCCTAACGATATAGAGCGTATTGACGTACTGAAAGATGCTGCTTCGGCTGCTATTTACGGTTCGCGTGCTGCCAATGGGGTTGTAATTATTCAAACCAAAAAAGGTAGTAAATCGGACAGGGTAAATGTTACTTTCAATACATTTCAGGGATTTTCGACTCCACAACGTAAAATCGATTTGTTGAATGCTCAGCAACGGAATATGATTCATCTCGAAGCATACGAAAACGATTTGAACGGAGCTGCACCAAGCGATAAGGTTAAAGAAAAAATGGCTTATTATAAAAGCCCTTTTGCTCAGGATACAAGAACTAACTGGCAAGACGAAGTATTTACAAACTCGGCTTATCAAGGAAACTATGACCTGTCGGTAGCAGGTGGATCCGAAAAAATGAAATATAATATTATGGGTGGGCATCTTACCCAAGATGGTATATTGAAAGGAACCAGCTTTAAGCGTACCACTTTCCGTGTGAATACAGAAACTGATATCACCAAGAATCTGAAATTCGGAGAGAACCTGATGATTACGCATTCTAAACAAAATATTGTTCCCGATATGTCGGCTTCGGGTGCTATCATTTCGGCATTACGTGCAGACCCTTCTGTACCTGTATATGACGAAAATGGCAACTTAAGCGGAAGTGGTCAATTAGGAGCTGATATCCAGAATCCTGTGGGGATTATCAATAGAGCTGACCGTGTAAGAACCAGAGACCGTATTTTTGGTAACGTATATGCTCAATATAGTATACTTGAAAACCTGACTCTTAAAACTGACTTTGGATATGATTGGTCTAAATGGCAGGACAAATGGTTTAACGCACGTGTACCCGAAGCAGGTCGTGCATCTAATACCAATGAGTTAACTCAAAGAGACTGGCAAAGTACAAGATGGATCAATACAACTACTTTGAAATACGATAAAACAATCGGAAAGAGTAAATTTATGGTTCTGGGCGGATATTCGTATGAAGAATTTGATATGAATTACACCAATGCCCGTGGTACCGATTTTATTTCTGAAGATCCTTCACAACGTTATTTAAGTTCTGCTACCAATATTGCATGGATGCAAGGCGGACGCGAACAGTGGGCACTTCAATCGTATTTTGCCCGTTTAGACTATTCATTTGCTGACAGATACCTGTTATCGGTGAACTTCCGTGGCGATGGTTCATCTAAGTTTGCAAAAGCTAATCGTTGGGGATATTTCCCATCTATATCAGGAGGATGGCGTATTTCGGAAGAACAGTTCTTCGATCCGTTGAGAAATTCGGCAATACAAAATCTTAAAATACGTGCAAGTTGGGGTAAATTGGGTAACCAAAATATCTTTAGTAACTATCCAACCAAGGTAATCATTCAAAATACAACAGACGACGATGGTTATAATGTAGTATTTGGTCAGAATGAGACTGCTACGATAGGACGTTACGAAGCATCTTTGGCAAATCCGAATCTTAAATGGGAGGTAACTACTCAAACTAACGTTGGTTTGGATGTATCGTTCTTGAATCATTTTGATTTTACATTCGATTATTACAATAAAAATGCGACAGATGTATTGATTCAGGTTCCTGCTCCTTCGTTGGCTGGTATTACACAAGATCCCTGGCAAAATGCAGCAGAAGTTCAGAATACAGGTATGGATATGAACTTGTCGTACAATACAAAGATTAAAGATTTGCAGTTAAATGCATATGGTAACTTTAGTACAGTTCGAAACAAAGTTCGTTCGTTGGGAACTGGAAGCAGCTCTTTCTTTACCAGTTCGTACAGAGGTACTAATATTTCGAGAACTGTTGCCGGAGAGCCAATTGCACACTTCTACGGTTATAAAACAGGTGGAATATTCAAGAGTGAAGAGGAAATCCAAAATTACAAAAACAGCGAAGGTGTGCTTTATCAACCTAATGCTAAACCCGGTGACCTTAAGTTCATAGATGTAAACGGTGATGGCAAAGTGGATGGTAATGACAGAACCAATATCGGTAGTGGATTCCCTAAATTTACATATGGTTTCGGAACAGATATGACTTACAAAGGTTTCGATTTGAGCCTCTTCTTCCAAGGAGTATCCGGATATAAGATTTTTAATGCGTTGAAGTATGAAGGCATGTTTGTAGATCCAAGATACAATCAATATGCTGATATAATGAACCGTTATCATGCTGTGAACAACCCTAACGGGTCGTTGCCCCGAGTAACTATTGAAGATAAAAACTCGAATCAAAGAATGTCCGACTACTATGTAGATAAAGGAGATTATTTGAGATTGAAAGTACTTACAGTAGGATATACTCTTGATAAAAATCTGGTAAGAAAAATTGGTATGCAAAACGTAAGGTTGTATGTGACCATGCAAAACCTGTTTACTATTACCAGTTATAAAGGCTATGATCCTGATTTAGGAGAAGCATATGCCGATGATGTGGATGTGAGCGGGGTGTCTGAAGTAGGTGTAGACCGTGGACAATTCCCTCAACCAAAAACATTCATTATGGGTCTTAATATTAACTTCTAACAAATGAATATCATGAAACTATATAAAATATTATTTATTATACCATTATTCCTGCTCGCATCTTGTGATTTGGATAGAGAACCTTTCGGGGTATCTAACTTCTGGAATAACGAAGCTGATGCATGGTTGGGCTTAAATGCCGCTTATGAACCATTTTATAATGAAGAAGGATTTGGACGTGGTCATTTCTGGGCAGGACCTGCCAGTGACGATATGGTTATTAACCGTAATAAAAACGATGACGATCAGTTGACTAAATTTATTGCTACATCGAATGCTTCGGGTGGGCAGTTCAGCAACTGGCAGTTAATGTATCGTACTATCCGCCGTGCCAATGATGTAATGGCGAATGTTCCCAATATTACCATGTCGGATAAAAGCCGTGACTTGATTTTAGGTGAAGCTAATTTTTTATGTGCATACACTTATTTCTATCTGGCTAAAAGATATGGAGGATTACCATTTTACGATTGGAAAAAACCTTTGGAAATAAATAAACCGAGGGAAACAAAAACCGAAACGTATATACGTATCGAAGCTTATCTTAAAGAGGCTATCAGCCATTTCGAGGCTCAGGGAGCATGGACAAGAGAAAAAGATGATTTGGGAAGACCTAACTTAGGTGCAGCCTATGGATTATTGGCTAAAGTATACGCTCATTGGGGTAAATATGCGGAAGCTAAAGCAGCAGCCGAAAAGGTTATTAATTCGGGTAAGTATTCTTTGGATAAAACAGGTAATAACGGATATGCCCATTTGTTTTCTTTAGCAGGAGAAAAACACGATGAGGTTCTTTTCAATCTGGTAAATAAACCGATCAGGAATCAAGGAACGGTAACTTCTGTGATTCTTCTTTCGGGAACATTATCCGGAGGTACAGGATGGTATTATTTTGCTCCTACAAAGAGCTTGTATGATGCTTTCCAAGCAGGTGATTTACGTCGCAGAGTAACTTTGGCAGGAGAAGGCGATGAGGTTCATTTCTTAGGTAAAACTACAGTTTTGACTTCAACAATGATTCGCGATATGACTACCGGATACATGGGTACAAAATATAGTGCAGCTTATAACGAACTTACATCGTGGAACTGGGAAACAGGAGCCGATGTGCCTTTGTTACGTTATTCGGATGTATTGTTAATACATGCCGAGGCCGAAATATTCTTAGCCGGAGGCGGTCCTGCCAACAGAACTAAGGGAGTCCCTGCCGCAGCATCTTCATTTAACGAAGTACGTGTTCGTGCTTTCGGTGGCGATGTAACCAAAGCTATTGCAGCCCCTACATTTAATGATTTGGTAAGAGAACGTCGTTGCGAATTGGCTTATGAGGACGAGCGCCACTATGACTTAGTTCGTTGGGGATTGGCTAAAGAAGTGTATGCAGCAGCAACTACCGTAACAGATCCAAGAGGTCCCCGATCTTTTGATCCGGTGAAGAATGCACATTTCCCTATCCCTCAAAAAGAGATTGAGAATACAGATTATTTATTGGTGAATAATCCAAAACCGGGGTATTCAACTTTTGAATAATAAAGATTATATATCTTAAGATAGAAGTTTACGGAGGAAGCAATTCCTCCGAAACTTTTAATCTGAGAGCCGATCTTTACTCAGTAAGTCACAGAAAATACTTAATATCACGTTCAAAGTGTATAACTGATTATATATGTTATACTTGAATGGATAATAAAAAGGTCTGAGACCTTAATATATATTGACATGAAAAAACTAATAATTTCTATATTCTCTGCGTTGCTGTTAGTGGGATGTTCTTCGTCTCCTAAAAGCCCGATTGACTATGTAGACCCTTTTATAGGAACAGGGTTTCACGGACATACCTATCCGGGGGCAACCGTACCTTATGGTGCTGTGCAATTAAGTCCCGATACTCGTAATGAAGGATGGGATGCCGCATCCGGCTATCATTATAGCGACAGTACTATTCTGGGATTTTCCCATACACATTTAAGTGGTACAGGATGTTCCGATCTGGCAGATATTCTATTTCATCCTACTACACAAGAATTAAAACTGAAACCCGAAGGGTATATTTTCGATCCTCTTCCATTCTCGCATAAGGACGAAAAAGCTTCACCGGGATATTATTCCGTTGATTTTAAAACCGAAGGTATAAAAGCCGAACTAACAGCTACTACATATACAGGTGTTCACAGATACACTTTTGCAAAAAATAAAAACATGTCGATAGTTATCGATATGGCACACCTTATAACAGATGAGGTAATTGATTCTTTAATAATAAAGAAAACTGCTCCGAATGAAATAACAGGAATGCGAAGAACTCAGGGATGGGTTCCCAATCAATATGTGTTTTTTGTAGCTCAGTTTTCTAAAGATTTTGAGGGTGTTGATATTGTAGATGACGGAGTAATACTGGCTGCCGATGCTGACCCTCAAACCAATAATGTACAAGCCGTTTTAAAATTCGGAACATCTACAGGCGAACCAATCATTGCTAAAGTAGGTATATCTATTATCAGTCTTGAAAATGCCAGAGAAAACCTTTTGAATGATGTAAAGGATTTCGATTTTGATAATGTACATCAACAAGCCAGAACACTTTGGACAGAAGCTCTTTCGGATATTGTTGTAGAAGGAGGTTCGGAACATGATTTGAAGAATTTCTATACAGCACAATATCACGCTAAAATTGTACCTAATATTGTAAGCGATGTAAATGGTCAATACCGCAGACATGATATGACCATCGGTCAATTGGAAAAAGGAAAAAAACATTATTCCACTTTTTCTATTTGGGATACATTCCGCGCATGGAATCCATTGGTAACATTCACCGATAGTAAATTGGTCTCGGATATGATTACTTCTTATCTCGATATGTACGATGCTTCGGGCGAATTACCTATCTGGCCACTTTCGGCAGGCGAAACAGGTACGATGATCGGTTATCATTCGGCTTCGGTTATTGCCGATGCTTATATGAAAGGCATCCGTGATTTTGATGTAGAGAAAGCTTTCGAAGCTATGAAAGTGTCGTCTAATATCAATAAAAAAGGATCGGATTATTATGTGAAATACGGGTTTATACCTTCCAATATTAAGAAAGAATCCGTATCATGTCTTTTGGAATATGCTTATGACGATTGGGCAATTGCTCAAATGGCAAAAGGTTTAGGTCGTGAAGACGATTACAAAGAATATTCGGAACGTGCTTTATCATACATCAATGTATTTGACGGACATACCAAGTTTTTCAGAGGAAAACGTATGGATGGAAATTGGGATAGCCCTTTCAATCCATTCGAACCCGGACGTGCATATACAGAAGCTACTGCATGGCAATACAGGTTCTTTGTTCCTCACGATGTGAATGGTTTGATTCAGTTATTCGGAGGAGAGGAATCTTTTACGGCACAATTGGATAGTTTGTTTGTCGTAGAGTCGAAATTAGATGGTAATATGGTCGATATTACCGGCTTGATAGGTCAGTACGCACATGGAAACGAACCTAGCCACCACATGGCATATTTGTATAATTATGTGGGGCAACCTTGGAAAACACAGGAAATGACACGCAGTATTCTTACCGAAATGTATCAGCCAACACCCGAAGGAATCAGCGGAAATGAAGATTGCGGTCAAATGTCGGCTTGGTATATATTGAGTAGCTTGGGACTATATGCCGTATGTCCAGGATCTAATGAACTTGTTCTGACGACTCCTTTATTCGAAAAGGCAACCATCAAATTGGCCAATGGAAAGACATTAGTTATCAAAGCAAATGATCCTCAAAAGAATGTATATATAGATAAGGTTAGCTTAAATGGAAAAGCGATTGATAAAAACTTTGTTACTTATCAACAATTATTAGAAGGTGGAGAACTGGACTTTACATTAACCAACACTCCAAACAAAGATCGTGGAATAGGCGGCGATGCTTATCCTTACTCGTTAACCAAAGGGCTGGTAGTGTCAATACCCTTTACTACCAAAGATTTAGATTTGTTCTTAGATGATATAGAAGTCGATTTGGCTTCTGCCACTCAAGGTGCTAAGATATATTACACGCTCGATGGCTCGGAACCTACCGAAGCTTCGATGTTATATACGTCTCCTGTCAAGCTAACAGCTTCGACTTTGATTAAAGCAAAAGCTTTCAAAGAGAATTATACGCCAAGCAGAACATTCACTATCAATGCCACAAAAGCTGTATTGGCTAACCCTAAGATTGCTCAGGCAAAAATGAACGGAACGAATTTCCGTTATTACGAAGGACTTTATAAGATTGTAGGTGATATCGAAAAATCGCCTCTAAAAGAATCGGGAATAATGCCCGAACCATCTATTAAGGGTGCAAAACAAGCAGATCATTTTGCATATATATTCTCTGGGTTGATTTCTATACCCGAAGATGGGGTATATGAGTTTATGACTCGCTCCGATGATGGTAGTGTCTTGTATATCAATGATCTGAAAGTGGTTGATAACGATGGTTCACACGGAGCTATTTCGGCAACGGGAAGGATTGCTTTGAAAAAAGGTTTCCATCCGTATCGCTTATTATATTTTGAAGATTACGAAGGAGAAGAATTGAGTTGGGGTTGGAGAGTGCCCGGATCGGACAAGTTTGTTCCGATACCTGCCTTGAATTTATTTACAAATTGAGGCTCCTGTAGATACGGGCAGATAATCTTCTGCCCTGTATCTGCAAATAAATCCTATTTACCTGAAATAAGTTCGCAGAACTATTTATTGCTTTGGCAAACATAACAGCGACAGTATGTTATGCTTTTGAAATGTACCATTAATTATTTTCTTTTACTTTAAAAAATATGAAAAATTTAATTTATATACTATTGGCAAGCTTGCTGATGTCGTGTGGAAGCAAACCACTCGAATTGAATGTGATGTCTTATAATATTCGTTACGATAATCCCGAAGATAGTCTGAATAACTGGCAATACAGAAAAGATGTTGCAGCAAAAATAATCCAAACAAAAGATATTGATATAGTGGGGACTCAGGAAGTATTACACAATCAATTAGTTGATTTACAGGAACGTTTGCCCGAATACGCAGCCATAGGTGTAGGGCGTCAGGATGGTATAGAGAAGGGCGAATACAGTGCCTTATTTTATAAAAAAGATCGTTTTTCCGAAGTATCATCAGGATATTTCTGGTTAAGTGAAACACCTGAAGTGGCAGGATCAATAGGATGGGATGGTGCTTGTGAGCGTATAGCTACATGGGCTATTTTGAAAGATAAACAAACAGGAAAAGAAGTATTTGCAATAAATACCCACTTGGATCATGTCGGTAAAATTGCACGTCAAGAGGGTGTAACTTTATTACTTACTAAAGCTGCCGAATTAAGCAGAGGATTACCTATTATAATGACAGGCGATTTTAATGCTACTCCCGACTCGGATGTGATTAAGCATATAACCAATACGTCATTGAAAGAGCATTTGACCAATGCTAAAACAATTGCAAAAGCATTTTCGGGTACTGAATGGACATTCCACGATTTCGGAAAAATTCCTGTTGAAAACCGAGATTACATCGATTATATATTTGTAAGCAATACTATTGAAACCGATAAATTTGAAGTACTTCCCGAAAAACTGGATGAGGTATTTTTATCGGATCATGTTCCTGTTGTAGCTAAAATAAAAATAAAATAAAGAGTATGGGTGAATGCAAATTAGCCCTACAAAATAAAAAAGATAAGATGAAAAAAAGATATATAGGTGCGTTTCTTTCATTAGTATTGTTGGGAGCGGGTTTTCCTGCAACAACATTCGCACAAAAGGACATTTTTATACATTCGCATAACGATTATCAGCGTAGAGTACCTTTTTATCAGGCATACGCACAACAATTGTCGTCGGTAGAAGCGGATATTTTTCTGAGTAAGGATAACCAATTACTTGTAGCTCACGATTTACATGAATTACCGACAGCTTCTACTTTAGATGAATTATATATCAATCCATTGGTACATTTATTCAAACAAAATGGAGGAAAGCCATGGAAAGATTCGGATAAGAAACTGCAATTGTTGATAGAGCTGAAAACCCCTGCTACACCAACACTCGATATGGTGGTGCAAAACTTGAATGCACATCCCGAGGTATTTAATCCTGCGGTAAATCCTTATGCAGTACAGATAGTTATTACAGGTGAATTTGTTCCTAAGCCTGCCGATTTTTCTAAATATCCTACTTATATTCAGTTCGATGGATTGTTGGATGAAAAATATACTCCCGAACAATTGGCAAGAGTCGCTTATATAAGTGTTCCTTTCTTCGAATATGCGCAATGGAATGGAAAGGGAACATTGGTAACAGATCAGAAGAAGAAAGTAGAAGCAGTTATCGACCAGATTCATGCCATGGGTAAACCGATTCGTTTTTGGGGAACTCCCGATCATGTAACAGCTTGGAATACTTTTCATACGATGGGGGTTGATATTATAAATACCGATGTACCCGAACTTTGTGCTGATTTTTTCCACAACTTCGATGATAAGAATTTTGTGATTTCTCCCGACCATGCCAATGCACATGAGGGAATTACCAAAACTGATCGTTTGGACAAGACTACAGCAGGTTTTCAAGGGTTTGATAATAAGAAGCTTCAATTGTCGAAAGGCGTTGAAATATATCAACCTACTTATCTGAATGATGGGGTTCGCAAACCTGTCAAGAATATTATATTTTTGATTGGCGATGGTATGGGATTGGCTCAAATCAATGCAGCTGCAAGTGTAAATAAGGGTCTGTCGTTATTTGGATTTAAATATCTTGGTCTACAAAAGAACAGCTCGAAAGATGCTTTTACAACCGATTCGGCAGCAGGTGGAAGTGCTTTAGCAACAGGCGAATCGAATAATAACCGTCATATTTCAATGGCTGATGATGGTACTATTTACCCATCTATGAGCGATGTGGCTACATCGAAAGGAATGAAAGCCGGAGTAGTTACGTGGGGAAATATTGCAGATGCAACTCCTGCCGCTTTCTACGGACATTCTACCGAGCGTGATAATGCGGATGAAATAACCGAATGGCTGCTAAAAGGCAATCTTACATTGTTAAATGGTAGCGGAATGCATATCCTTACAGATAGAAAGGATAAACGCGATTTGACTGACGAATTGAAATCTCAATATAATATCACAACTTCTATAGATGAAATCAATAGTAAAAGCGGTAAAGTCATTTGTATTGATGAGCGTATGGAGCAAGCTGCTACTGCGGAGACGATCGGATTATTGGCAGAGGCAACTAAAGAATCTATCAAGAAACTGAGCGAGAATAATAAGAACGGATTCTTTCTGATGGTTGAAGGTGCAAAGATTGATTATGCAGGTCATGCCAATTCTTTACCCGGATCGGTTGTCGAGATGTTGAGTTTCGATATGGCAATAGCAGAAGCAATGAAATTTGCTGACAGCAACGGCGAAACGCTTATTGTGGTAACTGCCGATCACGAGACAGGAGGTTTAACTTTAGTAGATGGGGATCTCGAAACTGGTAAAATTACGGCTCGTTATATGACTGACGATCATACACCTATTATGCTTCCTGTATTTGCTTATGGTCCCGGTTCTGCCGATTTTATCGGGGTATATAAAAATACGCAGGTATTTCATAAAATGAAAGCTCTTTTGGATGCCAACAAACAAAAGAAGTAAGGTCTCAGACCTTCTTATGGCTTTGGTAAGCAAAATAAACAAAGTCTGTTATAAACTCAAAAGTATATCATTAAATACTTTCTTTTACTTAAGTATATGAAAAAGCATACAATTTTATTCCTGTTACTCTTTTTGAGTTTCGGTTCGATGTCTTCTTTTTCGAAAGAAAATATCAAGTTCCGATTCAATAAAGCAGGACAATTTAAGATTGCCCAGTTTACAGATATTCATTGGAATAATACTTCTCCCAATTGTGCTAAAACCATAGAAACTATTAAAGCAGTATTGGAGGCCGAAAAACCCGATTTAGCTGTACTTACGGGTGATGTGGTGAGCGACCCTCCGATTCATGAAGGCTGGCTGGCTGTCGCTAAAATATTCGAAGAAACCAAGACTCCTTGGACGGTTGTATTGGGAAATCATGATTCGGAAGAAGGGCGTGGATTTACCCGTTGTCAGATATTCGATATCATCGAAGGAATGCCCTACTATGTTGGAGAGAAAGGTTTGCCGATGACAGGCTGTGGCAATTATGTAATTCCTGTAATGGCATCCAAGGGTGATAAAACTGCTGCTGTATTGTATCATATAGATTCGAATGATTACCCTGAAAATGACAAATTGGGTCATTACGATTGGATACATTTCGATCAAATTAGTTGGTACAGGCATCTGAGCGATACCTATACTTCTAAAAACAACAATAAACGAGTACCTTCATTGGCTTTTTTCCACATTCCATTGATTGAGTACAATAATATTGTGGGAAAGCCAACAACAGTAGGAACTAAGGACGAAGGTGTTGCTGCTGCTGATATCAACTCGGGAATGTTTGCTTCTTTGGTTGAACAGCAAGATGTAATGGGCGTATTTGTTGGACATGACCACGATAACGACTATATTGGTATCGAAAAGAATATAGCTTTGGTGTTTGGTCGTACATCGGGTGCGGATGCTTACGGAAAACTCGAAAGAGGGGGGCGTATTATCGTCATGTATGAGGATCAATTTAAGTTTGATACATGGATTAGAACTCCCAAAGGAACCGAATTGTATTATTACTACCCTTCGGGTATATCTTCTGTAGATGAGCAAAGTATGAGCTTTTTACCTGCAAAGGATGTAAAACCGACAAAACAAGGTGTAGGATATAGGTACTACGAAGGCAAATTTAAGTCGGTGGATGATATTGTTTCTCAAAAGCCTTTGAAAGAGGGTGTATTGACAAACTTTTCTATAGAATCTGCTCCAGTAGAAGATTATTTTGCTTTCGGCTTTAAAAGCTATATCAAAATACCCGAAAGGGGAGTTTATCGTTTTTATACCAATTCGGATGATGGTTCGAAACTGTATATTGACGGACAACTAGTGGTTGATAATGATGGTTCTCACAGTTTAAAACGTGTAGACGGAAAAGTGGCTCTCGAGGCAGGATTTCACGAAATAGAAGTTCGTTATCTCGAAAATTATATGGGACAAGCTTTGGAAGTAGGTATTTCGAGTCGAAATATTTTAGAGAAGCCTATACCGGATAGTATGTTGTTCCTGCTATCAGATAAATAGAACAGCAAAAATAAAGATTGTATTGTTTTATCTATTTGTAAAAGAGTTTAATATGGTATTAAAGGTGACAGAAAACAGAAGAAGAAATAGAACAGGTCAAAAAAGTGTTACTTTTGTCACTTTTGTCACCTTTTTGAGCTTTTGTTTCTGATAAACAGTGTTTTATGTGGGTGACACGAAATAATACTTTTGTAACCTTTATTGTCACTTTATTGATTACTTTTTGTCACTTATGAGAACTGTAGATTTAAGATCTTAATTTGAGAAAATATAAATAACTTATGAAAAAAATATCTTTTGCATTTATGATTTTCGGGTTGATGTTTCTACTTCCTAGGCCTTTGTCGGCTCAGGAAAGCGAAGAAACGCCTCCGAAGTATAATATGCCTTATAAAAATACCTATGTAAAAGAGGCTTTGGTTGCCGAAAATGAATATAGGATTTCAAAACCTAAAATTACAATACCCAAGAGCTTTGAGGAGGCAAAAAATATTCTCCCCAATCCTATTTGGCAGGGGCATGATAAGGAGATAGAAATGTATTGGAAAGCATGGCAAATAGCTATAGGAAACATCAGACAACCCGATGAGGGTTCAGGCTTCGTTGCTAGTTATTTAGACGTAGCTTATAATGGTAATATCTTTATGTGGGATGCATCGTTTATGATGATGTTTGCCCGATATGGCTATCGTTTCTTCCCGTTCCAAAATACATTGGATAATTTCTATGCAAAACAGCACCCTGATGGATTTATCTGCCGTGAAATAAAGGCAGATGGAGCAGACTGTTTCGAACGGTACGACCCTGTAAGCACAGGTCCTAATCTCTTGCCCTGGGCTGAGATACAATACTACAAACAATACGGAGATACAGATCGTTTGAATAAGATATTTCCGGCATTGTGTGCTTATAACAAATGGTTGAGACTCAACCGTACATGGCCAAACGGAACCTATTGGTCGAGCGGGTGGGGTACAGGAATGGATAATATGCCTCGTGTTCAATCGCAATATAGCATGATTTTTAGTCACGGACATATGGTGTGGCTGGATGCTTGCCTGCAACAAATATTAGTAGATAATATTCTTCTCGAAATGGGATTTTATCTGGAACGCTGGCAGGAGATTGAAGATTTGGAGGATGAGATCAAAATGCTTACCAAGTACATTCAAGACAATATGTGGGACGAAAAAACAGGCTTTTTGTACGATCAATATGCTGATGGAAGCCTTTCTACTACCAAAGGTATTATGGCTTATTGGGCATTGCAAACCGATGTTTTACAGAAACCGCAATTAGACCGATTGGTGAAAGAACTGGATAACCCAAAAACATTTAACCGTCCGCACAGAGTGCCTTCTTTATCGGCAGATAATCCTAAATACAATGCCAAAGGACGATATTGGCAGGGAGGTGTTTGGCCGGGTACTAACTACATGGTTATAACAGGGCTTGATAAGAAAGATTATCGTAAAGAGGCTCACGAGATAGCTGTAAATCATTACAACAATATTTTTGAAGTATATAAAAAGACAGGAACTTTTTGGGAGTATTATTCTCCTGAAACGGCAGATCAGGGCTTTATGGCTCGTAAAGATTTTGTTGGTTGGACAGGTTTACCTCCCATTGCTGTATTTATAGAATTTATATTGGGTATCCGTTCCGATTTCTCTACTCATTCTATTGTTTGGGATGTAAATCAATTGGAAGCTCACGGAATCGAAAGATATCCGTTTGGACCCGAGGGTGTTGTTTCTTTCAAAGTAAATAAACGAAACTCGGCTGATGAAACCCCTGTTATCATGATTGATTCGAATATAGCTTTCGAAATGACTGTATATTGGGGCAAAGACAAGTCTAAGAAAATCAGCATTAAAGAAGGTAAGCAAACGATCTAATCAAACCAGAAATAATACGCCATGAAAATAGGAATAGATTTAGGAGGCACAAATATTCGTATAGGAGTTGTTGACCAAGGTGTGATTATACAAAAAATATCCGAACCGTGCAGAGCCGATAAATCGGAAAAAGAGGTGCTGGATCATTTAATCAATATGATTCATCAGGTGTTCAATCCTGCTGTAACAAGTATAGGTATTGGAGTACCATCGGTGGTGGATGTCAAAAAAGGTATAGTTTATAATGTAACTCATATCCCTTCGTGGAAAGAAGTTCATTTGAAAGATATTCTGGAAAAAGAATTTCAAGTTCCTGTTGCTGTTAACAACGATTGTAATTGTTTTGCTCAAGGAGAGGTATCTTATGGCGAAGGAGTCGAGTTCGAAGATATTGTATGTGTAGCATTAGGTACAGGTGTCGGTGCAGGAATTATCTTTAACAATAAATTGTATAACGGAGCCAATACCGGAGCCGGTGAAGTGGGTGAACTACTTTATCTGGAGCATAATTATGAATATTATTGTTGCAGTCATTTCTTTGTGAGAGAACATCATATAACGGGTAAAGAGGCTTACGAAAGAGCTTGCCTGAAAGATCCGGTGGCATTACAGATATGGGACGAATTTGGTTCTCATGTCGGTAATCTGATGAAAGCTATCTTGTTTACATACGATCCTCAGGCTATTATATTGGGAGGCAGTATTTCGAAATCATTCGAATTCTTTTCTCCTAAAATGTACGAAATATTGAGTACTTTCCCTTACCCCGAAACCATTTCAAAGTTAAAAATAACATGCTCTAAGAAAGACGATATAGCTCTATTGGGAGCATCCGATCTAATGATTTGATACTTAGTGAGAACACATATGTTGAAGGGGTAATTATAGGATATATAATTACTCCTTTTTTTATCTGCATTCCCGGTATTGGATGGGAGTCATTCCTACTCTTTTTCTGAAAAAGCTTCCAAAAAAAGATGGATTGGCAAAGTTTAACTCCTCCGAAATCTGGAGGATAGTCATGTTGGACGTTTTTAGTAAAGCTTTAGCCGCCATAATAACCATTTCATCAATCCATTGTAAAATAGGCTTCCCTGTCACGTCTTTAATAACCTTCGATAAGTATTTAGGTGTCAGAAACATTTTATCTGCATAAAAGGTTACACTTCTTTCTTGTTTGTGATATTTAAAAAGCAATTCAACAAATTGTGTAATAAGCTCTTCCTGTCTCGATTTAGTTCGAGGACTTTCAACCAATTTCGAATTATGATACAATTGCATTACTTCACATATAAGCGTATAAAGGAGGCTTTTAGCAATCTTCTCACGATATAGGTGATCTGTCTTCCTATACTGTTTTACAATGAAAGAATGAAACTCAAGAAGGCTTTGAGTTTCTTCTTCGGTAATTTTCAAACATGGCATTTGCCCCATCTTTTCGGGAATATCTATATCCATCGTTAATTTGAGGTCTGCAATGAAATCGAATGTGAAAAATAGAAACTCAATAGAAAGGTCATCGCTCTCGGATATTAGTTCTATAATATAGCCGGGTATGATCGATATTAATGTGTTTGCTGTAACCTCGTATTCCTGTAGATTAATCTTTATACGTGAATTTCCTTTGGTACAAATGGCAAATGTAATCCCTTCAACAATATGAGGATAGTGGAGATCTAAATGGTGTTCTTGAACATTCACACTTTTGTCTGATACTATAAAATTTTTGATTGTAGAGGGTGAATTCTGTATTGAAGCTTCATCAAAAGATATCTTCCCGTACTTCTCATTAGCCATATTTTGGTATATTGATATTGTTTATACAAATATAGTTCATTAGAAGAACGAAATTATATAAAAAGCGATATTTTGAACATAATTGGCGATTTATTGAGTTCAGAGCATTCATTTAATTAGTTGATCTTTGTAGAAGGAATTAGAGTTATCGCGTATTTGGTTATTAAATAAGAGAAATCAATGAGTAAAATTAGTCTTAAAACATGGCATTTCCTCTTGGTATTTGCCATTTTAGGAATTTCGTCTACTATAATATGGAGCAACGAATTAGAGAAAAATCCAGTGACTGGTCGGAACTCTTCATTAGTAGAACTCAATGACCGGATGTTTTCAGATAGTGTAGTTACAGATACTTGTATTGTGCTTTTTTATACTAAATCGGATGTCTGTTATAAAATGGAACAGAATTTGAATCAATTTAATAATGTTTCTGAAGGGCATACTCGATTTTTCAAGTTGAATATAGAAGATTATCCGGGGGAGTATGGTAAATACGATATATCGGGTACGCCTACTACAATAATATTTAAAGACGGTCAGGAAATTGATAGAATTATGGGAATTGTACCGGTATCTAATTTACTGATGCTCTACAAAAGAAGTATATAAAAATGTAACAAAAAGATTATATTGTTATGACTAAACAAAGAACTTTAAAACAAAGCTTTTCTTTAGAAGGAAAGGGATTACATACAGGAATTAACGGGCGTATAACTTTTAATCCGGCTCCCGATAATCACGGCTATAAAATAAGGCGAACCGATTTAGACGGGCAACCTATTATAAATGCTTTAGCCGAAAATGTAATATCTACCGATAGAGGTACTGTGTTAGCTAAGAATGGGGCTCAGGTAGGCACTGTAGAGCATGCTTTGGCTGCTTTGTATGCTTCGGAGATAGACAATTGTTTGATTGATATAGATGCTCCCGAATTTCCCATCTTAGATGGAAGTTCTACTCTTTTTGTACGGAAAATAAAAGAAGTAGGAGCTACTATACAACAGACCGATAGAGTATATGTGAGCTTTCCACGTAAAAAAATAAAGGTGGTGGATGAATTGACAGGAGCATCGATGCTTTTATTGCCTGATGATCATTTTAATATCGAGAGTAATATTTCTTTTGATTCTATGCTACTAAAACGTCAAAGTGCTAAACTGGACGATTTGTCGGATTTCACGAAGAATTTTGCTTCGTCCCGCACTTTTGTTTTCGTAAAAGAAGTTGAATATCTCTTGCGTAATAATCTGATAAAAGGAGGCGATTTAGATAATGCAATAATTATTTATGATAAATTGATGCCTCAGGAGGAACTTGATCAGCTGGCTGATAGGATGTCTGTAAAAAGAAAAGATGCAAGCAAGTTAGGATATATGATGAATAAGCCTTTGTTGTATGCTAATGAGCCTGCACGCCATAAATTATTGGATATTATTGGAGATATTGCCTTGGTCGGATATTTTATAAAAGGGAAAATTGTAGCCAATTGCCCCGGTCATCGTATTAATAATACGTTTGCACGAGCTATCCGCAAACAGTTAAACGTGAGTACCGAAGCCGATATGAATATTCAACAGGTGAAGCCAAGTCATTTTTATTGGAATTGCCCGTAAGTAAGACTTTAGATTGAAATGAAAGATATATTATTGTTTATTCGCCATAATAGCAGGGCGTTAATTGGTGTAGTTGTTGGTACTATTTTAGGATATTTACATTGGTATTATTTTGCCTGTTATTGGGGAACTTACCCTTTATCAGCCGAGTGCTGGATAAATTGTGCCTATGGTGGAGTGATTGGCGGATTTGTCATGTGTTTATTGAATGAAACTAAACATATAAGATAAGTATAGCTTTTTTTAGTTGCATTTTATTTCAGTAGGGGTGAGTAGGGATATTCGCTCCTATTTTTATGATTGTGTATCTATATTTTCTTATCTTAACAGGAAAAAGCATAGGGTTTTAAGATTTAAACATAAAAAACACGACACATTAGTTTATCTTTGTTGTATGAATACCGAAAATAAAACAACTACAATATTATCGAATCTGGGTATTGAAACCCTGAATGAGATGCAGATTGCTGCTAAGGCTGCTATATTAAGCTCGAGTAGTAATACTATACTGCTGTCGCCCACAGGATCGGGTAAGACGGTCGCTTTTTTATTGCCTGTTTTGGAATTGCTCAAAGAGGATGTAAAAACAGTGCAGGCATTGATTATTGTTCCTTCTCGTGAACTTGCTATCCAGATTGAGCAGGTATGGAAAAAAATGGGTACAGGTTACAAAATAAATGTGTGCTATGGAGGTCACTCCATAGATACAGAATTGCGTAATCTCAGCAATCCTCCCGCTCTACTTATCGGGACACCGGGCAGGCTAAAAGATCATCTGGAGAGAGAATCGTTTACAACGGAAGCAATTCATACACTTGTTCTGGATGAGTTCGATAAATCGCTCCAAATGGGGTTTCAAGACGAAATGAGTTATATCATTGGTCAATTACCTAATCTGGAAAAGCGAATTCTGACTTCGGCAACATCTGATGTCGAGATTCCCGAATTTACGCAAGTAATATCGCCCAAAGTATTAGATTATACCAAAGAGGAATCGAATGACGGGCTATCGGTAAGACTTGTTATTTCGCCCGAAAAGGATAAAATAGAAACGCTGTTTCAATTGATCTGTGCCTTTAAATCGGAGCCTGCTCTGATTTTCTGTAACCACCGTGAAGTCGCCGAACGTATAAGCAATATGCTGACGGAAAAAGGTATACAAACAGGTTATTATCATGGCGGAATGGATCAGGATGATCGGGAAAGAATACTTATTCAATTCCGTAATTACAGTTTGCGTTATTTAGTTACTACCGATTTGGCAGCCCGAGGATTGGATATTCCTGAAATGAAACATGTAGTTCACTATCATCTTCCTGCAAAGGAAACCGAATTTATGCACCGCAATGGTCGTACGGCTCGTATGCATGCTCAAGGTACTGCATATATTTTGTTGCATAAGGATGAAAAAACTCCTGATTACATACCTACACATATTAAAGTATTTAGCGTACAGGCGGGAAAACCCTTGCCGGATCGCCCCGAATTTCAGACTATCTATGTGAGTGGAGGTAAAAAGAATAAGCTGAATAAGAGTGATATTGTAGGTTTCTTTTTACAAAAAGGAAAACTTGATAAAGACGACTTGGGATTAATAGAAGTGAAAGATTTTATTTCGTTTGTGGCTGTCCGTTCATCTAAAGTGAAGGAGCTTTTAGCAATTGTCAGGGATGAAAAAATGAAAGGCAAGAAATACAAGATAGAAGTTGCCCGAAATGTAATAAAGAAAGAGGATTAAAAACGATCTGTAAATTGAATTTCTGTAAATCACTTAAAACAATGAAAAAATATTTGAGGCATTTATTTATTTACATATTCGTTTTGGGAAGTATATTGACTTCGTGTAATTCGAAAAAATCAGAACAATCAGTACCTGCTCCTGCCGGTATTTCGGAGTTGGCTATTGAAGATAGTCTTAAAATATCTATTGATGTTTCGAAAATAGATTCTATGGTTCGTCTCTTCGATAGTGGTGCTACAAAAGCAATAACGAACGATGATTGTATATTATTAGGTGATATGTTGTCTACTGTTCAATATGATACCGTATTCAATAATCGCGATATTATGATAAAGATGCAAGCACCCGAATATACTGTTATTCTTTATAATAAAGGCAAAACGCTGGAGGAGAATGACTGGTTGATGGTCTGGAAAGAAAACGGCAGAACTAAATATAAGAACAAGTGGTATTATCTGGCGGAAGATAAAAAGGATATTGTATATAATTTACTTGACAAATACAAAGAAAATTCGAATTAAAAAAATTTCGAATTTATATTGTTTCTATTACCTTTGCCCGAATTAAAAAAATAAATATGATTATGAAAGAATTATTAGACAACTTGAACGCACTAATCGCAGAATTTACTAAAGACGCAGGACAACAAGCTGAAAGCGGAAATAAAGCTGCAGGAACACGTGCAAGAAAAGCTTCATTAGCTATTGAAAAATCTCTGAAAGAGTTTCGTAAAATCTCTATTGAAGAGTCTAAGAAATAAGAAGAGAACAAAAGAGGTGCTGAAAAGTACCTCTTTCTTTTTTTTGGTGTGAATCAATGCCCATTAAATATTTGCAACCTAGTTGCGGATATTAAGCCTTAATTTTGTTGTCAGATAAATAAAATGATAAACAAAATGGCAAATATAATCCAACCGACACATTCTGAAGATCATTGCTGCGGATCCCATTCGCATGGAAACGGCGAAAGTGTAGCAGCTTGGAAAAGATATACCCCCGCAATCTTTAGCTTCCTTTTACTTCTTACAGGAATCTTTCTCGATAATTTAAGTTCAATAAGTTTCTTCTCTGGATATTTACGTTTGGCATGGTATATTATTGCTTATATCCCTGTCGGATTTCCTGTCATAAAAGAAGCATATGGAGCTATAAAAGAATTTGATTTTTTCAATGAATTTACATTGATGGTTATTGCTACTCTGGGTGCTTTCTTTATAGGAGAATATCCCGAAGGTGTAGCAGTTATGTTATTCTACTCAGTAGGTGAGTTGTTTCAGGAATCAGCTGTAAATAAAGCTAAAAGCAATATTAAAGCCTTATTGGATATTCGTCCTGATAAAGCAAATGTATTAAGGTCAGGTACTTTTCAGGCAGTTTCTCCTGAAACAGTTGCCATAGGAGAGATTATTCAGGTAAAAGCTGGTGAAAAGATTCCTTTAGATGGAGTTCTATTGTCTGAAGCCGGTAGTTTCAATACTTCCGCTTTAACAGGAGAGAGTAAACCTAAAACTATACGTGAGGGTGAAAAGATATTGGCCGGTATGCTTAATCTCGATAAGGTAATTGAAATAAAAGTAGAGAAAAAATATGCAGATAGTTCGCTTGCTAAAATATTGGAAATGGTGCAAGATGCCACTTCCCGTAAAGCCAAAACCGAATTGTTGATCCGTAAATTTGCACGGATATACACACCTATTGTTTTCTTTCTGGCATTAGCTATAACTGTGATACCGTATTTTGTGGTTAGTAATTATGTTTTCGACGACTGGTTATATCGTGCTCTTGTCTTTCTTGTAATCTCTTGTCCTTGTGCCTTGGTAATCTCTATTCCTTTGGGATATTTCGGTGGAATAGGTGCCGCTTCACGTCATGGTATTTTATTTAAAGGAGCCAATTATATGGATTTAATGACTTCTGTAAATACTTTGGTGATGGATAAAACAGGAACTTTGACTAAAGGAGTATTTAAAGTACAGCGTATTGTTTGTCCTGCATACGATCCGATTGAGTTTATAGGGATAGTTGCGGCTGTAGAAAAACTTTCTACCCATCCAATAGCAAAAGCAATAGTAGAGCATAGTGTCGTAAATGGAAAATCGAGTATTTGCCAAGCAAAAGATGTAAAAGAAATTGCAGGATATGGGCTTCAGGGTTATGTTGATGGTAAAAAGGTTATCATTGGAAACTCTAAAATGATGCGTAAGTATGGAATCGAATACGATACTAATATTGATTCCATTATCGAATCTGTCGTGATAATTGCTCTTGATAATCGATATGCCGGTTATATAACTATTGCTGATGAGCTTAAGGAAGACTCTCTTTTGGCAATTTCAGAAATGCATAAGCAGGGGATTAAAACAATTATGTTGAGTGGTGATAAATCATCGATTACTCAAAAAATAGCAGCAGAGCTAGGTGTGGATAGTGCCTACGGCGATCTTTTGCCCGAAGATAAAGTGAGACATGTTGAGCAGTTGAAGAGCGATAAAGCAAATATTGTAGCTTTTGTAGGTGATGGTATAAACGATGCACCCGTTTTAGCTCTAAGCGATATTGGGATAGCAATGGGAGGTATGGGATCGGATGCTGCAATAGAGGTTGCTGACGTAGTAATACAGACTGATCATCCCTCTAAGATAACTACAGCACTGCGTATTGCAAAATCAACAAAACAGATCGTAATTCAAAATATTATATTGGCTTTTGGAATTAAGCTTGTGGTATTGTCATTTGGTGCTGTGGGAGTAGCTACCATGTGGGAGGCTGTCTTTGCTGATGTGGGTGTTGCTTTATTGGCAATATTGAATGCTATGCGTATCTTAAGGAAGAATTTTTAAAATAGCAGCGGGATGAAATCAATCATCCCGCTGCTGTTTTATGTAGAATCTATTTTAGAGATTGTTATTCTCTGACTTTTTTCTTTTTCTTATTTCAGTTAATGAAATATTGGCTTCATCTTTTATGAGATCTATTTCGAGTGCTGTCTTTTCTATGATTAATTGAGCTTTTTCAACAACAAGCAGTGCATGTTGTCTGATTAAGTCAATTTGTTTTTCGCTTTCTATTTTAAGCCTGTCAAATTCATCTTCAATTTCCTGCCTTTTCTTTTTATTGTTTTTGTCCATGAAAAATCCGGCTATAGTGACTAGTATGGTCAATCCGGCAATTATAAGACCGAATACATCTATAATTTTAGCCAGACGTCCTTGAGTTTCTTCTAAACGCTTGTCTTGCTCTATCATTTTGATGTCGGCCTTGTCTTTCTCATTTTTTAGCTCTTTCAGCTTTTCATCCAATTCCTTTTTTTGAAGTTCTAGTTTTAAGTCGACTTCCGTTTGGCTATATGTATTTTGTGCGTAAGCTGTTATGCTTAATGTGAAAAGGATTAATATTAGTATCTTTTTTGTCATAATTTGTTGTGTTATATAGTTTGAACTTATTTCAAAATTAATACTTTTTTTATTATTTATCATCAGCCTTTCTTTTTAATTCATTTGTTGGATGATTTATGATTTGCTATGTATTGTGTCTTTTTAGGTATAATCTAAAAGTAAATTACAGAAATTTCTTTCTTCTGAGCCTGAGAATCTTATGTTATTCTTATCAATTTTAACTATTTCGAAGTAAACAAAATAAATGAGAACTATGTTATACCTTTTGTAAAAGCTAAATAACGAAGAGACATAATATAAAAATAAAATGGAAACAGGGTTCGACGTCATAGGATCAATAACGATAGGTATTCTCATCGGATTTATAGCCAATAAGCTTCCCAAAAAGAACAAACTGGGTTTATTTACCAGTTTCGCTATTGGTATGGTAGGTGCTTTAAGCGGGTCATTCATACTTAATTTATGTAGGTTAGACTATGATTCATTAACTTCTACTGTTCTTATTGGTTATGCTACTTCGGCAATCGTTGCAGCTATTTTCCTGTATACGGCATTTAGGGTAAACAAGAAACAACAACAACAAAGTTGAGAGTACAAATCTTTTGCTAGTGAAAAATAAAGCCATACATATTTCACGCTGTATTTAGTTTAGTTATTCAATTTCTTTTCTTTTATTTTACTCAATATTGAGGGTGCGTAATTCAAAATCTTGATTGCGCACTTTTTCGTTTTCAATCTTTCTTTATATATCCTTATTTTTAATATGTCTTAGTCTTACCTTATAAATAGCATATATATTCTTATAGATACAATCATTGTTTAGTTTACAATCTTTAACTAGAAATATTTTAAATTAGATTGCGTACAATATAATTTCGTAAAACCGAAATGGATGTATTATTATGACAGATTATTTAAAACTCGAAAATCAATTGTGTTTTCCTATCTATGCTTTAGCTAGGCAGATGGCAGCTTTATACAGGCCTTATCTGGAAAAAATGGGGTTAACTTATCCCCAATATCTGGTTATGTTGGTTCTGTGGGAGCATAAGTCGGCTAGCGTAAAATGTATAGGAGAACTACTTTGGCTTGATAGTGGAACATTAACGCCATTATTAAAAAGGATGGAAGCTAACGGGTTGCTTTCGAGAAAACGATCTTGTATAGATGAAAGAGTAGTAGATATTATACTCTCCGATAAGGGGGAAAGCCTTAAAGAGCAGGCACAGGATATTCCTCTACATCTGAAAGAACAACTCGAAACTAATGATGAACAATTGACAACATTGCGTGATCAATTGAAGAAGATATTATTGACCACTACAAAATGTAAGCTATAGTGCTTTTTTGATTATCGGTAAAATACTCTATACACATAGTTCAAAAAATGTAAATTATATATTGTAAATAAGATGAGTTTATTAGAACAAGCAAAATGGCGATATGCCACAAAGAAATTTGATCCGTCAAAGAAAGTAGATCAAAAATTAGTAGATCAAATTGTTGAAGCAGCCAGAATGGCTCCAACTTCATCAGGATTGCAACCATTCAAAGTTATTGTCATAACTAATGAAAAGGTGAAAAAGGAAATAGTTCCTATCGCTTGGGAACAGCAGCAAGTTGCAGATTGTTCGCATTTGTTAGTTTTTGCTGCATGGGATAATTACACCGAAGAACGGATAGATCATATATATGGTATTACTACTGAGGCTAGAGAGCAACCGGCTGATAGATACAAGGATTATACAGACCGTTTAAAATCGATTTATTTGCCTCGTCCTGACGAAGAAAATTTTGCTCATGCAGCCCGCCAATCGTATATTGCCTTTGCTTATGCAATAGCAATGGCAGCTGAACTTAAAGTGGATACTACTCCTATGGAAGGGTTTGACAATGATGCTTTAGATAAGCTGTTGAACCTTCGTGAAAAAGGATTAAGAAGTGTAACTATGCTACCGTTAGGTTATAGAGATGAAGCTAACGACTGGTTGGTGAACATGAAGAAGGCAAGACATCCTCAATCCGAATTTATTATTGAAATAAAATAAGCTTTTAAAATTAAACGAAATGCAGAATAGTCTGCACTAAATATTCACTTATAAAATATAACTCAAATGTCACAAATTACATTAGGCGGTCAGGCGGTAAATACAATAGGTAGTTTACCGGCTTTAAAAACTAAAGCAGCAGCTTTTACATTGGTGAAACAAGATTTATCAGAATTATCTCTATCGGATCTTAAAGGTAAAAATGTAGTCTTAAATATTTTCCCAAGTTTAGATACAAGTACTTGTGCTGCTTCGGTAAGAAGATTTAATAAAGAGGCTGCAAGCTTATCAAATACAGTAGTATTAGCTATTTCTGCAGACTTACCATTTGCAGCAGGCAGATTTTGTACAGCAGAAGGTATTGAGAATGTTGTTCCTTTATCAGTATTCAGAGATGAGGCTTTTGGTAAAGATTATGGAGTTTTGTTAGTAGATGGCCCTTTGAAAGGGTTACTTGCCAGATCTTTGGTTGTCATAAACCCTGAAGGTGAAGTTTTGTTTACTGAACTGGTTTCTGAAATCAAAAATGAGCCTAATTACGAGGCTGCGTTAGCTGTGTTGAAATAATCTTTATTATTTTCCAGTTAAGCGGTTTAGTCCGATATCTAAACTAGAATATTTAGAAAATAATATTCTTAAGAAAATTTGAAATTCATTTATATTAGTAAGGTAAGCTGTACAGCTTACCTTATTCTTTTTATGCACATATTTTCTGAATTGTTCCTGGATTATTTCCAGTTCATATTTATACTATATAAGCATTTTGTCTTTTTACTTCTTTTAGTGACTGCACATTGTTTTTAACTAGGCTTTTTTAAACTATTAAAGCTTTGACCATATAGTTTTACTTTGTTATAATGATTGTTTTATTGAATGTTTATGATACTTCTGGATGGTTTTATCTTTTTTATTATTTATTTCTGATTATTATTTCCTGATTATTGTGTTTTTTTTGAAATGTTTTTGTTGTTGTCAAAATGATTTATTTGCGAGATGTTATATAACATATTAAGTTAATTAACATCTTTTTTTAGATTTTATTATTGTATTCTTGAGGTGTTGTTAATTCTGTTAAATGCCTTGTTTATAGAAGGATGTAGTCGATCTGTTCTTGTGGTTATCATGGAGTTTCACAATTATATGTTGCTTATTGTATCTTTTAGTTAAAAGTGAAAATCTCGCTTAAAACCACTTGAAACTCTTTGGTAGAGCCAGTTTTTGCTTTAATAACTAGGGAGTTATTGTTAAAAAAATAATCTGTAAAATCTTTTTTTTATATTTTTTTTGTATTTATATTTGCTGAACGGAACTAGATTGATTAATAAATCTGAATTTAATTAAAACTAATTTTCTATGAAGAAAAAGGCTATTAACCTTGCGCAAACGCCTATGGCTGTTAAGCGGGTTTTGTTTGCGTTTCTCTTTTTTTCTGTTTGGGCAGTACCTAATGTTGGTGCTAATCCTATCTTAGCAGAAGAAAAAGTAAATGAAGAGCAAGTACTCCAAGATGGAAAGCAGATTGTGGTAAAAGGATCTGTCGTAGATTCTAACAATGAACCTCTTATTGGGGTAAGCGTGAAAGTAGCAGGTACTTCTATTGGTACAGCTACAGATTTTGATGGTAATTTTACAATAAACGTACCACGAGTAGGGTCAGTATTGGAATTTACTTATGTTGGATATACTTCTCAAAAAGTAACTGTAGGAAATAATACTACACTTGCTATTGTAATGGAAGATGATTCTCAAATTCTCTCTACAGTAGTTGTTACAGCTCCTATTGGGGTACAACGTCCTCCTAAAGAAATTGGATATTCAGTGAGTTCCATTTCTGCAAAACAATTAACTGAGGCTGGAACGACTAACTTTGCTTCGGCAATGTATGGTAAGGCTGCTGGTGTTAGAATTAATGCTGCTCCTGGTGGTGCAACCAGTGCTGTGAATGTTCAGATTCGTGGTGTGAACTCTTTGAACTATAACCAGCAACCTCTATATGTTGTTGATGGTATCATGATTCGTAATGATGGACAAAATGGAAAAGATGGAACTAATAATGCTGGTTATTGGACAGATCAAAAAATTCGGGGTAATGGAGCTTTAGATATCAACCCTCAGGATATAGAATCTATGACCATTCTGAAGGGAGCTAGTGCATCTGCATTATATGGTTCTGATGCAGCAGCTGGAGTTGTTGTTATTACAACTAAAAAAGGTTCTAGAGGTGATGGTTTAGGTGTTGAACTTAACTATAATGGCGCTTTTGAAAGTGTATCTTCTTTGCCTAATTATCAAAAAGTATATGGACCAGGGTACGATCCAGCCACAAATTTAAGTAATGGAAATATTGATGGTTGGTTGTCTGATACTAACTCAACTGTAAATAATGGACTACGTCCATGGTTTTCTGCATGGGCTCAATTTGGACCAAAATATGATGGTCGAGAAGTGAGTTGGTGGGATGGAACGACACGTTCGTATGCTGCAAAAGATGGAAATAATCTTAAAGATGTTTTTCAAGTAGGATATGGATCTGTTCTAAATTTAGCTTTATCTAAGCAAACAGACAAAGTTAATTATCGTTTATCATATACCCGCTTAGATTATACTGGAACTCAACGAGGTTCGGAACAACAAAGAAATACTTTCAATTTAAATTCGGTAGTAAATGTTTCTAAAGATGTAACAGTAGATGTTGTTGCAAACTATATGAATACAAAAACTCATAACCGTCCGGAATATATGGATCGTATTTTCAATAATTATGGAGGTATGATCAATAGAGCGGAAAGCATAGATAATTTATTGGATCGATATAAAGATGCTAACGGATATAAGTTTGTAACATATGCGGATAGGCTCAGCAGACCAGGAATGGAGCACCTTACTTATAATACGAATTCTGCAACATTAATGGATTATTTTTGGGGTAGACTTCGTAATAATTATGATGAAACAGAGAATCGTTTCATGAGTAGTGCTAATTTGAACTGGGATTTATTGGGTAATGGCAAATTGAAATTCAGAGGGCGTATCGGAAATGATTATACAGGAATAAATATTCAAGATGAAAAGTATACTGAGTATCCTATTATTTACAACACTAATAATAGTAGTGGAGGATATGCTGTAACAAGTAATCAATATTCAATCATCTACGGCGATGCTTTACTTTCATATTCTGAAAAGTTGTCTCCTGACTTTGGGTTTACTATTGCTGGAGGTATGCAAGGAAGACAAGAGGATTACAAAACTCAGACCGCATCCACAACTAGTGGGTTGAATGCTGAAAACTGGTTTTCATTAAAGAATTCTTATGGAATTATAGATTCAAAATCGACAAGAGCCAGTATGCTTAAATATGCTTATCTAGGAATTTTAAATCTTGCGTATAAAGATATGTTATTCTTAGAGATGACAGCTAGACAAGAGTATGCTTCAACTCTTCCTCCAGATAATAATAGTTACTTCTATACTTCGACCAATGGTAGTTGGGTTTTTACTGATGCTTTTCAAGTACCTACATGGTTAACTTATGGTAAGGTAAGAGCTTCTTATGGTGTTGTAGGTAACTCTCCTCTTATGTATCTTGCAAATGTTGCTTATGATCAAAAATCATTGCAGACAGCCAATAATGGTTCAGTGGCTGCACTAACGATGAATAATGCATTTGGAAATCTAAATCTAACTGCTGAGATGAAGCATGAGTGGGAGTTTGGTCTTGAAAGCCGTTTTTGGGATGATCGTATTAGCTTAGATGTAAGTTATTATACGAACAGAGTAAAAGATCAGATAATGGAAGTTGCTGTTCCTCTATCAAGTGGTGCCCGTAGTCAGATAGTGAATGTTGGCGAAATTGGTAGTAAAGGTTTGGAGATCGCAACAAGCATTACTCCGCTTATTGGCGATTTTAGATGGACTACTCGCTTAAACTGGTCTTTCAATCAATCGAAAGTATATTCTTTAGCAGATAATGTTCCTGAGCTTATATTCTGGAATGAAGAGCAATCCAGTATAAAAATTTCAGCGAAACCAGGCGAAAAATTAGGAAATATTTATGCTTTTCCTCGTAAGAGAAATGATAAAGGAGAAATATTGATTAGTGATGCCGGTCTATACATTATGGATGAAACCAAATATGAGAAAGTTGGTAATATTATGCCTGATGTTATCGGAGGTTGGTCAAATACATTTAATTACAAGAATTTTTCTTTAGATTTTACTATTGATTATCGTTTTGGTGGTAAAATTGTATCTCAAGGTACTAAATATTCTACTAGTGCAGGATTGTTAGAGAAAACTATGAAATATAGGGATGCAGAAAACGGAGGTATGGCTTGGACTTTTACCGCTGATGATGGAAAACAATATCAACGTAATGATGGTCTTATTCTTGAAGGAGTGAATGTAAATACAGGCGAAAAAAATGCCAAAGTTATTTCAGCTGCTGATTACTATATAAATACTTTTTACTGGGGTAAAGATGCATGGAATGAAGAGGGTATGGTATTTGACAATGATTTCATTAAATTCCGTGAAATTACTTTAGGATATAATATACCTACTGCTTATGCGAACAAGATATTCTTGTCAAATTTACGCTTTTCTTTATTTGCCAGAAATTTATTCTATATCTACAAAACAGCGAAAGATATAGATCCTGAAGCTTCTATCGGATCTAGATGGTGGTCACAAGGTGTTGACAGTGGAGCTTCTATGGCATCCAGAACTTTCGGATTCTCATTAAATGCTAAATTTTAAAGACAATGAAGATGAAACGAATATATATAATAGCTTGTGCATTATTGTCACTGCTAATTTTGACGCCAAGTTGTAATCCAGAGGACAAATTTCTTGACCCGGAGAAAACAACACAAGGTAATGTGTCGACTCTTTTTACAGCTATGCTTAATAATCAGAGGATGAGGACGGAATACTGGCAAGTGAGAACTATCGCTGTAGAACATGCAGGCAGGTATTCACAGACTTTTATTCTACCTAATGGAAGTAAGCAATATCATCAAACTGAACAGTATGTGAGTGAATATTGGAGAGATTTTTATACACCAGAATATGGAGGTCCTATGGCAATGTATCGCCAAATGGAAAATGTGAATAAATCTCTTTCACAAGCTGATCAGGATGCCAATGCCGTGTTTTTTGCTGCAGCTAAAGTCGTTTTGTATGACTATGCAGGAACATTAGTAGATATGCTTGGAGATATTCCATTTTCAGAAGCAGGAAGTTTGCAACTGACAAGTGTGAGTACACCTGCGAAGTTTGATAATCAGGAAGCTTTATATCGAATGATGATTGATGATTTAGACGCCGTAAATACATATTTTAAAACAGCGACTACTACTACTGTTTTTAGTAAACAAGATATCTTGTTAAGTGGTAATATTGCTAAGTGGAGAAAGTATGGTAACTCTATTCGTTTGCGATTACTTATTCATATGTCTTATGTGGATGAGAACTATGCAAAGGAAAAAATTATGGCAATGCTAAATAGCTCAGACTATCCCTTAATCGATGGTGATAATAACCCCAATTATAATCCTTCAGCAGGAGATGTTTTAAATGCTCCGCTTTCTACTAATATTGAAAACTTGAAACAGGCTTTGTCGGAAGGTAGTACGCAAATTGCTCCCGATTTTATGTTGAATAAACTGATGCTTCCAACTAAGGATGTTCGTATAGATGTTCTCTTTGACAAAAATGGTTTATCTGAATATAAGGGGTTACCAATAAATACTCCTAGTGAGTCTATATCATCTATGTCGTCAGATTACTCATGCTGGGATTCAACTACAGTCTGGCAGAATAAAAATATACCAGGGGTGAGAATGACAGCATCCGAAGTTAATTTTATTAAAGCAGAAGCACAACAACGTTGGGGAGATCCTGCAAAAGCAAAAACTGCGTATGAAACAGCTATAAAGCAATCAGTATCTTTTTATTATTATTTGAATAATACGGCAAGTAACACTTCAGCAGGTGGAGGATTCCGTCTAGAGGTGAAGCCTTCTGATGATATTATAAATAAATTTGTAACTGAAAGAGTTGCTTATACAGGTTCAACAGATGCTCGATTAGAGTTGATTGGTACCCAAAAGTGGCTTCATTTAGGTTGGTTACAATCGATTGAGACTTGGACTGAGTATCGTCGTACAAAATATCCAAAATTGTTACCTTTCCCTTCAGCAGGTATGGAACCTGGATATACTCAGCCACCTACGCGCTTACAATATCCGATATTAGAAACAGCTTATAATCCTAATTATAAAGATGTACAGGCTAAAGATACCCGTGATACTAAAATATTTTGGGATGTGAAGTGATGATGAATTTTACAATATAATTTAAAGAGAAGCTATTTCATTAGGAATAGCTTCTTTTTTTATTGATATTCTTTTATTGCACTATATATGCTTACTTTTGTATGATCTAAATTTTGAGTGCTATAAAATTTTAGATGAAGGTATAATTGAGAGGTTATTAAATTTTGATTATTTAGATGTAGTTTTGGAACTAGAACCTAATAAAAGATAATTGAAAGTACTAAAAAGTATATGAAAGATAATAATATAGAAGAATATCGTAAGAATTTATTAGAGAAGAAGAATTTATTGGATAATGCTATTGTGCAATTGAAGAGCGAATTTATAGGTATTGATAATGTTATAGATCAAATTGCAGATGCGATTGGCTCGTGGCTGTTTTTCCCTGAAATGCAGGAAAAACCTGTTATTATCAATTTATGGGGATTAACCGGAATTGGAAAAACATCACTGGTAAAACGTTTTTCTCAATTGATAGATTATAATGAGCGGTATTATCGCTTTGATTTAGGTGAAAGTACCGGTAAGTACTTCGATATACAGGATTCTTTTAAGGAGATATATGAAAATTGTGATAAAGAACCCTTTATAATTGGCTTAGATGAATTTCAATTTGCACGAACTATAAATGAGAAGCAGGAAGAGATAGATAAATCTTCATCCCGTGCCATTTGGGATTTATTGGATAGTGGAAAGTTTGATTTAATAGATTTCAACTATAATATAGGTGTATTTAGTAAATTAATAAAGAAGCTTGATTTAGCATTAAATAAAGGAGTTGAAGTTGCTAAAGGAGTAGTTACGGAAAACTATGAGATACATAAAGATATACTGGAACTCTCGGAAGAAGATGATAATGATGACGATGATGGAGATGAATCTTTAAAAACAAAGAATGAAAAGAAATTGTACTTTGTTCCTGAAGTAAATCTGAATAATATCTTTTATGCTGTTTCAGATATGTTTCTTTCGAAAAGTGAATTGAGAGAAAAACTGAATGATCTGGACGGAGAGAGTACAATCGAATATTTGATTCAGTTGTATAAAAAAACACTGAAGCCCAAAACTGTAGACTGTTCTAAGGCCTTGGTATTTATTATGGGGAATCTGGATGAAGTATATTCTATGACTCATGATTTTAATCCGGATATGAATGCTGATGAGTTTAATAAGCAATCGTTGAAAATTTCAGTTACTCAGGTGAAGAATGCCTTATTGGCTCGATTCAGAAGTGAGCAAATTGCACGTCTAGGCAATATTCATATTATTTACCCATCTTTTACATCGGAAGCTTTTCATCAGATAATAGATTTAGAGTTATCTAAAATAAAAAAGAAGATTAAAACAATTTATCATTTTGATCTGACTTTTGATAAGGGAATAAATAACCTTATTTATGAAGAAGGGGTTTACCCGACACAAGGAACTCGGCCTTTATTTACTACCGTACAACAGATTGTGAATGCTCGTTTAGGTAAAATTTTGAATGAGATTTATATCAATGGATATTTTGTAGATAGGTTGCATTTTGCAATTGACGAAACAGAATCGATCAGTGATTCGGTCTCTTTAATTATAAAGTTTTATAAAGACGAAAAGTTAGTTCATACATGGACTGATAAACAAGCCTTGGTATTAGGAAAGTTACGTAAAGAAAAATTGAATGATGAACAGGCTATTGTAGCGGTACATGAGAGTGGACATGCTATTGTTTCGTCTATATTGATGCGTACCATACCTGATTCGATATTTTCAGTAACAGCTGATAGTAATAGTCAAGGGTTTGTGTTGGCACGTCCTCAATGGAATTATATCTCAAAGAAAGAAATTGTAAATCGTCTGGCGGTTTTGATGGGAGGATTAGTTGCCGAGCGTATCATTTTTGGTGATGAAAATATTACTATGGGTGCTAGTAGCGACTTACAGAATGCAACTAAGCTTGCAACATATGTTCTTTATGCATGTGGTATGGGAAATATGTTAGCATTGTTTGGTAATGAGAATATGGATGAAACTCCCAGTATTATTTTTGATGATGCTCGTGAAGGTATAAATCGAGAAGCTAAGGCTTTATTAGAAGCAGCTGAAAAATTGGCACAGGAGACACTCGAAAAACAAAAAGTCCTTTTGTTGCAGTTAGCTAACTATCTTAGTGATAAGAGGGCAGTAAGTAAGGATTTAATGATGGATTTCCTGATTAAATATGCCGTAGATTTCAGAAAAGAGGATATTATAACTGATGCAGATCATTTATTTTACAGGGATCATCTGAAAAAGCAGGTCGAAAAGCTTTAATAGACAAAAGTATATTATAAAATTAAAAAGGTGAAACTACAGCGTTTCACCTTTTTAATTTTATAAGAAGGCCACGTGTTTTATCGTCGAATTTTAGCCATAGCAACAATATCTGATACTGTTTTTTGTGGATTTGGATTATTCATGATAAATTGAACATAGAAGCCTCTGATATATCCATTTGGTAATTCTTGATATCCCTCAGGAATAGAATCTGTAAGACTTAATTTTTTTATATCTGTTTGTGTTTGATTGATATATAATTTATATCCAAGTTCTTCATCTGTTAGTTTACGGCACCATCGTATAGGCATCCAATGCCATGTTTTGCCTACATCTCCATGAGGGTAGTCATCTATAGAAACTTTACCGTCCCATGTTTGCCACATAGCGGCTTGTGTGAATCCGTAAAAATCGCCGGTTGAAACGTTAATTAATTCATTGTCTGTATCCTCGTGATTATGTTTTAGTTCCCAAACTTGCGGTCCGTTAAAACGAGCTCCCCCAGGCATTAGATTGAAGCCATATTTATTTGTGTTGTTAGGGCCAAACCAATAAGTTAAACCTAGTATAGATATCGGATTCTCACCGGCTTTTACTGTTAACGAAAGGCGTACATCTTGCTCACTTCCATTGCCACACATGGCAAATAGTTGTTGGAAATCTTTAGTAGATGCTGAGCTCCAATTATTAGTCAGTATTTTATCTTTGCCCTCATAGATAACGCATTTGCTTTTATCTTCGAGGTATTCAAAACGATTACGATCGTAGTAAGGACCGCAATATTTATTAATGTCCTCAATACTTATATTTTTGAGTGCTAGGGGATTCATCCTATATCTAGTAAGTATCAACTCTATGTCTGATTTTGTAAAAGGTTGTCCTGGGCAATGATTAATATTACTATTCATCCAAAGGTATTCCCCAATTTTAACGGCTTTATACTCGGCTGATGTATTTGCAAAACTGTCATAAAATACTAAAGGAATAGTTGAATCGTTTTCTACGGGAGGAGGGGGGAGAGGATTAGACTCGGTAGGTTCATTAAACGTATCGTCACTGCAGGACATGAAAATTACTAATAAGATTAATAAAAGGTTACTGAATTTCATTTTAGTGTTATTATTTTGTATGAATATCAAAGATAGGTAATTTTTGTAAAATTTAAAAATATAGGTTAAAATAAGACTGTTTAAGTGTTAATTTGATTGGGTGCTAGTAGATGATTCTCTATTAAAAATACGTGTAAAGAATAGGCTGTATATCTATTCTTTACACGTATTTTAAGGGTGTTAAATTGTTACTCTCTATTATTGATATAAACTTTTAGCCATTGCAACAATCTGTGCTACCGTTTTTTGAGGATTGGGATTATTCAGAATAAACTGAACATAGAATCCTCTAATATATCCATTTGGCAATTCGCTATACCCACCAGGGGCAGATGCATTAGGGGTTAGTTTTATAATTTCACTTTGTGCTTTATTGATAAATAGCCTATAACCTAGTTCTATAGCTGTAAGCTTTCGGCACCATCGCACAGGCATCCAATGCCAATATTTTGTTGGATCTGTATGTGGATAATCATCAATAGAAGCTCTTCCATCCCATGTAGGTATTACTACGGCTTCAACAAACCCATAGAAATCACCTGTTTCGACATTAAAATATTCTACATCGTTGAGAGTATGATTTAATTTCCAGACTTGAGATCCATTAAACCGGGCTCCCGATGGCATTAAATTGAGTCGATATTTATTCGTGTTATTGGGACCAAACCAGTAAGTTAATCCAGCTTTAGCAACCGGATTACTTCCGGCTTTAACAGTAAGGGTGGTTCGTACATCTTGCTCGGTGGCATTGCCGCACATTGCAAATAGTTGCCGTACATCGCTGTTAGATGGTGCTCCCCATCCTGAGGTTAAGACTTTGTTTTTACCTTCATAGATCACACAGATGTCTCTGTCTTCAAGATATTCGAAACGTTCACGGTCATAATATGGACCGCAATATTTATTAATTTCCTGAGCACTTACATTTTTGAGGAGAGTAGTATCTATTCTATATCTCTTTAGGATAAGATTTATATCTTCTTTGCTAAAGGACTCGCCGGCATAGTGGTTTATATTGCTATCGATCCAGAGATATTCGCCTATTCTTACAGCATTATAACTTGTTGACGTGTTTAAAAGATTATCAACAAAAACAAGAGGAGTATTGAGAGCATTTTCATACGGTGAAACTGGAGGAACAAGTGGACCTTCAAATTCTTCATCACTGCAAGATACAAATCCAAGTAGGATTAATAAAAAATTATCAAGTTTCATAAGGCATTCTTATTTAGTTTTAATTTGCAACCAATCAACATCCAGCAACTACGCTGACTTTGTTGACTATGAAACTTTCTAGTGTCAAATAGAGCTAGATAACTAAAAAAGAGCCTTATGTTTTATTTCTTAATCTTATACTAAAATAGTGACGAGATCATTATTTTTTTTCTTTGAGAAGATCTCTGATCTCAGCAAGTAAAACTTCTTCTTTGGATGGGGCAGGAGGGGCTGCCGGTACTTCTTCTTTCTTATTCTGAAGACTGTTCATTCCTTTAATAACAAAGAATATAGCAGTTGATATAATAACAAAGTTGATAACCATCTGTATGAAGTTGCCATAATTGAGGCTAACTGCCGGTAGTGCAGTTCCGGCTCCATTCACAGAAGCTTCTTTTATAACGAATTTTAAATCTGAAAAATTTACACCATTAAGAAGTACTCCGATCGGAGGCATAATAACATCATTCACAAGTGAATTTACAATCTGCCCGAATGCTCCGCCGACTATTACCCCGACTGCCATATCGACCACATTACCACGCATCATGAATGCTTTAAGCTCTTTTATTATTGCCATGTTTATTGTTTTATTAGTTATACTTTCTCATTATAAGTGTTGATTGTATAACATTGATAAGTTATTAATTGTTTAATAAGATTTCTATTTTCTTCTCACCGTCTTCCGTATAAGTTTTGATGTAAGTTTGGCCTTTAGCCATTTTTTGTATCAGAAAATAATTAGTCAAGTATTCCGGATAAAATTCTTGTATATTATTACTGAAAAATAAAGATATTGTTTGTGGACTTATATTTATAGGATCAAAAGCTGTCTTTATTTTATACTGTCCATTTTCTTTAAGATACTGAACCAAAGCTTCCCTGTCAGCAGAGACCAAAAGGTAGTTTTTATAGAAAGAAAGATAAACTGGTGAATCATGATGAAAAACCTCACGTCCCATTTGTTCTGACGTCATATAGATATGCTGATTACCCAAAACGACATCTCTGGTACTAAATTTTCTTTGGATATAGTTTACTTCCAGTTTATTTAAATGATTGTAGATATCAAAACGATCCTGCATATATTTTAGTGCGTATATGGGGGATTTCTGATTTTTATTTAGTATAAAACCATATGATGGTGCATTAAACAGACATATAAGCGAACTTGATATACTTGCCGCGTCTGTATTTATAGTATATGAGATTAGAGAATCGGGAAATATAGAATAATCAATAGCTATACTGTCATTTTCGGAAGTAACCTCATTAGGCCAGTTGTCTGAAAATGTATTATTTGTAAAACCGGCCAATTCCATTTGATTTCCTTCTAAATCGATATTAAAGGCCGTAAAAAATGTGCTGTTATTAAAATAGAGATTTGCATCATAGCTGGTTTTTATTTTCTTAGCTATTTCGGCTGCTTGTTTTTTACTGAATATATTATTGGAAGCATCGGTATCAACAAAACTTTCTAATAAAGTGTAATTGTATCCACCTATGAAAAACCCCTGATAAAACATGCAAGAAAAAAAACGGTTGTCATTTGCCGGATAAAAGAGAATCTTAACATCTTTATATATTCTAACCTTGGGGGCGAAAGACGAGAATAAGGTATTCTTCAATAGTGATCTAATTCTCGACTCTTGTTCGCTGGTTACTTTACTTATTATATATAAGTCTTTTTTATGCTCAGCAATTAATATAGGATAAGTGAGGGAGCCTTCGGCAGAGAGTATTATATTTTCAAGTTCAGGAAAAGAAGCCGTGAACGCTTTTAAACTCTTTTTTTTGTTGATTTGTAATATACCTGTTACTTCGGATGGAATATGAGTGTAGATATCTGTTTCAAATACTCCCTTATCATGGGTAAGCTTTTGAAACATAACAATGCCAATTGTTATTATTAAAATAACTAATAAAGATAAAAGGCTTATTTTTACTCCGGATTTTATTCGCATATATTAAACGAGGTATCAGACTTAATTGGTAACCTCTATTAATTACTAATAATTATTTTATTGTACTAAATTGGCTAATTACAAAGATATAGTAATATTTCTTTAGATTTAACTTCTATACATAACAAAAAGGCATCATTATAGTTTATCGATTGTATATCTTTGTGGCTATAAGGTTCTGAGATATTATTGTTGATAGTCAATATTTAGAATAGCGGATAGGTAGCAAGTAATGTTTAAAAGGTAGATTTCGGATGAGAGTTTTGATACGAAAAGAATTGATTTCAATACTATGCTCAGGTATAGGATTATTTTTTGCACTGATTTTTTTACTTGCAAACGGATTAATGCTTTGGCTTTTTGAGGGTAATTTCAATATTCTGGATATTGGTTATGCTAGTTTAGATAAATTCTTTAGTCTTTCATCTATACTTCTTTTACTTCTTATTCCTGCATTAACTATGCGTCTTATTGCTGAAGAAAAGCGGACTCGTACTTTAGATATGCTTCGTTCGCGTCCTATAAGCGTTTCCCGAATTGTATGGAGTAAATGGATATCTGCTTTAATTTTTGTGATTATAGTGATATTACCCACTCTCATATATGTTTATACTTTATCAGCTCTAAGTAATTCGGTCGGAACTCTTGATATTGGGGTTATACTTTTATCGTATGTGTCATTAATATGTTTGTCAGGAGTTTTTATCGCTCTGGGGATATTTGCTTCATCTCTTTCACAGAATCAAATTGTATCATTTATACTAGCTTTGCTTTTAAACTTTATAGTATATTTTGGTTTCGACTTGTTGAGTACCATATTCCAAACGGGAAGTACTAGGGTATTTATTGCTTCATGCGGCTTGTACCATCATATAATACAAATACAAAGAGGAGTTGTTACGATTGGTAATATATGGATATTTATTAATTATATTCTTATTGCATATTTGATAACTATTTGTATTCTGACCCTTAACAATAAAAATGTAAAAAAAAGACTATTGACTTTTGGAATAGGTCTTTTAGGACTTAATATTATAATACTTTTCTTGCCAAATACTCAGCTTGATCTAACTCTGGATAAAAGGTATACAATTGGTGATTATTCGAAGGAACTCGTTTCTACGATTGCAGATAATAGTACTGCTAAAGTAAAAATAAATGTGTATCTGGAGGGAAACTTGAATTATGGTTTTCAGCGTCTGCGGAATGCTACAAATCAATTCTTAATTGATCTGAATCGTTATGCAGATTATAAAATGGATATTTCTTTTATTGATCCTTCATCACTGCATATTTCAAGAGAAGAACTTCCTGAATATATGGCTAAGCATGAAATGCCATCGGTTATGCTCAATGAAGTTGATAGGGATGGAAAGGTTAGTAAACAACTGATTTATCCTTATGCGGAAGTGATTGTGAATCAAGATACTCTGCAAGTCCCTTTATTAAAGAATATAAAAGGGAATACTGCAGAAGAAAATTTGACAGCTTCTATCGTTAATCTTGAGTTTCAATTTGTAGATGCTTTACGCCTCTTATTGAGAAGTGAACCTCAGGCTATTGCTTTTATAGAGGGACACGGAGAATTACCTCGTGCTTATGTGTATGATGCCGAAGAAGCTTTGGCGAAGTATTTCTTTGTTAATAGGGGACAAATAGGAAACGACCCATCTGTGTTAGATGATTTCAAGGTGGTTATTATTGCAGGACCTACACAACGATATTCGGAAACTGAAAAGTATATTCTAGACCAATATTTGATGAAGGGCGGGCGTATTCTCTGGCTCATTGACGGAGCTTATGTTTCTTTAGACGACTTGGCTAATAAAGGACAATCTGCCAGTATGAAGAATGAGGTAGCTCTGGATGATCTTCTTTTTACTTATGGGGTTCGTATAGAGCCTAATTTTGTACAAGATTCTCAGTCCTCGCAAATATTAGTGCAAAACCATTCAGATGCACAACCTGTAAGTATTCCTTGGTATTATTCACCTTTGTTGCTGCCATCGTTTGACAATATAATAACTAAAGACATTACAGACGTAAAAGCTGCATTTGTGAGTAGTATTGATTTATTAAATAAATCGAAGTTGGCAGCTAAAAATATTCTTTTGACAACTTCTCAACATAGTCGTATTATTCCTGTACCGGAAATGATAACTTTTGATGTAGAACATATTCAATCGGATGCAAACTACTTTAAAGATTCATTTCTTCCGATTGCTGTGGCGTTGGAAGGTAAATTTCAATCCGCTTTCAATAATCGGCTAATACCCGATAGTGTCAATCAGCAAAATCACAAAATGCAGATCGAGAGTGTAGATACTAAAATGATTGTTGTAGGCTCGTCCGATATTATAAAGAATGAAATAATAGGGGAGGGCGATGATTCCGAAGTGTTGCCTATGGGGTATGATCGGATATCAGGACGCAGATACGGCAATAGAGATTTTATTATCAATGCAATTAACTGGCTTGCAAATGATGATGGTTGGATGGAACTTCGCTCGAAAACACAGAAGTTGAATTTATTGGATAAGAGACTAATTTACGAGAGTAGAACTAAATATACAATTTTAAATATACTATTTCCTTTATGTTCTATCATCTTGATTTTGGGAGGTGTTACTTTATGGCGTCGTTTTAAGTATACTCGTAAATGATTATAAAAAAAGAAAGTCCCGATTAAGAGGCTTTCTTTTGTGATTATATGTTATTCTAAAAGATATGAAACCTTATTTAAATACCAATACTCTTTTGTCCAAAGGTGAGAATTCTTTTTCTCCCGGTTCTTGAAGAGGAGTACCAAATGGCATTTGAGCTATTAGTTTCCAGTTAGAATCCAGATTCCATGTTTTAGCAACTTCTTCGTCTATTAATGGATTATAATGTTGTAATGAAGCTCCTAATCCGGCATCTTCTAACATATTCCATATGGCAAATTGATGCATTCCAGCAGTGTGTTGTGACCATTTAGGGAAATTATCGTTGTATGATGGAAATTGTTTTTGTAAGCCTTCTACTACTGCCTGGTCTTCGAAATATAAGATTGTTCCATACCCTGCTGCAAAACAACCATCAATTTTATCTTCTGTTGCTTTGAAACTCTTTTCAGGTACAATTTTTCTCAATGTTTCTTTTACAATACTCCATAGTTTAAGGTGATTTTCTCCGAGTAATAAAACAGCCCTTGTTGATTGAGAATTGAATGCGGATGGTACATGTAGTACTGCATATTCCACAATTTCTTGTATTTCTTTGTCTGAGATTGGAGAAGTGTTACTTATTGAATAATAAGTTCTGCGATGTTTAATTGTTTCTTTAAAATTACGAGCCATAATTGTTTATAATTTAGTTTATATATTAACAACGAGTCACTTTCTTTTGTTGTGTTTCAATGTGTCTTTTTAAGTATTGAAAATGCTTTCACTAATTACATTTCCTATTGGTTTTTAATTAGCAGTGTAAATTTAGTTACACTATATACAGTCATAATACAGAAAAAGCCCCTTTTTAAAAGGGGCTTTTTACATATTTCTTCAATATTTTAAACCATATGGTTTAGATATTTGATACTTCTTTAGGATTGGCTCCATACTCGTTTGATCCTGGAGTTCCGTCCTGAACTAAAAGATAAAGAAGATAAAAGTTTGCAATTGGAACGATACCAAGTAGTAAAAACCAACCGCTTTTGCTAATATCGTGTAGTCTTCTTACACCTACGGCTAAACTAGGTACTAGTAATGCTAAACCTAAGATACTACCTACGATTTGCATTCCGATGATACTGTCAATAATACCAGCAACAATAGCTAGGATAATATAAACAAGGATATACATCCAGTATTCTTGTCTTCTTGCTCTGCCGTTAAAATCAGCATATTTGTTTTTTACTGCGTCTAAAAAGTAATTGAAATTCATAATTGTTTTATTTTAAATAATTTGAAAATTGAATAACCTATTAAATTGTCCTGTTAAGAGCTTAATGTGTCATTTGACAAATTGCTTTGCAAAATTAATAAATTTTATCATACAAATATCAAATTAATGCTCCATTTTTTCACAATTATGAATATATTGCTTATTGTCAAGTGGTTGTCTTTGGTTTGCTCCCTGTTGTTTAACAAATAGGTTATTTTCGTAACCAAACCTTAGTTATATCTCCTATTAACAACTGGTGATATCCTTTACCGCTTTTCTTTGCATCTTCTAAGAATTTTTTATCCTCAACTTCTTTCGCGTCAGCAGGATTAATTGTAGACTGTTGTATTAATTTACATTCTAAAACAAGAAAGGCTTCTTTGTAAGTTATATTTCCGGAAGGAGTATCCACTTTAGTTAATTTCAATTCTTTCATTTTGTCAGAATCACGACCCGTTTTACTACCTAAGAAGAGTACTTGATCCTTGTATGCATCATCAAAAAAGGAAAAAGTATATCTTCCCTCTTTCTTTATTAATTCTAAGGTATAACGCCCTGCATTCAGCGTACACCAAGCAACCTGTTTTTCATATAATCTTCCCCATCCACCCCAGCTGGCAGTCATCGAATTATATATACTATCCGTTCCGGCAGTAATTACAGAGTAGTTTTCACCTAATAATTTGAATATATTCTGATCGATATCTTTTGCATCAATAGCTTTAAATAATTCATCGAAACTTTTATTTGCGACATCGGCTGTATTTGTAGATACAGTTGTGCTGTCGGTTGTTTGTTTATCAGCCTTTTGTTCTTTTGAAGCGTTATTACATGATGATAGCAATACAACACTCACGAATAATAAAATAATCTTTTTCATCTTTTTATAATTTGTATATCAATTCATTAAAATATTATGACTCTTCTATATTTACTGACTTTTCAATTTGCGATAAGTATCGATTTCTTACCATACTTTTCAAAGTAATAAATAGGGAAGATGTATTATTGAGCTTCTAGTTTCTTGATTTGTACTTCAGCCTCATCAGTAAATTTTTTGCCATTCTTTTTTGCTTCTGATACAAGTTGCTCTGCCGCTTTTTGTGCAGCAAGTTTAGCTAATGCTCCTTTAGGTTCGGCAGCACTAACAAGTTGTTGTCCCCGTTTTTGTGCTTCCTCTACTAATTTATCATTGGCTGTTTTAGCATCATCGCGAAGTTTTTGGATTTGTTTTGCTTTTTCTTCTCCGGCTTTAGCTGTTAGATCCTCTTGTTTATCGCTTGCACTTCCTCCTAATAACTTACCGACTGTATCGCCTGTTAATAGATTTCCTATGAGGCTTTTGGTATCAACTCCAATTTTAGGGTCGCTAAATGTACCTCCTATAGTAATAGGAATATTGCTTAAATAAGCATTTGCCATTGATTTCGGTAAGGTAATGGAGCCCTTATAATTGATAGACTGGTCTAGTCCTGTTGTGCCTTCAAGATTTAGCTTTCCTCCGTCTCCTATACCAATACTGAATGGTTTTGTATTAATTTTACCATCGTTGATGCTAAATGGAATACTTACATCTTTTGCCGAGAATGATTTAAGAGCATCAGTTTTGAGACTTGATGATAATTTGTTTAAAGCCTCTACACCTTCTACTTGCACATCATTAGCTTGTAAAACGCCACTGGCGGTTAGTCTGCTTAGCATTTGCAATAAGTTGTCACTCATCGATGCATTCATATTCATACTCATTGAATAATTCCCCAATACTTTATCAAAAACAGGTGCAAATTTCTGAATAGATTCTACGGACTTGAATGTTTCGGCGAAAGAAGCTTTATTGATATTTGCATTCAATGTTACTTTCGGATTTTTAGGATCGATAGCTGTACTGTATGATCCCGTAACTTTGGCTGTTCCACCTAAGGCATTTCCTGTTACATCCTGCATGGTTATTGTACCGTCTTTTACAGTTATAGCTCCTTTTAGGTTGGTAATATCGACTTTTCCGTATATAACATGCTTCATATCTGCATTTAGTGCAAAGTTTAGATTTGTTGGAACTACAAAGTTTTCAGAAGATTGATTTGATGATGTTGTTGGAGTTGCATCTGTAGGATTCTGTTGATTCCCACTGGCTGCGACTGTACTTTCCCCCATAAAATCGTTGAGATTGAAGTAATTCGATTTTAGAGAAAGCTGCCCTTTTAATGTTTGATCTTTTAGAGCATAGGCAATGAAATTTTCGAGACGTCCTGTTGCTGAGATATCATTCTTTCCGATTTTCACATCCAATGACGATAGGTTCACATATTGTGGTGTGAATCCTAGCTCTGCATTATTGATAACAATATCTTGCATATCGCTGGATTTGTAAATCATGTTATTCATTTTCAAAGCTCCACTTGCATGTACATTTTGATATTGCTCTTTCTCAATAGCCGACATTCGTGCTGCGATATCAAGGTCCGCAGTAAGCTTTCCGTTTAGTTCCGTTCCTTTATCTAGAGGATATACTTCTTTGATCACTGCTAAATCAATTATTCCCTTCATATGAGCTTTGAGGTTGGGATCACTCATTGGAGTCTGAATGTTCAGGCTGGCAGCGAATGGATTGCCTGCCATCGTAAAATTAAATTTACTGATGTCGATGATTGTATTATCAAAAGAACCGCCTTTATTACTGATAGCCATTTCCACATTAATATTATCAACCGATTTGGGTAATGATGGATATTGAAACATGGCATTATTGATGAGTAGTTTGAAGTCAAACGCCGGATATTGTTCACCTTGCATCAGGCCTTTTATAAATCCATCCATAGAAGCTGTGCCCGAGGTTTTGATGTCTTTAAAATCTTCGGTATACATAGCCGGAAGTATCGACAGAATGTCTTTAAATTGTGTTTCGGGAGCTTTCAGTTTCAGGTCAAAATCCATCCCTTCTTCACCTACCATTGCTAAAGAACCGTCAATAGACGCTTTTACGTCATTTAATTGTAGGTCGCTTTCTACAAATGTAAACTTGATTTTTTCCATATCAGCATCAATAGTTGCATTTGCCAATCCTTTTATTTTAGACAGATAAGGTATTCCATCCATAATAAATGATACTTCGCCAATGGTCGATTTTGTCTTCAGAGTCGTGTTATTTGCACTAAAGTCGCCTGATACTTCACCATTCCAATTGTTTAATATAACTTTCATATTGGATTGCTGATCATCATAGGTTAGTTGACAATTATCCAAAGATACTTTTTGTAACTTGAGATTAAATGAAGAGGAGCTTCCTTCTTTATTATTATCGGCGGTTGGAGTAACTTCTGCTGAATCTACTTTAACGATGCCCCAATTGACCCGCCCGTCAGTTAATACCTTGGCATATACAACTGCTCCGTTCATATTGATTTTTGATACTTCGTAGTTTCCCTTCAATACTTGCATTATATTCAAAGTAACATTCGCTGATTTGGCTCTTACTAAGGTATCTCCTGCAAAATCACCTATCCCGCTAAGAGACATATCTTCAAGAGATAGTGTTATATTGGGGAAATTTGAAAAAATACTGACTCCAAAATCCTTTACATGTAGTTCTGCATTTAAATTTTTATTAGCAGCATCAATCACCGCATCTTTGATCTTATCTTTAAAAAGAAATGGAATTGAAATCATAATTGCAAGAAGCAGCACGAAAACTCCGCCTCCTATTATCAAACCTTTTTTTACACCTTTTTTCATTTTTTCTGTTAGTTGTTTTTATTGGGTCTAAAGTTAAATCATTAGTTTACTACAATTGTAAGGATAATTGTTAATGTATATGAATGTATTTTGGTATAATGGGGTTGGTGTGTTCTGAAAAAAGATGAATTTTTATTAATTTTGTTTTCGAAATGTTTATGAAAAATAATGAAAAATAACAAACTATGAAAATTCGACTCTTTTCTTTTTTTCTCCTCTTTTTTATAAGTGGACTTTATGCTTTTAGCCAAAACTATTCTAATATAGTGAATTATAACTTTAATGGAACACCAACTTATGGTGTGAAGATTAAAACTAATTTGCCTTTTACGAATAGTAGCCAAATGCCGACAATTAGAATTGAAGGCTATAATTATACAGCACATATTGCATCAGTTTCCACAATTAATTTAGATATAGCATGGTATATTTATGATAATCAGTTCTATGTTCCTACGGCATCTAGTTCAGGAGGTACAGCTCCTAATATTTGGTTGAGTAACGAAAATGGTAAGGTCGTTATTTTTTTAGATCAGAAAATTTTTTATCAAAGATTTACTGTGAGCGCTTTTGCTCAGGGAATGAATGAAAAGTCCGAATATTTTCAAGGATGGACTGTTGTTGATTCTCCTCTAGCCGGGACTCAACAAAAGCAGGTTCCTTATAAAAATGTTTTTGGGGGTAGAGTTGGTGTTGGAACGGAAAACCCAGAATGTGAGCTTGATGTAAACGGTAATGTGAGTTTAGGTTCTTATGATGGTTCGATTATGCCCAAATTAATAATAAAGGGACCTAACAGTCCATTTGGGAAAGCAGGTCAAAGAGACATAAGTTTTGAGTTTGCATCAGCAGGAAAATCAGTAATTAGAGCCTATAGAGGTGGTTCGTGGGATAATTGCCTTCAGTTTTTGACAACATGGGCAAGTTCAACACCTTATGTGCGGATGCATATTGCAGCGAGTGGAGACGTAGGTATTGGAACTGAGGATCCGCAAGCTAAACTGGATGTACGTGGGACAATCTCTGCATCGGAAGTTAAGGTTCAAGTATTATCAGGTGCTGACTACGTTTTTAATCCTGACTATGAGTTAAAACCACTATCAGAAGTTGAAGCTTTTGTTAAAGAAAACAAGCATTTACCAGAAATTCCCTCTGAAAAACAAATGCAGGAAAATGGTCTTAGTATGAATGAATTTCAAATAAAACTACTTCAAAAAATAGAGGAACTTACTTTATATACAATAAGTCAAGAAAAGAGATTGAATGAGCAACAATCTATAATTGAAAAACAAAATAAGAGAATAGAACAACTGGAGAATAAATAATTAGAGTATTTTATACTATAAAAAAGAGAGATCAAAGGATCTCTCTTTTTTATGATTTAATTCTCATTTCTTCGAGTTCCATTGTGATTAGTTCCCAAGTACTCATTTCGTTTTCTATATCTTTTGACATCTTACCATGTTTCTCAAATAGAGTAGGATCGCTTGATCCTTTGGGAGTGGCAAGGGTTTCCTCTAATGATGCTTTTTCTTGTTCCATCCGTTCTATTTTGTGCTCGATATCAGCGATCTGTTTTTCGAGACGTTTGATAAGGCGATTTAATTCTTTTCGCTCTTCGTATGAAAGCTTATTTTCCGAGGGACTAGAGGCTGGAGTTGCTGTACTAGTCTCATTTGCTTTTGCTATGGATGCTTCAACTTTAGCAGCCGAAACAGCTTCCAACTCCTGTAGAGTATCCATTTTCTTCTTTTGGAGAAATTCGTAAATACCGTATAGGTGTTCTTTTACTTGTTGATTTCCAAATTCGTATACCTTATCAACAAGTCCGTCTAAAAATTCACGGTCGTGAGATACAACTATTACTGTACCATCAAATTCTTTGATAGCGTCCTTCAATACATCCTTTGACCTCATGTCGAGGTGATTGGTCGGCTCATCCAGAATCAAAAGGTTTACAGGTTCTAACAACAAGCGAATCATTGCCAGACGGCTGCGTTCTCCTCCCGAAAGGACTTTCACTTTTTTGTCCGAAGCTTCTCCTCCAAACATAAAAGCTCCCAGTATATCACGTATTTTGGTACGTATATCACCTGTTGCTACATAATCTATCGTTTCGAATACTGTACGATTTTCGTCCAATAATGAAGCTTGATTCTGTGCAAAATATCCGATTTTTACGTTATGTCCCAATTCCAGTTTTCCTTTGAAATCGGTTTCCTCCATGATACATTTGACCAATGTCGATTTACCTTCACCGTTTTTGCCGACAAAAGCAACTTTATCTCCTCTATTGATAGTAAATGTTGCATCTTTAAAAATGAGGTGATTGCCATAACTCTTTTCCAGATTCTCGGCAATAACAGGATATGAACCCGATCGGGGAGCAGGTGGGAATTTTAAGCGTAGACTCGAATTATCTTCTTCGTCTACTTCCAAACGGTCTATTTTATCTAATTGTTTGATTCTCGATTGTACCTGTACAGCCTTAGTTGCTTTATAGCGGAAACGTTCTATAAAATCTTCTGTTTCCTGTATTTGTTTTTGTTGATTTTCATATGCCCTGATTTGTTGCTCACGGCGTTCTTTTCTCAACTCTACATATTTGGTATAATGAACTTTATAATCGTGAATTTTCCCCAGAGATATTTCTATTGTGCGTGTGGTTACAGCGTCCAGAAAAGCCCTGTCATGAGAAACTAGAATAACAGCATTGGCATGGGTTGACAAGAAATTCTCCAACCATTGTATTGATTCAATATCGAGGTGATTGGTCGGCTCATCGAGCAGTAATACATCCGGACGGCGAAGCAATAGCTTTGTTAATTCGATGCGCATACGCCATCCTCCGCTAAATTCATTTGTCGGACGTTCGAAGTCGCTGCGTTTAAAACCTAGCCCGATTAATGTCTTTTCTACTTCTGCCAGAAAATTACCACCTCCTGACATAAGAAACTGCTCATTGAGATATGAAGAACGATCTATTAGATTATGATACTCTTTCGATTCATAATCGGTACGAGTGGCAAGTTGTTCATTCACCTGCTCCAATTCTGCTTCGAGTTGTTGTATATGATCAAACGCCAGAGATGCTTCTTCGAGAACTGTATTCCCATCATTCAGTTGCATATGCTGTGGCAGATAGCCTATAGTAAGTTCCTTAGGATAAGATACATTTCCTTGTGTGGGTTGTTGTATTCCTGCAAATATTTTAAGCATAGTACTTTTGCCGGCTCCATTTTTACCGACAAGTGCTATTCTGTCTTTTTTATTTACGACGAACGATATATTATCGAAAAGAGGACGACCTCCAAATTCTACTGTTAGTCCTTCTATTGAAATCACTTTTTCTAAATTTTATTTGCAAAAGTACAAATTTTAAGGTTGCCGACCTATTTGTTGTTGTTTGCTCTTCTTTTTATCTTGAAATTCTCTTTGCAATCTCACTTATATGAGTATTATCCGTACCACAACAGCCCCCTACGATATTCAGGTTTATAAAGTCATTCAATTCAATGATTTCATTGGCAAGCTCAATATGGTCCGAAGATTTTAAATTGATGGAGTTATCAAGCTCTTCGGGAGAAAGTGGTGATGTATTTGCCTGTATCCCTCCAAAACGATCTTTTACAAGTGGAGTTCTATTAAATTCCTTGCTCAGTGCCGAATATAGAATTCTCGGATGTATGCAATTAGCCATATAACAAACCGGATTCTGTTGGGTTGATTTATCTATGGTCTCAATAGCATTGTGAATAGAGGTCCCATCTAGTAGACATCCGTTTTCCCGTACCATGAAACTAATTATATAAGGTAAATTAGTCTTTTCTAAAGCTTTTGCCATTCCGATAGCTTCGGGTAAAGTAGGCATGATTGCAGCAAATAAAAAATCGACTTCTGATTCTTTAAATGCATTGGCTTGCCATGAATGAAAATCTTCTGCTTCTTCAGTCGATAAAAAACCTTTAGCCTGATAAGCATCGCCTTTACATCCCATAAGTCCTCCGATAAACATGGTTGTCTGGCTGCTCTCTTTAATAGATTTCAGGAAAGATACATTATCGGAAATAATATCTTTATTATATTTTGAATTGCTAATGCGTTCTTTATTAGCTCGTCGGGTGGGAGTGGTTGCAATAAACGGTAGATTGTATGTTTTAGCTATATTAATGTATTCCCCCCATAGATGAGCCAGAGCCTTTTTACCTTCGTCCGTATAAATGAGACAGGCCATTGCTACTTCGTTATCAAATACTAGTTTAAATTCTCGCTTAAGACGTTCCCCTAATGCTCCTTCCATTAAGAACGGGGATTTTTTCGTATAGCATGTTAAGAAATCCATAAGCTTTAAAAGTATTTATTATTATTTCTACATTTGCAAGAGTACAATTTATAGCTTCTTTATGAAAAAGATTTTAGTAATTATTTTTGTTTCAAGTCTACTGATGAGCTGTAAGTCATCATCTAAAGTTTGTGGTTGTCCTTACGGAAGTATTAATACACCATCTGTCGAATATTTGGCACAGAAATGAAACTTTATGTGGTTTTAATGAGCTGACGTTTTAGACCATACATTTATAATTACTACCCCGGCAATTATAAGCACCAATCCTATTATAGCCGGAAGATCGGGTATCTGCTTAAAGGCAAATATTCCTATTATAGTTATAAATACAATTCCTATGGCCGACCACAATGCATATGAAATTCCTACAGGCAGGGTTCTAAGAGTGAGGCTCAGTAAATAAAATGCAGCTATATAACATACAACAGTAACAATACTAGGTATTAGTTTAGTGAATTGTTCGGACATTTTGAGAGAAGATGTTGCTACTATCTCAAATACAATAGCCATCAATAGAAATAAATAATGCTTCATTGTTCTAAACTTTAGACTACAAAAATACGCTTTTCAGATCATAATAGGTCGGTTTTGTTGTTATTTCCTTCTCTCGCTAATTTGTTTGATTACCTACTTTTTCTGTAAAATTGATACAAAAGATCGGTTTTGTCTTTTTATTTATTATTACCTTTGACTTTTTAAGTGCCATTGTAATATTTGTCCGTATCTTTTATAATGAGAAGTTTAGGTTATGGCACTTACCGAGACTATAAACAGGTAGGTGACGTTATATTAAAAAATACATATATACATTTTGTTCTATGAAAACGTACACAAATGTCAAGGATTTAGGAGATTTGAATGCTGCCGTTCAGGAAGCATTAGAAGTTAAAAAAAACAGATTTGGATACAAGCATTTAGGAGAAAATAAAACTCTGCTGATGGTATTTTTCAACTCCAGTTTACGTACACGTTTGAGTACGCAAAAAGCCGGAATGAATCTTGGAATGAATACTATGGTATTGGATATCAATCAAGGTGCATGGAAGCTTGAAACTGAAAGAGGGGTAGTAATGGATGGTGATAAAACCGAACATTTACTGGAAGCTATTCCTGTGATGGGTTGTTACTGCGATATTATAGGAGTGCGTGCCTTTGCTCAATTTGAAAATAAGCAAGACGATTACGAAGAAAAAATATTGAATCAGTTCATTAAATATTCAGGGCGTCCCGTTTTCAGTATGGAAGCGGCTACAGGACATCCTTTACAAGCTTTTGCTGACTTGATAACTATCGAGGAGCACAAAAAGACTGCTCGACCCAAAGTGGTGTTAACATGGGCACCTCATCCAAAAGCATTACCTCAAGCGGTTCCCAATTCGTTCGTCGATTTTATGAATGAGGCTGATGTTGATTTTGTGATTACCCATCCCGAAGGATATGAACTTGATCCTAAATTTGTGCGTGGAGCCAAAGTAGAGTACAATCAGGATAGGGCTTTAGCCGGTGCTGATTTTGTATATGCTAAAAACTGGGCAGCTTACACTGATCCTAATTACGGTCAGATATTAAGCAAAGACAGGGCTTGGACAGTATCTACCGAGAAAATGGCTTTGACAAACAACGCTTATTTTATGCATTGTTTGCCTGTTCGTCGTAATATGATTGTAACAGACGATGTGATCGAAAGCCCACAATCGATCGTCGTTCAGGAAGCTGCCAATCGTGAAATTTCGGCACAAACAGTTATCAAACGCATGCTCGAGAGCTTATAATATATGTATAATAAGTATTAAATATAACAAATATGAATAGATTGTATTATTATTTACCGGTGGCAATTCTGGCGGCAGCAACTACGGTTGGTTGTAAACAGAAAGCTAACGCACAGGAGGAGGTAATTATGATAGACGGATTAAAAATCGAGAACCTGGATACTACAGCTAATCCCGGTAGCAATTTTTATCGTTTTGCTACAGGAGGATGGGCTGATGCAAATCCTATACCTGACGAATATTCTCGTTATGGTTCGTTTGATCAGTTGAGAGAAAATAATCAGAAGCAAATTAAAGATCTGATTATTGAACTGGGTAAAACCGAAAATAAGCAAGGATCTACTGCTCAAAAGATCGGAGATTTGTATAAAATGGGTATGGACAGTGTGAGGTTGAACACAGATGGTGCCGCCCCAATTATGGAACAATTGGCGACTATCAATGCAGCTTCAACTGTAGAAGATATAATTGTTCTTTCGGGAAAAATCAGACATTATACATCTGCACCATTTTTCGGTTTCTATGTAGGTGCTGACGATATGAATAGTTCTATGAATATTGCTCATATCTATCAAGCCGGATTAGGCTTAGGCGAACGTGAATATTATCTGGCAACAGATCCTACATCTAAATCTTTGCGTGAAGGCTATATTAAACTGATGGAAACACAGTTTAAATATGCAGGTTATACCGAAGCGGATGCTAAGGCTGCGGCAGCTGCTGTTATGAAAATAGAAACAGCATTAGCTAAATCTCATTTCGAAAAAGAAAAAACACGCGTTCCCGAGCTAAACTATCATAAAATGCAGGTTAGTAGCCTAAATGATTCGATAGCTAAATTTAAGTGGAACGAGTTTTTTACGGCTGTAGGAGCTAAAGATTTAAAGGAACTGAATGTTTCTCAAAAAGAGCCTATCACAGCAGCAGTAAAATTGATACAATCTACACCTGTGAAAGATTCTAAAGCTTATCTTTCATGGTGTTTAATCAATGCTGCATCAAAATATCTGGATGATAAATTTGTGAATGCAAATTTCGAATTTTATGGTAAAGAGATGAGCGGTAGCAAAGTGATTCAGCCTCGTTGGAAAAGAACAGTAAATACAATCAATGATGCTCTGGGAGAAGAAGTAGGGCAATTGTATGTTGAGAAATATTTTCCACCAAAGGCCAAAGAGCGTATGCTTGGTCTTGTAAACAATCTGAAAGAATCGTTGAGCGAACGTATCAACAATTTAGAATGGATGAGCAAAGAAACAAAAGCTAAAGCTCAGGAGAAATTGGGAACATTTATCGTGAAAATTGGTTATCCTGACAAATGGAGAGATGTTTCTGCATTAGAGATTAAAGATGATAACTATTGGGCAAATATTGTTCGTGCGTCTAACTTTGAATTCGACTTTATGTTGAGTAAATTGGGTAAACCTGTTGATCGTTCCGAATGGTTAATGTCCCCTCAGACAGTAAATGCTTATTATAATCCTACAACTAACGAAATATGTTTCCCTGCAGGTATTTTACAACCTCCATTCTTCTATATGGATGCTGATGATGCCGTGAACTATGGAGCAATAGGGGTGGTTATTGGTCATGAAATGACTCACGGTTTTGATGACCAGGGTCGTAAATATGACAAAGATGGTAATATGACCGATTGGTGGACTCCTCAGGATGCAACTAACTTTGTAGAAAGAGCGAAACTGTTGGCAGATCACTTCAATAATATTATAGTATTGGACGATTTACATGCTAATGGACAATTTACTTTAGGTGAAAATATTGCCGATCAAGGAGGTTTACAAGTGTCGTATTATGCATTCATGAAAACAAAACAGGCACAATCGAATGAAATGATTGATGGATTTACTCCTCAACAGCGTTTCTTCCTTGCTTATGCAAATCTTTGGGCCGGTAATATCAGAGATGCAGAAATCAGACGTTTAACAAAAATAGATCCGCATGCTTTAGGCAGATGGCGTGTTGATGGTGCTTTACCTCATGTGGAAGCATGGTACAAAGCCTTTAACATTACAGAAAAAGACTCTCTTTACTTGCCTGTAGAAAAACGTTCGTCTATTTGGTAATTATTGATATATTTCGATACAAATATAGAAAATCTCCCATGAATTCATTTTCATGGGAGATTTTTGTTTATAAAGAGTCGAAAAGACTCATTTCTGAAAAAATAACATTTTTTTTGTCAATAATTAGATAACTCTTTTTAGATTTGTGAGCTATCTTTTTTATAAATTATAGTGCAAGCACGCGTTAAGTAATTAATACTAAATATTTTATGTGTATGAAAAGATTGTTACTATCAATGTTTTTAATCGGAATGCTAGGTATTCCGGGTTCTTATGCTCAAAGTAAGGCTACTACCGATCCGGTTATTCAAATGAAGATTGAAAAATTAAAATCGCAAGAAGCCAAAGAAATTGAAAAGCTAAAGAATAAAGCGCTTAAAAATTCGGATAAGGCTCATCGAGAAGCAGATAAAAAGGCTCAAAAGGAATCTGAAAGAATAAGAAAAGAGGGTGATAAGCAAGCTGCAAAATATCACGAAGAATCAGAGAGAGAAATAGCAAAAGTTCGACAAAAAACAGCAAGTAAGATACTTGCATTATAAATTAACAAAGTAAATGTTGTTATTTGACAACTTTGGCTGACCGAAAATAATTTTACATAAAAATAGGAGAAAGAAAATGTCGTTATGATATTTTCTTTCTCTTTCTTTTGTGGGTATGTTTAATAGCATGTTTGGTGATATTTGTGGCATAATGATATTTTTATTGGTTTTTATATCTTATATTTGTGTCATAATAATAAAATAAAACGTTTAATCATTTAAATAAATATCATTATGAAAGCAAATGTTTTTACTTCAGTTATTGTTGCTCTGTTTTTATTTGCAATTAATTCTAGCGTGGTAAAAGCAGATTCAGATGCAGTATTGTATCATAATGTTGAAAAGACAGAGAATGTAGTTTCTACTACTTATTTTAAAGGAGATGTTCAAAATAACAATCTTGTACCTTTCAAAAAGAAAGTAAACACATTGAATGAACAAGGCGCATTTGTGTCTAAAGTTACTTATATATGGAATGAATCAAATAAAAGCTGGACACCTTCTAATAAGATGGTTTATACATATGATGGAGCCAAGGTGATGAGTGTATCTCGTTCTGATTGGAATGAAAAGACTAAGAAATGGAACGAACCAGAGAAAGCTTCTTATAGTTATAATGAAGACGGCACATGTATACAATAATCATCTTTTCACAAATTATATATATTAATAGAAGTATGAAAGAGTAGGTATCATTAGATAGCTACTCTTTCTTTTTGCTGTGCTTTAGGTAATCGTCTTCAAAAAAATAAGTCTCATTGTCGAGATGGAATCGTATTGTATTGATTATATCTTCTTCTTTATACTCTGATATTTCATTGATTATATCATCGATAGAGTAATTCTTGTAAGTTATTAATTGTCCTATTTTTTCTGATATATCATTAAATTTGTAATTATTGAGGCCTGTATCAGATTTAGCAAGGCATACGTCACACTGTCCGCAATCTTTACTCTTGCCCTCTCCAAAATAGCTCAACAGCATTCTACTGCGACAAATGTCATTGCGTTCGGCATATTCGGTAATTCCTTTAATTCGTTTCTCGAATCTCTTTTTCCTTACTTCATATACAGTTTGAGAAATTACCAGATATTTTATGGAAACCCTGGGCTGTTTATATATTATGAAAGGAGTCTTTTTAAAAGGTATGTATTCTATTATTCGCTTTTTAGCCAATATTTTAAGCATCTGATAGACTTCTGTTCTGCTCTTTTTGAGATGTAATGCAATTGTTCCTTCATTTATAGTTACATAGTCAGCGAATATACCGGTATATAATCTCAATACTACATTTATAAGATGCTCGTATTCCGGAGAAAACTCATACTTATATAGTTCATCCCGATAGATAGAAAAGATTACTCTCGATTGATTATCGGTTTCATCTGTGTATTCGATATATCCGGCCAATTCTATTATCTTTAGAGCATTATGAGTCGGGATAAGAGGGTACTTATAAATGGAACAGAATTGATGTAAACTGAAGTCGTAGGCTGAGTTAAGACCAAACCCTTCGGCTATTTGAAAAAAATATGCAAGAGATTCATATACACGTATTACAAATTCACGTTCAGGAAACTCATCATCAATACGTTTCTTAAGTTTTGTACTATCTGTTTTAGAATATAATATAACAGCATAAGCCTTTTGTTCGTCTCTGCCTGCACGTCCTGCTTCTTGATAATATTCTTCGATAGAATTGGGTAAGTCTATATGCACTACAACACGAACATCGGGTTTGTCAATTCCCATACCGAAAGCATTAGTCGAAACTATAATCCGGCATTCGTTATTCTTCCAGGCATTTTGTTTACGAGTTTTCTCATCGCTACTCAATCCGGCATGGTAGAAATCGGCAGAAAGTCCTTGTTGTATTAGTTCTGTAGCGATTTCTTTTGTCCGTAATCGACTGCGTACATATACAATAGCACTTCCATTGATTTTAGATAGAATTTTTATGAGTGATTCGGTTTTATTATCACTTTCACGAACTATATAGGATAGGTTTTTTCGTTCGAAGCTTTTTCTGAAAACATTCTTTTCTTTGAATCCCAGAATGTTTTGAATGTCATCGGTGACTTCGGGCGTTGCAGTAGCTGTAAGTGCCAAGACAGGAACATTTGGGAGCTCCTTTCGTATATCTGCAATATTCATATATGACGGGCGGAAGTCATATCCCCATTGTGAGATACAGTGAGATTCGTCAATAGCCAAAAGACACACATTCATACTCCGAATTTTAGTAAGGAATAGCGGTGTACCTAATCGTTCAGGTGATATATAAAGAAATTTGTAATCGCCCAAGATCGCATTATCCAATGTTATCATTATCTCATTGTGAGACATTCCTGAATATATAGATAATGCTTTTATACCTTTTTCTTTCAGGTTATCTACCTGATCTTTCATTAGGGCAATAAGGGGGGTAATAACAAGGCAAATACCATCCATCGCCAAAGCAGGAACCTGAAAAGTAATAGACTTTCCTCCTCCTGTAGGCATAAGTCCTAAAGTGTCTTTTCCTGAAAAGATACTTTTGATGATATTTTCCTGTAAAGGTCTGAATTCAGAATATCCCCAGTATTCACGTAGTATTTTATGAAAAATATTCAATTCAGTTATTCAGAATATTTTTAGAGGTTCGACATTGAACGCACTAATACTTTGGCTTTATTATTTTCTTTTTCTAAGGCTTTTAAGATTTTTTTATCGTTAAAATCCGAAAAGTGGTAAGGATAAAGATAGATTGGAGATACTTTTTGTACAGCATCTACAAACATTTCATCTGTCATAGTATAAGGCGTGTTCTTAGGTAAGAAAGCTATATAAATATCCTTTAATTGTTTCATTTCGGGAATATTTTCGGTATCACCTGCTACATACACTTTTTCGCTGCCAAAAGTAAGTACATAACCATTACCTCTGCCTTTAGGATGATAAAATTCACCATCGGAGTTTTTGCTGACAATATTGTATGCTGGAACAGCCTGAATATCGATTCCTTCAAAAACCGTTTTATCTCCATTGTTTAGAACTTCTCCGTAAGTTAGAGAATCGGCACATACCTTAGAAACGATAAAACGAGTATTCGCTTTTTTTATTTGCTCAATAGCATTTATATCGAAGTGATCAGAATGCTCATGGGTAAGTAATATTAAATCAGCCTTAGGTAGTTTCGAATAATCGGCAACCTTCGAGTAGGGGTCTACATGTATGACTTTTCCATTAATAGTAAAGATCAGAGATGCGTGTCCTAATACGGTAACGTTAAGCTCTCCCATTTTGGTGAGATAGCTGTCCGATGGTAGTGATTGGGGTTGAGATTGAGACTGAGTTTCTTCCATATTTGTATTATTTTCAGAAACATTACTTGTATCTTCTACTTTTTTTCCGCTATTGCATGCAGTTCCGCAAGAAAATATTGCTACTGCACCGAGAAGCATGATCAAATCTCTCATATGCTGTTATTTTATTATTGTATTAAGAAAATTGTCCTTTATCTATATCTTTTATATAAAGTTGCGTATTTGTTTTTCCATTATGAACGTTTTCTTCTAATGTATAACAAATATCAAAAAGATCATTTTTAATCATAGTAAAACTTCCGCTCTGTCTGAAAGCAATACCATGTATAGGGGTATTGAGTGATGAATCGACCATATCTAGTTTGATATGTAAAGAATCTTTTCCTACTAACTTACTGTTTCCATAATCTTCAACATCTTTAGATACGAAGATTGGATTTAGATTTTCGGGACCGAAAGGGGCAAATTGCTCTAAATCGGATACAAATTTATTGTTGATGTCGATGAAATCTAACTCAGCATTAATGTCGATTTGAGGACGCATCATTTCGGGTGCAATTAGCTCTACAGACATGGCTTCGAAACGACGTCTGAATTCTTGCAGATTTTCCTCTTTCAACGAAAGACCTGCTGCATAAGTATGACCTCCAAAATTTTCGAGTATATCTTTACACGCTTCAATTGCTTTGTATACATCAAAACCCATAACCGAACGTGCCGATCCTGTAACGAGATTGTTCGATTTGGTAAGAACAACAGCAGGGCGATAGTATTTCTCAGTCAGTCTGGATGCAACAATTCCGATCACTCCTTTGTGCCAATCTTTATTGAAAATGACAATACTGTTTATTTTAGTTATGTCAAGTTCCGACTCTATAAAATTAGTCGCCTCGTCTGTGATACGTTTATCAAGCTCGCGGCGATTTGCATTATAATGGTCTATGTTTTCACTTTTGAGTTTTGCATCAAGAGCTGTGTTTGATAAAAGTAGATCCACAGCCTCTTTTCCATTCATCATACGTCCCGAAGCATTGATGCGGGGGCCTATTTTGAATACAATATCACTTACTGTAATTGATTTATCATTAAGACCGCAAATATCAATAATACCTTGTAATCCCATACTTGGACTTGAATTCAATTGCTTGAGTCCATAATGAGTAAGGATACGATTTTCGCCCGTTAATGGTACAATATCGGATGCAATGCTTACAGCCACCAGATCAAGCAGATCAAGCAGTTCCGAAAAATCGATCTTGTTATTTTGAGCTAAAGCCTGTGCCAGTTTAAAACCAACTCCACAGCCCGACAAGTGTTCGTAAGGATAAATCGAATCGACTCGTTTTGCGTCTACAACAGCAACAGCATCGGGTAATGTATCATCCGGCATGTGATGATCGCAGATGATAAAGTCAATCCCTTTATCTTTAGCATATTTGACTTTCTCAATGGCTTTTATACCACAATCGAGAGCTATAATCAACTTAACATCAGTTTCAGCAGCATAGTCTATTCCCTGTTCGGATATTCCATAACCCTCATCATATCTGTCGGGAATGTAATAATCGAGATTGGTTGTAAACTTTCTTAAGAACTTAAACACGAGAGCTACAGCTGTAGTTCCGTCCACATCGTAATCACCATATACCAAAATACGTTCTTTTTGTCCTAAAGCTTTCTCAATTCTATTGATTGCTTTATCCATGTCAGGCAAGAGAAAAGGATCATGAAGATCTTTTAAACTTGGGTGAAAGAACTTATGTGCTTTATCAACAGTGTCTATTCCTCGTTGAATAAGCAGTTGACATAGAGCAGGGTGCATTCCCAGCTTAACTGCTAGTTCATCTCTGGTCTCTGTCTCTTTTGGTGTAAGTGGTTTGTAATTCCATTTGTAAATCATTATATATTGTTTTTCTTTTCTCTTTTCAGGGCAGAAGCCTTACAAGGCTTCTAAATCTCTTTGTATCAATACTTATTCTCTAAACCTTAGAGTTGACACATTGAGCTATATCTCGTAAAGATACTATATATATATAACACTGAATAATGATTATGTGTTTTTATTGTTGAAAAAAAAATGAGAAATCCAATATTTATTGATTAATAATTCTTTATAAAGTTGTGAACCTTATTGTTGTTTTAGTCGCTATAATAGTCGGAGGTTGTTATGATTGAAAAATGGAGCTAAGTCTTTAATGTTATCTGAACTGATTAAAAATCAGCTACTATTTTAAAGTTCAATTGGCGTCCGGTTAAATAATTAGGTACTGCAAATTGTTGATTAAAGACATTGGTTATCCAATAATATGAATTGGTATTATTGATGTCAAATAAATTAAATATGTCGACTCCGAGCCAAATGTTCTTGAATGACCCTAAAAAAGAATTTGTTCGTCTGATACTGAAATCTTCACCTAGAGCCTGCCATGCAAAGCCAATATCTAAACGACGATAGGCCGGTGTACGGAAGTAACCCTTCTCGAAAAATCCTGAATTTGGAGCGGCTTGGGGTAATCCCTGTGACAGATGACCTCGAAGATTCATTGTCAAACGTTCTATCCCCGGGAAATAGTCTTGAAAAAATAGAGAAATATTATATCGTTGATCGGTTGGTAAGGGAGCTTGGACTCCATCTACCGTTTGTTGAGTCTTCATCAAAGAAAAGCTGATCCAGCTATCAGATCCTTTTACAAATTCACCAAATAATTTCATGTCCCATCCCATGCTATATCCAGTTCCTGAGTTTTCGCCCGAATATCTGATTTTTACATTATCAACAGTGTATGGTACCAGATCGGATAACTTTTTATAGTAAACCTCACTTGTAAATTTAAAGGGACGATCCATCGATCTGAATTTGTAATCACCACCCAAAACAAAGTGTATTGATTTTTGTGATTTAATATCTTCATTTAGTTCTATAACCGAGTTTTGACCCTTGGTAACTATTTTTTGATATTCTCTATAAAAAGGGGCTTGGTAATAGATACCTGTCGCAAAACGTAAAGTAATGTCTCTTTTTGTGTCGGGTATGAGTGCTATTGATCCTCTTGGGCTGATAATGGTTTCGTCATTAAAAGTCCAATGACTTGCTCTGATACCTGCATTGATGTATATAATATTATCTCCCGACATAAATTGATAAGTGTCTTGCAGAAATGCTGCATATCGGGTACTTGTAATTTCATTATCAGAACGGAGGTTACTGTATACGCTAACGATATCCCCAAGATTGGGTAATGAATAACCTGCCGAATCGCGAACACTCCATTCTTTTATTTTGTCATTAATTTTTTCCTGTTGTAGCGTCAGACCCCATTTAAGGGCATGTTTACCAACTTTAAATGAACCGAGATGACGAATATTAGTAACATCCAGGTTTAAGCTGTTTCGTGCATGTTCCAGATACGAACCAACTGCCAGCAATCCTCCATTTTCACCATCAGCACCATTACTCGATAGATTTAAGTCTGTCAATTTGTATTCGCCACTAATATCATAGCGTTCGTATTCTCTTGACGAAAAAGCCGAACCAATAAATTCAATTTCGAGATTGTCGGATAGTTTTCCTTTCATGCTTAATGCACCAAAATAAGTGAGGAATTTATCATTTTCCCATCCATCAAAATACACTGTGAAATCTTTTGCATTGTCAGCCGATCCGAATTGCGTTTGACGGCTTTTTGGCGTGAATTTGTAAACATTACTAGATATATTTCCCATGAAGCCAACTTCCCACTTTGACGATAGTCCCAAAGTCATATAGGTTTGTGCATCTACAAATGTAGGATCGTACTCTGCATTTGTATCAAGTGTTCCTAGCAGTGTCCTTGTGGTTTTGTATCTAAATCCTGTTATTTGAGTAAAACGTCCGCTTGAGCTTCCGATATAAGCATTTGCCCCAAGTAAACTAGCTGCTGCCGAAGCCTCAAAAGATTGTGGTTTCTTGTAAGTAATATCGAGAGCCGAAGACATTCTGTCGCCATAAGATGATTCAAAACCTCCGGTGGAGAATTTTACCTCTTTTGTCATCTCGGGGTTTATAAAGCTTAACCCTTCTTGTTGCCCTGATCGAATAAGTAGAGGCCTGTATATTTCTATTCCGTTTACGTAAACAATATTTTCATCATAATTACCCCCTCGAACCGAATACTGAGAACTCATTTCATTCGTGGAGCTTACACCTGCCCCTAAGGCGAGAATAGATTCGATACTTCCTCCGGTAGGATCGGATAATAGATTAGTTTTACCAATTTCTATTTTGTTCATGGTGGAGGTTTGCGCTTTTTCTCCCAAAACGGTAACTTCTTCCAGAACGGTTTCACGCATCATTGTATTGATGGTCATATTGCCTATAACTTTTGCAATCTTTCGTTCGGTTTTTTGATAACCTATTCGTGAAAATACGATAGTAATAGAATCTCCCACAGGAACCGCTATTTGGTATTTCCCCTGATTATTAGTGAAAACACCTAGTGCTGAGCCTTGCACAGATACACTTACAAAATCTACGGGGCTGTTATCAAAATTAGTTACAGTTCCGCTTATTTTTGCTTGTTGTGCTGCCAGACCAGTTCCAAATAATAAAAATATTAAAGTGATGTATATGTGTTGTTTAATCATATTCTTTGTCAGAATGAATTTTAGTAAACTCTGTATTACAGAAGTTCAATAGTTCCCAAAGTTAATTGATATTTTAGAATTTAAACATAAGGAACCTGCCAGTTTCTCTGTTTTTAGTTAGAAAAGTTGGTTTTGTTCATTATTCTTTATCGAATTTATCTATTGGCAATATTATTGTGTATCTTGTTTTTAACTATAATAAGGAGGTAATATCTTAACATTCTGTTGACAATTTTATAGATAAAAAAGACCGGAATGTAATAATAAGCTATAACTTTGTGCCTATTCAACTGACCGGAAAACGAAACGTAGAATTATCATAAAGTAATTGACAACTATCTATAATAAGATATGGCAAAAGTAAAAGGAACAGTAGTAGTCGACGTCGAACGATGTAAAGGCTGCGATCTGTGTGTTGTGTCCTGTCCTTGTGATGTGCTTGAACTACAGGCTCGTGAGGTAAATCAAAAAGGATATCATTATGTGTTTATGAAAAATGAGGATGCATGCATCGGGTGTGCCAATTGTGGTTATGTTTGTCCTGATGGGTGTTTAACTGTATATAGACAAAAAGGCTAATTTCTTAGGAATTTAGTCTTTTGTAGTATATTAACTTACTCGAATTAAAATTTATGTCAGAAGAAATATATTTGATGAAAGGCAATGAGGCAATTGCTCATGCTGCGATCCGCATAGGGGTAGATGGCTATTTTGGCTATCCTATTACCCCCCAATCGGAAATTATAGAAACATTAATGAGCGAAGCTCCCTGGGCAACAACCGGTATGGTTGTAATGCAGGCTGAAAGCGAAACTGCATCTATCAATATGGTGTATGGCGGTGCCGGCTGTGGTAAAATGGTGATGACATCTTCGTCAAGTACAGGTATGAGTCTTATGCAGGAAGGTGTATCTTTTCTGGCAGGAGGTAATTTGCCTTGTCTCTTGATTAATGTCATGCGTGGAGGTCCTGGTTTAGGTACAATTCAACCTTCTCAGTCTGATTATTTTCAAACTGTAAAGGGTGGGGGACATGGTGATTATAAAATGATAACTCTTGCTCCTGCTTCGGTACAGGAAATGGCCGATTTTGTAGATCTAGGGTTTAAATTGGCATTCAAATATTCGACTCCCGCAACCATATTAGCAGACGGTGTTATCGGACAGATGATGGAAAAGGTAAAACTTCCTGAATTTAGAAGAAGACGTACCGAGAAAGAAATACGTGAGCAATGTCCTTGGGCAACCTTGGGTAAACCTGCAGATCGTAAACCTAATATAATTACAACTCTTGAGTTGGATTCTCATGCAATGGAGAGAAATAATCTTCATCTACAGGCTAAATATAAAGAGATTGAAGCCAATGAGGTAATGTATCAGGAAATTGATTGTGAAGACATCGATTATCTGATTGTGGCCTTTGGTTCGGCTGCACGTATCAGTCAAAAGGCAATGGAATTGGCAAGAGCGGAAGGAATAAAAGTCGGAGTTTTAAGACCAATAACATTATGGCCTTTCCCTACGAAGATTATCAAAGAATATGCTTCGAAAGTAAAAGGTATACTTACCGTTGAAATGAATGCCGGACAGATGGTTGAAGATGTACGCTTATCAGTAAGCGGACAAGTTCCGGTTGAACATTTCGGACGTTTGGGAGGGATTATTCCTACACCCAATGAGGTTGTTGTTGCTTTAAAAGAAAAATTGGGCTGTTGATTTATAACAATCCATTAATGAATTTAAAAATTTAAGGATAAGATAAAATGAGCACCAGTATAATAGATCCTAAGAATTTGGTGTATGCCAAACCCGTATTGATGAACGAAACCCAGATGCATTATTGCCCGGGTTGTTCGCATGGTGTTGTTCATAAGTTAGTTGCGGAAGTAATTGATGAAATGGGCTTGAAAGAAATAACTATAGGTATAGCTCCTGTGGGCTGTGCCGTATTTGCATATGATTATCTGGATATCGACTGGCAAGAGGCTGCCCATGGTAGAGCTCCGGCTTTGGCGACAGCTGTAAAACGCTTGAATCCTGATAAAATGGTATTTACATATCAAGGAGACGGTGACTTGGCTGCCATAGGTACTGCCGAAACCATCCATGCTGCCAACCGAGGTGAAAATATTGCTATTATTTTTATAAACAATGGTATATATGGTATGACGGGTGGACAGATGGCTCCGACTACTTTGATGAATATGAAAACTTCGACTACACCCAATGGTCGTGATACTCATGAAAACGGTTATCCGTTGAAAATTACGGATCTTCTAGCTCAATTACCGGGAGTATGTTTGGCTACACGTCATAGTGTACATACTGCTGCTGCCGTAAAAAAAGCAAAAAGAATGATTGCCAAAGCTTTTCAGAATTCATTAGACGGAAAGGGTACTTCTATCGTAGAAATAGTTTCTACTTGCAGTGCCGGCTGGAAAATGAGTCCTGCAGGGGCAAACGATTGGATGGTAGAGAATATGTTTCCTGTATATCCTATGGGGGATATAAAAAATATTTAAATAGTAAATGAGTGAACAGGTTAAACAAGTAAACAAACTAGTTTCTCGTATACTTGTGAACTCGTTATCTTCTTTAAAGTAACAATATAAATAATGGTAAACGAAATTATTATAGCCGGATTCGGTGGACAAGGTGTATTATCGATGGGTAAGATTTTAGCTTACTCTGGTTTAATGGAAGGAAAAGAAGTTTCGTGGTTTCCGTCATATGGTCCCGAACAACGTGGAGGAACAGCTAATGTTACCGTTATATTGAGTGATGGAACAATAAGTTCGCCTATTGTCAGTGAGTACGATATTGCAATTATATTGAATCAGCCATCATTGGATAAATTCGAATCTCAGGTTAAACCGGGAGGAATTTTACTTTACGATCCCGAAGGAATTCCACGTGCACCTAAAAGAACCGATATTGCGGTCTATAAAATTGAGGCTATGGCTACTGCTGCTGAGCTTAAAAATCAGAAAGCTTTTAATATGTTTGTATTAGGAGGATTACTTAAAGTATGTCCTATAGTTACATTGGAACATGTAATGATGGGCTTAAAGAAATCTTTACCGGAAAGACATCATGGTATGCTTCCAATGAATGAGCAAGCTATTTTGAAAGGAATGGAAATTGTTGAAGAGATAAATAAACCCGCTTAAAAAGTCGGATAAATATACTATTGAAAGAGTAATCCTTGTCGGGGTTGCTCTTTTCTGTTAAATAAAAAGAAAAACGAAAGAAGAACTAATCTTTTTGATAGTTTGTATTGTTTTACTATAACTACAGAATAATAAGGAAGATACTTTAAATTGAATTTTCATGGTTATCATGAGAATTTCTATTTTATGTTATTAATCTGTATTCTAATTGGGTCTGAGACCTTCATCTAAAATCAGGTAAAAGATATGAATAATCAAGCAAACAAAACCTCGTCTATTAAAACGGTAAATCCAACTACGAATGAGGTTGAAAAAGTATTTGATGTAATGACAGAACATCAGATTGAAGAAATAGTAAGTGCTGCTGATAAAGCATTCCATTCCTGGAGAAAAACTTCGTTTGAAGAAAGAGCTAAGCTATTGCACAAAGTGGCATCTATTTTACGTGAGCGTAAAGAAGAGTTAGGTAAACTGTGTACAATAGAAATGGGAAAACTTCATAAAGAAGCAATAGGAGAGGTGGATTTATGTGCTGATATATTTGACTATTATGCTAACAATGGGGCTAAATTTCTGGCAGACGCTCCCCTTGAAACCCCTCATGGAAAAGCTTTTCTTAGCTACGAACCAATAGGGGTATTATTGAGTGTACAGCCTTGGAATTTCCCATTTTATCAAATTACACGTTCGGCAGCAGCAAATATTATGGCGGGTAATACCTTCTTGTTAAAGCATGCTTCAAATGTACCTCAATGTGCGGCTGTTATGGAAAAGATATTTACAGAAGCAGGTGCTCCCAAGGGAGTATATACGAATTTGTTTGTACCGGGTTCTAAGATTTCGAATTTAGTTGCTGATCCTCGTATTAAAGCCGGTGCACTTACAGGCAGTGAACCTGCCGGATCGAGCTTTGCAGCTATGGCGGGAAAATATATAAAGAAATCGACTCTGGAATTGGGAGGTAGTGATGCTTTCATAATTCTGGAAGATGCCGATCTTGATAAAGCTGTACATACAGCTGCACTGGGACGCCTTTGGAACGCCGGACAGGTCTGCACATCACCAAAACGAATAATCGTAATGGCATCTGTTGCAGATGAATTTATCAGTAAGGCGAAAGCCATATATGAAAAAATAAGAATAGGTGATCCTCTTGATCCTGCAACTCAATTAGCACCATTAAGCAGCGAAAAGGCTGTTGAGGATGTGATTAAACAAGTTGAAGATACTGTTAAAGGCGGAGCTAAATTAGTATATGGCGGAAAACGTCTCAATCGATCGGGTGCATTTATGGAACCTACTATTCTTACAGATATTAAGCCGGGTATGGTAGCCTATTCGGACGAAATTTTTGGACCGGTACTATGTATTTATTCAGTTAAGGATGAGGACGAAGCTGTTAAGTTAGCTAACGATACTAAATTTGGATTGGGAGGCACTGTATTTGGTAAAGATACCGGACGTGCAGTAAAAGTTGCTCGTCGCATAGATACGGGTATGGTTTATATAAATCACATGACAGGTATTGCTCCTGAACTACCATTCGGAGGAACTAAAAATTCAGGTTATGGTCGTGAACAGTCTCCTGCCGGTATTTATGAATTTGTAAATGCCAAATTGATTCGCGTCACAACTCCTGATGCCGCTTATTGAAAATCAGAATAAATCTTTTCACCTTTTCGCAAAACAGGGGGCTTATGCTCTCTGTTTTTATTTAGTAGTGCTTAAAAAATCAGATTAAATTTTTTCTATCTATAATATAGGAAGTTATAGGTGAGAACTGTGTTTAGTAACAGATTTTGGAGTCATAACAGACTATAATCGTTGTACTTGCCGAAACATAAAATTGAACTGAGACTTTAAAACGACAAAAAATAAGTATCTTTGCACCAAAATAAGATAGATCTTAATAATTTATGGGAAATTTAGTAGCGATTGTTGGACGTCCAAATGTAGGGAAATCAACACTTTTCAATCGTCTGATACAAACTCGTCAGGCAATAGTTGATGAGACTTCGGGGACAACTCGCGACAGACAATACGGTAAATCAGAGTGGGGAGGACAAGAGTTCTCTGTGGTGGATACCGGTGGATGGGTTGTAAACTCGGATGATATTTTTGAGGAAGAGATAAATAAGCAAGTGAAAATTGCGATACAGGAAGCAGATGTAATTCTGTTTGTTGTAGATGTAATGAATGGGGTTACCGATTTAGATTTGGGCGTGGCTCATATCTTGCGCAGAGCAAAAGGTAAACCTGTTATTTTAGTAACAAATAAAGCGGATAACTTTAATGTTCACTCATTATCTGCGGAGTTTTACTCTTTAGGATTGGGGGATCCGATAAATATTTCGGCAATAAACGGAGCTGGAACAGGTGATTTGCTTGATTTAGTAATTAGCAAATTTACCAAAAAAGATGATCAGCCTTTCGATACTTACGAAGACACTGTGCCTCGTATTGCTGTTGTAGGTCGTCCTAATGCAGGAAAATCGTCATTTGTAAATGCTCTGATTGATGAGGAGCGTAATATCGTAACAGATATTGCAGGTACAACACGAGATTCGGTATATACCCGTTTCGATAAGTTCAATATGGACTTTTATCTGGTAGATACTGCCGGTATACGTAAAAAAGGTAAAGTAACGGAAGATTTGGAATATTACTCTGTTATTCGATCTATTAAAGCGATTGAAAATTCGGATGTTTGTGTCTTGATGCTCGATGCTACGCAAGGTATCGAAAGTCAGGATTTGAATATATTCTCGATCATTCAAAAGAATAGAAAAGGATTGGTTGTATGTGTGAATAAGTGGGACTTGGTAGAAAACAAGGAACAAATTGTAGTGAAAACTTTCGAGAATACAATTCGAGAACGCTTAGCTCCGTTTACTGATTTTCCTATTGTATTTGCTTCCGCTTTGACTAAACAGCGAATTCTCAAAGTACTAGAGGTGGCAAAAGAAGTCTATACCCATAAGAAGGTTAGAATACCTACTCATAAACTGAATGAGGTGATGTTACCGATTATAGAGCATACACCACCGCCTTCGAACAAAGGGAAGTACGTTAAGATTAAATATATTACCCAATTACCCAATACGCAAGTTCCAACATTTGTGTTTTTCTGTAATCTGCCTCAGTGGATTAAAGACCCGTATAAACGTTTCTTGGAAAACCGTATTCGTGAGCATTGGAATTTGTCGGGTACACAAATCAATATTATTATCAGAGAAAAATAAGGGTGTATACCTTTTTAATATTAGAACGATCTTATATAATTTATATAAGATCGTTTTTTATTTGAATTATTGTCTTTGAAATAATATGACAGAATATTGAAGAAGTATTTTATCTTTGTTTTTATTATAAATTAATAGACTAATCTTGAGGCAGATATTTGACATAAGAAAACTTTATAATCCCATTCAGCCAACCGTGAACGGATGTGTGAATAATGTTTTGTATAATGAGTTTCTGCCGGATGTTAGATTGCAAGACTTTATTTATTGTTATTGGGAACTTAAAACGATAGGAGTGCTTCATGATCCCTTTACATATAGTGTTGTTGCCGATGGTTGTATTGATGTCTTTCTTGATATGAACGATACTCAGGATAGTTCTGTTATGGGATTCTGTCAGAAGTATATGGAGTTCTCTCTTGGAAAAACTTTCCATTATGTAGGTATTCGATTTCTGCCAACTATGTTTCCTGCTATGTTTAATATTGATGCTTCAGAATTAACAAATCGTTGTGAATCATTAGAACATGTACTTCCTGCTCTGTCCGGTTTCTTTAAAACAAGCCTTAGTTCCCAAAATACATTAAATAAAATGGGGCCTATTTTAGATAATTATTTTTGTAATTTTTTATCAAAGAATATATTTTATAATGACATCAGAGTTCATCATGCTATAAATTATATTATTACTAATTTTAGTACGATGAGTATTGAAAGAGATTTAAGTAAGGAGATTAGTGCAAGACAGCTTCGCCGACTTTTTGAATTTTATATCGGAGATACAGCTAAAAGATTTAGTCAGGTTATCAGATTTCAGAATATTCTTAAACTAAACCCATCAGTTCAATATTTTAGAAAGAACAAGCCTTTCTTTGATATGGGCTACTACGATCAAACCCACTTTATAAAAGAATTTAAACAGTTTTATGGTGTAAGTCCAAAACAAGCATTTGGAAAATAAGGAGTGTCCGTTTTTTACTATGTTTCAATTTTACTTAGTCTTAGTTTTGTTGATTGAATGTTTAATCATTTTAAATTAAAATCATATGAAATTAAATGCAGGTATTATTACTACAAGATTAGTCGAAAGTAAGGAATTTTATACAAAAGTCTTAAACTTCGGAGTTACATTTGAAAATGATTTTTATCTCTTATTACACACTCCTAATAAAAAATCTGAAATTAGTTTTTTACTCCCTAATCATCCTACTCAGCAACCTATTTTCCAAAAAGAATACCAAGGTCAAGGTTTGTATTTTACTATTGAGGTCGAGGATGTTGATGAAGTATATAAAGATATCAGAAGGAAAGGAATTGAAGTAAAAATTGATATTCGTGATGAACCTTGGGGGGATAGACATTTTGCAATAGAGGATCCAAATGGTGTAGGAGTGGATATCGTAACGTATTCTTCTCAGTAACTATTGCTGGCTCTATGTACTTGGTTTAAAAATATACGATTGGGGTAGTTCTGTCTGTAGACTTATAGTCCTAAGAATTATAATAATACGAAGATTAATTTTTATTTTTATCTTTGTACTTCTAACTAACATTTTATACTAATTATGATTATTTACGGAACTAAGTCTACAAAAGGTAAATTGATAGACGCTAATTGCCAATGTCCATTTTGTGGACAAGAAAATTCTTTAGCTGTATTGCCTTATCAAAAAAGTTTTCATATTTATTGGATTCCTATCATTCCTACAGGAAAAGAACTCTTTGTAGTATGTAAAGCCTGTGGTCACGATGTTCCTGACCATTATATTGGTGGAATAACACCTGAAATAAAAAAGCAGGCCAAAACTCCGCTGACTACTTTTATTGGTCTTTTTATAATTCTAGCTTTAGCTGCATTTGTTTTTTATGCAAGTACTACGAGCGAAAGCTCTTCAAAAAATGATGCAGTAACAATACTTACCAATCCAAAGGTTGGTGATGTATTGGAAATGAAGATAAATAATAATCAATACACATTGTGTAAAGTAACTTCCATATCTAATGATTCTATATATTTGCAATTTAGCAAGAATGCAACAGATAAGAAAAAGTATTTGAAAGACTTGAAGAAGAGTTTTTCGAATGAGGTATCATCTCCAGATATGATTGATGGTTATACACGCCCTGAGTTATTTGGGCTCATAAATAAAGGGGTTATAATTGGAGGGGATAGTAGATAAGGCTAAAAACGAAACATATCATAGTTTAAAATGAAAGAAGGAATTACGTTTAAATAATTCCTTCTTTCTTATTTTTAATCTAAAGCATTATATGCTTCCAGAGCTTTTTCGAGAACCGTTAAAGCATTACCTAAATCTTCTTTATTTAAAACATAAGCCATCCTAACTTCATTCTTACCTAATCCGGGTGTTGTGTAAAAACCTGAAGCCGGAGCCATGAAAATAGTTTGACCTTCATATTCGAAATCAGATAAGCACCATTCACAAAATTTATCAGCATCATCTACAGGCAGTTTTACTACTGTATAGAATGCTCCCATAGGTATTGGGGAATAAACTCCAGGTATCATGTTTAGTCTGTCAATCAGGAATTTTCGGCGTTCAACATACTCTTCGTAAGTATCTTGTAGATAATCGGGATCGGCATCTATAGAGGCTTCTGCAACTATTTGTCCAATAAGTGGAGGGCTTAGACGTGCCTGACAGAATTTCATTACAGCATTCCGCAATTCTTTATTCTTCGTGATTAAAGCACCTATTCGGATACCGCACTCACTATATCGTTTTGAAACAGAATCGATAAGCACTACATTTTCTTCAATACCTACCAAGTGGCATGCAGAAACATAAGGAGAGCCTGTATAAATGAATTCACGATAAACTTCATCAGAAAACAGATATAAATCATATTTTTGGATAAGTTTTTTTATCTGATTCATCTCTGCTCTAGAGTAAAGGTAGCCTGTAGGGTTATTGGGGTTACATATCATGATCCCTTTAGTACGCTCATTAATTAACTCCTCAAACTTTTCGATAGGGGGTAAAGAGAATCCTTCTTCGATGGTAGAAGATACAGGTCTTATGATAGCACCGGCAGATACTGCAAAAGCCATATAATTGGCATAGGCAGGTTCGGGTACTATGATTTCGTCACCCGGATTTAAACAGGCCAAAAATGCGAAAAGAACAGCTTCTGATCCGCCCGTAGTTATGATGATTTCGTCAGCCGATACATTTATGTTGTATTTGGCATAATATCCGACCAGTTTCTCACGATAAGAGCGATAACCATCACTCGGACTGTACTCGAGAATGGTTCTGTCGATATTTTTTAATGCATCCAGTCCCGCTTGAGGGGTTGGCAGATCTGGCTGACCGATATTGAGATGATAAACTTTCAGTCCTCGAGCTTTTGCCGAGTCTGATAAAGGAGCCAGCTTTCTGATAGGAGAGCTAGGCATTTCTATTCCACGTTTCGAAATTTTAGGCATATCAAGATGAATGAATTACAAATGTAATAAAAATGTCGAGGTGTTTAGTCGTTATGATATCAAATGATTTTTATAAGTATCTTATTTTACTTTAAAGTAATCGTAGGTGACTTTAGATATTTGTGCTATTATTTCGGCATTAGTTGTATCGTTCTCTATGGAGTTAACGATGAACACAGCTATAGAAAGATTTTTATCATTAGGTAGTTTAATAAAGCCAAGATCATTATCACCAGCTTTTACTCCACTACCGCTGCGAGATGACATACCTGTTTTGTGTCCTACTACTGTTCCCGCAGGAAGTAAGCCTTTTATCTTGTCCTTTCCTGTAGACGTTTGTATAAGAGCATCTAACAAGAAATTCTTGTAATGAGAAGCAAATAATTCTTGTTGAAGAAAGATTTCTAATAGTTGAACTGCAGCATAAGGCGTAGTCCAGTTGCCATATTGATTGTCGAAATCTTCAGACATCTCTTTCTCTGTCTTAGTAATGGCTATCTGTTGAATACCAAGACCCTTTATATATTGTTCAACAGGGGTGGTACCACCTAGAAAGTTAAATAGTATATCACAAGTATTATTATCACTTTGAGAAACACTGTATTGCATTAACTCTTTGACAGGCATATAAAAATTGCCCTCCGGTTTCTTATCTCTTAAAGGACTGTATGTATCAGGGTGTAAAGCTGATTTGCTCACATACACTTGTTGTTCCAAAGGAAGGTTATGCTTATCTAAATAGTCAAGTACGGCTAGTGCCTGATGAAATTTATAGACACTCATTGTTGGATAGCGATACTGATTATTAACCGTGAGTGTATCTGTTCCATCAAAAATGATGGCTACTCCAACCGTTGCCTTTTTGTTTTGTATTATGTCTTGTATCTCTTGTCTAAGAGTGTTGTTATTTTGTGCTGTAGCCTGAAGAATAATGAAGGACAGACTTATAAATATAAAAGATCGTATCATATTGTATCCTGTTATTTAAGTGTGACTGTTTTACAAAGATATGTAAATATGTTTTATGGTTGCAGGTTTTTGATTCAATCAATACTTATAAAAACAAGAAAGGTGTAACTTTCGTTACACCTTTCTCTATAATGAATTGTATTAATTCTTATTTTCCTTCGCCTGAAAGTTTATCTCTCAAAGCAGCAAGTCCTTCGATATCACCTAAGGTAGTTTTTTCAGCAGAAGTTGATGTCATTTGAGGAGCATCGTCTTTTTTAGCTGATTTTCTAGGAGCTCTTTTTTCAGAAGCTTCTCTAACTTCACCACCACCTTTTTCGTCTTCGTAAACTTTGCTGTGAGATACGATAATTCTCTTAGAGTCTTTGTTGAATTCGATAACTTTAAATTCTAGTTTTTCTTCAACTTGAGCTTGAGAACCATCTTCTTTCACTAAGTGTTTTGGAGTTGCAAAACCTTCAACACCATAAGGAAGAGAGATTACAGCACCTTTGTCAACTAATTCAACAACTGTACCTTCGTGTACTGATCCTACAGTAAAGATAGTTTCGAATACATCCCAAGGATTTTCTTCCAATTGTTTGTGACCTAGGCTCAAACGACGGTTATCTTTGTCTATTTCAAGTACTTGAACTTGGATGTCAGCACCAATTTGAGTTATTTCGCTTGGGTGTTTGATTTTCTTAGTCCAAGAAAGATCTGAAATGTGGATCAAACCATCAACGCCTTCTTCTATTTCAGCAAATACACCGAAGTTAGTGAAGTTACGTACTTTAGCAGTATGTTGGCTTCCAACTGGATATTTTTCTTCGATATTTTCCCATGGATCTGGTTTCAATTGTTTGATACCTAGAGACATTTTGCGTTCGTCACGATCAAGAGTAAGAACTACTGCTTCTACTTCGTCGCCCACTTTCATGAAGTCTTGAGCGCTACGTAGGTGTTGAGTCCAGCTCATTTCTGATACGTGGATAAGACCTTCTACTCCTGTTGCGATTTCGATAAATGCACCATAGTCAGCCATTACTACAACTCTACCTTTCACTTTGTCTCCAACTTTAAGATCAGCGCTAAGAGCATCCCATGGATGAGGAGTAAGTTGTTTTAGACCAAGAGCGATACGTTTTTTGTCATCATCGAAGTCAAGGATAACCACGTTGATTTTTTCATCCAATTTAACCACTTCTTCAGGATGTTGTACACGTCCCCAAGAAAGGTCAGTAATGTGGATAAGACCATCTACGCCACCAAGGTCGATAAATACACCATAAGAAGTGATGTTTTTAACAGTACCTTCTAGCACTTGTCCTTTTTCCAGTTTCGAGATGATGTCTTTCTTTTGTTGTTCAAGTTCAGCTTCGATAAGAGCTTTGTGAGATACAACAACGTTTTTGAATTCGTGATTGATTTTAACCACTTTGAATTCCATAGTTTTATCAACGAATACATCGTAGTCGCGAATTGGCTTAACATCGATTTGAGATCCTGGAAGGAACGCTTCGATACCAAATACGTCTACAATCATACCGCCCTTAGTACGGCATTTGATATAACCTTTGATAATTTCGTCTTTTTCAAGAGCTTCGTTAACACGTTCCCAAGAGCGAGAAGCGCGTGCTTTTTTGTGAGAAAGGATAAGCTGTCCTTTTTTGTCTTCTTGGCTTTCGATGTATACCTCTACTTCGTCACCAATTTTTAAATCAGGGTTGTAACGGAATTCGTTCATTGATACAACACCATCCGATTTGTAACCTATATTAACAACCACTTCGCGTTTGTTCATAGAGCTTACTTTACCCATAACCACTTCTTTATCATTGATTCTGCTCAACGATTGGTCATAAGTTTTTTCTAAATCTTCTTTGCTTCTGTCAGAGAAAGTTTCACCGATCTCATAAGCATTCCAATCAAAATCTTCAATTGGACTTACATTCTTTAAGTTATCCGACATTTGTTACTTTTCGATCCTCTAGGATCATTTAATTAATAAATTAGACATTATGTTGTTTAAAAAACGGTGCAAAGGTATTGTTTTTCAAAGAATAAATCAAATTATAGCCTCTTATTTTTTGAGAAATATTGATCTTAGGTAATTTAATACTTTATTACTCGAAGCACTTATTGAAATGAATACCTGTCTTTTACTTAATATAGATAGCATCGGTCTAAAAAATACAGCAAGCTCCTTTATATGTCTTGTAATTGATAAGAGCAATATTATAAGTTTGTTACCTCTATCCGAACTTTTTAGAGATAGTCGTGTTATATCTTTAACAGATTTTAAATCAATTTAATAGCATACCAATAAAACGTTGAAGTTTATGAAAAAAACGATGGGGAAGAATATTATTTGGAAAGTAGCAGTTATCGCTGCTTTAATTTGTTCGTGTAATGATAATCCTACAATTGATAGCGATAATGATAATGATTCAGAAACTATATCGGAAGATATGGACTCGTTACAAATTCCGCTTGCATTCGATTGGTTAGCTATATCGAATGTCAATATAAAAGTAACAGCTAGCAATGACTATCCCGGAGAAAATTATATAATAGAAGTGTTCGATCACAATCCCATAATAAATAATTCAGCTTCATTATTAGCTAAAGATTTAGTCGTTTCAGGACAGACTCATATTGGACAAATAAACGTTCCCGATAGCATCAAGTTTATAAGTATTAGAGAAACGGACATAAAGGGTATGCAACTAGTGAGAGAATATGCAATAATAAATAAATCGGTAGATGCTGATTTTAATATGACCTTTCGATCTCTATCCAAAATATTGAAAAACGCATCAGAAGATGGTGAAGATGGCGAGGGAGCCAGCGATTCGCACCAAATACCATCAGGTTCGATGGAGATTAAAAATGATGGAGGAGTAAATTCTTTCGAATTGGACCCCAGCAAAAAGAAATCGTACGTTATCAATGGTAATTATTCGGGGGCAATTACATTTAAAGGAGGGGGAAAAGGTGTTGAACTGTACATTGCAGGCACATGGGATAACAAATCGGGATCTATTTCTATGGGCGACAATGATAAGCTGATCATCATGCCTGGAGCCAAAATCACAACCGGCAACGATCTGAAAATAAATATGAGTAAATCAGCCCTTTTTCACGTGAGTAAGGGTGCATCATTTAACGACGATGACAGTAAGACTGTGGAGATAAGTGGTACAAATGATTCAGAGCAACTAATCAATTTTGGTTCATGCAAAGTGAGAAAAGTGTCGCAGCTGATGACTGTGCAAAATAATGGAACAATGAAAATTGGTACCCTCAGTTGTAACCATCCCAAAGGCACGTTAGTCAATAATAGTAAATTAACGATAGATGATGCCGATATTACTGGTGGTACGGTAAACAACAACTGTCAGATAATGGTGAACAATAAAATAGCGTGTCAAAACTCGACAAACCTAAACCTAAAAGCAGGAACTTTATTGAAAACAAGGGATATGGATTGTGGCGGGATAACAGTCAACATGGATGGTGGATCAATTCTCAACGTAACAGGTACTTCTCGATTCAAAACTCAAACAACTAAGATACAGGGAAAAGGCTCGTCTAAAAATTATAGTTTGGTACGTTTTGCACAAGAGAGTTCGGATGTAGATAATGCTGTCGAATATTCGGGATATGTTCAAATAGCCTGTTCTAGCCATTCTCAAAATACATCCTCGAAAACGAGTTATAAATTGAACAGCAATTCTGGGGCAACGATGGTTCCATACAATTCTACAACTGTTACAATAGATGGCGGTTCGTGCAACGATGGAGGCGACAAAGCCAGCGGTGGTGGTAATTCGGGAAACCCCACTTATCCACAAACCGTGAATATAGGAACAATCTACACTTATCTATTCGAAGACCTTTATCCGAGTGTGGGCGATTATGATATGAACGATTGTGTAATAGATGCAAATATATCGTATGTATTATCGGCATCAAATAAGATGTCGCAGATGAACATCAACTTCACCTTTAAAGCAGCCGGTTCTACCAAACATCTTGCTGCCGCAGTGCAGCTTGATGGCATTAGTGCCTCCAATGTGGCAAGCGTAACGCGCACCGGAGTGCCCCTTGATCACAATGTTTTCATAATGTCGTCCAACGGAGTCGAAGCCAATCAGACCTATGCCGTTGTACCTATTGTGGATGATGTGCATGCTGCATTTGGTAAAAAAGCACCTTATTCATTTATCAATACCAGACCGAGCGACCCATACACTAATCCGATAAATGTAAATTTGGCAATTAAATTCTCTACCCCTATCGATATCACAAATACCAATGTCTTAAATAGGCTGAATACATTTTTAATGAACAAATTTAGTCCAAGACAAGAAATACACATCAAAAATTATAAACCTACAGACAAGACCAAAGATATTTCATCGAATGGCAATTATAGCACCATCGGTAATCTTGTATTTGGAATGTGTGTTCCTGGTCCATTCAAGTATCCGGTAGAATATAAAAACATTCTATATGCCTATCCGCAATTTAAAGCCTGGATGATGTCGAACAGTTCTACGAATCAAAATTGGCAGATGTACCCGTTTGCTAGTTACTTATACAATCGTTAAGGAGCAATTTCAATTTTTATCGATAATAAAAGAGACACTATTTCAATTTTGAAATAGTGTCTCTTTTATTATCGTCCAGAAAATACTTGTTATTATATGTTTTCTTTTACCCAACTTGCTTACTTATATATTAAAAAAACAGTAATATGTCTTCTGTAAATAGATAAAATAACAGAGCAATAGAATTTTATTGTACAATAATTTCGATGATTGAATCTATATCGTCAAATTGAGTATTCAGTAAATCAAATGTTACATTTCCTGTTTTTTTATCTACTGTCCAGTTCAATGGAGAATTAAGATTAAGCCATCGTGCAGATTTAATTTTATTAGGTATGTTTATCGTAAGTTGATTGCCTTCTTGTTCAAAAAGGTGAATATAATGCGTCTTTCCCTTTTGAGTAGCTGCACCCCACGATTGAGGTTTTATCAGTCCACTTTTTGTTCCGTAGATAGTCTGCCCAAACTTATTAGTCCAATTACCTACTTCTTGTAAACGTTGTATCGATTCGGGCTGAATCTCACCGTTTGGCATAGGACCTACATTTAGCAATAAATTTGCTCCATGTCCTGCGGCTCTTACTAAATAATGGATAATTTCGGTTGTTGACTTAAAATTTGTATCCGTTATATTGTATCCCCATGTTTGATTCATGGTTTCACAAGTTTCCATAGGCAGATGCTGCGAGATCGTTTGTCCGTCGCTGAATCCATTTTTATTTTCTCCCGGAAGGTCTCTTTCGAAAGCCTGATAATCCTCCCCTTGTATCGGTTCCTTATGGTGATTATTGGATACCATGCAATTGGGTTGAATGCTATGGATGAGATCGTATATCTCCTGATAATGCCAGTTCACATTAGAAGTTGCATGAGTATGGCTGTCTTTGGGATGTTGATCCCAATCTCCATCGAACCATATACCTGCAATTTCGCCATAGTTAGTTAAGAGTTCGGTTAGTTGGGCTTTCATAAAATTGATGTACGAATTCCAGTCACCTTTTTCAGTGCGACCACAGCCCTGACCTGTACCACCTGTCCAGTATTGGTAATCGTTTCTTGACCAATCTATCAAAGAATAGTAGAGTACTAATTTAATACCTTCTTTGTGACATTCATCAGCAAGCTCTTTTACTATATCTCTCCCAAAATGTGGAGTATTCATTATATTCCACTCTGATTGCTTTGTATCCCAATTACTGAACCCATCGTGATGACGAGAAGTAAAGGTAATATATTTCATACCTGCATTCTTGGCTGTTTTGACCCAAGTCTTTGCATCAAAATCTTGCGGATTGAAGAACTTTTGAAGCTTTTTATACTCCTGTACTTTGATGGGACGATTTTGCATTACCCATTCGCCGTCGCCTAATACACTATACGGTCCGAAATGTACAAAAAGCCCAAATCGGGCTTCTTCAAACCATGCGTGATTGGGATTAGATGTTTGACTTTGCATACTTATACAAGATATTGTAATGATAAGTAGAAATAAAATAGTTTTTCTCATAGTATTATTAGTCAGGTTGATTTATTAGTTTTTTAAGATATGCTTACGGATTATTGGAGGCTGTAGTTATTATAATTAAAAGTCTGATAACTTAGTATAAAGTACAGCAAGGCTCTTCTACTTTTAGTTTTCGTCCTTCAATCTGTATGGTTATGTGTTTGATTCCCGTGTGATCGGCTAATGCTTCCAGTGCCTGCTCCAATATAAGATCTCTATCCGAGTCAGTTTTCACCCTGATATGTACAGTTAATGAGGGAAATTCTTGAGTAATCATCCATATATGCAGATCATGTACTTCTTCAACATCGGGTATAGCCTGTAAAATTTCAACAACTTCGTGTGTGTGAATATGTGAAGGCTTGCTTTCCATCAGGATATTAACAGAATCTTTTAAAATATGCCATCCGCTATAAAGTACAATTACCGATACAATCATACTAGCAATAGGATCAGCAATATTCCATCCGAAGAAAAGAATGAGCAATGCTGCAATAATAGCTCCTACGGACCCCAGTAGATCACCTAATACGTGCATGAAAGCACTTCTGATATTCAGGTTTTCTTTGGTTCCGCCTCTGGATAATATCCATGCTACAATAATATTGATAAACAGTCCGATAACTGCAATTATCATCATACCTTTTCCTATCACATGGGGTGGGGAGGATAAACGCACAATAGCCTCGTATAATATATACGCCGAAAGAGCTACTAAAGCAATGCCATTAAGTAATGCAGCTAATATTTCGAACCGTTTATAACCATATGTTTTCTCTATGGTTGCTTTTTTTTGTCCGAATATGATTGCTGCCAAGCTAAGCCCCAGAGCAACAGAATCGCTTAGCATGTGACCTGCGTCTGATAGCAGAGCTAAACTGTTCGTTAGAATACCTCCAATAAATTCGACAAACATAAATCCTGCAATCAGCAGAAAACTAAAGGTCAGAGCTCTTTTGTTTGTGGCGTGACTATGTGAGTGAGAATGTCCACCATGAGCATGATTATGTGACATATCTGATGTATTTAAGTAAAGTGAAATAGAACGATATACAAAGAAAGCAAGGATTGTTTTGATATCAAACAATCCTTGCTTTAATTTTAGAGATTAAAGTCAAAAGTCGAGCTAATGATCTTTAATTATATGTTTTTTTCTTAGTCGTTCATTGAGATTAGGAACTCCTCGTTATTGATTGTCTTTTTCAATCTTTTATCTAGGAACTGCATGGCTTCTACCGAATTCATATCCGACAAGAAGTTGCGTAGTACCCACATACGGTTAAGTGTGTCAGGATCAAGTAACAGATCGTCACGACGTGTACTTGAAGAGATAATGTCAACAGCAGGGAATACTCGTTTGTTAGATAATTTACGATCCAATTGAAGCTCCATGTTACCTGTACCTTTGAATTCTTCAAAGATAACATCATCCATTTTAGAACCTGTTTCGGTAAGAGCTGTAGCAATAATGGTTAATGAACCACCGTTTTCGATATTACGGGCTGCTCCGAAGAAACGTTTTGGTTTGTGTAATGCATTAGCATCAACCCCTCCGGTTAGTACTTTACCCGATGCCGGTTGAACAGTATTGTAAGCACGTGCCAAACGAGTGATAGAGTCCAATAGAATAACTACATCGTGACCACATTCTACCATACGTTTTGCTTTGTTCAATACGATTTCGGCAATCTTTACGTGACGGTCTGCAGGTTCATCAAAAGTAGATGCAATAACTTCAGCATTTACGCTTCTTTCCATGTCGGTAACCTCCTCAGGACGCTCATCTATCAGTAATACAATCATGTATACCTCAGGATGGTTGGTTGCTATGGCATTTGCTATATCTTTCAGTAACGAAGTCTTACCTGTTTTGGGTTGTGCTACAATCAGACCACGTTGTCCTTTACCTATTGGGGAGAATAAATCTACAACACGACAAGAGAAATTATCATTTCTGCCGGATGTTAATTTGAATTTTTCATTCGGAAAGAGAGGTTTTAAGTGATCGAATGGTACACGGTCTCTTACTTCTTCCGGACTGCGTCCGTTTATTCTGTCTACTTTTACAAGAGGGAAAAATTTCTCTCCTTCTTTAGGAGGACGTATCGGTCCTTCTACAATATCTCCGGTTTTCAGACCGAACAAACGTATCTGAGATTGAGAAATGTAGATATCGTCAGGAGATGACATATAGTTATAATCGGAAGAGCGTAAAAATCCGTAACCTTCCTGCATTATTTCCAGTACGCCTGTAGCTGATAAGATTCCTTCAAACTCAAAAGATTTTTCTTGAGCTTGATTATTATTTTGCTTTTGATTATTTGTATTTCCACTATTGTTTGCAACAGGGTTGCTGGCCACTGGTGCTGGTGGTGGCGTGCTGATATTGACAGGAGCCATTTTAGGTGACTCTACAACAACGGGTGCTACATCAGTATCGACTTCGAGAGGAGACAGGGGAGCCATTGCTGGAACTTCTTCTTTTGGTTCGGTACGTGGTTTGCTTGACTTGAATACTAATTGAGTAGGCCTTTGAGGGATTGTCTTAGTATTTGTCGACTCGTTTGTATTGTTATTTGCCGATTCCGTATTTTTACGGTGTACTATTCTTTCTTTTGGTTTACCTATGTTATCATCATTGGGTGCAGTTGCCTGAGGTTGTTGAGCTATCGGAGCTTCTTGTGGCTCTTTAACTTCTTTTATTTCCTCTACTTTATTCTCTACAACGGTAGCTTTAGGCGTGGGGGCTGCTTTACTTTGCTTTGATTTTGCAGCGTTCTCTGTGCTTTTCTTGTCTGATTGTTTGCTTTCAGCTTTGTAGCTTTCCGAGTTTTTGTTTTTTGCCTCAATAATAGCTTGTTCGTCTAATATCTTATAAATTAATTCGTCCTTTTTATAGGCATCAGGACGTTTTATACCTAGCTCTTTTGCTAGGGTTCTGAGTTCAGTTGTGAGCTTTTCATTTAGCTCAAGGATGTTGTATATACGCATGTATATCTATGTTGTTTTGTTATTTAATATTCTGATTTAGACAGCATAAGAGAATATTGCTGATTCAATGTTGATGCAAAATAAATAAGGATACAATCGAGTTTTTACTATGATTAGAATAAGAAATCTGTAGTTTTTTCTTACCGTGATACAAAATTATATATATTTTTTAGAAAAACAATCTTTTTGATGTCTAAATAAAAAAAGTGACGTTTATTTTTTTTATAATTATTATTTATTTGTAGATTTACGAAAAAATAGTAATCTAATTATGAGAACACTTATCCTTTTTGTAAGCCTTTTTTTAGGCTATATAGCCGGCTTGAATGCTCAAGTGGAATATTCATTAATTGATGATTATATTGCTAGTTATCAGTTTGATAAGGCATTGAAGTATATTGACTCTCAAGAAGAGACAAAAGAACTGCTGAAACAGAAAGCTCTTTGCTACAAAGGGTTGGATAATTATTCTAAGGCAATTGAAGTATTGAAGTCTTTAGCTCAGGTAGATAAGGATGATTTAAAACTAAAGTCGGAGATGGCTTTATGTTATCAGGCTTTGTCGAATTGGAGTGGAAGTCTTACTTGTTATAATGAATTAATCTCACTGGATTCCCTTAATATATATTATAAGATAAAAAGAGCAGAGATGCTGTTTCGTCTGGAGGATTATAAAGCAGCTTTATCGGATTACAAAATGTTGTCTGATAAATATAACTTGACCAATATGATCAAGAGATCGGCACAATGCTTCGAAAATATAAATTTACCGGATAGTGCGATAGTTTATTATACAGAGTCAATAAAGGCAGATACAACAGATGTTTTTTCAATAGCAAGTCTGATAAATATAAATATCAAACTGAAAAATTTTGGAGCAGCAATACAACTTTCGGATGATTTTGTAGAAAAAGACAGCACAAACAAGCAAATAAATTTGCTGAATGGGTTAAGCTATTATGGGGCTGATTTTTATGAAGAAGCCGCGCTTCGATTCGAAAGATGCTATTTGAATGGTGATAGCTCGTTGGTTGTAAATCGCAGTTTGGGTATTTCTTATTACTCTTTGGGTGAGAATGAAAAGGCATTTCCGTATTTGCTAAAAGCTTATACACAAGATACTATAAATAACAGAGTTTTGTATTGTTTGGGGGTGGTTTCTAATGAAATGCGTAATTTCAATAATTCGGTTATTTATTTTCAGAAAATTCTGGAGAAGACTATTCCTTCCGATATGATATTGTATCTCTATTATCGTGGGCTGGCAAAAGGATACGAAGGTCTTGAAGAATACAAAAATGCAGCCATTAACTATAAGGAGGCTACTAAATATGGGCAACAAAATCAGAATATGTACCTCTATTTCACCTTAGGCACTATATATGATTATGAATTGGGAGAACCATCGCTAGCACTGGAATATTATGTGAAATACCAGAATGGGCTTAAAAATTATCTGGAAAAATTGAAGCAAAAAGAGGATAAAGAAGATGTCTTCGAGATAAAAAATGTGGAGGCTAGTATACTTAGCCTGAATTCTCATATCGGACGTCTAGAGAAAGCTTTAGCCAAAAATACTATGGAATTAAAGTGACCTTTAATATCTCAATTGTTGTATTGGTTATCTTAAAACGGTCATCGATACGTTCACCGATTATCCATACAATATCATCACCCGAGCATAATAGCCATGTATTGCTTTTATCAACGAGGCTGAATTTGCGGTCAGTAAAATAATCACTCACTTTTTTATGTCCTTTCATACCGAAGGGTATAAATTTATCACCGTGTTTCCATTTACGGATAATCAGGGGATAAATAAGCCTGCCTTTATCTAAATAAATAGTCGCGGGGTCTTGCTCTAACTGAAAAGAAGATGTTTTTCGAAACGATTCAAATGTCATTTTGAAAGGCTCTTCGATATTTGTTTCGTGTTCAAAGAGAGTATATATAGTATCCGGCTGATCATTAATGGGTTCAAGTATAAATACTTCTCTGTCTTTTATGAGCTGATAACCTTCCGAATAAAATATTTTACCGGATTGGCTGTTTATCGAATCATATATATTATCTACCGTAGGAGCATTAAACCCGTATGGGAATAAAATTTCGAAAAGAATAGTTTTGGGTTCTTTTTGTTTCGATAAAACACTGATATCTATTTTATTATTAGAGAATACTTTACGTTTGGCTTTTTCGACATATGCATTGAAAATCTTTTCGGTATGATACAAATTTTCAGAAGTTTTTTGAATGGCTTGTACTACCGATGGATTGATTGTTTTCAGAAGAGGGATTACATTGAGCCGTATTTTATTACGTGTATATATGTCCTCTTTATTGGTGCTGTCCTCGACAAAACCGATGTGTCTGACTTTCAGATATTGCAGAATATCTTCACGAAATATACAGAGTAGGGGGCGGATCACTTTTCCATTGATAGGCGGGATGCCGCTTAAGCCTCTTATGCCTGTACCTCTTATAAGGTTTATAAGAACTGTTTCTACCGAGTCGTCCTGATGGTGAGCTACGGCTATTTTTTCTGCTTTATATTCTTTTCTGATTTTCTCGAACCATGCATAACGCAGTTCACGTGCTGCCATTTCGAGAGAAATAGATTCTTCTTCGATATATTTTTTAGTATCAAAGTTTGCCGATACATATTCGAACTTGTATTTAGTGGTAACCTTTTCCACAAAATATTCGTCACGGTACGATTCCTGCCCTCTAAGGTGAAAGTTGCAATGTGCTACAATACATTCATATCCAAGATGGTGGAGTATGTCTAATAGAGCCATAGAATCAGCTCCTCCGCTAACTCCGATAATAACTCTAGCCTTATCGGTTAGTAACATATTATCCTGAATGTATTTCTTTACTTTGGAGATGATCTGCATGAAAAGTTTTGAATATAATTATAAGTAAAAGAAAATATCTAATGTAACATTATTGTTGGTAGGGGCAGACCTATGTGTCTGTCCGAAATACGTGAACAGATAGGCTCACTACTACAGCCAAAACAATAAATAGTTCTGCGAACTTAGTGTAGGTTTGCGAGATTAATCCGAAACCTTTTGACACAAAATTAATACTTTTTTTTCATTGGCTAAGGTAGTAGCAAAGATATAATCTGTTCCACCTTCTTTCAGCTTGGTTTGCTTTCTTATATCTGCAACCGAAAACGGATAGTTTCGTGTAGCAATGTTTGCTTGAGTAATATCTTTGAAATGAGCTTTTATTTCTTTTTTGTTGGGTGATATCACTTCCTTGATTTGAAACTTTCGACCGGGAAAGCTATCTATTAAAGTATCAGAAGTATATAAATGACTGTTGGGATGCAATTTCATTAAACCATATCTTGCACCTAAACTTCGGTATGCACCTGCCTTGAGTATAGACGAATTTGGCTCATATAAGTATCTCTTCGGCTCATCTGTATGAGAAATAGACGATGTGTTTTCTTCGGCTTTAATGAAGGTGAAAGACTCATCTTTCTTATTCGTTAAAAGATTAATGCAAATGAGTTGTATGTCTTCATCTTTACGTACTTTGTCTTTTATGAATAGTAGCTCCTTGCACTCGTTGTTTACACTGATAATATGTACCTCGGTAACATTACTTAGCGAATTCAAAGCATGAGTGATATCAAGCATAGGGGATAGTTTTATAATCACTCGCTGAGCTTTAGTATTCAGAAGATTATCTATCTCCAGCAGATTGGGAGTGCAGTCTTCTATGAGAACTGTTTTCTTTCCCGTATCGTTTCTTCTGGCCGGATCTATAAATATAGTATCGGCAATACCATCAAATGAGTTTAGAAACGAAACTGCATCATCTTGTATGACTTTACTTTGATTTAAATTTAATGTGTTAAAATTACATTGAGCTAATTCGGTCAACTCATGTTGAGTTTCTATATAATATGCTTGTTTGTAATTTTTTGCCATGAATGAAAAATCGACACCTAATCCTCCGGTAAGATCAATAAGGATATCCCCTTTACATAAAGCGGCTTTGTACAGAGCCGTAGCCTCAGAGGAACATTGTTCCATCGAAAGATGTTTTGGATAGATAATATTTTCACATTGATACCAGGATGGAATTTTATGTTTAGCTATTTGCCTTCCTGCAATTTGTTTAATGGCTATAGACATGTCAATACCAGGATACGATTTTGCTTTTAATGCAAGTTGTCGTATGTCATCCGATTCATGTTTCAATATAAATTGTTGGGTATCTTTATCTATATGAATCATCACTTCATTTTTACCATTTGATTGATATGCTTCAAAGTATCTTGATTTTTCGCAGTATCAATGATGGATATGGTGCTTTTCTTTTTGGGTCTTGTAAATAATTCTCTCAAATGATCGAAATCTCTTTTATACATAATACCAACCCCCTGAGTTTGTACTCCGTTGCTGCTACCACCACTTCCGACATAATAATATTTTTCGTTGTAATGGTTATATGCTTTAAGACGCCATGTGCCTATTCGATTGAGCAGTACTTCGATATCAACATCTCCAATAAATGCATCTTGTTGTGTCATTGCATTATCCCGATAACCGAAATTTCCATTAAATAAAACCCGGTCATTAAGTAGCCTGCTCGACAAAATAAGTTCAACTTCAGTATTCGAAAATCCTGCATCACTAGTGCGTATGTTGGTACCTACTTGCCAGCGGTCATCGAGCTGACTGAGTATATTGCTCAATTGAGTTGATAATGTAGCCGAGGCAACTGCTGCAAAATCAGACGTTTTCTGGTCTGTCAGAGCATAATTAGGCGTATAGAATTTAGATAATAGCAACAGATAAACAATTTGTCTGTTGATCATATCCTCGGTACTCATCAAGCTCTTTATCTGTCTTTGTATTTCGGGATCGGCCGATGGCAAAGCAATATCCAGATTTACTTTTGGCTGGCGTAATGCTCCTGTAATATTTAGGATACAATTTACAGGAACGCTTGTCTGTCCTGAGTTTTTCGCTATATTTTGATCTAAATCATTCAGATTTGCTATAACACGGTATAGAGCTGTGATGTCGATATTAGCTTCGAATGGGTCACCTCTAAATTGTACATAACTGCCGTCTTGAATAGAGAATTTTCGTTCAAATACTTTTTGGAATGTAAAGTTATATGACCCTTTATTAATCATATAAGTACCATATAACATAGGATCTTTATTAGTTCCCCAAGTGAATTGTAATGCACCCGAACCCGAAGCTTTTATTCGATCTCCTCCTACAGGATCCATGAGAAGTTCCACTGTCGCATCGGGGGTAGCATCAATATAGAAATTCATATTTACTTCCATACCCGAATCGGTTTTAAACCTGCTTAATTTAGGCTTTTCGTTCGGATTGTGTATCGAATCGGTCGCTTCGTCTTTTGTCTTATATCTAATGAAAGAATATTCAGAGGCCGTTTCTTGCATGAAATTCATGAAGATATTAGTATTGCTGTTAGTCTGCATATTTACATTAATGTCAACAGCTCTTTCATCTCCTTTTATAACACCGGTTCCCGAGCCGAACACTGTTCCGTAAAACATGGGGTTATGCTTCTGAGTGGCATTGTACAGCATGAAATTATCACCGAGGAGACTTACATAGTATAAGAAGTTAGTAAAATAATCGTGTACTACTTTACCGCTGATTAATGCTATGTTGCCTTTTGCATCATGAAAAGCGATGTCATTAAAATAAATGAGGTCTTTTTTCATGTAAATGGTATCGGTAAATGTATAACTGGTATTCAGAAAGTTAATACCTAATCCTCCATTTTCGATATAGGCTTTACCTTCAACTGTTACATCCGAGAAATTACCGAATAAGTGTACATTTCCACTACCTTTACCTTTAACTCCATTAAACAGGCTAGCTACATATTTATTAAGGAAGGCAACATCTATTTCGTCTGCATCGAAGTTTATTGATAACTCTTGTGTTATAGGATTTATAAATCCATCAATATTAGTAAGTTTACTTTCAGGGTTCGATATTGTTCCTTTTAAATTTACTTTCTTGGTTTCAGCATCCAGATCACTGTCTAGATCCAGATTTCCGAGTACAGTATTGTTAAAAGCAAAATCGAGTACATTTAGGTTTATATTAGCATAGGGCTGCCCATCGATAGAAGATAGTGTAAGGTCGCCACTTGCTGCCCCTCCAAATTGCAAGGCACTTATTGATAGGGTATTGAATATGTAGTCCAGATCAATATTTTTTAAGTGGACATGCAGTTGTTCATCTGGATCTTTAGCCGAAAAAGTTCCGTCTATTTTTAGTTGCTGATCTTTGTTTTCGCTGGTTACTACAAAATCGTTTATGCTTATTTTGTTTGGGATAATGCGGATCTGTGATTTTTTTATCTTCCACAAAGTATTGTTCAAAACCAACTCTCCGGCTTGAAACTCAATGTCGGTTTGTAAGGTTTTCTTATCCGGTTTAGAGAATGCTATCGAATTGGTAAATTCTCCTTTAAGCTTTCCTTCCTCTTTATTTAAGAACAGGGTATGGATATTAATGATATCATTTTGGACAACAACATCAGCCGATAAGTTGTTTAACGTGCCGTTTTTAGTGACAAATGTTCCCGATATGGTAGATTTTATTTCGTCACTATTATTTTCGACTAACAAGTAGCCCGATTGAATTCTGGTTCCGGCTGCTTTTAATGATGGCAGATAGGTTTCAATTTTGAATCTTTCGGTTTGATTATTATAGAATCCGATTATTTTGGTGGCACTGTATATAGTTACCGGTAATTGGAAAATATCGCTGGCTTTCTCTGTGTTATTGATTGTGAAATCAAATGTCAGATTATTTTCTTTGATCTTTGTTTTTTTCTTCTCGTTGAAACTGATCAATGCCGGTAAATAAGCATTCAGTGAGCGTTTTACGCTTTCGGCTATTGTGGTGAAAGAGTACGCACCCAATACTTCACCATTGATAATATCCGATTGAATACTTAGTTTACGTGTATCTTCGAAGCCGGATGCTTCTACAATAAAGTTTTCTAAGGTGAAAGTCTTATCCGGTTGCCTGAAACTGACCGAGTCTGTTTTGATATAACCTTGTATATCATCTATATTTTTTCCTGAGAAATTGGCATCTATTCCCAGACTTAAGTATGATTCTTTGTATTTACTGCTTAGGTTTAGTTTGTCCAGACGAACATTTCTTAACCGAGCATCAAAGTTCAGTTTCGGTTCTTTTTCAGATAAGTCGAATAATCCATGAATGCTAAGTATACCATTCGGATCATCCACTGATAAACCTCCGTTTAAACGCAGACCGTCATATGTACCACCCAACTTAATATCGTGATAAGTGTATTTTTTGAAGGTGATTTTTTGCACAAGCCCATCTACAGACCCTTTTAATTTTCCATATGCGGGTTGAGTAATATTGACATCCATGTTTAGAGAAATATCTTCCAGATCTTTATTGTCCAATAATTTCCCCAGTTGGAAATTCTGAGTATTGATATTCCCTTTAAAGAAAGATTTAGTATGGGTATCGGGATTGAAGCCAAAATCAAGTTTTGCGATAACTGAACCTAGTTCGGTACCTAAATAACCGTCCGCTTTTAATTGTTTTAAATATCCTGAGACATTTCCATGAAATGAAACAGTATTAATATTATTAAGAATAGGAGGCAAGTCTTTTTTTGTTCCCGATAGGTTATTCAGAAGGCCTATAATACCTTCTTTTGTTACCGTCAAATTATCAACGCTTCCTTGTGCATATAACTTTTCTTTGTCTCTCACATTCTTCACATAACCTTTTGCTACGATATGCATTTTCTCACCGTAATCAAGCGTTAGGTTAGTAACCCTTATACTGTCGAGGCTACCGTTAATTTCGGTGCGGAATAGTACCCTCTCTTCAAAATATTTGAATGATGGTACAAAAGCTGCGATATCTTTGAGGGCAATATAGGAAATTGGCGAGGTTTTAATTGCAAATAGCGCCTTGTCTATAAGAGTTTTAGTGGAATCGGTTGAAGAATAATCGATTTCACATTTTTCGAATTCGAGTAACGATTTTGGTAATTCGAGCTTAAAGCCTTTGACAAAGAGATGATTGTCTTGAGTGATAAGCCGAACAATAAGATTGTTGATCTTTAATCCGCTTTTTTCTTGAAGGGTTAACTTCTTGATTTGAATATTTAATGAATCGGTTTCGAGTGACCTGAGGGAGAGAATTGCATTGAGATCTGTAACGCTAATGTGATTAGGGTCAAATTTATCGTTTACGTAGGGACGGTCGTTGATATCAAACTTAAAACGTCCATCAGCAATATTCAGGGAGTTTATCTGTACCTCAAATTTGGTTTTCTTTTTATTGTCTTTGGGTTTGAAAGCATCAATTATAAACTGAATGTTTAAAGGTGTCTTAGCACTGTCTTTTGACAAATTTACTTCAAAGTCAGAAAGTTTAGATACCGTTATGATAAGTTTATTATTGAGAAGTGGAAGTATTTCTACATCGGCATATACTTTCTGAGCAATCAGTATCGTCCTGTCTTTCTGATCCTTCAGATACAAATCGTTTAACTGTATGGTATTGAAGGGACGTATATAGAGTGACCCTATGCCTAAATCGGTTTGTAATTTGTTTTTGAGTTCAAGTACAATTCGTTCTTTTACATAATTCTGCACATACGACATGTTCAGTAGGCCGTATAAAAGCAATATTAATCCTAGAATAATTCCTAATATGCTGAGAAATATATATTTAAATCGTTTAATAGAGTCTTTTCCTTAGGATGTACAAAAGTATAAAAAGCAAGTCGTATTCCCTCTATTTTTGTGATAATTAATACTAAATATAGATGGATTGTTTATTGGATATAGAAAAGTATCAGCTGTTCTATTGCACGTTGGCAAACGGGGCAAAACTCTTTGCAGGTATTTGTTTTCATCCTGCAATCTACCGAAGGGCGATATATACCTTTAGCTGAATAGCCTGCACCTTCGTAAACACCGATTTTATATTTTGTACTATCACTAATATTTGTGGGGATAGGAGTTTGAGCCAGTAGCATGTCTTTCCATTTGGAATCGAAGTTTACCAATGTCGATATATTTTGTTCCCAAGGTTCGATACCATGTTCATATGTATTGTCTAAAGCATCGCTTTCGTAAAAATATTCGTCGGCTAATCCGGCAAAACTATGCCCGAATTCATGCACAACAACGGGCTTGAAGTTTTTATGTCCGGTAGTTGTCAAAGTATAAGAATTAAATATACCACCACCTCCGTAAACATCAGTATTGGCAAGTATAATAATATGCTCGTAAGGTATTCCTGCTAAAACATCGTGTATGTCTTTTACCCGACTGCTTGTCAGATATCGTTCAGAGTAAAAGGTATCAAAATGTGAATTAAATGCGGTGTTTTTCCAAATACCATTTCGAGGGACGCTTAGTCCGCTTTCTTTGGAGGGGCTTTCGACCAAATAAAAGTTGAAGCTATCTTTATATTTATCGAAGGGTGCGTAAGAAAGTATCTGTTGCACGGTTTCTTCTGCATATTTTCTGAAACTATCCATTTCATCTGCTTTGTAACCTTCGGCTAGTATAGCTATATTGATTGTTTTGGTATTTTCCTCGCCTTTATGAATGATAGAGTAGGGCGTTATATCTTTGTATCCCTTTTTATGAATTAAAATATCCGTAGGGTCTACAATGTGACTCATTTTTGTATCATATTTTCCATACCTGTCTCTTAATGAAATTTCTACCATTACTTTTTCTTTAGGGAAGGGCAGGAGAAAAACATTTTCGAAACTTTTCTTTATCGATTTAGCTTCATCCGTCGTTATCCATTCTTGAAATAGGGTTGAGAAGGTGTTTTTATATATGCAGTTACCTGATTGAAGGTTATACATGGCTATTTGTCCATTGCCTTCGAGTTGGCTTTTTGATAAATTGTGCTTTCTTCCTGCCCATTGAGGCAATTCATTTAATTGATCTACTGCTATGGCTTGTTTCTCAGAATTTCCCGAAAAAATATAATCTATTCGTAAAGTTTTATTTACAAAATAAGTATCAAATTCTTGGCTTTTAGAAGCAAATGGAAATACAAAGAGCAGAAAAAATATTAAATTACGCATGATAAATAGATTTTGGTCTATAACTTAAACTATAAAGATAGTTATTTGCTTCGATATATTATATGCTTTATTTTATCTATTTCCTTTTAAATTCTTTCTAATTGATTGTATTGTTTAATAGTTCGTTTTATATTGATGTTTATTTTCTTATTTCTATATCAAAATAATTTATTTGTAAAAAGTGGGTTTTTACTGAATTATTTAGAAAAATAATTTGTAAAATTACAGAGAATATTGATGTCATTAGACAACTAAGGTCTCACGCCATTTTTATTACTTTTTTTCAATTGTTGTTTATACTTGGATGAACAACTAAATAGGTTTGAGACCTGCAATACTTTCAAAACTTACGATTACTATATTATAATCTTTTTAATAATGGAAAACATAAGAACTTCTGATGTACTTGATTGGGCAAAACAATTTCTGGCTAAGGCAGAAAGTGAATTAACTCCCGAAGAGATTAAAGAACAGCAAAAATTTGCATCATTGGTGCAAACTCCGGCCAATAAGATTTTGTTGTCGAAGATGTTGGACGAATCGTCCCAGATTCGTAACAGTAAAAAACTGGCAAAACGTATGAAATTGCTGATTGAGGAATATGGTGTTCCTGATTTTTTTGGACCGCTCGATCAGATGATGTTGAAGTTATTTACAAGTGTAGGTTATTTATTTGATGGAATCTCTATACCTATTTTCAAAGACCGCCTCCGTCAGGAAACAAGTAAAATTATTATCGGAGAGGAACGTCCCGAGCTTACCAAACATCTGGAGCATAGATGGCAAAGTCATATAGGGCAGAATGTGAATTTGTTAGGAGAAGTTGTTTTAGGTGATGGCGAAGCTAAACATCGATATGAACATTATCTGGAGGCTTTGAAAGAGCCCGATGTTAATTATATTTCCATTAAACTATCGGGGATTTATGCTCAGATCAAGCCATTGAGTTACGAGCAAAATAAAAAAGAACTTTGTGAGCGTGTAGCTGCAATATATCAGCAGGCCATAGACTATCCTTACATTACACAAGACGGGACTCAAAAGGCTAAGTTTGTAAATCTCGATATGGAGGAATACAAAGATGCCGAGCTTACGCTTGATGTGTTTGTAACTGTTCTAAGTATGCCTCAATTTAAAAACTATACAGCAGGCATAGTTGTGCAAGCCTATTTACCCGATGCAGCATTGTTTCAGCAACGATTACTTACAATGGCAAAGAAACGGGTTGCAGAAGGAGGAGCACCCCTTAAAATGAGATTGGTGAAGGGGGCTAATCTACAAATGGAGAGTATTATATCTTCATTGAAAGGTTGGCCGAATCCTGTACTACCCTCTAAAGTAGATGTGGATGCCAATTACTTGTATATTCTTGATGTGGCGTTATTGCCTGAAAATGCAAAAGTGCTTCATGTAGGTGTTGCATCGCATAACTTTTTCACAATAGGATATGCATACCTATTGAGTGAGAAGAATGATGTGAAAGATTATATTACTTTCGAAATGCTAGAAGGGATGGCAAATCATCTGCCTCGCGTCATGAGAAGTTTGGGTAAACAAATTATATTATATACTCCGGTAGTAAAGAAAGAACATTTTTTGAATGCGGTTTCCTATTTGGTTAGACGTTTGGATGAGAATACGGGCAAAGATAATTTTTTAAGTTATTCGTTTAACTTGAAATTGGATAGTCCTCATTGGGATTTTCTGGCTAATCAGTTTCTCGATGCTTATAGTAAAAAAGACAGTATGAAGGCTGAAGCTTTCAGAAAACAAAATAGATTGGAAAAACCTCTTCCTGTGAACGATATCAATATTTTTCACAATGAGCCCGATACTGATTTGGATTTGCCCGTAAATCGAAAATGGGCATTGGATAAATTGAAAAAATGGGGTACTGAGGTAAATGAAGAGAACTATAAAATCCCTGTTCAGATAGGAGATCAAGAGATAACCACCGAAAGCAAAAAGAAATATTACGATAGAAGCCGAAATGATGAAGTTTGTTTCTGTGAAGCAAGCTTGTCTTCATTAGAGCAGATTAAAGAAATTATTGCAGTTGCAGAATCCGATAAATCGGGATGGAGAAATACAGGTCTTGAAAAGAGAAATCAGATTTTACATACAGTTGCCGATAATTTATCTGCTAAGAGAGGCGATTTAATAGGTTGTATGTCTGCCATTACAGGTAAAACCTTTATGGAAGGGGATGTTGAGGTTTCGGAAGCAATTGACTTCTGCCGGTTTTATCCCATCACGATGAAACCGTTTGCCGATCTCGAAACTGTATCTTATAAAGCCAAAGGTATTATTTTAGTAATTCCGCCTTGGAACTTTCCATTGGCTATTCCGGTGGGAGGAGTTGCAGCAGCACTTGCAGGAGGTAATTCCGTGATTTTAAAACCCGCAACTGTTGCTTTGCCCATTGCTTGGGAATTTGCTCAATGTTTCTGGGATGCAGGTGTGCCTAAAGATGCTTTACAAGTTGTTTGTACGGATGGGCGTGAACCTCTTAATTATTTAACAGCCCATTCATCTATTAAACATGTAATTCTTACAGGTGGTACCGATACGGCTTTCCGTTTGCTGGAGAATAGTCCGCGTACACCGCTTTCGGCTGAAACAGGAGGAAAGAATGCAATTATTCTTACCGGGAATGGTGATCAGGATCATGCTATCTTAAATGTAGTTTCGTCGGCTTTCAGTAATGCCGGTCAAAAATGCTCGGCTTGTTCGCTTCTGTTGGTTGATAAGGATATTTACAATGACGAAAATTTCAAATCGAAATTGAAAGATGCTGTAATGAGCCTTCATACCGGAAGTGTTTGGAATCCCGACAATATGGTTGGTCCAATGATTACGAATGACAATGATAAGTTATTACATGCTATTGAACATCTGGAACCTGGAGAATCATGGTTAGTTGTTCCCGAATTTGTTGACGAAAAGAAATACATTCTAAAACCGACCGTCAAATGGGGAGTAAAACTAACCAGTTATACGTTTAAAACCGAGTTGTTTGCTCCATTGTTGGCAGTTGTCTGTATTGATGATTTAGAGCAAGGAATCGCCTATGTGAATTCTTCGGAGTATGGTCTTACATCAGGTCTGCAAAGTTTGGATGAAAATGAGCAGGAACTTTGGAAAAATACATTAGAAGCAGGTAACTTATATATAAACAGAGGTATTACAGGCGCAATAGTTAATCGTCAGCCTTTCGGAGGAATGAAGCGATCGGCCTTTGGTGGAGGTATTAAAGCCGGAGGTGTAAATTATGTCTCTTGCTTTGTGGAATTTACCGAGAATGAATTAATAGTTGCAGAATCTTCTGGCTCTCCTTTAAGCGAACTTATAGCAGATGATAAATCAAAAGCTAGATTAGATTTTGCTGCTCTGAATTATAGAAAAGCATGGCGTGAAGAATTTTCTCAGGAAAGGGATGTAAACCATATTTATGGCGAATCTAATATATTTCGCTATCTTCCTTTACGAAAAGTAGTACTGCGTGTTCAGGCTGATGACGATTTAGCGGATATTTTACTAAGTTTACTAGCTGCTTCAACGGCAAAGACTCATTTGACTATAAGTATTGATGGTGGCAATGATAAATTACAAGCTTTGGAAAAAGCAATATCCATAACTAAAGGTGCAGACGTTTTAATTGAGAATGAAGAGCAATTTATAGCCGATATGGATAAATTTGAGCGGGTACGAACCTGTACAGCTAATTTATCGGATGCTATTTTTGAGAGAGCTGCTAAATTAGGAAAACATATTGCAACTCAGAAACCTTTAATTGAAGGACGTTTAGAATTGCTTCATTACTTGAAAGAACAAAGTATTGCTTTTGAATACCATCGTTACGGAAGTATTTTTGACGAAAGGTAACTGACCGGATTCTTACAACGAAATGGGCTCCATGCCAAAGTCGGGAGAAAAGTCAAATATAGATCATATTTATTTTATAACGTTTGATTTAATTTTATTTAAATCAAAGGAAATTTGATCTATTTCTAAATTAAAATCATTCTGTATAAATACCTTAGATATATCATATAACTACGAATATATTATCATTGACAATTTTACTTCCGCCAAGTTTAGGGGCAGTAACTCTAATAACTATATTAGCTGCTGTTCTATAAAAAAAAGTATCCAGACTAAATAGTCTGGATACTGATAAAAATTCACTTTTTCTCGTTTTTATTAATCTCTTTATTTAATACAAAATAATATTTCTTATTATTTCTATATATAAGTATTGTATCATTTTCGGCTCTCTTTGAAATAGAATCTCCTAATTGCAGAAAAGTATCGAACTCATAAGGCTGGTAAGTATAATTAAAAGTTGGATAAACAGTTCTAAAGCGACTTCCATTTGATAGATCAACATAGCGAGCACCTTTATTATATCCCAATTCCACTTCAATACGAATTATATTACCCTCAATTGTTATTTGATTATCTAAGCTTGGATATCTTGCCATTCGTTCTTTACTCTCATACGTTGTTTTGAAAAAAATCATAACTAATAAAACGAATCCCCAAAACATCATAATTACCAAAATAATGATTTCTTTTTTATTTAGTTTTTTCTTTTTTATTTGTAATTCCATTCTATCTTTTTATTTGTGAATTTTTGTTTTTGAATAACCAATCATACCATTAAATACTGTAGGTCCAACCCCTACTCCTAAGTTTTTTGTCTGACCAATAGTGTAATTACCAGTATTATCTTTAGTACTAATACTTCCCGTGAAACCTCCACTGACAATGGCTTCAAATGAGAGATTCATAGACCATGCCTCTCATGCAATATTATCTATAGTGAAATTTTTAGCATTTCCTGTATAATAAAAATAGGTAACACTTACACCGATAGATGCACCACACCAACCAGTTCCTATAGTACCTTCTGAAAATAAATGAAGTTGTCCCATTTTATTTTCTGTTAGCATTATGATAATTCCAATAGGGCTCATCTCAGCAGCAGATCCTCCTTGAGCATCTCCTGATATATTTATAGCCATTGCTACTGGTATGGTTTTTGATATATATCATCAACCATTCCTAGTACTTTTCCTGCCATGCCCAGTGCTTTTTTTGCAGCTTTTTCTATAGAAAAAGTACTATTATCATCCTTATGCAATTCATCATTATATAGCATAATAAAAGCTGCAGTCATAGCTCCATTGGCAAATTTCCCTCCACCAAGTTCTGCTGCAGTGCCTCCAACAATAGCACTAACTGTCGTTCTTGCGGCTTTAGTCCATCCTGAGCCAAATTCTGTTATTTTCTGACTTCCAGCACTTGAAATTAGACCTGATATTAAACCATGCTTTATGTTGCCTCCTCTCACTCCTTCAAGGAATCCTTGAGAAATAGAGTGAGCTGTAATCTTCGCATAAAAATTACTGCTAATGCTGCCTGAAATATTGGATAATCCTGCACCTGCACCTCCCCATAGTCCTCCGGTTATAGCAGATCGTGCGATTTGGCCGATATTTGCACCATTGAGTAATGCTCCAGATATCCCCGACGCCATACCACTTAATGCTCCAGATAATAAGAGTCCTACTGCTGAGGGAGGAGCTAGTATTGCAACTGCAATTCCTACACCTGTAACAAGTAATGATTTCCAGTTTTTACTTAACCAACTATACCCGGATGGATCAACAAGCGATAATGGGTTATTGAGGCAGTAAATATAGCGATTTAATCCCTGAGTATAATCGGGAGCCTGTACAAATGGATCCGGTGTAAGAAAACGACCTAGCATGGGGTCATACATACGACCATCCATATTTATCATCTCAAATAAATCGAGGTGTTCATGTCCTGTAAAACCTCTCTCATGCCAAGCATTGGCATCGGGTAGATTCAAATAATATTTCCACTCATCTGCACTTCTACGCCGTCCCCAAGCATCATAGCTTAATTCTTGCACTAACTTACCATTTTTGTCAGAATAAGCCTGTACTGATCCCAGATGATCTTTATGTATATAGTTAAGAGTTTCTCCACTTGTGCTCGATTGCTCATGTATAGCAATCATACCTCCATTGGCAAAAATATAATGCCTCTGTTTTATTTCACCTGTTGAAAGATGGTCTTCTTCATAAATTGCACCTGCATAATATCGGGTGTCGCTTTTACCATTTTTAGTCGTTACAGATTTTTTACGTTTCTGATCTGCTCCATAGGTAAGTATTAAGGAATAGTTTCCCTGTGCCTGAACAACTTTTGATATCTTATTAAAAGACGTGTACTCTATTATATCCCAGGCAGGGGGATTATAATTTCCACCTGATACCGACTGCAAACGGTTTGTTCCATCTATATATTTAAATGTAGTACCAATTCCTGTTTTATATGTCAAATTTCCGGCGGCATCGTATTCGACTTTTTCTTTTTCGATTTTCGATCCACTACCTATTTGATGGAAGGTTAAATGTAGCCGATTTAGTTCGTCGTATTCAAAACTTTCGGTCATATTCCGTTTATTATCCTTTCTGCTAGTTAGGTTACCATCTGCATTGAAGGTATAAGTCCAATCTTGAATAGCCTTTTCAGATCCTTTACCTGGTGTTTTTATATTTGTGATGTAGCCCTTTGCTGGATTGTATTGTATGGTTGTCTCCAATCCGTTACCTAAAGTAAATTGTTCCATCTGCCCTCGGGCATTCATCGTTTTGGCTTTCCAATATACTTGACTGCTTTGGGCATTTTTTACCTCTGATAGATATCCATTGCTATTGTAAACATGATTGACTGCAAAATTTCCGGAAGAAGATATAGATGATGGGTAAGTAATTTTATCTACTCTATTAAACTTATCATAAGTGGTATAAGTTGAGAATGTCTTATTGCCAATTACCTCTGTTAGTTTCGTGATTCGACCATATGAGTCATAGGCAAAACTCTGGCTATACTCAGGTGAAGTTACAGAGGTTAACATTCCTTTGATCAGAGTATCGTATGTGTAAGTTGTCGTCCCCTCTTTAGATACTTTTGTTTTTGTTCGCCCTCCTGAATCATAGGTGATTGTAGTTTCATTCTTATTAGCATCTTTTTGATATACAAGTTCAGCATATGCATTATATTTATATTCGGTAGTGCCTAAATCAGGATCAACCAACTTAGTCCGATTTCCCATTATATCAAATTCGGCACTAATGGTTGTCCTAGGACCTTTTACCGTTTTGCAATTTCCTGCTCCATCATAAACATAGCTTACTTCTCCCTTTTTGTTATCTATACTTTTCTCTAACCTACCTAATAGATCCATGGTTTTTACATCTACAATTCCTGTTGGACTTGTAGTGGTAGTTGTTAAACCGTTATAGGAGTATGTGTGATAAGTTTCATCCGGATAAATTTGTTTGGTAACTCGTCCGACAGCATCAAATTCATTTATATTCCAGTAAGTGGTAGCTCCACTAAAATATGGCTCACTTGAAGTATACGCCCGCCCTTGAGTGTCATATTTGACATCAGTGTATATTGCTTTTCCGTCAAACCCTATTACCTTTTTACGTAATGTACGACCTAATCCATCGAAAAATTCTAATACAGCCGGTATACCTGATGCTTCAGAGTAACTAAAGTAGACTGAATTACTAGGGGCATCGGGATGGCCTTTACTCCAACGAAGCACAGTTTGTGTATTACCGAGTGGTGTTTTAGAAAATATAAGCTGTCCAAAGCTATCATAAATATATTCTGTTTTTAATCCATTAGGATCAATTTCGTAATTAACAATGCCTAATGTTAAATCCACATCACGCGTTGTCGTGTGTCCAAGATAATTAGTAGATTTAATTTCAAACCGGCCATTAGCATCATATACAGAAGACTGCGTTCTTGCTGCTACTTTCGTATCCTTAGGGGTTATTGTGCTGCTTGTTATATTTCCATAAGCATCATGCACATATGTTTTGGTATAACCTAATTGTATATTTGTTGGTTCGACCTCTTCTTTATTTAGGATACCGCTATTGGAGTCATAACCGAATTTAGATGTACGGGTAACAGTTCCTGCATTACTAACTTTAGTTACGGTGGATTCTGTTAAGCGTCCAAGATACCATTTCATACTTTAAACCATCTTTTGTATATACCGTAAATTTAGTACTATTGGTAATAGTTGGGTTAGTATCACTAATAATTTTAGCAAAAGTATTATTCTCGGTTCTGTATTCAATATTAGATGTTACCGTTACAGGACTTACTCTTATTAATCGATTTCCATCTAACATGATTCTATCATCCGCAGTAAAATTTACAGCAGTAACATTACCATCAATATGGAGGTTTTGTGGAGCTCTGTTAATAATAGATAATCCAGCTAATTCAAATCCACACCCTAGCAAACCATTTTTAGCTGCGCTATTATATACAATTGAAAGATTGGGGACCATACCTCCAGTTCCACCCAGAACTTTTATTGGAATTTCATATGAAGCTTGCCCTGAAGGGGTAATCTCAAATTGATCTCCTATTTTCCCGACAATTCGACTATTGCTTCCTCCATTCATATAATCAGAGAAAGGATCAGGAGTTAGGTTTAAGGGATCAATGGAGGCTCTTAATGAGTTAGCTCCTTTGGCTTGAAATGTAAAAGGAGGGGTAAAGATTATCGATTGAGTAGCCTTATAATTATATGCCTGAGTATTTGGAAGGTTTGCATTCAATATTATACTAGATGAAATTGCTTCTTGTGCTACTGCCGTGACAAAAGATAAGAGATATAATATGGATATTATACTAGTAATTCGTTTCATTATATTGCGGTTTAATTCGTTTTGATAATTTTCCACTCAGATTTTTCTTTGTTTCTCATTAAACGTAGAATATAAGTTCCATTTTGATAGGAGCTAAGGTCTAGTTCAATTAAAGAATCAATTGTTTTAGTGTTAATAAGTAATCTCCCGGCTAAATCATACACCAAAATAGTTATATCTTCTTTTATTGTATAGTCAGAAACTTCAATTTTAAGAAATCCTTTTGTTGGATTTGGATATATTTTTATGTGAGTTGCTATATCTTCAAAGGCTCTTGTTGTTGGTAAACTATCTAATACTGATCGTGTGGCACTTAATTGGATAGTCTTTCGTGAAGTTATATTCCCTGATAAGTCATAAGCATAATCTGTTTTATATTGTTGTGCCTGGAGTTGCGAAACTCCCAATAAGGACAAAAGAGCTATTAATATTGTATTTCTCATAAATTTAGATGAGAATTCTTGTTTATACATTCGTTGTAATCTGTTCATTTTATTTTTTTATTTTTCTAATAAGTTAGACTTGAGGTTTTTAATTTCCTTTTCCAATTCGCTGTTCTTTTTTTCTTGTTGGATGACATAGAGAGTTAGTTCTTCGATCTTTTGAAGAAGCTTTATTTGGAATTCATTTATATTAAGTCCTTCGGCTTGCATCTGTTTTTCAGATGGTACTTCAGGCAGATGTTTATTTGTTTTAATAAAGTGTTCTACTTCTGATAATGGTTTTAAATCATAATCATGATTGAATACATGATCGGCTCCTGTATTAATTTCTATTTTTACTTCTTTTGCTCTTATTGTCCCAGCTACATCAAGCATTTCTTTTGGAGTTGCAGTTCCTATTCCTAATTTACCGGACTGATCGAAGTGATAAAGAGAGATCAATGAAGAATTAGTAATTTGCATGTTCCCTGAGTTATTCATCCTTAAAAACATGCTTCCTGTAATATCACCCATTTGAATATAAGCATTTGATGATTGAAGATATAGGTTATTACTATGAATATTGCCTGCCACATCTAAACTATATTGAGGGTTAAATATTCCTATTCCTAATTTGCCGGACTGATCAAAATGATAAAGAGGAGTCTTATAAGAATTAGTAATTTGTAGATTGCCTTGATTATTCATCCGTAAAAACATGCTTCCTGCAATATCGCCCAATTGAACATAGGCATTTGGTGACTGAACATATAAATTGTCGCTATGAATATTACCTGCCACATCTAACTTATAATTAGGGTTTAGGGCTCCAATACCTACCGACTTGGCTGTTGTCATAGAAGTTTCAGTTATGTTCCATTGCGAAAATGCATGTAAAGAAATAATAAAGATTGCTAATGTTAAAATAATCTTCTTCATAAAAACGTTTTTTTGTTGATATAGATAGCAGTACAATTACTTAAAAAAATACTCAAGTTCTCGAAAAAGAACATATGAGTAATTATAAACTGGAAAATTTTTAGAGGATATGTGCTATCGATTATATTTGTTATTTTATCTAAAAATAAACATATTTTTAGATAAAAAATACTTTAATCATTTTCTACAAAACTTTTGAAGAAGAAAAAATTAAAAAAGACTCATTCAAGGCTTATACCCTTTAAAAAATGTGCAGCAATATTCATAGTTATACTTTATATTCGTCTTTTCACCTTAGTTTGGCATAGATCCAAATGCGACTATCTGAATCTTGGTATAGTCGCATTTTTATTATCCATTTTATGGAATGATGTTTTGATTTACCTCTATTTATAGAAAAAGTTAAACCTAAAAATCAAAACACATGAAGAAGCTATTTACTTTTTTTCTGATCATATTATTCTCTACGAGTTATATGGATGCACAAGTTGATTCCAGAGTAGATAGTTTAGTGCGTGTTGGGATTAGATTGCATGATGAAGGAAAATATAAAGATGCTATTGATGTATATAAAGAGGCATTAAAAATGGATCCAAAGTCATCTCTAGTAAATTATGAAATAGGATATTCTTATTTTGAACAGAAAGATTATAAGAAAGCAATAGAATATTGCGATAAAGTTTTAAAGACCGATAATCCATCTGTACTTGGTGCCTATATCGTTAAAGGCTCATCACTCGATTATCAAAATAAGATTCAAGAGTCGATAGATGTCTTCGAGGAAGGAGTTCAAAGGTATAAGGATAATTACTTGCTTTATTTCAATCTGGCTTTGGTTTATAATAAAATAGAAAAATATCAAGAAGCTGAAAAAAATCTGATTGAGGCTATTCGTTTGAGATATGACCACTCTTCAAGCCATATGCAACTTGGCTATACATGTAACTCTCAAAATAAACGAGTGCAGGGCTTGATGAGCCTATATTACTTTTTATTTCTTGAAGCCAATACACCAAGAGCTTTAAATGCACACAATGTTATACAAAATACATATGCTGTGAGTGCAAAGAAAATATCAGAGAAAAATATTGATATAATCATTGATTCACAATATTTAAATTCCGAATTCAGTAGTGTCGAGTTGATGTTACCTATGCTTCAGGCTATAAGCCTGACCGAGATTAGCGATTTGGCAATATCAGATGAAGAGAAGTTTAAAAATATTACAACTTCTTTATTTAAATCGTTGGGAGAACTGGACAGAGAAGGTAAATCTGGACTATGGTGGGATTTTTATATACCTTTTTTTAGTGAGCTCTCAAAATCAGAGCATATGGATACTTTTTGTTATTATATAAGTAGGGGAGCTAATCCTAAGGCTCTTGAATGGTTGGAGGCAAATGAGGAAAAGGTTGAGGAGTTTGCCCAATGGTTCTCTCTCCATCAAACGACATTTGGAATGTATTGAGAATTAAAAAGGACTCAAATTAATTTGAGTCCTTTTTAATATCTGATAGCTTGATCAAGAATTAATTATTGATCAATGAGAATAGTTCTTCTGCTGCGTCACGGGGGCCGTCTTTGCTGCGTCCGTCGATAGCTAGTGATGTATGGATTTCTCCGATTTGTACACCGTTATCTTTCATATCTTTGAAGTACTGACGTACCAAGACTTCTGTTTCTGCACGTTCTTGTACCGGTCCGAATGGATTGGCAAAATATGATTTTACAAGACCTTTTTCAGTCGTAGTACCTTTTGCTTTACGTGCTCCGTCTTCAAAAATACCGATAGCTTTAGCCAAGTCATCATAGAATACAATCTTTTTCTCAGCATCTTCGTAGTTATTAGCATATAGCATAATATCTACTTTGTAGCCTTTAGAAATTACTTCGTATGTAGAGATCGGGATGGTTACACGAGCATTGATCTTATCAGGATTGGTATAAATACCTCTATCTAATTGTTCGTAAGCATAAGCAGGATCAAGGTCGTCAATACGGACAAATGCTCCGATTTCAGTTCCGTATCCTTTTATAGAGCCGTCCGCTTCTTTATTCAGGAATCCCATATCGTCAAAAATAACACGCATATGACGGATATAGCTTTCGTTCAAAGTACGGAATGCTTCCAAGCTTTCAGATTTTCCGGCACCGCTATCACCCATAATGATGATATTCGATTCGTTTCCATTCTTCAATACAATGTTTACCATTGCCCCGTGAATAGGTAATCTGTTGAATTCTATTTGTTTTACGTTGTGAAGTGTTAATAACATCTTCTTCATGTAGCCAAAATAATCGATATCGTCACAATAGTTTGCGTATCCGATTAAGATATCGTTTTTCTTGTCTTTGTAGTAGAATGTACGTTTTTCTTCGTGTCCGTCAGGATATCCGAAAACATAGATGATATCCGGTTTTTTGCCAATATATTCGCTTTCTTTTGCAAGTTCGAATAGATTAGACAGACCAATACCATGAGCCATGAAATCTTTATGGAAGTATACAAATGTAAGCATGATACCTACTTTTGCAGGGAATACAAACCAATCGTCTTCATTGAGAACGATGTTTTCCAGTGGGTTTTGAGAATGTTCCTGAAAAATACCATCACGAGTATTTCGTTTAGTATAAGTGATAAAAGGAGGACGTATTACAACTGTACTGATAAATGGTATAGCAGCCAGTCCTTTGTATTCGATAGGGCAGTTCCAATTAACATCATTAAGGGTTAATGATGCTGTTGCTCCAACAGTTTTTTGACGGTATACACGTTGTTCGAATCCGTTTACAGTTTCGGTTATTCTACGAGCAGTAGTAAGTACCAGGTCATTAAACAAATCATTTGCTTGGATAAAACGAACATTTTGCAGACCGTCTCCTAAGCTCGAATTGCGAACTATAGAGTATCTTTCAAGATTTTTCCAGAATTGAATCAATAGGTCTATCAGTTCTATAAACAGATCTTTATCAGCAAAAAAAGCAGTATACTTATTGTCTACTTCTATTACTTCTTCTATTTTGAAAACAGTTAATAATTTGAATGATTCGATAAGTGATTCGATCAGGTCTTCATCCGTTTTGAAACTTTTGATATAGTGATCGTATATGATAGGATCGTCTTTTTTTATTTTTTGGATGAACGCTTCTACAACCCGTTTAAAACCGTAGCTACTTAGCAACTTTTGTTTAGTATCACAGTATTTTAGGGTAAAATTTATCATCGCTTTATCACGCGATAGGGTGAATTCATGTAGCATATCTTCTCTTACTCTTTGATTATTAATATTTGTAAATGATATCTTTTTGTTTAGCGTAGTTAGCAAAGTTAAAAAATAATTCAGACTAATTGTAATAAAGGGTATATTTATCTTTTCTCTTTTTTGTTAAAAAAGCTTTCTTTTATTATTTTTTATGAGGTATTGATGTAAACTATTAGGACTCATTGTCTGTTTATTATAGTACATGTTTCTTCATATTAAACCATAAAATTATGAACTCAAAAATTGAACAAATTTTAGGTGATTCTGCATCTTATTTATTGAACCACACTAGCAAAACAATTGACAAATCGCTTATCCATGTACCCGGTCCATCTATTATTGATGATATTTGGATTAATTCGGACAGAAATATTCAAACGCTGAATAGTTATCAATCCCTTTTGGGACATGGTCGATTGGCTAACACCGGTTATCTTTCCATCCTGCCTATAGATCAGGGTATCGAACATACAGCAGGTGCCTCATTTGCACCTAATCCTTTATACTTCGACTCGGAGAATATTGTGAAACTGGCTATAGAGGGAGGTTGTAATGCTGTAGCTTCTACATTCGGGGTACTAGGATCTGTTGCCCGTAAATATGCACATAAGATTCCTTTTGTAGTAAAAATCAATCATAACGAATTATTGTCGTATCCTACTACATACGATCAGGTTTTGTTTGGAACGGTTAAAGAGGCTTGGAATATGGGAGCTGTTGCAGTAGGTGCCACTATATATTTTGGCTCCGAAGAGAGCCGCAGGCAATTAGTTGATATTGCCAAAGCTTTTGAATATGCTCACGAATTGGGTATGGTAACCATTCTTTGGTGCTACTTGCGTAATTCGGCATTTACAAAAGACGGGGTAGATTATTCTGCTGCTGCTGATATGACGGGTCAGGCCAATCATTTGGGTGTAACCATAAAAGCGGATATCGTAAAACAAAAGCTTCCAACAAACAATGGCGGTTTTACAGCTATTAAGTTTAGTAAAACTGATCCTAAGATGTATTCTGAGTTGACTACCGATCACCCGATTGACCTGTGCCGATATCAGGTTGCTAATGGATATATGGGCCGTGTTGGTTTAATTAACTCCGGTGGTGAGTCTCATGGAGCCTCAGATTTGAAAGATGCTGTATACACAGCTGTAGTTAATAAACGTGCCGGAGGTATGGGGTTGATTTGTGGACGTAAAGCTTTTCAAAAACCGATGAAAGAAGGTATTGAGTTATTGAATGCTATTCAGGATGTTTATTTAGATACTAGTATTACTATTGCTTAAGGAGTTTCTTGTAGTTTCAGCAAATAAGCAATAAAAAAGAAGGTTATTCATTGTGAATAACCTTCTTTTTTATTGCTTATAATCTTTATAACGATGCTGTTGTTGTATATGACGACAAAATACTGCTTTGAGCCAGATACTTTTGATCATCGGCATAAATATATAGAAGAGTACCTCCCTTTATTGTATTGATGATCGGTTTACTTAACGCTTGAGGTAGTGCCGGACATCCTTGACTTCTGCCTAACCTCCCCGAAGCTATGACCGACGGGTTGGAGTAGGGTGCACCATGAATAACAATTGCCCGTTCTTTAGCACGGTCATTAATCCCCTTTTCCAAACCGTTAAGTATTAATGAATAACCGTTTTTACCCTGATAAGTACTTTCGGTTAAATAAAAACCTAACGAGCTTTTATACGAGCCGTTTTCATTGGAGAAAGAAGTTGCATAATTCTCACCGCTGTTTCTTCCGTGTGATACTAATGATGAGAACAGCAGTCTTTTCTCTTTCATATCCAATACGTAGAGACGTTCTTGAGTTGAAGGTTTACTGAAGTCAATCAAAGTAATAATATTTCTGTTTTTTTCCTCAATTTTGTTATAACCTATATACGCTTGTTCAAAAGCGGCATAGTTAACGATATTGTCCAAGTGCATATCGTTGTAGAGTTTTTCACATTCAGAGGTTACGGAAACAAATGGTATGGTGGCTTTCTCTTTTGTATTCGAATAATAATTTATAGGAATAAAAAAAAGTAAAACGTACATTATAATTTTTTGCATATTTTAAACTAAGTATAAGTAACGTAAACTATTTATTACTACATTTTGTCGTGAAATGTTAGAGGCTGTAATCTTTTGAAGACTTTAATAAATTAAGTCTTTGATATTAGCGGTCACAAAGTTACATTATTTATATGAGAATAAAAGTTAAGTTTTCAATCAAAAATAAAAACTATAGTTTGCTCTGTGGGTGCCCAATCGTAAATGAATTTTGCATGAGAGGTAGCATTCCTTACACACATATGTGAACGTGGGGTTGTGCCAAGTGATGAACTGAATTCGATAAGTTTAGCGCTTGGAGCATTTACGGGTACCCCATGTATGTAACCACCATTGGAAAAGCGGCTTGCGTAGGGAGCGAATCCTCCTGTTTCCTGTGATCCATCTACCAGATAAACCATTTTAGATTTTTTCTCCTGAACAACAAAGATACCTTGAGGGGTTTCTTGCATATGAGGAGGTTTATGTAAACCTGTTGTGGCAGGATTCATACTTCTGACAAGCCATTTATCTCCTTCTTTTTCCATTGTTGCTATATTCTGATTGGTGAGATCCACAAAAATAGCTTTCCTGAAAACGATACTATCATTTACCTGTTTAATATATTTCTTCGGTACAAGCCATTCTCCCTCCATATCGATGGTTGCAATTTTTACTAAACGGCTCGAGTCATTCTTTATTAACTTTACCAATGAACCGTCTCTTCCGTATATTTCGGCAACAGCAGAATCGGTAGGGAGAAATAATGGTACCGATTGATATCTTTCGACCCCAAGAGTATCAGAAATACGTTTATATGCGTCCCTTTTATATACTTTTACAAGGGGAGCCTCTCCGTTCTTATTTTTGTAATTTTGCAAAATAGCCCACGAAGCCGGTACAGATTCTATGGAATCGAGTAGGGCTAGTCGCTTGCGTATTTTATCCCATTGAAATACTCTGACAGTATCTTTGTATGGATACGTGTCTTCCAGTGTATGTTCATCGTAAAGTAAAGCTTTTTCTATTTCTATCTTATCTGGGTCAAAATGTATAGCTTTGGGTTCTTCAACTACTAAAGAGTCCTTCGATTGAGAATCAACCAAAGAAGATTCTTGCGTTTTTTCATTGCAAGAATTAAAAATTAAAATACTGAAAAGTAATACTATAGTGGCTATTTTCATTATGACTGTCCGAATTTCTAGGTTTGTGAATATTACCCTTGTTTTATACTACAAACAAAAAAGAGAATGTTATTGTTCCCTAAAAATTGCAATATAGTTAAAATTGTTAATATTTGAGGTGTCTGTAAAAGAAAAGCCAAGAAAGAAAACTGTTATGACAGAATTTCATTCTTGGCTTGGTGGTCTATGAAAATGAAGAACGTTAAAGTGAAATAGTATATTCTCCTTCGTAGAAGAAATTACCGTTAATGGTCTTTTGGGTTTTATCCGGCATTTTTATGTTCATTTCGTATAATCCTTCGACTGCAATGATTCGCGTTATATGCGATTTATAGTTGATCTTTTTGATGATCACCTTTCCGCTTACTTTTTTATTCTTTATATTTTTATCCATATCAATAAAATAACCATTTAGAATCTTGAAAGTACCAATGTCTTCAGTCTGATCCATCTTCTCCCATTTAAACTGTATTTGTGTGTTTTTTTTCTGACTACAAAAGTTATATATGATCGAAGGGGAAGTTATCGAAACAGTGATGTCAATAGTCATACTGTCTTTAATATTAAACGATTTACCTTCCATCGTATACTGCAAATGATTGATATTCTTGTTGTTTATGGTGGGTTGTTGTTTGCTTTGACTCGAAACATTTTGTAGAAGTAATACAACAAAAAGAATAGCTAGTGTAGTTCTCATAATTATTTAATTTGTCATCAGTTAAGTTATTCTTATTTTTTGGGGTTTGTGTGCCTACACTAGCTATTCAACTCATCCTTCTCACCTTACTTATATAAAAAACGACACGACCTGTTTTATCTGAAAATTTTATTGGTTTGGTTGCTTTAATTTGATAAGTTTGTATCAACTATTTAAGTTTGATATTTATAGAGTACAAATTTATCTTCTTTATTTGTGGTTTTAGTTCTCGAAAAATGTATAAACATTCATAATATTGGTATATTTTATGCTGTTTTCCATAATTGTTGGATAATAGAGAGAAAAAAAGAGCTTATCATTCGATAAGCTCTTGTATATTATTAGAATTCTGAGAATCATTCTTCAGATATCTTCTCAAATATTTCTTTGTCAGGATTCCATTCAAAATCAAATCCTCGGCGAGAAGCTAGAATGTCTTTAACTTCCGGTTTCCATTCCACAACAGCCGATAGGTCTTGTGTAATTGTATTGATCGGATTATCCAGATAATCTTCATCTTCATCACCATATAAGAAACGCCATCCGCTATCGATTTTTATTTCAGAGTTTTCGCGATAGCAATACCCTATGTAATTGTTATCAATGGCTCTCTGAGTGACAAATGCATATTTTTGCATGTCAGTATAATCTTTTATTGAGGGATCATCCCAATTTTCATCATTGTGCATAAGTCTATTTTTTATATTTTAGATGTGAATTTATTTTATAATCGGTTATTGGTACTTATCAAAAGTAGAAAGGCTTGTGGTCTTCTTACTCAAAGTTGAATGTAAGGGTTATCATTCTTGATTTTGCAGAGTTTAAAGCTTCAGTATAAATTAAGAGTGATTTATCAGTAAGGTCAGACCTGTCTTTTTCTAATATGTCTTTTAATCCAAATGAGAATCTGAGTTCAGGACTTAGTTTAAACAATGGAAAATAGAGATTACAACCTAAACCTATTTCAATACCATAGTCTACATTATTGAGCTTTATCACAGGCTCTTTTTGCCCACCGATTTGTGTATTAATAAAACCTCCTGCTAATACATAAGGACGTATGTTGTTCAATCGCTCCGAATTGAAGCGCATATGTATGGGGAGTGATAAATAATTATTCCTGATTGATGTTTCGAAGTTCTTATGCTTCTCATTCTGCTCTCTGAAAACGAAACGTTTCTCTCCAAAATTAAGAGTCGGTACAATTCTTAAGTTCATATATTGGTTGATGTACCTGTCTGCAATGATACCTACACTCAGTCCGGGTGAGTAGGAGGGGATTTCTGAAAACCAGACGCTGTTATCCGCCTGAACAGTTCCCGAATGAGACAAAATGAGATCCTGTGTACTTAAACCAACAGTAAACCCTAAGTGAAATAATTTCTGATCGGCATAAGGTTGGTTTTTGACCTTTTGTCTTTGAGCGAAAACATTACTTCCATAAGTGATTAACAGACAGATAAGAATTATATATTTATTGCAATTTCTCAAAATAATATACTTTTAGGTAAATGTCATCTCAGGATGTTGATGTCATCTTGAGTGTTCTGACTTTGGATCTGTAAAATTAAGCAGAAATTATAAATAATCACTTTTTTTGAGATCAATTATTTATAAGATTGTTTATTAGAGTCTTAACCTATTGCTGTATATATTTGTATCGACAAAATGTATATTGAATTAGTATTATCTAACAGATTAATATTTGAATAGAAAAAAAAAGACTATATCTTTGTTAAGTCATATAGAAAAGTAAGTATTAACATAAAAGTATTAAAGTCATGGCTTATGTAATTAATGAAGATTGTATTGCATGCGGTACTTGTATTGACGAGTGTCCTGTAACTGCAATTTCAGAAGGAGAAATTTATGTGATTGATCCTGATACATGTACAGATTGCGGCACTTGTGCTGATGTATGTCCTACAAGTGCAATCAGTCCAGCATAATTTGCTGAAAAAAGAATAAAAAAGGGGCTACATTGTAGTCCTTTTTTTATTAGTAACTATATGATTAAATTTTTTTATTAATAAATTAAATAACAAAAGGTCTGAGACCTAAATTGAAAATAAGAGATGAGTTTAATAGAAGATCTGAATTGGCGTTATGCTTGCAAACGCATGAACGGCAAAACCTTAGAACAAGATAAATTAGAAACGATATTGGAGGCAATACGTTTGGCTCCTACTTCGATGGGGATGCAGATATTTAAAGTATCTGTAATTACCGATCCAAAAGTAAAAAAACAGATTTGGGAAGAGGCAGCTCCAAGACAAATGATGATAAAAGGATGTTCGCATTTGTTAGTATTTTCAGCATATACAAAGTTAACCCAAGATGATGTAAATGAATATATTGATCATCTGGGAGCTGTGAGAAATATTACAGGCGACCGATTAGAGGAATATAGAACTAAATGGAGCTTTTTGCTGGGAATGTCAGAACAGGAAATTTTCGAATGGTCGGCTCGTCAAACGTACATTGTGATGGCTTATGCTTCAATAGCAGCAGCTACGCTAAGAGTCGATTCAACACCTGTTGAAGGCTTCAATGCTTCACGGGTGGATGAAATACTTGGCTTGCCTGATAAAAACTTGAGATCGACACTATTATTCCCTCTGGGATTCAGAGATAGTAACGAAGATCATTTAGCCGATACACCTAAAGTAAGAAAAGAGAATAAAGATTTATTTATCTTTTAAAGTCTAAACTGTCTTCTTGTTCGAGATAAATATAGATTTACAGAAAAACGAGGATTGATTATCTTCGTTTTTTTATTTAGCCTGGATGCTTGTTGATAAAGTAGTCTGTCTTTCATTATATTTTTATTAACTTTGATATAGTAAGTAACAGAAAATATTTAAAATTTGCAGCAGGTTATAGCTGTTTTGCTTACCAAAGCAACATATAGTTCTGAGAACTTAAACTAGTATTGAATGCAAAAAAAGAGGATACTTATATTTAATGACTGCTTTTATATGGGGGGAACTGAAATTCTCCTTGTAAATTTATTGAATCATTTGGTTGAGAAAGAGTGTCTGATAACACTTTTGCTTCCTAATCCATCTGAAAAGAATACGTTGTTGGATAGAGTATCTCCCAAAGTACCTATTAAATATATTTTTCAAAAAGAACTAACAGGATTCAAAAAAGTCTTGTATAAAAATATATTGATATTTTATCCCCGACTTTATGCCCGATTGGTTGGGTTTAAAGAAAGTGATTATGATGAAATTGTCTGCTTTAAGGATGGGTTCTATTCTATATTGTTCAGTAAATTCAAGTTGCCAAAATATCTCTGGATACAAAATCATCCATTTGAAAGAGATTATACCAGCCATAATTTGAAGGAGTGGTTGTCGTATACTTTAAATAGATTTCAGATTAATCGGATGAATCGTTCATTTGATAAATACGATGAAGTAATATGCGTTTCAGATTCCTCTAAAGAAAGCTATATAAAGCTTTATCACGGAGGAAAAGCAAATAGGGAGATAAGAGTATTGTATAATGCCTTAGACCTCTCTAGCATTGCATTACGTGCAGAAGAACCGGTTGATTTGGAGCTGTCTCAAGGAATTAATTTTATTACTGTTATTCGATTGTCTTATGAGAAGACGGTAGATCGGATTATCTTAGCTGCTGATCGGTTAAGAGCAGAAGGTTATAATTTCAATTGCTTGATATTAGGAGATGGAGATGAATTTGATAAATTGCAAAGTCTGATTTCAGAGTACGAACTAAATGATAGAATACAGATGCTAGGACGGGTTTCAAACCCTTTTCCGTATATGAAACGATGCGACTGGTTCCTTTGTCCTTCTTCACGTGAAAGTTTTGCGTTAACTCTGCTCGAATCTACAGCTTTGGGTACTCCTGTTATTACTACTGAATGTGGAGGTCCCGAAGATGTTATAGAAAGGGGTAAATATGGCATCCTTACAGAAAATAGTGCTGAGGGCGTTTATCTGGGAATGAAAAAAGTATTGGATGACCCTTCATTGCTCCCATATTTTGTTTCGAAAACCGACGAGTGTATGAAACGTTTCGATTATAAGAAATGGTTAAATGAAGTTGACAGCATTTTAAAAGTATAGAAGTCTTACGATTTTTCTATTGATCTTACACCATTCTTCTTTAAATAATATTTGCACCATTGGTTGATTCCACACTCATCACATTTAGGACTTCGAGCAGTGCAAACATATCTTCCGTGTAATATAAGCCAATGGTGTGCTATTGATAAAAGCTTGCTTGGAATATTTTTAACGAGCTCTCTTTCTGTATCGAGTGGATTTTTTGAATTGTTAGTCAAGCCAATTCTATTTGATACCCTGAATACATGTGTGTCTACTGCCATGGCGGGTTTATCAAATGCCACCGAAAGCATTACATTGGCTGTTTTACGTCCAACCCCTGGTATCGACTCCAGTTCTTTTAGAGTATTGGGTACTTCTCCTCCAAATTCAGTTATAAGCTTTTTTGCCATCCCCAGTAAATTTTTTGCTTTATTATTGGGGTACGACACACTTTTTATATATTCATAAATTTCCTCCTGAGAAGATTCTGCCATAACTTCAGGGGTAGGGAAGGCCTCAAATAACGCCGGAGTTATCATATTTATCCTTTTATCTGTGCATTGTGCTGAAAGAATAACAGCAATCATTAGTTGATAATGGTTATCGTAATGCAATTCGGTTTCTGCTACAGGCATATTCTTTTGAAACCATGCTATAATATTTTCGTATCTTTCTTTTTTAGTAATCATTTCTTCTATGTTGTATTGTTAGTGTCATAAAATGTGTTTATCGGTTTTCTGAAACCTTTATGACTATTTCTCCTACACAAAAATAATAAATATTCGCAAGACATTGCAAAAAAGAATAGAGGGTATCTATTTAGACACCCTCTATTTTATATCGAAGTAGTATTATTCTTTAATTAAAAGAATTTTACTCTGTTATCCACTACGTCCATTTTGTCTTTAAGTGCAGGCATTGCTTGAGACATTACTCTGTACATATTTTGACTGTTAGCAGTTTGTTTGAATGATGCTAGATTAAAGTCTTTACTTTGATCTACTTTGTTTACTACCGTTAAAGCTAGTACTCCATTTTCACCTTTAACAGGTCCATTGAGTTTATTAACTTCTCCTAGTTCTGAGTATACATTCAGAGCATATTCTCTACCGATACCCAAGATATTGGGAGTATTGAATGTTACAAACTTAACAGTATCAATTTTAGTACCTATAGCTTCAGCATATCCATTAAGTGATGATATATTTTTAGCTTTAAGGTCAGCAATCATCTTTTCTGCTTTTTTATCCTTAACCAACTCAGCTTTTAATCCATCTTTAACTTCAGATACAGGAAGGAAGCCTTGAGGTATTTTAGTGTCGATAAGAGCTATAATTTTATAATCAGAAAGATCGAATTTCTTAACAGACCCTACTTTTTCATTAAATGCCCAAGTAATAACCTGACGTGATCCGTTTATTTGATTGATATTAGGATATGATCCTGAAATAAGAGAGTTTGCTACAACATCGTATCCTTTTTCTTTTGCTGCTTTAACGAAATTTTCAGCATTTCCGTTTTGTGTAACGAACTGAGCCAACTCATTATCTAAAGTTATTAGAGTTTGATCGCTTACCGATACAGGCATTTGAATCAAAGCTAACTTATATTTAGTAACTGGTTGAGTTCTTTCTTCAACTTGAAGAATTTGGATTTGTCCTTGTAAGTTTAATTTTGTGATTTCACCAACAGGTGCTTTGAAAGCAGCATCAACAAACTCTTTTCCAGCCGATGCTAGTTGAGATTCGGTAACCCAGCCAATTTCTCCTCCATTTGATTGAGGGAATAATTCATTTGCTACAACGTCGAAAGCTTTTCCTTGTTTAATAACGCTGATAATACTATCAGCTTTACTGTTTGCAGCTAATTTATCAGCTCCTTCGGGAACAAGAATCATTCTCAGTTTAACCGAATCGGCAGCAGCTGCACGATCGATAAGTTTATATATTCTGAATGCATCATTATCGCGTATTGGGCCATAAATGTCGCCAATAGAAGCCGACTTAACGAATGTAGCTTCTTCTGCTGATAAATTCTTTTCAGAAAAGAATACATCTTGATAAGGAACTTCCGAATAGTCTGCAACAACCAGAGCCGGATTAGCAGCTTCTGCTAATTTTACACGAGCTGCAGCAGCTTCTTTTTCTACCTCTGCAAAATCGCTCTCACTTGGAACGATTTGTTTAGTAAAGTAAGAGATTTTTCTAAGCTCCTCTGCTGTTTTGAAATTATTCTTGCGATCGTTATATAATTTCTCTATTTCTTTATCTGTAACTGTTACAGTAGAATCTGGTATCGAAGAATATCTCTCAATTACATATGCCATGTCTGAAGTCGATTTAGCTGCATCGCTATTTGCTTTGGCTTCTGCATCGTTTACCAAAATAGCGCTAGCTAAAAGAGTATTGTATTTTTCTTCAAGACGTTGGTACTTTACCATGTTTTGGATAGTTTCCCAAACAGACTTCAGATTTTCCAATTGAGCTTGTTGGTCTAGAGGAACGGTTTTAGCATCTGTGCTTACCAATGTTACAAATTGAGTAAGTGCTGCCTGACTGAATTGTCCTGTTTGAGGATCAACAAAAATTGGTATCTGACGCAATACAGGAGAAATATTTGCTCCGAATATTAAATCATGAAGTTCAGTTTCAGAAACATTTAACCCCAAAGTTTGTGTTTGTTCATTAAGCATCAGTTCTTTTACCATTTGCTCATATACAAATTCTCTGATTTGTGCATTGGTGTTTTCATCTAAGGAACTTTGTCCACTGATCAACTTTTGGAAGTTTTCGAATTCTGTAACTCTTTTGTGGTAATCTCCGGTTGAAACCACTTCTCCATCTACAGTGAAAGCCTTATCTCTCTGTCTGTTGATAAATGAAGTCAATTCATTCCATGGAAAAATAAAAGCCAACAGTGCAACGGCTATTACCCCGATAAGCAATCCGGCTTTATTTCTAATTTTCTGTAATGCAGCCATTTAAAGGAACTATTAAATTTTTATTATTATTGTTATTTATTTTTTTAAATAATTTTAGCGAGCGAAGATAGTAATTTTAGCTTGAAAATCAGTTTAAATAGCAAAAAATATGAGCCTTTATGAGGCTTGGATTGATATTTGTCATTTTGTACTGTTTATTAAGATTTAAGTATTGTCAAATTTCCCATGTTGCACTTTAATGAATATTATGTTTATTAAAGTACAATAGAGTTGTATTAGTTTTGAGGTTCTGTATTTTGTTTATCCTCAAAATAAATATCAGTATCATGAGGTCTGAATATTCTATATTGAGTCATGTTTAGATTAGACTCGAATCCAATACCTTTGAGCATTAGCTTTTCTGGCCTTTTTATTTCAATATACTTGTCTGAATAAAATTTTTGTTCTTTCTCATCCCAAAAAAGCTCATCTGTACTGAATGTTTCACCTTGAATGTTTTCAATAAAAACATTGCCTTTGAGTCTCCAAAGTTTTCGCAATGTAAAATTCCATGCCGTATCGGCTTTTAAACTCGTTTGTTTCTGGAAAGAAGTGTCGAATTGTTCTACATAGATTCCTTCCGGAAAATACCAGTGAGGATCTTTTGCATTTTCAAAGAACTCCCAATCTTTAGTAATCAGTTTGTATTTTATCAATCCCGAATCAGATATAAGCATCGTAACACTATCGTCACGCATGCTAGGCATAGTTTCATTATCTAAAGGAGCATTTACATACTCTTTTTTGTCACTGCCACATGATATTAAAAAACAAAGAATTAGGATACCTAGTGGCAGTATCCTAATACTTTGTTTATACTTTTTGATAAAATTCGGTTTGTTTGTAAGCATTTTTACAAATACTGAGGTCTTAGGTCTGTTTAATATTTTATACCCTTAAATAATATTATATTGAAACAATACTTATTTTATCTAAGTTTATTTTTCATAAACCACAATTCATTGATGCAAACGCCTACTGATATTCCAAAATATTGTTCTCTTATCAGGTTTGTTTTATTTGGATTTAGGCTTCTGTACTCAAAGTTTATATTGATGTATGAGGTTCTTCCCGAGTATACTACATCGCGTATTGGAAGACCAACACCTAGGGTTGCACCATATTCTTTATAACCTGAAATTTCGCCCAGATCATTTTGAACATTAACATAAGAGTTACTATAGTTTAGACCACCTCTGAATTTTACCCTTTTAATGAAGGCTCTGTCTCTGGGGTCTATAGTATATTCAATTCCGGTGTTGAAGCGCCATACATTATTGAAGCGGTCATCTTTATTCATACCATCATCCATATGCTCAGAATAACGCACATTGGACCAGTTTTGATATGTTACGTCAGCACCAACAGTAAGGCGTCTGTCGTGATTCCATGTAAAACCTAATCCGTATGTACTAGGTAAATCTGCATGAGCATCGCTGCCGGTAAATTGTGTTGTGTCTCCGGAAATAACTGTTCCACTAGAGTTTATGTCATTTTTGATTCTTTCAATTTTACCAGTTCTACTCACTTTTGGTGAAAATACAGCACCTAGTACTAAGTGATCTTTAGCATTTAGAGGTAAAATATATTGTGCTCCCAAATCAAATTTGAGAGAGTTCATCGTTAACTTATTTAATGCGTATTCTGTATTGGCAGAAGGTATACTTGTAATTGATATATTCCGTGTGTATTTTGTGTTTCCGAAAAGAAAAGAAACATTACCTCCGACCGATAAATTTTTGATTGGTTCATATGCTAAACCTAAATAGACTTGGCTAAAATTGCCCGAGCCCGTGAATGTTCTTGTAGTAGATAGATTGTTAGTTGTTTCTTGTGTACCAAATTGATATCCGACCGAAGAGAAAGGAAGTACTCCGAAACTCATACCTAATTTCTTGGCAACGCGAAACTGCATGGCAATATAATCTAAGCCGCCATTATTATCTGTTTGAGTATTATTACCTTCGGTAAAACGTGATTTGACATACGAAACGCCCATGTCATATATAAAGGTCAGAGAATCTGTACTTGTATAAGATGCAGGATTACCAGGATTAGCATCTAAGCCTCTTACCCCATAAGTTATCCCTCCCATCGCTCTTGATACTCCTATGGACTGGTTATTAAGCACTCCATAACCATATCTGCTATATGGTGAGTCTGTATTTTGTCCCATTACGGGAATAAGGAAAGCGACAAGACTTGCCGTAAGCAATAATTTTTTATATCCCTGCATTATGTAAATATTCAAAAATAAACTTTTGTTCTTTCATTTTTAGTTCTGCAAATGTATTATTTTTTAGTTGAGAATTTTATGTCTTTGTTGGCTCTACCCTCATTTTATTGCAAAATTTGCATATCTTAACTTTAAAGTATTGACTTGGACTTCGCTTTCAAAAATTGTTATACATATTTATAGATTTTATTTTTTAATAAAATCATTTTTTTTACTTGATAAATGAATCTGATTGTATTTTAGTATCTTTGCCCCTTGGATATATGATATATATGAGTAAGACAGTTGATTTAGTAAAAACAAAGTTTCACGATTTTTTTAAACTCGTAGAACCGATAAAAGATATTGCTTATTTTCTCTTCCTCTTTCTTTTTTTTGAATTAATATGGAAGCTTTCTGTACACGAAGCTAACGATGGAGAACAACTGATTGTACTAGGAAAGGATGTAACAGACTATATATATCCCATTTGTTTATGGACTGCACAATTTACTCACTATATTATCCACAATATCTTTGGTTTTAGTAATTTTAAAATAGATGATCTGCTTATCTATTTTGATAATTCTCTAAAAATGAAAATTATATGGGGATGTACAGGAGTTAAGCAAATCTTATTATTTACTTTTATTTTAATTTGTTATAAAGGTCCTCCCAAGAAAAAACTGGTATTTATACCAGTATCTATATTACTTCTTTTTATTGTAAATATTCTCAGGCTTATAATCTCTGCTTTTCTTATTAAGGGAGGTTTTCCTGATTGGTTTATTCCTGTAAATGAAAGCCTTAATCATCTCAAATGGGATGGTTCCCCTCAGACTTACTGGCAATTTTATAAAGATTGGTACTATTTCTTTCATGATGGTTTTTTTAAATGGGTATATTACGATGGTGTAATGTTTTTGTTATGGTTGTTGTGGCAAGAGAAATTTAATTTGCCTTATCAACGTCATAAAAACAGTGTTAATACTTAAATCTTCATTTTTCTTTTTTCTTCTTTAATTCAAAATAACATATTATAAAACATGTTTTAGCCATCTGTGATTCTTTAGATGATTGAAAATGAGTATATTGATTTTTATTTGCTCCGTATGTGTTCGCACACATGTGTTGTGCTTTTAAAAATCTATTGTATATTTGCTAAGAACCTTTAATTATTTAAAAACAATTCTGTGTCCGTGCACAAGAATTTTTAGATTAGCTTATATCTAATACTATGGAAGACAAGTCTATTATACGTATTGTCGATATTGCGAGATTAGCAGGGGTATCGGTTGGCACTGTTGATCGTGTTTTGCATAATCGAGGACGTGTATCCGAAGAAAAAAGAACCCAAATAGAGAAAGTCCTTAAAGAGATTAACTATGAACCAAACATGGTAGCTCGATTTTTGGCATCAAAAAAAGATTACACGTTTGCTGTTCTCATTCCATCCTTTACTAAAGGAGAATATTGGGAGCTGGTAACTAATGGAATAGACAAGGCCACTGCTGAATTAAAAAACTTTAATGTTGCAGTCGAATACTTTTTCTTTGATCAACAAGATGAATCTTCCTTTAATAAAACTGTTCAGGCTCTCGATCAGCGAGAGTTTGCAGGAGTTGTTATTGCTACTATTTTTGGTGATAGTGTAATTAAACTCTCCCGAAAACTCGAAGAAAAAGAAGCTCCCTATATTTATATTGATTCGGATATCCCCAATCAGCACAATCTGGCTTATTTTGGAGCCGACTCACATATGAGTGGCATTATAGCTGCTAAATTGATGATGAGAGAAATCGGAAAATCAGGAGATATTATAATCGGGAAAATTAAATATAAAGGAACCAGTAATTCTGTTCAGATGGAGACTAGGGAACAAGGGTTTACAGATTACCTGAATCAAAATGAGTTTTTGGGGCAGATTCATTATTTGGAAATTGATTCGGAATACTCCGAAAGTGTTTTACAAAGATTGAAAGATATCAGAGCTAATGTTGGTGATGAAGTAGGGGCAATTGTTTTTAATTCAAGAATATATGAATTGGTTGATCTTTTCAAAAAACACGGTTGTGGGGATAAAGTATTTAAACTGATAGGCTATGATTCTATAGAAAGGAATGTAGAAGCCCTCAAAAATGATCAGGTTTTGTTTCTTATATCTCAACGCTCCATGCAACAAGGGTATGACGCCATAAAGTCGTTAAGTAACTACTTATTATTCAGTAAAAGTATCAATAAGACTAATTTTATGCCTATTGATATTTTAATGAAGGAGAATATTGAATATTACAAAAACTATAAATTATAATACTATGAAAAACAACTTGTTTTGTATCGAAAACAAAGTAATTGTTATCACAGGTGGATGTGGTGTATTAGGCTCGGATATGGCTCAGTATTTAGCAGATCAAGGAGCTAAAGTCGTGATTTTGGATAGAGTAAAAGATAAAGGAGAGGAACTTGTTGCTAAAATAAAAAGTCAAGGAAACGAAGCCTTATTTCTTTCTACAGATGTATTAAATAAGCAGGTTTTAGAACAAAATAGAGATGAAATAATTAAAGCTTGCGGTCGTATCGATGTTTTGGTGAATGCCGCAGGTGGTAATATGCCAGGTGCAACAATAGCACCGGATAAAACAGTATTTGATCTTGAAATAGATGATTTCAAAAAGGTTGTTGATCTGAATTTATTCGGGACAGCAATCCCCACTATGGTTTTAGCAAAAGCAATGGTTGATAATGGAGCAGGTAATATTATAAATATAGCTTCGGAATCTGCATTACGTCCATTAACCCGTGTTGTCGGTTATGGTGCAGCTAAAGCTGCTGTGGCAAATTTCACTAAGTATATGGCTGGTGAACTGGCTCTTAAATTCGGAGAGAAATTCAGGGTAAATGCATTAGCACCGGGATTTTTTATTACGGAACAAAACAGAACATTATTGACAAATCCAGATGGTTCATATACTGACCGTGCTAAAACAATATTAGCACATACTCCATTTAATCGTTTTGGAGAAGCTGATGAATTATTAGGTTCATTGCACTATTTGATTAGTGATGCTTCGAAATTTGTATCAGGCACTATCCTTGTTATTGACGGAGGCTTTGACGCTTTCTCTATTTGATAATAATAACACATAACATAAATAATATGATATTAAGTGAACAAACATGGCGTTGGTACGGTCCTAATGATCCTGTATCATTGGCTGATATCCGACAAGCCGGAGCAACAGGTATTGTAACAGCCCTTCATCATATAAAAAACGGTGAGGTGTGGACTGTTGAAGAAATTGAAAAACGCAAACAAATAATAGAATCGGCAGGGCTAACATGGTCTGTTGTCGAAAGTATTCCTGTACATGAATTCATCAAAACACAGGAAGGAAACTACAAACAATATATTGAAAATTATAAAGAGAGCATTCGTAATCTTGCTAATTGTGGGATAATGATTGTTACATATAACTTTATGCCAGTATTGGATTGGACTCGTACCGATTTAGCTTTTACTGTTGTCGATGGTTCTAAAGCCCTTCGTTTCGAAAGAGCCGCTTTCTTAGCTTTTGACTTGTGTATTCTGAAACGTCCCGGAGCAGAAAAAGAATACAGTGCTGCGGATATTGCAAAGGCAAAAGCTAAATTCGAAAGTATGACACAAGCCGAAAAGGATTTGCTTGTTCGTAATATGATTGCTGGATTACCCGGTGCAGAGGAAAGTTTTACTCTTGAAGAATTTCAAGCGCAACTAGATAGATACGATGGCATAAATGAAGACAAGCTTCGTTCAAATTTGATAGACTTCCTAAAAGAAATAGCACCTGTAGCAGATGAAGTAGGAGTGAAGTTGGCAATACATCCCGATGATCCTCCCTACGCAATATTAGGTTTGCCCCGTGTTTTAAGTACAGAACAAGATTTTTTGAATTTGATAGAGGCTGTACCAAATAAATCGAATGGACTTTGTTTCTGCACAGGATCATTTGGTGTGAGAGCGGATAATGACCTCCCTAAAATGATTGTAAATCTTGGTGATAGAGTGAATTTTGTTCACCTGAGAGCTACGCAACGAGATGTAGAGGGTAACTTCTATGAAGCTAATCATTTGGAAGGTGATGTCGATATGTATTCTGTAATGAGAGGTTTATTGGAAATACAACAAAAACGAAAGATTTCAATCCCTTTCCGTCCCGATCATGGACATCAAATGATTGATGATTTGAATAAGAAAACAAATCCCGGATATTCTTGTATCGGTCGATTGAGAGGTCTAGCTGAATTGAGAGGTCTTGAAATGGGGATTGCTAAAACTCTATATGCAAATTAATCATTAACTAATTTCTAATACACATCCCACGCTATGAAAAAAGTAGTCACCTTCGGCGAAATCATGTTACGCCTATCCTCACCCGGCTATCAACGCTTTATCCAATCCACTAATCTGAATGCCACCTTCGGAGGAGGCGAAGCCAACGTAGCCGTATCCCTATCCAACTACGGCATACCCACCGACTTTGTAACCCGCCTACCAAAAAATGACATCGCAGAATGGTGTATCTCAGACCTACGCAAATACAACGTAGGAACCAGCAACATACAAAGAGGCGGAGACCGAGTAGGCATCTACTTCCTCGAAACAGGCGCCGTAGCCAGAGCCTCCAAAGTAGTCTATGACAGAGCAAACTCAGCCATAGCCGAAATCAAACCCGGCATGATCAACTGGAGAGAAATCTTCAAAGACGCCCAATGGTTTCACTGGACAGGAATCACACCCGCCCTCTCACAAGGAGCCGCAGACGCCTGCCTCGAAGCCATCAAAATAGCCAATGAAATGGGAGTAACCGTATCCACCGACCTGAACTACCGCAAAAACCTGTGGAAATACGGTAAAACAGCCGACCAAGTAATGCCCGCACTCGTAGAAGGATGCGACATCATACTCGGAAACGAAGAAGACGCAGAAAAAGTATTCTCAATCAAACCCGAAGGCTTTGACGTAGCCCATACAGGCGGAGAAGTAAACGCAGCCGAATTCGAATCCGTATGTACCCAGATGATGAAGAAGTTCCCCAGAGCCAAAAAAGTAATCATTACCCTGCGAGGCTCCATCAATGCCAATCACAATACCTGGGGAGGATGTTTATACTCGGATAAACTATACCAATCCAAACGATACGATATCAGTCACATCGTAGACCGAGTAGGCGGAGGAGACTCCTTTATGGGAGGACTAGTTTACGGACTGATCACTTACCCCCAAGACGATCAAAAAGCCCTTGAATTTGCAGTGGCAGCCTCTTGTCTGAAACATACTATTTATGGTGATTACAACTTAGTGACTGTTTCGGAAGTGGAGAACCTGATGAAAGGCGATGGTTCGGGAAGGGTATCCAGATAATGACAAAATATATAATCTAATACTTATTGAAATACACATCTTTACACTAAGTAGATATGTAATGCCTTGAACGAATGACCTTTCAGAGTTTATAGATTACATATCTACTTTTTCCTATAAATAATAATATCATTCAATAAAACGAACAAACATATGTCCCGATTCAGTCGTATAGAAGCCTGCCAGGCGATGGCCCAAACAGGCATGGTACCCGTCTTTTACAACCAAGACCTGGAAACCAGTAAACAAGTAGTCAAAGCCTGCTATGACGGAGGCGTCAGAGCCTTCGAATTCACCAACAGAGGCGACTTCGCCCATGAAATCTTCGCTGAACTAGTCAAATGGTCCGCCCAAGCATGCCCCGATATGATACTCGGCATAGGCTCCATCGTAGACGCAGGCACCGCCTCCCTCTACCTCCAACTCGGAGCCAACTTCGTAGTAGGCCCCTTACTCAATCCCGACATCTTTAAAGTATGCAACCGTCGCCAGGTAGCCTACATACCCGGATGCGGATCCGTATCAGAAATAGGATACGCACAAGAACTGGGAGCCGAAGTAGTCAAAGTATTCCCCGCCGGAAACGTCGGAGGCCCCACCTTCGTTAAAAACGTAAAAGCCCCCATGCCCTGGTCAAGTATCATGGTAACAGGCGGAGTAGAACCCACAGAGGAGAATCTTACCAAATGGATCGAAGCCGGAGTAACCTGCGTAGGAATGGGCTCCAACCTCTTTCCCATAGAAGTAATAGCAGCTAAAAACTGGGCGGAAATAACCCGCATGAGTAAAGAAGCACTGGCTATTATAGCAAAAGCCCGGGGTCGCAGACCCTCTTAATACTTTGTTTGGATATAAAACGGCAGCCCCTTATAATTTGAAATATGCCTTAAGAAAATAATAAAAAGGTCTTAGATCTTAGACCTTAAACCTTTAAATACCTATAAATGAATACACCTAATCAACCCACACAAAAAATGACCAACTACAGGTGGACCATCTGTGCCATGTTATTTTTTGCAACCACGATCAATTATCTCGACAGGCAGGTACTCTCCCTGACCTGGAAAGACTTTATCGCCCCCGAGTTTCACTGGACAAACAACGATTACGGTAATATCACCGCTTTGTTTTCCATCTTCTATGCCCTGAGCATGCTCTTTGCAGGACGCTTTATCGACTGGATGGATACCAAGAAAGGATTCCTATGGGCAATCGGTATCTGGTCACTGGGAGCCTGTTTACATGCCTTCTGTGGAATAGCCACATCAGGTATAACAGCAGGAGAATGGTTTGTAGGATTCGAAGGAGCCCGCCAAGCCATATCCATGGTAGGAGACGGTGCTATGGTAGCATCGGTAAGTGTGACCCTGTTTATCTTTGCCCGTCTGGTACTGGCAATAGGGGAAGCAGGAAACTTTCCGGCAGCCATTAAAGCTACAGCAGAATACTTTCCGAAGAAAGACAGGGCATTATCTACCAGTATCTTCAATGCAGGGGCTACTGTAGGAGCACTGGCTGCACCTATATCTATTCCCTTCATTGCAGCTAAATGGGGATGGGAAATGTCCTTTATCATTATCGGAGTACTGGGATTTGTGTGGATGGGGTTCTGGGTATTTATTTACAAGAAACCTGAGAAAAATCCGAAAGTCAATGCTGCTGAGCTGGCTTATATCCAACAGGATCTGGACGGGAGCGAGGGTATGGATGAAGCTACCAAGAAAGCGCATGACGGCAGAAAGATTTCGTTTCTGGATTGTTTTAAATACAGACAGACCTGGGCTTTTGCTTTCGGTAAGTTTATGACAGATGGTGTATGGTGGTTCTTCTTATTCTGGACGCCTGCTTACCTGAGTTCGGTATACGGTATTAAGTCGTCTGACCCTGAAGGTCAGTTAGCCATTTTTGTATTGTACCTGATTACGCTTCTTTCTATTATCGGGGGATGGCTTCCTACTTATTTTGTGGATAAGAAGGGCATGAATCCGTATGCGGGTCGTATGAAGGCGATGTTGATCTTTGCTTTCTTCCCGTTACTGGCTTTGTTTGCTCAGCCTTTGGGCAGTGTATCGTACTGGCTTCCTGTTATTATTATCGGTATTGCGGGTGCTGCTCATCAGGCTTGGTCTGCTAATATTTTCTCGACAGTGGGTGATATGTTCCCTAAGAAGGCTATTGCTACTATTACGGGTATTGGTGGTATGGCCGGTGGTGTGGGTTCGTTCCTGATTAATAAGGGTTCGGGTGTGCTCTTCGATCATGCGGGTGAGACTCAGATGGTATTTATGGGCTTCAAGGGTGAAGAGGCCGGCTATTTTATCATCTTTTCGGTATGTGCTGTGGCATATCTGATTGGATGGACTGTTATGAAATCGCTTGTGCCGAAGTATAGCCCGATTACGGATTTGTAAATAGGATTTTTGAGTATTAGTTTTATTATTATAATAGTTTTGTTCCGTAAAAAAGCTCATTGAATTTCAATGAGCTTTTTTCTGTATTTATTTTTTACGTCTCTTTTTATTCTTCGATATTCTGGAGAAGTAAGAATTATAATAAGGTTGAATTAGATCTAGAAAAGGTAAACTTAAGTGAAATCTATTTGTTAAGAAATGATCACTCGCTTTATTCAATACTACTATTTGTATTATATATCTGATTATAAATAATAGAATGGCAGCACCTAAATATACCCAAAGCTGCGATACTATAGAGTAAATAATCGAAGCAATAGTGAGTAAGTAGAATAGATATCTTGAAAGGGTTTCAAGTGAAAATATGCCTCCTGTGAAACCCTTGAAATTGAATTTGGCTCTGCTGTATGCCGTCTTGATCTTTCTCCAATGAGAAAAATTATCAAGTTCAGTTGATACATAGCTATCCTGTGATAAAGCTATGGCTGTATTATTGTCGGTCATAATATAGTTTACAAACACCTCTTCGGCATTATCATAGTTAAGTGTTGCCGAGAAACCTTTATTATCAAAAAACAGATGTTTTCTGTAAGCTAGGTTTTTGTAAAGACCTGCAAACGGTTTGTTCTTAATAGCCATCGACATATATTGCAAGGTAAATATTAAGTTATCAAATAAGGCTGTTTTATTACTGAAGTCTTCACTTTCGGTAAAACGGCTATATCCAACTACTATATCTTTGTTTGCAAGGCTGTTTACCATCGATTTTACCCATTGATTAGTCATTGGTAAAGAATCGGCTTCGGTAAATAATAAAATGTCTTTGCGTGCAGCTTTTATACCGATGGTAAGAGGTAATACTTTGTTCTGAATAGTTTCGTTTGCATCGGAATAAGGAGAAAAGGTACTATATAGAAATGGATATTCTCTTTTTAAATTTTTCAGAAGAAATTCACTTTCGTCCGTTGACCCATCATTTACTACGATCACTTCATAATCGGGATAATCCTGATTAAGAATAGAAGGGAGACATTTTGCGAGGTTCTCGGATTCATCTTTTGCTACAATAATTACAGAAACCGACGGCAAAGGAGTTATTTCTTCATGCGTATCAGCTATCTGTTTTAAATACGATAAAGGTTTCTTATAATATGCCAGATAAAAATATATCTGGATAAAAAGCATTATCAGTAGTGTTGATAGTAGTGCTATTCCAATAACATCAAGTGTGAAATATGATAAGAATTGTTCCATCAGAATTTATATAAGTACCAAAATATGTTTTGCCATAGTATTCAACTATAACAAGCATGGTTTATAAAGCTAACCAAGGCAATAAAAAAAATCAGTGACTTAACAACAGAAGAAAGCCAAGATCAGATCATTCTTGACTTTCTTTAAATATTGATATACAGTTTTTTTACTTAGAGACTATCCGATAGATAAGCTTTAGGTATTTCTCTGCAATTGTATTGCGAAGCCATTATTTCGCCATAAGCTCCTGCTGAACGAAGAGCAACGAAGTCTCCTCTTTTAGTTTTATTCAGATCGTAATCTTTAGCAAAACAATCCGAGGATTCACATATAGGACCTACTACGTCATATTGTTGAGCTGGGAGGTCAGATGATATGTTTTCTATCTTGTGATATGCCTGATACAAAGCAGGGCGGATTAAATCGGTCATACCTGCATCCAGGATTACGAATTTTTTGCTTTCGCCTTCTTTTACATAGGTAACTCTTGAGATTAGAGAACCGCATTGTGCAACAATAGCACGACCTAGTTCGAAATGAAGGGTTTGCCCTTTTCTCAATTCAAGGTTACTATTGAAAAGATCAAAGTAATTTTTGAAATCAGAGATTGGATTTGTATTAGGATCATCGTAATCGATACCTAATCCTCCGCCTACATTAATATGCTTAAGTGTAACTCCTTCGTTTTCGCATTGAGTTTGCAATTCGTTTACACGGTCGCACAATGGAGCAAATGTATCTACCTCTGTTATTTGCGATCCGATGTGAAAATGAATACCTATCAATTCGATATTTTTTAGAGTTCTGATCTTAGCAAATACTTTAGGTAAAGAAGACATCGAAAATCCAAATTTATTTTCGTTCAGTCCAGTTGTAATGTATTCGTGAGTATGAGCGTCTACATTCGGGTTGATACGAATGGCTACAGATGCCGTTTTACTCTTTTTCTCGGCTAATTCGTTAATTACTTCTAACTCAGGTAGCGATTCAACATTAAAACAGAAAATATTATAATCTAATGCAAGATTGATTTCTTTGTCAGTTTTACCAACTCCGGCAAAAACGACCTTCGAAGCTGGGAAACCTGCATTGATAGCAGCTTTAACTTCATTACCGCTAACACAGTCTGCTCCAAATCCGGCAGCAGCAATTATTTGTAGTATTCTGTGATTTGCATTTGCTTTTACCGCATAATGCTGTACGTAACCGTACTTGTGAGTTATTTCCTTAACTATTGATAGAGTTTCTTTTAGCAGATTGACATCGTAATAATAGAAAGGAGTTTCGAGCCCTTTAAAGCTTTCAACCGGAAATGTTCCTTTTGTCATATATTGTTATTAAGTAAATGAAAAATATTAAATGATATATTTTAAATAATAGAATAGGCTTGTGACCTAAAATATTTTATTATTAAGCGATTGTAATGTTTTGTCTTTATCAACTTCTTTGATGATGAAAGATATGTTATAACTGCTTCCTCCGTATGAAATCATTCTGATAGGTACATTTTTTATGGCATCCAGAACCTCTGCTTCGAGGCTTGCATTTTCCCAGTTCAAATCACCTACAACCGATATAATCGTCATGTTTTTATCTACAGTTACTACTCCTAATTTTTTTAATTCATCTGTAATTTCAGTCAGATACTTAGGATTGTCGATGGTAACAGCCACACCTACTTCCGAAGTGGTGAGCATATCAATAGAGGTTTGATGATTTTCGAATATTTCACAAACTTTTCTCAAGAATCCATGAGCAAGTAACATTCTGCTCGATTTGATATTGATAACAGTTATACCGTCTTTAGAGGCTATTGCTTTAATTTTGCCCTTTTCAGTCTGGTTTGAGATAAGCGTACCCTTACCTTCAGGATTATATATATTTAATAATCGTACTGAAATATTCGCCATCTTGGCAGGGAGAATACACATCGGATGCAATATTTTAGCACCGAAGTATGCAAGCTCTGCCGCTTCGTCGAAATTTATATGATGTACAATATTTGTATTGGATATCAATTGTGAATTGTTGCCATATAAAGCATCAAAACCTGTCCATATCTGTATTTCTTCTGCCTGAATAGCAGCTCCTATGAGTGATGCCGAATAATCGCTGCCTCCAAATTGGAAGTTATCAATTTCGCCGTAAGCATTCTGGCAAATATATCCCTGAGTAACAAAAATGTCAGTATCTTTGTTTTGCTCTAATAATGCTTTTAGATTTTTTCGAATAAAAGTAGAATCGGGTTCCTGCTTTTTATCTACTCTAATAAAGTCTTTAGCATAAAGCTCCAACGCTTTAATATCTAATTCTTTTAGCATTAGAGTAAAAATACCAGTGCTTAAAAGCTCACCTTGTGCCAGTACTATTCTCTGTTCGAAAAGTGTAAATAGGTCGTTTGTAAACGAGCGGATGTACGACATCTTTTCTTTTACAAAAAACTGAGCTTTCTCTTTTATATCTTGTGTTGAATAAAGTTCTTCAATTTTTTCGAGATACTCCTTTTCCAGACGATTAATTGATTCATTAGCTCCTTCCGGGTTCTTTTTGTACAAATAATCAGAAATTTCTTCCAATTGACCGGTTGTACCCGCCATAGCAGAAAGAATTACAATACTATTAGGTATTTGACTAACTAGTTTAGTAACTATTTTGAGTCTCTCGGGACTTGCAATGGCAGTAGAACCAAATTTGAGAACTTTCATTTCTGTATGCTAGATTAAAAAATGAATACTTATATATCTTTATAGTACATAAATATGTATACTGAATAAAGATGAGCAAAAATACAAAAAAAACTTGTATTCCCTTGCTCTAAATTAAATCTGATGCTGTTTTTTAAGTTATACTTACACTTGTTCTATTTTTAGAATAAAGTAGCGTTACTAAAGCTACTCAAATTTACATTTTGGGCACGATAAGAAGCCTAGAAGAAAGGAAAATAATAAAAGGTCTGTGACCTTATCTTCAAATTACTTACCTTTGCACCTCGTTTTAAGATAATGAATAAAAAAGTACATGCTGATAGTTGAATCACTTAAGGTAGAGTTTGGAGGAAAAACTCTTTTTGACAATATAAATTTTATAATAAACGCTAAAGACCGTATAGCTCTTGTGGGTAAGAATGGTGCCGGAAAAAGTACCATGCTTAAAATACTTGCAGGGGTTAACAAAAGCTACCAAGGATCGGTTTCGGGTCCCGAAGGGATGACTATCGGATATTTGCCTCAGGTTATGCAGGTTTCGGATGACAGAACTGTACGTGAGGAGGCTTCGCTTGCTTTCTCTCAGATTTATGATCTGGAGGCACTCATCGAAGAGATGAACCGTCAGTTGGAGACTCGCACCGATTACGAATCGGACGATTACTCGAAGTTATTGGACGATTTTACTCATGCTCATGAAAGATTGGCAAATATCGAAGATACAAATTTTGATGGTGAGGTAGAGAAAACTCTGATGGGGCTTGGTTTTAAACGTGATGATCTGGACAGACCAACCAGTGAATTTAGCGGTGGATGGCGTATGCGTATTGAATTGGCTAAATTGCTTCTTCGTAAGCCTGATATAATGCTACTGGATGAGCCTACCAATCACTTGGATATAGAATCTATACAGTGGTTAGAAGATTTTATAACTACTCAGGCAAATGCAGTGGTACTTATTTCGCATGACCGTACCTTTATTGATGCTGTAACTACACGTACTATCGAATTGACTTTAGGTAAGATTTATGACTATAAGGTAAATTTCTCTAAATATGTGGAATTGAGAGAAGAACGCCGTCAACAACAAGTACATGCGTGGGAAGCTCAGCAAAAACAAATACAGGAGATCGAAGAATTTATAGAACGATTTCGTGCTCAGGCAGCTAAGGCTACTTTGGTGCAAAGCCGTGTTCGTCAGTTAGAGAAACTCGATAGGGTAGAGATTGACGAAGAAGACCGTTCTTCGATTCGTATTAAATTTCAACCTGCTACACGTTCGGGTACTTACCCGTTAACAGTGGATATGGTTACTAAGAAGTATGACGATTATCTGGTTTTTGAGCATGCCAATTTAATGATAGAACGAGGCGAGAAAATTGCTCTAGCCGGAAAAAACGGTGAAGGTAAATCGACCTTTGTTAAATGTGTGATGGGCGAAACTCCATATGAAGGAACTATGATGTTGGGGCATAACATTACTATAGGTTATTTTGCTCAAAATCAAGCTGATTTGTTGGATGAAGACCTTACTGTCTTTGAAACTATTGATCGTGTTGCCGAAGGAGATATCCGTACGCAGATCCGTAGTATATTGGGAGCTTTTATGTTTAACCGAGACGATTCGGATAAGAAAGTAAAAGTCCTGTCAGGAGGAGAGCGTACTCGATTGGCAATGATTAAATTATTGCTTGAACCTGTGAACCTGCTGATTCTCGATGAGCCTACCAATCACCTCGATTTAAAGACGAAAGAGGTTTTGAAAAACGCCCTTCTGGATTATGATGGTACTGTGATATTGGTATCTCACGACCGTGATTTCTTGGATGGATTAGTAACCAAAGTATTCGAGTTTTCGGACAAAAAAGTTCGTGAACATATCGGAGGAATTAAAGAATTCTTAGCTAAGAAAAGAGTATTATCTTCTTGATTAAATACATGTAAATAAAAATAGCCGTACAGTGTTTTGTACGGCTATTTCTGTATATGCTGGTTAGTCTTTTCTCTTTTTGTATTTAGAGTAAAGTATCCATGCTAAAACTGCTATTAAGATAATAGGCCATATATTTAGTAAGAAGATAAATAACGTACTGATAATAATCCAACCGTTATGTAATGCCTCTATAGCCTGTTCACCCAAACTTGGCTTATATTCTTCTGTTGGTTTTTCGCGTAATACCTTTTCTTGATAATTAGTGGTGCTTTGATATAGCTTAATATTAATACTACTATATTCTATCTGATCCTTGATGTCATATTCTGCTAGCTTTGTTTTGTTAGCATCATCAATTGTATTATCCAATACCTCTTCGGCATCTATTACACTATCTAATTTCTTTCCATTATTATCTATGGCAGTAGATACTCGTTTTTCTTTTTTATTTAGACGTTCTTGTTTCAGCTTTTCGGAGAGTAGTTGTAACGTAACGTCATTTGCTTCTATGGTTCTATAATCAATCTCAAGAGCAAGCGGAGCCAATTCTTTAAGTACAGTATCCAATTGCGTACGAGGAACTCTTAGTTTTAAGTCGGCAATTAAATTACTGTGATAAGTTACCAGAGATGAATCTTTAGATATGTTTGTTGTTGTGGAGTAACTGTTTTCGTTACTGATTGCTGATCGTATAATGAAACCTTTATGCTTGATGATAATATTTTCTATCGTGTAGGTTGCTTCAGGAACGCTTTTTACCCTGAACTTCATTTGTGCAGTGCGAATAAACTGATGTATACCATCATCATAATTGGTAGCAGCAGATGAACTTATAAAATTGATGGGGGTTGATGTGTCGGCTGCTTTCTCTTCAGATAATGCATCAATAGCGTATACTTCTTCGTTCAATTGTGCCGAAGTTTCTTTTTGTGATTTATTAGAGCACGATAGTAGGAGGCAGATTCCTGCTATAATACTTATTGGTTTAATTGTATATTTCATAATGACTAATTTTGAGGTTTTAAAATTGTACACCTTTGTAAGTATATTTATTAAATAGAGATAACAAGTTCTTAGATTCCATAAAGATGGTAAAAAATAGGCATAAAGAGAATTCTGAATAGTAAGGTTTGTATAAGTTTAATGTAAACTTACTCTATGTCTTGTTTGTTATTATTACTTTAGTATGCAAAAAGAAAGCTTTCCTATGAAACATCGTATATTCCTATTATTTTACTTATTTGTAGTATTATCCACTTCTATGTATGGACAGGCTTATAAAACACAAGCTTTGTCGGGCGAAATACATACTATACAGGTTAATGCAGGTGGAGATTGGAAAAGGTTACCCATTATTCAATTAAATAATAACGATTATATTCAGATAAACTTCGATCGGCTGGGTCCTAATTCTTATAAGCCTTTGCGTTATCGGCTTGTTAATTGTTATGCTGACTGGACTCGCTCAAAACTTATGGATATAGAGTATGTAGATGGTTTCAATGATATTTTGATTGAAGATTTTGCTCAATCCATGAATACGACTGTAGATTATATGAACTTCAATCTCGAAATACCGAATGAGAGGCAGCGAATCAGACTTTCAGGTAATTATGCTGTTGAAGTGTATGAAGAAGACAATCCCGATAAAATTTTACTGACAGCTTGTTTTTCTATTTTAAATCCCGAAGTTTCGGTTACAGGCTCGGTTTCATCTAATACTGATATCGACAGTAATAAAGAGCATCAACAACTATCGTTTGCTATTAATACTACCAATTTAAGGATCAGGGATGTTTTCTCCGATCTGAAAGTATTTATTCGTCAGAATAACAGATTGGATAATCAAAAGTCATTCGTTAAACCAACTTTTGTACAAGGGAATCGTCTGGTTTATGAATTCAATAAAGACTTAATATTTGAAGCGGGTAATGAGTACCGCCGATTTGAATCGATAAGCTACAGATTTAATGGACTGAATATAGCATCTACTAAGTATATAAGACCTTATTATTATACATACCTAGTTCCCGACAAAATCAGGGCAGGAAGAGTGTATGTATACGATAGAGATCAGGACGGACGTTTCTTTATTCGAAATGCAGAAGGAAGAGATGCTGATACCGAAGCCGATTATTTTATGACGAATTTCACATTAAAAGCTGATAACCCTTTTTTAGAACCCATTTATTTAAATGGTGCTTTTACGAATGATATATTCAATGAGAAGTCTTTGATGACATATGATTATAACCAAAAAGAGTATCATGGAGCCATGTTGTTGAAACAAGGTGCATATAATTATCAATACTTGGCAAAATCAGGAAAAGACTATACCACATCTTTAGTCGAAGGAAATTATTTTCAAACGCAGAACCAGTATTGTATATATGTTTATCATCGCCCCATCGGTTATCAAAGTGATAATTTGATAGCCATACTACTGTTAACAACTGGTAACTAATAGCTGTAAAGGTTAAAAGTAGAGGTCTGTGTATGGAATTTTCCTTACATTTTTCCCTATTTAAGGACAGCAGTAATAAATTTCTTTTCGTGAGGATAGAAACTTAATTTGGAAACGCAAAATAACTAGAATATGAAGAAGCGATTAATTTTAGGTCTGTCGTTACTCTTATCCATAGGAGTATTCTCTCAGACTTTAAAAAACGGAGGTTCTATGAAAACATATGAACAACAATGGACGCAGATGCAAAAGTTTGAAAAAGACGATTTGCCAAAATCAGCAACCGGTGTAGTGGACGAAATTCTAAAGCAAGCAGTGGCTGATAAGAATACCCCGCAAGTTATAAAAGCCTTAATCTACAAAAATAAGTATAAGGTAGCTACCGATAAACAAGAAAACACTCAGCTATTTACTGATTTAGAGAATCTAATAGCTAATTCTACGGATGTAAATGACAAGGCATTACTGCACTCGATGTTAGCCGAATTATATTTGAACTATTATAATGCAGACAGGTGGACTATTGATCAAAGAACCGATATTGTAGGTTTTGTACCTGACGATATGAAAGAGTGGTCTAAGAACATATTTCAAGAAAAAGCATTGCAAAATTTAGCTGCTTCAGTAAAAGATCAACCTTCTTTGTTGAAACAAACCACGAAGTCATATAAAGATATTATTGAATTGGGAGATGATTCTCAAAGATTATATCCGACTCTTTACGACTTCTTGATTAATCGAGCTATTGATCAATCGTTTAGAATAACTTCAGCCCGCAATCAGGCATCTTTGTTTCAAAAAGCTTTGGCAAACAAAAAGATGCAAATAGGTGATTTGGCTGTAGATACCGAGGGTTTTGTCAAGCTAGATTTTAGTGGAGATGAGAATCTCATAACTCTGCAATATTACAAGGACTTTCTTCAGTCTCTTCTTAATCGAAATATGAATGAGTCTGTTGTTCTGGTTGAATTACAGAGGAATAATTATCTATCGGGACAGTCAGAAGCATATCGAACCAAACATGCCTATAATTTTCTATTGTCATTAGAAAAACGAAATGAGGCATACGATTATAATGTGGAGATTTTAAATGCTCTTATCGATGACTTGAACCGTAATAACCCTTCGAGGAGGAATTATTTTAATGTAACACCTGCGAATGACGGAAACAATAAAAAAATATATGATTGGTGCCAGTATGGTTTGACTAAATATCCCAATTACCGGAGGATTGATCTGCTTAAAAGTAAATTAGCGTCACTTGAAAACCCATATGCCAGAGTAGATGGCCCCTCGGTATATCATCCGGATAATAAAAATAAGACTTTCAAATTACAGTATAAGAATTTGAAAGATATGACAATCAAAGTGAGGGACAAAAAGACAAAAACGATTGTAAAGACCGAAAAAATAATTCTCAATCCTAAAACTACTTACTCTAATGAAGAGCAAGAGTTCACTATTGATTTAGATAAACCGGGCAATTATGAGATAATTGCTGATTTTGATAAGAAAGCTGCCGATAAATCAGAAGATGGTTTCTTCTCGTTCAGTATTTCGCCCATTGCTAATTTTGCAAGAGTTGCAGGCGAAAATAAATATGAATTTTATGTTGTCGATCGTATTACAGGGAGACCAATGAAAGATGCTTCAATCATTGTTTATGCAGTATCGTGGTCTCCTCAGAAATACACCAAAGTGGATGAAGTAAAAACCAATGCGGATGGATTTGTAACTTATGATATTACCAAATTGTTGGCGGCAGATAAAACGCAGGATAATTTTAGGTATGTATACAGAATAAGTAAAGATGGTGTAGAGCTTCCTGATTACGAATATTTTGCTAATACTTCGGTATATTCTCCAACATTGAATGATGAAGTCATAGATGTTTTTATGGATAGAAGTATATATCGTCCCGGTCAAACAGTATACTTTAAAGCGATATCAGCTAAGCAAGTGAATAAAACAAGCACTTTGCTGAATGCAAACAAACAATATAAAGTAGCTTTATACAATGTAAATAATCAGTTAGTTACAGAGAAAATACTATCTACAAATGAATTTGGCTCATTGGCAGGTGAATTTGTATTACCTCAAACCGGGCTTTCGGGACAATACAGAATAGAAGTGGGGGAGACTTCCCAATATTTTAGTGTTGAAGAATATAAACGTCCCACTTTTCAAGTAACATTCGACCCAATAGAGAAGAGCTATGCTTTTGGTGATGTCGTAAAACTGACAGGACATGCCGAGAACTATTCGGGAGCTAAAGTCCAGGGAGCTAATGTAGAATATAATATTACTAAAAGCTCTTTTTTTAGATGGTGGTTTCCTTCTGCTACTGAAAATATAGCAAATGGAACGGTTACGACTAAAGATGACGGATCATTCGAAATTATTTTCACAGCTCCGTTAAACGACTCTCCCGTAGGCTTATTTAACAATAATATCTTTAATTTCTCGGTTGAAGCCGAAGTGACTGATATAAATGGAGAAACACAGAGAGGAGACTATAACTTTGTTATTGGCGATGTATCGATGATATTATCAGCCAATATTCCTATTCAGTTAGAAAAATCATCTAAGGAGAAGATTCATGTAACCGCTACTAACCTTAATGGACAGTCTATTCATACAAAAGGTACTTATACAGTATATAGTGTGTTACCTAATGATAGCATAAAAGCAGAAGTGTTATCGGGCAATTTTACGACTGATACTGCCACTTTTGATCTGAAAACAGTAATTGCCAAACTACCATCAGCAAAATATCTTTTATCTTTAAATACCAAAGATGATAAGTGGAGAGATGTAGTATCTCGTAATTATTTTATTCTTTATTCTTTAGATGATAAGAATCCACCCATTGATACGAATGAGTGGTTTATAAAAGAGCAAACTACTTTTAATGCGTCTAAGAATGCTGAACTAATTTTGGGAGTGTCAGCTAAGAATGCGACTATTCTTTATGACTTACTAAAAGGGGATAAACTACTAGAACGTCAACATTTAGAATTAAGTAATGCAAATAAAAAATTTGTCATTCCTTATAAGGATGAGTATGGTGATCAGATATCAGCTGTATTTACTTATGTAATAGATGAAAAGCCATATATACAGCAAGTAATACTTACTAAATCAGAGGAAGCTAAAGAATTGAAGTTGAAATTTGAAGTGTTCAGAGATAAACTTCGCCCCGGTCAACAAGAAGAATGGAGAATATCTGTCAGAGATAATCAAAATAAACCCGCTTTTGCGGAATTACTAGCATCTATGTACGATAGTTCATTAGATCAGTTAAGTTCACCAAACATTTGGCGATTTGATCCTCAATATAGAGAGTCCATTTATCCCAGACCATTCGAAATAGGATCTGCTTTTGGTACTGTTAATGGTTCATCTTCATTTAGGGTAACCAATAAATATGATTATAAGCCATTTAATTGGGATCGATTAAATTGGTTTGGTTTTAATTTCTATGGTTTTAATTCAGGTCTTCGTCTTAGAGGGGCAATGGCTATGGCTCCCGCTCCCGCAGATTTTAAAACTAATGATTTCTGGTCTGACTGGAATGTTGGTGCCGGTGCCGGAGCTAGTGTCGTAACAGAGGCTGTCAGTAAAGTGCAATTAGATGAGAATATTCAATTCACATCTCCCGTCATAGAAGAGGATATGGCTGTTTCTGAGGGTAATGGAATAAATAAATCTGCTCCACAAATTCGAAGTAATTTCAATGAAACAGCTTTTTTCTATCCACAATTAAAAACAGATAAAAACGGGGAAACAATTATAAGTTTTATAGTTCCTGAAAGTAATACAACTTGGAGTTTCAGAGCTTTGGCTTATGATAAATCGTTAAATATAGGAAATTTGGTTGCATCAACCGTGTCTCGTAAAGAACTTATGGTTACTCCTAATATGCCTCGTTTTATGCGTGAAGGTGATAAAACGAGTATATCTACTAAAATATCTAATTTGTCGGATAAAGCTGTTAGTGGAAGAGTTAAGATTGAGTTCTTCGATCCATTGACTGATAAGCCAAGTACAATTGTAGTAGCTAATCAGTATCAGTATTTTAATTTAGAAAAAGATGCTTCGGGATCAGTTGCATGGTTATTTGATGTTCCATCGAATATAGATATGTTAGGTTGTCGTATTATTGCCGAAAGCGAATCTTTTAGCGATGGTGAACAGCATGTAATGCCGGTACTTCCTAACAGGATGCTGGTAACAGAAAGTATGACAATGAATGTCAATGGTAGTCAGACTAAAGATTTCACATTTGATAAATTTGTGAATAACAAATCCAATACATTGTCTAATTATCGCCTGACTCTCGAATATACAGGCAATCCGGCTTGGTATGCTGTACAAGCTTTACCCGTTTTGAGTAATCCTACGAATGAGAATGCTGTAAATTGGTTTGCCAGCTATTGCGTAAATACTTTGGGCTCGTTTATAATGAAACAGTATCCTAAGGTTGCTACAATGATTGATGCATGGAAAAAACAAGGAGGAAATAAAGAAACGCTTGTTTCGAAACTGCAAAAGAACGAAGAACTGAAAGCTATACTGTTAGAAGAAACTCCTTGGGTTTTAGATGCAAAAGATGAAACAGAACAAATGAATCGTCTTTCGTTACTATTTGATCTGAATAATACCAGTATGCAAACCAGTCAGGCTATAGCTAAATTACAGGAATTGCAAAATCCAGATGGAGGTTGGTCTTGGTATAAAGGTATGTACTCGAGCCGAAGTATGACACAATATATACTATACGGATTTTCAGAACTTGTAAAACTCAATGCTGTTGAGTATCCTGAAGAAGTACGTATTATGCAAATGAATGCTTTGAAGTATATTGATGCTCAAATATTGGAAGATTATAAAAACTTGAAGAAGTATAATAAAGATTGGGCGAAAATAACTAATATTTCTACTAATCAGCTTGAATACTTGTATGTAAGGTCAAATTATAGAGATATTCCGATTGATCAAGCTACAAGAGAGGCTGAGAAATTCTATACTTCTGTGGTTGAGAAAAATTGGACTAACCTGAATCTTTATGAACGATCGTTGCTTGCAGTTCTATCTGTGAATAATGGCAATAAAGTGATGAGTGACAAAATAATGAACTCGATTCGAGAGCATGCAACCATTAATGACGAAATGGGAATGTTCTGGTCAAATAATACCAGCAATGCCTTTATGAGTAATTCTGCTGTAACTGTTCATTCCTTCATAATGGAAGCTTTTCAAGAAACAAAAGCATCTGTAAAGGATCTGGATTTAATGAAACAGTGGCTGCTGAAACAAAAACAAACTCAGGTTTGGGAATCTACTCATGCTACTATTGATGCTATCTATGCTCTTTTGAGTACCGGTAACGATTGGTTTACAACAAGTGGAGAGTCTAAGATATTTGTAAATAATCAATTAATTGACTCATCGGATAAAGAATTGGGTACAGACTACATTAAGCAATCATGGCTAGGTGACCAAATATCTTCATCGATGGGTAATGTGAAAATTGAAAAATCAGGAGACGGACCTGCATGGGGAGCCATGTATTGGCAATATTACGAAGATCTTGATAAGATTACGACTCAAAAAGGTGAGTTGAACATCGATAAGAAATTATTTGTAGAAAAAGCATCAGATAAAGGGAAGACTTTAGTTGAGGTTACCGAATCTAATCCTTTAAAAGTTGGAGATAAAGTAGTGATGCGTTTGACTGTTAGAGTAGATCGTGATATGGAGTTTGTACATTTAAAAGATATGAGGGCTTCTTGTTTCGAACCTATAGAAACATTGTCCGGTATAAGATGGCAAAATAATACTTACTATTATCAATCGACAAAAGATGCATCTACTAATTTCTTCTTTGATCATTTGGAAAAAGGTACTTATGTTTTTGAATATCCTGTATATGTAAATCGTAGTGGTGAGTATTCCAATGGAATAACTTCGATACAATGTATGTATGCTCCCGAATTTGTATCTAATACAAATGGCATAAAAGTGATTGTTCAATAATATTATATATTATAATACGGATACTCCCATACTTTCTCGAAAGTATGGGAGTATCTTTTTTAAGCTCATAAGCATTCTAAAAAAGCACAGAGGGAGGGATATAGCTGTTCTATAATATGAAAATCTCAGATAGTTAAAAATGTTATTTTTATAGCTGAAATCTTTGTTTACTAAACTTTTATGACCGAATTGGTGTTATACTTTCAAAACCCCTAAATAGCTTATTTAATTTATCTAATAGCTATTTCGGATGAGGTTAAGTTATTACTTCGAAAAAATAGCATTATTAGCTAAGCTATTTGAACTAGAGAGTCGTTTTTTATATTCTTTCTTTACAGTTTATCTTTATTAGAAGTTTAGTTTCTTTAAATAGTTGTTTATCTGATAGTTTTGTTAATTTAGTTTAGTGTTCTATAAAGATGTTTAGTTTGTGTGTTTATCAAATTATACAATATTATAAAGCTATATTATTGTATATTTAGTTATTTATTTATTATAGAAAAAGGAGCTAATTAACGTAGCTCCTTTTGTTTATTATGTATGCGTCTTATATCTGAATATGTAAAATTACAGAGACCTTATAAACCTACCGATTCTCTAAGGAAATCAATAGATTCAAAAATATCTTCTTTACTTGCTGTTTGATTCAATAAACATTGACCAATATCAGATAATAGAGTAAAATTGATTTCATCAGCAGAAGCATTTTTCTTATCGTGCTTCATCAATTCATACAGAGCTTCGTATTCATCACAGCTGAAATAAAATGTACCGTAATTCTCTTTGATGAAGGTTAAGCTTTGCCATAATTTATCTTTAGGAAAGCCACATTTTTTATGAGATAAATATAACTCACAGATAATTCCCCATGCTACAGCATATCCATGTTGCATAGGTTGTTTCATGGTGTATGATAAACTTTCGAAAGCATGTCCTATAGTGTGCCCTAAGTTCAAAGACTTACGAATATTCTTTTCAAAAGGATCTTTTTCTACAATATCTTCTTTTACTTCAACCGATTCCACAACTAATTCTTTCAGAAGGAGGTAATCGATAGTATGTGTGTCGAATTTTAAAAGCTTCGCCCAGGTTGTTTCGTTCGAGATTAATCCATGCTTAAGCATCTCAGCATAACCTGATAAGAAATTAGCATGATCCAGTGATTTGAAGAATGCAGAGTCTATCAATACGGTTTCAGCAGGGGCAAAGGCTCCTATTTCATTCTTTAGACCGTTGAAATTGATACCGGTTTTCCCTCCCACAGCAGCGTCTACGGCTCCAAGTAGAGTAGTGGGTATATTTACGCATTTTATACCGCGTTTAAAACTTGCAGCAGCAAATCCACCAATGTCAGTAACCATTCCTCCTCCTAAGTTAATAAGAAGCGAATGGCGGGTTGCGCCGTTGTTGCATAGAAAAGCCCAGATTGTAGACAGGCTTTCCAGATTTTTATTATTATCTCCGGCTTCTATTGTGATTTTTCCGGCATTCTTTATCTCATCCAAATTATTGATCAGATGAAAACAAAGTGCTTCTGAGTTTTTATCTGTAAGAATAAATAATTTATCATGAGATATTGCCGATAATATATTTTTTAAATCTGTTTTCAGATCAGTCGATTTTATTACTTTCTGCATTATTCTGTCTTATATTTTATAGTACTTAAACAGTATGTATAGATCGTGTATTTTATTTAAAATAGCTTTCTGCGGGAAATTTATATCCTCTAAGAAGTTCGTCTATTCTCATCGCTTTTTTTCCGGGGAGTTGTATTTCGTTGACCTCTATAAACCCATTTGTACAGGCAATATGTAGATATGTTTTATTATCTGTTGAAATACTTCCGACAGGTAGCTGTGTTTCTGTTAGAATTTTATTCGCAGAATATATTTTGGCTGCAACAGGCTCCTGATCTGGAGAATGTAGTTCAGTCCATGCTACTGGATAAGGCGATAGCCCTCGGATATGGTTGTAGATTCGCTCAACAGATTGACTCCAATCTATACGGCATGTTTCTTTAAATATTTTGGGTGCAGCTTTTAGTTCTGTTTCATTCTGAATAAACTGTTCTTGAGGAATAGCATCTACTTTATCATCGAGAAGTAAGTCTACTGTTTTTTGCACTAGCCTTGCTCCCATATTCATGAGTTCGTCATGTATTTTTCCGACATTGTCCGATTCACCGATAGGAATACGTTCTTGTGCTATAATTTTACCTGTATCAATTTCATGTGTCAGGAAGAAAGTTGTAGCACCTGTTTCCTTTTCTCCATTTATAATGGCCCAATTGATGGGGGCTGCTCCTCTGTATTGAGGCAATAATGAAGCGTGCAAATTGAAAGTACCTAATCTTGGCATATCCCAAATAACTTCGGGCAACATTCTGAATGCTACGACGATTTGAAGATCAGCTTTTAGGGCTTTTAACTCTTCTATAAAAGATTCGTTTTTAAGCTTTTCAGGTTGGAGTATTTGTAAATTCTGCTCCAAGGCATATTGTTTTACTGCCGAATATTGTATTTTATGTCCTCTGCCACTTGGCTTATCGGGCATAGTAATTACTCCCACAACATTGTAATTGTTCTCGACTAGTACACGCAGACTTGCCACAGCAAAGTCAGGGGTACCCATAAAAACAATTCTTAAATCTCTTTTATCCATTAATATTCACAAGTGTCGTAAATAATCTATTATATCTTAATTTATCACAAGTCTTTATCGTCTTTTATTGCTTGAATAAAAACGTCTATATAAAGCTTAATCGCGTTCAGAGAAGTTATCAACCAGTACTTTTCGATAGTTGTTTAATATGCTCGATTTAGATACAAAACCCAGATATTTTCCATTTTCATCGATAACAGGCAGATTCCAAGCTTTTGTCTTATCAAATAATGACATGATTTCCTCCATATGCATATTGATGCTTATAACTGCCGGAGGTGATACTAAAAAGCGAGTAATTTTAAACTTATCATATAATTCGGGTCTGAACATAATGTTTCGTATGTTATCGATCAATACGACTCCTGCCAATTTTCCTGCATCGTCTACCACAGGAAAAATATTTCGAGACGATTGTGTAATAACTTTTACCATATCCCCCAAAGTCATATTCGGATTTACGGGTTGGAAATTATGTTCTATCAGCGATTTTAAATCCATCAGAGTAAGTACAGCTTTGTCTTTTTGGTGAGTGATTAACTCTCCTTTTTTAGCAAGACGCATGGCGTATATACTGTGTGGTTCGAACAATTTGATCGTTGCGTATGAAATTGTTGAAACAATAAGCAGTGGTAATAGAAGTTCATATCCCCCTGTTAATTCGGCAATAAGAAATGTTCCTGTTAATGGAGCGTGCATAACGCCAGCCATAACTCCTGCCATGCCCATAAGAGCAAAGTTTTCGTGAGGAAGAAATGGTGATAAATGAAAGTGGTTAAGTATATAGGCAAATACGAATCCTGCAACACATCCTAAAAATAGCGAAGGTGCAAAGATACCGCCTGTACCGCCTCCGCCATTAGTGGCACTGGATGCGAATACTTTAAATATAAGGAGTGAAATCAATAGTCCGACAATTCCCCAAGACGAATTTTTCAAAGGGTAAAACAAACTACCGTTCATTATAGACTCATTATCTTTAAGTCCGCTTAATAACGCTTCTATTGTATCGTACCCTTCTCCGTAGAAAGGAGGGAATAGAAAAATAAGCACGCTTAGTAAGCTTCCTCCAAGTGCAAATTTCTGCCAGTAATTGAGCTTGCGAAATACGTTTTCTATGGCGTTCATCGCTCTTGTAAAGTATAACGATACAAGCCCACAGAAGATACCCAGTAAAATAACATAAGGTATGCGTTCGAGATGAAATATTTCGACATAAGCATATCTAAACATAGCTCCCGTTCCGGTGGTCATGTAGGCAAAAGTGGCAGCCGTAAGTGATGTAACCAGTAAGGGTAGGACAGTAGTCATTGTCAGATCGAGCATCAATACTTCGATAACAAAAACTAATCCGGCGATAGGTGCTTTGAAAATGCCTGCAATAGCTCCGGCAGCTCCGCACCCGATGAGTAGCATTAAGTGTCGTTGTTCAATTTTAAAAGCACGTCCAAGGTTGGAACCGATGGCAGCTCCGGTCAATACAATAGGTGCCTCTGCTCCGACAGATCCCCCAAAACCGATGGTTACAGAACTGGCGAGAATAGAGCTATACATATTGTGAGCTTTTATATAGCTTTTACGCTGAGATATGGCGTAGAGTATTTTGGTAACTCCGTGACTGATGTCATCTCTTACTACATATTTTACGAAGAGTCCGGCAATAAGAATACCTGCTACCGGATAAATCAAATATAGAAAGTTTACATGTGCATCATTGAAGTTATGTGTAAGAACATATTGTATGGAGTGAATTATGGTTTTAAGTATAAGTGCTGCCGCTGCCGTTAAGATACCGACAAGAAAACTTAAAAAGATAATAAAATGTTGTTCTTTGACATTCCTGTTTTTCCAGGCAATAAAACTGTTAAAAGTGCTCCTCTCTGACATACCTATAAATCTTATGAACTTCAAATTTACAAATAAGAATATAAAGAATGAAGCTTTTGAACGATCAAATTAGGAAAATGTGCATAAGTCTTCTATACAATCGTAATACTAAACTCACGAAGTAATCCCGATAGGTTATTCTCTGAAAATATAGCTTTTTTCAGATTGTTTTGAGTCGGACTTATTGTGAAATTATAAGCAGTACTTAAATCGGCTTCTTTCAGATTGGTATTGGCAAATGTGGCTTCTTCGAGATTTACCTGATGGAACAATGAATTTGGGAGTTGGGTTCCTGCCAGATCAACACCTTTCATTGAGCATTTACGAAAAGAAGTATTTGCCATCTTTAGTTTTTCGAATGAGCAAAAATCAAGAATGCAATCAGTAAAGTTTACTTCGAATAGAAATCCGGGGCAACGGCTAAAATCGACTCCCATGAGTTTACAGTTTTCGAATTTTACATCATTCAATTGTGTGTTACTGAGTTTACACATCGATAAATCGCAATTTTTGAAAGTACAATTCGAAAAGATACAATTGGTGAATGTTTGCTCAAACAGGTTGCATCTTTCAATCGTACATTCAAAATATTCAATATCATTCATTCCTGCTTCGAGAAATATCTCTTGTGTGATTGTTTGGTTTTCGTAAATTCTACTCATAGTCCGGAAATAGTTATTGTTATATTTCGAATAAACAGGTGCTTGTATTTGTAATAATGAATAGGTTTGAAATCTATTCTCTGATTATTTTGACTTGACCATCCAAACCTAATTTAATAATACTTGATGGTTTGGGATTTGATAATTCTTCCTGACGAAAACTAACTATATAATCTACGCCATTCTTTATAATATCCGATATTTGAGAGAAATTTTGTGGCGAAGGTTCTCCACTGACATTGGCAGATGTCGAAACAATGGCTTTACGAAAACGTCTGCAAAGTTCTTGGGAGAATTTCTCCTTAGTTACTCTTATAGCAAGAGTTCCATCTTCAGCAATCAGATTTTCTGCCACCTGACGTGCTTGGTCATAAATAATAGTCAAAGGCTTTTCTGATACTTCAATAAGATCCCATGCCATATCAGGAACTTCGGCCAAATAATAATCGAGCTTTACCGGAATGTCTATCAATACAATCATAGATTTACTATCCGAACGATTTTTTAGCTCATATACTTTGCGAACCGCATCTTCGTTAGTTGCATCGCATCCAATTCCCCATATAGTATCGGTAGGGTATAGTATAATACCTCCCGCATTCATAACCTCGCAGGCTTTTAATATATCTTCTTTCATTTTTAAATCTTTAATAAGGTGTCAAAGTTATACAGGGTAATCAGAAAGGTGACAAAGGTTACTCATATCTGTTACTTTTTTGTTTTTGTTAATATCTTGTTTTACAATAGTTAATCATTAAAAAGGTTACAAAAGTGACAAAAGTTACACCTTTTTTGCTCTTTTGGTTATTGTTACCTTTTAATGTCATATTGGTCTGTTTTACAAATAGATAAAATAATTGATGCTGAAATTACGATTTCAGTTGATAAATATAAACGTTTTTATATAGTGAATCATCACGTATCCAGTCGTGAAGTTCTCCACAACGCGTGTAACCCGATTTCTCGAAAAGCCGTATACTTTGCAGGTTATCAACAGCTATATACGCAAATATCTGATTGATCTTCAGGAAAGAAAATACATATTCTCTTATGATTTCGAGAGTTTGTGAAGCATAGTTGCAATTGCGGTAATCTTCGTCGATTAATATACCGATTCCTGCACGGCTGTGATGAAAATCAAATTCATACAAATCGACAGTACCTATAACTGTATTCGATGATTTGAGTTCTATCATCAATCGGAGTTGTTTTGCTTCGTATATATCTTGTTGTTGGGTTTCAGAAATATAATTACGTAATGCCAATTTAGAATAAGGAGTCAAAGTATTGCCATATATCCAAAGATTGGTATTATTCTCCCACTTGTAAAGATTCTCTAAATCCTCAGGTTCGAGAGCACGAAGTTTCAGGTCTTTATTTTCAAGATACATATTCGTTTTTTTGTTTAATAGAATGTGTTCCAATCGTTATCCCCGTTTTAGGGCTATATATTTGATATTGTATATTCGTCTTCTTATTATAATCCATTTGTAGAATTATTTCTTCGTAGCTGAAATTATCTTTATTATAGGTAATAATCTTGTGATCTTTTGCACTTCGCATTTTATTCGATATTTTCAGAAATGTCATTACCTTTTCTAATGCCATTTTTGTTTTGATACCTCCAAGAACCAATAATGAAAAGAATTTATTATCAGGATAGTACTTGTTGTAAAATATCTTCATTGCTCCATAAAAAGCATTTATATAGACAGTATCTCCTTTGTTGGTACTTTCTCCTTTGTAATGTATAATACGTTCGGGTAAGTAGTAGTTCTTATAGCCAGCTTGTTGTATTCGGTACGAGAGGTCTATATCTTCGCCATACATAAAGAAAGCTTCATCCAATAAACCTACTTTGTCAAGCGTTTCTTTTCGTATCATCATAAATGCCCCTGCCAATATAGAAATTTCGTGAATACTATCTTCATCCAAATATAACAAGTTATATTCTCCCAACAATTTTGATTTTGGAAATATAGATGACAGACCGAATATTTTGCAAAAAGAAGCCCATGGTGAAGGAAAGCCTCTTTTCGATTCGGGTAAGAATCGTCCCGATCCATCTATCATTTTTACACCCACAGCTCCCGATGTTGGAGTGGAGTCCATAAAAAGACAAACATTGGATAATACGTTTTCTCCGACAACGGTATCCGGATTAAGCAATAACAGATATTCCCCCTTAGCTAAAAGTATAGCTTGGTTGTTGGCTTTTGAGAAACCGGGATTTGTTCTGTTTTCTAAGAAATGAATATTGTCCTGAGTAAACTTACTCTTTAAATATTCAATAGAATGATCTGTGGAATTATTGTCAACAATAAAAATCTCATAAGCAAAAGCAATGTTTGAATCTAAAATAGAATTCAAACATTGCTCCAGAAAATATTTTACATTGTAATTAACAATGATTATCGACAATTTCATCTAAAGATATATTGAGTCGGATTTTTAATAGCCATCCCGTTCAAACATCTCTCCTAAACGGATAAAGAAGTTCTTTTTGCGACGTCTGCGTTGTTGATTTTCTCCGGCAGACATCATTATTCTTTCGAACGAAAATTCTCCACGTTCGGCAGCCTTTACTGCATTATAAATAACTCCCCAATCAGGTAATCCCCCTACATTGCGGTCATCTATAAATAACTCGGCGGTAAGTTTGCGTGATGCTCTGGTCGGATCTTCTTCGGGATAATTTTTATTTGCAGCAAAAAACGTAAGTCCTTTCTTAGCACAATAATCTATAGCCTCTTGCAAAAGAGCACCATCTCTCACAGTCCATAAAATAAGAACATGTCCGTCTTTCTGAAGCTTTAATAGCGTATCTATGGCGAAAGGTATGGGAGCACCTAGTTTTGGGTATTCATGTTCTACAATTGTTCCGTCAAAATCAACAGCTATAATCATATATTTATTCTATTAAGTAATTGAAAGTATTTAATTTTTTCACTAAAAGTGTTAAACAGTGATCTCGTTCTCTATACTTGTTTTGTTAGGTATGCATAAAAACAGTGCAAATATACTAATGAAAGCCAAATACCTGAAATTTTCGATGGCTGTCGTATTCAGGCATACTAAATTAAAGACCGAAATAGAGAGTAATGCACTTAGGCGAATGAGATATTTGATGAAATACTTTTTTATGGCTGTTTCATCATTTGTTTTATTCATTTCCTTTAAACGTGGGTGAAGCAACTTCAATGAAGCAAAAATACCTCCCAATGTTATTATGATTCCCCATCGTTCTAAGCCTGTATTTTCGATCGGCACTGTGTATTTGCTGGTGTATAGTACATCCAGAACAAAAGCCAGGAGCATAATTATAACACAGCTCCAGTATATAAGTTTCAATTTATTATGTGTTTTATCAAGCATCTTTTATTCGGTTTTTATAAATTAAATGATTCGTTGAAAAGGGTGCGATTAAGAATCGATCTGCCCAATGTAACTTCATCGGCATATTCGATTTCATCACCGATAGATATTCCTCTGGCAATCATAGATATCTTAATATTGTAAGGAGCCAGCTTTTTATAAATATAAAAGTTGGTGGTATCTCCTTCCATCGTTGTGCTCAAAGCCAGTATTATTTCTTTAATATGACCTTCGGACACTCGTTTTACAAGGCTTTCTATTTGAAGATCTCCGGGACCAATACCATCGATAGGTGAAATTATTCCTCCCAAGACGTGATACAGCCCTTTAAATTGAGATGTATTTTCGATTGCCATTACTTCCTTGATGTTTTCAACCACGCATACTATCGATTTATCTCTAGCGGGATTTGCACAAATAGGACATATATCGGCGTCCGAAATATTATAACAAGACTTACAATATTTTACTTCATTTTTGAGATTGAGGAGTGCCGACGAAAAATTCTCGACAGTTTTATTATCCTGACGAAGCATATGTAGTACCAATCTCAGTGCGGTTTTACGACCTACGCCCGGTAATTTAGCGAATTCATTTACAGCACTTTCAAGTAATACAGACGGATATTTTTGAATCATTATTTTCTTTTCGATTAAGTTCTCAGAACTATGTATTGTTGTAGTAAGTTCAACTATAATAGATCGTTAAATGTATTATTAAATACTTACTATTACTTATGTTGCAAAGTTATATATTTAAGTAACGTAAAATATTTATAACCTTAGATAAGAGAAATAATATTTTTCGGCTTTTTTAGAAAGGAGTTGAATATTTAATAAGTCGGATGCGTCCGATATATTTTTTATTTCGCCGTTTTTATAGAGTATATCTATGCTGTTTTCTTTCAGATTATACATATCGGTAGTAACTGTTCGCGAAGAGACCAGATACTCAGCTTCTTCGGATAGTTTCCACTTATCTACATATTTATCTATATAGGAACGGATATGCTCTTCTGTAGCCGGTTCTGCCAATATTTCGGTTTTGAATAAATCTCGGTTAACAAAGGCCTGACTTAATGTTGACAGGAGAAAATCGTCAGATTCGGTCCACACCTTAAGAGCACACCATATATCCGAATCATCTAAATTTACAAAGTGCTGAAGGGATTCGTCTGTGAAATTTGTTTTTTGAATGTTATTTGTCAAAAAATAATTCAGAGAAGGTGATGCAAAAAGCTTATGACCTTGATTAGCGATTTGCTTTGCTCTCATTAATGTATTAATCAATACATTTTCGGCTCCGATGGCAGTTTTGTGATGATATACCTGCCAATACATCAATCGTCTGGATAGAAGGAAATTCTCAATAGAATAAACACCTTTTGATTCAACTACCAATTTATTGTTGCGAACATCCAGAATCTGAATAATACGTTCCGAGCCTATATTCCCTTCATTTACTCCTGTGAAAAAGCAATCGCGACGCAAGTAATCAAGCCGGTCAACATCGAGCTGACCACTAACTAATTGGTGAAGAAATTCTTTCGGGTATTCGTCTTTAAATATGGCAATGCAGGTATCCAGTTCACCTTTTAATTCTATGTTTAGATTTTGCATCAGCCGAAGAGATATTTCTTCGTGTGAAATACCATTGACAATAGTATGCTCCAGCACATGCGAAAAAGGTCCATGACCAACATCATGAAGAAGTATACATGCTAAAGCTCCGTTTTCTTCGTCTTTACTTATATCATTACCCTTTGATCTCAGATTGTTTATAACCTCCTGCATCAGGTACATAGCCCCCAAAGTGTGATGGAAGCGGGTGTGTTGTGCTCCAGGATATGCAAAAGATGCCATACCCAACTGCTTAATTCTGCTTAGCCGCTGTAGATAGGGATGATTTATAATTTGCGATATAAACTCATTGGGAATGGTTATAAAGCCAAAAACAGGGTCATTTATTATTTGTTTATTCTTTATCACAATATAGAGATTAAAAAAACACAGATTTGACTATCATCAAATCTGTGTTCAAAGGTATAAAATATTTAGGTCTTTTATTTTGAACCTGAAAAATCTGTAGTCAACTGCATATTGTTTGCTTTCGCAAATGCAGTTTGAGCTTTGATCATTGCATCTAATTTGTTTTGAGTATCCTCTAATGATTTGTTGACAACATCATCCATTTTCATTAACTCTTCCTCTGACATATCATTTGATAATTTCGAATATTGTTCGCTGTAAATATTTACCTGAGCAATTAATGATTCAACGTATGCGATTGTTACATTATGAAATTCATCAGCATCAGTTGGTTTAGGCATGGTTTTAATTTTATCCAAATCTCCTTGAATGCTGTCTTTAACAACTTTCATATCTTCAACCAGTTTAGCTGATTCTTCAGCAGAAAACTCTTCACTATCAAAAAAAGCATCTATTTTATTATCAAGATCTTCCAAGCGTTTTTCTGCATCTTCCGAGTATTTTACCAAGCTGTCATTGTATGCTACAGGATCTACTTTTTTGTCACAAGAAGTAAGAACTAATGATAATGGTAAAAGCAGTAATAATAATTTTTTCATCGTCTATTTATTTATATAATATTAATTAGTTAGAGTATTTAATTTTGTGGCGTATGCTTCGTGCATTTTTTTAGCATGCTCTACTGTTTCGCGAAAATTGGCATCCAAGTCCTTAGCGGTATCTGTTGAGGTTGTATCTGATATAGTTGTATACAATTCTTGCGCATTTATTATTTTTTGCAACGATTTGATATATGCTATAGCCGAGATACGTAATTCTTCGGTCGGAGGAGATAAAATCAGGTTTTTAAGATCATTGATTTTGACATTCGAAGAATCCATAGCCGCTTGCGAAACCACTTTTATGTAATCGTATTTTTTGCTGTCGAGGGCACTTTGTACATTGTTATCATATTTATTTATAATAACTTCGGCCTCGTCAACTAAAACTGATATATTGCTGAAATCTTTATCATTTCCCGACTTACATGAAGCGAAAATAATTGTAAAAGAAATGCAGAAGAGAATGAATTTATTCATAAATAAGTTCTAATATTTAAACTTGTACAAAGATAACTTATCTCTTTGACTTACAAAAATTAAAATAATTTTGGAGATAACTTTTAACGCAAATTTCGTCAAAAAAGAGTTTCTAGTATGATGAAAATCAGTTATATTTATAACTTTGTGACTGCATAATACAAGCAATACTCATATTTATTGCTCTACTTTATAATTATAACTGTCTCTGGCTATTTACCCGCTCATGTATTGAATAGGATGGGGACTTTAATTTATTAAATTTCGGATGGTGAAATATCGCTGCTTATCATATTGTTTTTTAGTTTTTATTTTGGGATTGGGTGTCTTTATGTTTTCCTGTAAACCGGTTAAACTATCGGATGCCGATCGTCATTTCAAAAATGGAGAATATTTTGAAGCTGCATCTATGTATCGTAAGCTATACAGAAAAACTCCGACTAAAAACCGAGAGCTGAGAGGCCGTATAGCCTACCGTCAGGCAGAAAGTTTTCGTCTTATCAATAATGTAGCATTAGCCAATGCTGCGTATGTTAATGCTATCCGCTATAATCCTACTGATAGTTTGATCAGGCTGCAATATGCCCGTACTTTGCACAAAGACGGAAAATACAAACAAGCTATCGAGCAATATAAATTGTTTCTGAAAACAATGCCCGATAACCAATTTGCCTTGAATGGGTTGAAAGGGGCGGAAATGGCTGAGGAAATGAAAAAGAATCCGACCAAATACATTGTAAAGAGGATGGATATTTTCAACTCGCCTCGCGGAGAATTTAGTCCCATGCTGTTGCCTCCCGATTATGATCTTTTGTACATAACAACTAACAGAGATAATGTTCTGGGTGATACTAAAAGTGCTATCACAGGAATGAAGAACAATGATATTTTTGTTGCCCGTAAGGATGAAAACGGAAAGTGGATGAAACCTGAATCGGCAGGACCCGTTAATACAGAAGCCGATGAGGGTACACCTTCGTTTTCGGCTAGTGGCAATAATATGTATTATACGTTTAGTAAGCAGGAGACTGATTGGTCTACAAATGCAGTTATTTATAAATCACAGAGAGCAGACGGTTCGTTTAATAAAGGGGAGAAATTTGCAGTCCTAACAGATACAATGTCTATGTATGCACATCCGGCTATAAGTCCGGCAGGCGATTTTTTATATTTTGTATCGGATATGCCAGGAGGGTATGGTGGAAAAGATATTTGGCGTGCAGGTATGTTTGGTGATGAAGTGAGCTTTGTCGAGAATTTAGGACCCGATATAAATACTGCAGGCGATGAAATGTTTCCTTATGTAAGAAACGACTCTACACTTTATTTTTCTTCTGACGGTCATCCCGGAATGGGAGGCTTGGATATTTTCAAGGCTACATTAAATAAGAAAACAAAAAAGTGGAGTGTCGAAAATATGGGCTCTCTAATAAATTCTCAGGGAGATGATTTTGGAATTACGTTTGAAGGAGAGAAAGAAGCCGGTTTTTTCAGTTCTAACAGAGGAGATGGACGAGGATTAGATCATATCTATTCTTTTGAATATCCTATTGTCCGAGTGGCTGTTGAGGGGTATGTGGTTGACAAGGATGATGACTTTGTTCCGAATCCCACGATCAGGGTTGTAGGTAATAATGGTACTAATGAAAAATTTGGAGGAAAACCCAATGGTACATATCGTTTAGATGTGCAGAGAGGAGTCAATTATGTATTCTTGGCTAGTGCCGAAGGATACTTAAATACTAAAATGAGTTTAAGAACTGTTGAAACTGAGAAAGACTCTATTTATTATGTTGATTTTGTGATGTATGCAATCAATAAACCGGCTGTGCTTGAAAATATATTTTATGATTTCGATAAAGCCGCTTTGCGGGAAGAATCTAAAAAAGAGTTAGATGACCTTATCGAATTATTGGAAATAAATCCAAATGTTACTATCGAATTATCTGCACATACCGATCGTAAGGGAACACAGGAATACAATCAGCGATTGTCTCAGCGAAGAGCACAGTCAGTGGTCGATTATCTTATTGCACACAGAATATCTAAAGACAGGTTGACTGTAGCCGGATATGGTAAGTTGCAACCCAAAGTGGTAACCAAGAGTATTGCCAAAAAATATGATTTCTTAAAAGTTGGTGATGTTTTGACCGAAGAGTTCATACTCGCTTTACCTCCTGAGCAACAGGAAATAGCAGACCAGGTAAATAGACGAACCGAGTTTAAAGTTTTGTCCATTGATTTTGGATTGTTCTAAGCTCACAATAGATAGTTGTACACTACTTAATAATGTTTTGAATGAAAAAGTTATACTCTTTATATATACTCTGCATGTTTATTTCGGGTTCCGGCTTAATAAAAGCCCAAGAGCTGAATATGAAGGTAACTCTCAATACAAGCCAGATTCAGGGTACAGACAAAAGCGTGTTTGATAAAATTGAAGAGTCTTTGAATCAGTTGGTGAATGATCGAAAATGGACGGATGCGACTTTTGCTGTCAATGAATTGATTGAGGGCTCTATTCTGATTACCATTAATGAAGTTCAGGAGAATTCTTATAAAGGCGAAATTCAGATCATCGTAAATCGTCCTGTTTACAATGCAACATACAATACTCCACTATTAAATTATAGGGATACTGAATTTGAATTCAGTTATTTATTGGGTGAAAATTTAGAATATATAGAGAATAATATAAATAGCAATCTGGTAGCTACCGTTGCTTACTATGTTTATATAGTCTTAGGTCTCGATTTTGACTCTTATGCTTTGAATGGAGGCAAGCCTTATTATGAAAAAGCAATGCAGATTGTGAATAATGCCCAGTCGCTTAATACCAAAGGGTGGGCTCCTTTCGGTGGAGACCGAAACAGATATGCTATGGCTTTGGCTCTGACAGAGGAGAGTTCTTCGGTATTTCACTCCATGTGGTACAATTATCACCGCAAAGGTTTGGATGAGATGGCTGCCAACCCTTCACGTGGGCGTGCAGGAGTAATTGCCACAATTCCCGATTTGCAGACTATATACAAAGCCCGTCCCTCATCTGCGATACTCTCTTTTTATGGCGATACTAAGCTCGATGAGCTGGTTAATATCTATTCGGAGGCTACTTCGGAAGAAAAAAACGAGGCGTATAAAATACTTCAGCCTATTTTCCCAACTAAAAGGTATATTATTGATAAAATAAAAAAATAAGGCGAATGGCTTTATTTTTAAGTAGTTCTCTTGTATATCTGAAAACTATATGTATTTTTACGAAAAAATAGTAGTTTTACGTAAATGAAATAATTAATTGTATGGAAAAGCTCACTCATCAGGAAGAAACAGTAATGCTACATATCTGGCAGCTCAAAGAATGTGTGGTGAAAGATATTGTGAATGAAATGCAAGAGCCTAAACCTCCTTATACTACAGTAGCTTCGATAGTGCGAAACCTCGAGCAGAAGGGATATTTAAACTCTAAAAGATATGCCAATGTGAATGTTTATTCTCCTCGAGTGGCAGAAGATGAGTATAAGAAAGTATTTATGTCGGGAATTGTAAAAAGTTATTTTGAAAACTCTTACAAAGAGCTAGTATCATTTTTTGCAAAAGAAGAAAAAATATCCTCCTCTGATCTGGAAGAAATAATCCGTATGATAGAAGAAGGGCGGAAAAGCTAATTACCTAATCTATTTTGTACCATGGAAAATCTAATCATATCATATGCAGTCAAAGCATCACTAGCTATGATTCTACTATATGGGTTATATGCATTATGCTTTAGAAACGATACTTTTAATAAAGCCAAACGGTTTTACCTTCTATTCATCGTTTTGTTTTCACTTGTTTACCCCTTCTGTAAATTGAACATAGCTACCGCCGATAATATAGCTATTTATGAGGCAATACTACCTCAAATAGAGGTGACAGATAATTTACCCGTTGCTAATGATCAAACGTTTGCATTGGGAATGAACAATTTACTATTATTGATTCTTATTAGTGGAATAATCGTATTATTTGTCCGGTTAATTATTAAGCTATTATTAATAATAAAGCTCAGACTTATAAATTACTCTCAAACCAGCCTTAATTATACGGTAATCAGCCTTGATAAGACAATAACACCTTTTTCTTTTTTCAATTGGATATTTATACCTATCAATGGTTTTAAACAGGAAGATGTAGATGTAATGATGGCTCATGAGGAAGAGCATGCCGATCAGTTTCATTCTTTTGATATACTCCTTAGCGAATTGTTTTGTATTTTATTTTGGTGGAATCCCATTGCGTGGTTATTAAAAAGAGAGATCAAAATAAACCTCGAATATCTAGCCGATAAAGGAGTTCTTGAAAAAGGCATAGAGGCAAAAAAATACCAGTATTTATTATTACAAGTTATAAAACCTAGCGCTACTATACAGATTGTTAACAATTTTAATGTTTCACAATTAAAAAAACGTATTACTATGATTAATAAAAAAAGAACCTCAGGAATTCTATCTTTTAAGTATTTGTTGGCATTGCCCATTATTGCTCTAATGCTGATAGGGAATGCTCAGAATACATTTTCGCAACAAAAGGAAAAAGTCGAAATAGCGTCTTTAACCGAAAACCCTACAACATCGGAAGACCAGTTACCTCCTTTTGTAATGGTTGAACAAATGCCTCAGTTCGCCGGAGGGGAAAGTGCTATGATGCAATATATCGGTACAAATTTAAAGTATCCCGAATCGGCAGCAAAAGAAAACATTGAAGGAAGAGTTGTACTTCGTTTTGTTGTAACAAAAACCGGAGATATTAAAGATGTATCTGTTATAAGAGGCCTCGATTCACGATGTGATGAGGAAGCAATGAGAGTTGTGCGTGCAATGCCCAAATGGACTCCCGGCAAGCAAGGAGGAAAAGATGTTGATGTATATTATACTTTACCTATTTTATATAAATTACAGAAAGAGACTACAAAGACAACTAATTGAACCATTGTAAATAATCAGATAAAATAAAAAGAGCAGAAATAAAATTTCTGCTCTTTTTTTTATTCTTGTAGAAAGATATCATTCAATACATTGTATGCTTTTTCTACATTTTCTACATGTTTTATAATGATAGAACGTTTTCCTTGGTTTTCCCTTAATTGACAATCTCTGTGATGTCCTTGTACATAATTTAGAAGCTTATCAAAGGCTTGTGATTGGTAGTATAACGAATCGGGGTTCGAAACCAGATAAAGCAACATTTGCCCTTTTTTAAGAATAACTTTCTCTATACTTAAGTATTTAGCGATTCTGCGGATACGAATTACACCGATGAGATCTAAACCTTCCTGTGGAATTTTACCAAAACGGTCTTCCAGCATTTTTACAAAATCGGTTATTTCCTCCTCTTTTTCCAGATTATTCAGAGTACTGTAAATAGATATACGTTCCGAATCATTAGGTATATAAATTGGAGGAAATAAGAGTTCCAGATCACTTTCGATCAGAACATCATCAACGAAGTTATCACCTTTGTTTTTCTCTCCGTCTTTGCTTTCGTGGTATAGCTCGGCAAATTCGTTATTCTTTAATTCGGTAACAGCTTCGGTTAATATCTTTTGATAGGCCTCGTAACCTAAGTCAGCAATAAAACCACTTTGTTCGGCTCCCAACAGGTTTCCTGCTCCCCGTATATCTAAGTCTTGCATGGCTATATGTATACCACTACCTAACTCAGCAAAATTTTCGATAGCCTGTAATCTTCGTTTAGCTTCAATCGTTAAACTATCCAACGGAGGAGCAAGCAGATAACAGAACGCTTTGCGGTTGCCACGTCCAACACGTCCTCGTAGCTGATGCAGGTCGCTTAGTCCGAATCGTTGAGCGTTATTTATTATTATTGTATTTGCATTGGGTATATCTATTCCCGATTCTATAATAGAAGTTGCGATCAGTACATCATATTCGTAATCTACAAAATCTGTGATTATTTCCTCTAACTTCGTGGGAGGCATTTGTCCGTGAGCTACTGCAATACGTGCATCGGGAACTCCTTTCCGGATAGTTGCTTCTATTTCGGGTAAATTATTTATCCTGTTATTAAGGAAGAATACCTGTCCGTTTCGACTCATTTCGAAGTTGATAGCTTCTGCTATGATTTGAGGGTCGAAAGTATGTACCTCCGTTTGCGTAGGATATCGGTTGGGTGGGGGAGTTGTGATTGTCGAAAGGTCACGGGCACCCATCAACGAGAATTGAAGTGTCCTTGGGATAGGCGTAGCAGTCATAGTCAATGTATCTACATTAGACTTCATTTGCTTTAACTTCTCTTTTACAGAAACTCCAAATTTTTGTTCTTCATCAATAATTAATAGCCCTAGATCTTTGAATTGAATATCTTTATTGACAATTCGGTGTGTACCAATAAGAATATCAATTTCTCCTTTTTTTAATTTATCAAGTAGTTCTTTTACAGCAGCCGGTTTTCTCGCTCTACTGATGTAGTCTACTTTGCATGGGAAATCTTTTAAACGATCTCTGAAAGTTTTAAAGTGTTGAGTTGCCAAAACGGTAGTCGGGACAAGAACAGCTACTTGTTTATTGTCAGCAACCGCTTTAAATGCTGCTCTTACTGCAACTTCTGTTTTTCCAAACCCGACATCGCCACAGATAAGCCTGTCCATCGGACGATGATTCTCCATATCTTTTTTGACATCGGCAGTAGCTGTTACTTGGTCGGGAGTATCTTCGTATATAAATGATGCTTCGAGCTCATTTTGCATGAAAGTGTCAGGTGAGAACTTGAAGCCTTCTTCTTCGTTTCGTTTCGAATATAAAATGATAAGATCACGGGCAATGTCTTTTAGACGTTTTTTCGTGTTTTCTTTCATTTTCTGCCATGCACCCGATCCTAATTTATTTAAACGAGGAGCTTCTCCATCCTTACCTCTGTATTTTGATATTTTATATAAAGAGTGTATTGGTACAAATATGGCATCATTATTCAGATAAGTAATCTTAATATGTTCTTGCAGCTTTTCGTTGACTATAAGTCTGACAAGCCCGCCGAATTTACCAACTCCATGATCATTGTGAACAACAAAGTCACCTATTTGCAATTGCTTTAACTCTTTAAGGCTTAAAGCAATTTTTCCGGTGCGGGCATTGTCCGATTTCAGGTTGTACTTATGAAAACGATCAAAAATCTGATGATCCGTAAAACAGCATATTTTTAGAGTCTGGTCGTAAAAACCTTCATGCAGAGTCTTATTGATAGGTATCAGCGGTATATTATCCCCTCTGTCGTCAAATATTGTTTTCAGACGCTCGATTTGCTTCATACTATCACTCAGAATATAAATTGTATATCCCTGAGCCATAAAATCATGAAGGCTTTTACTTACTAAATCGAAGTTTTTATGGTAAATCGGCTGTAAAGCTGTTTGATATTCAAAAGCAGCATCGGCTACACCAAAGCAGGTATTACCGAATTGCATTTTTTTGAATTTGAGAATCTCGTTTGTAAAAAGAGGTTCGGATATTAGTTTCGATTGAATATCATCTTCGTATTCAGGATTATCTAATATCGCACTATCTTCGAATATAGAATTGATCCGTCCTTGTATCCACGAGTAATCTTTGAATCCGATGATTGTTTCCGAAGGTAACAGGCTTAGCAGAGAGTCTTGAAGTTGACTAGCCTTAGACATTTCGGGAATAATCTGAATAGAAGTCAATTGTTCTTTCGATAACTGACTTTCGATGTCAAAACGTCTGATTGTTTCTACCTCATCGCCAAAGAAGTCGATACGAAAAGGGTACTCGCTCGAATACGAAAAAACGTCTAATATACTACCTCTTATGGCATACTGACCGGGTTCATATACATACTCCGTATATTCGAAACCATACGAATCGAGAACTTCCGATACAAATGCAGAGTCTATTTTTTCATCTACAGTAATGCGCAGGGTATTCTCTTTAAGCGTATCTTTTGATACAACCTTTTCGGCGATGGCTTCGGGATAGGTAACTATAATAAGAGGCGTATCTTCTCCTTGCAGACGACTTAATACTTCGGTCCTGAGTATAGCATTTGCAGGGTCAGGTTGTCCGTATTTAATTGACCGTTTGTAAGCAGACGGAAAAAAAAGTACATCCTTAGATCCTAATAGCTGGGTAAGGTCATGATAAAAATATCCTGCCGTTTCCAGATCATCCAGTATGTATAAATATTGCCCTTTTTTTTGATTAAATAAGGCTGAAACAAATACTGACCACGAAGAACCAAGTAAACCTTTGATGTGTAGGTTTTTGTCTTTGTTTAGGGTGCTTGATATTGCTTTTATGCTTGTATGTCCGTCAAAAAGATGGAGAGGAGAAATCGATTCCAAAATAGAGTTGTTTTATAGAAACAAAGGTAATAATAATTGAAGATTGGAGCAATACACTTATAAATAAAAGAGAAATGACGATTTTTTGATGAAAAATATTTAAAAATTACGCAATATGTATACACTGAATTGGGGAATAACTAATTTTGAGTAAAATTATAAAGTGATGTCGGATTCTATTGTTATTATTCCAACTTATAACGAAAAAGAGAATATCGAAAAGATGATTGAAACGGTGTTTGCCCTTTCAAAGATTTTTCATATTCTTATAGTTGATGATGGTTCTCCTGATGGAACTGCTACTATTGTAAAGCGACTACAGGAAAAGTATTCGGAATCGTTATTTTTATTGGAGAGGAAAGGAAAGCAAGGGTTAGGAACAGCCTATATTGCAGGTTTTAAATGGGCTTTGGCTTGCGACTACCAGTATGTGTTTGAAATGGATGCTGATTTTTCTCATGATCCGAATGACCTGATCCATCTTTATGATGCATGTGCAACAGGAGGTGCGGATATGGCAATAGGTTCACGCTACTCGACAGGAGTAAATGTGGTTAATTGGCCTATGGGGCGTGTTATTATGTCGTTTTATGCTTCCAAGTATGTCAAACTAATCACCGGGATGAATATACACGATGCTACTGCGGGTTTTGTTTGTTATAGACGAAATGTGCTTGAGGTTATCGATTTAGATAAGATCCGATTTAAAGGGTATGCATTCCAGATCGAAATGAAGTATACTGCTTATACTTTAGGCTTTAAGCTGAAAGAAGTCTCTATCATTTTTGTAAATCGGGTTTTAGGCGAATCTAAAATGAATGCAGGTATTTTTGGCGAAGCTTTTTATGGTGTAATAAGACTCCGAATCAATAAAATAATGGGCAGAATTAAAGGAAAAAACAAATAAAACCAATCATAGTAAAAATATATACCAATGTTTAATTAATCGAACAAACAGTGGGGATAAATACTATTGAAGAATACCCCCCAATTAGAAATAGCATAAAATCGTTTATTTTTGATTATTTTTGTCTTCTGATTATAGGGCATAGCCTTATTTAAAATTATCAGATCTAAAGAATGAGAATAGATATTATAAGCGTACTTCCTCAAATGCTCGAAGGGGCAATTAATTGCTCGATCCTTAAACGGGCACAGGATAAAAATCTTGTTGAAATTCAACTTCATAACTTACGTGATTATTCCACTGATAAACATCATCGGGTAGACGATTATCCTTTTGGGGGAGAGGCAGGTATGGTAATGCAGATTGAACCGATTGATAATATTATTTCTCTCCTGAAAAGCCAGAGGACTTATGATGAAGTAATATTTACTTCGCCCGATGGAGAACGATTCGATCAGAAAATGGCAAACAGAATGTCCTCATTCGAAAATATAATTATCCTTTGTGGTCATTATAAAGGAATTGATTATAGAATCAGAGAACATCTGATAACTAAAGAAATATCGATTGGTGATTATGTCCTTACCGGAGGAGAATTGGCGGCAGCTATAATTACTGATGCTATAGTTCGCTTAATTCCCGGTGCTATTGGAGACGAGCAGTCGGCTCTTTCGGATTCGTTTCAAGATAATCTATTAGCTCCTCCCGTATATACGCGTCCGGCAGAATACAAAGGCTGGAAAGTTCCTGATATATTATTATCCGGTCACGAGGCTAAAATTGATGAATGGAAATTGCAACAAGCTATATCAAGAACTAAACTACTCAGACCCGACCTGCTAGAAGATAAGTAATAAATAAAACTTATTTTATATTCAAGCTAAACCATAAAAGTTTCGAAGCCTTAGAAAGGGTAACCAACTGCAATATGCCAAGCTGTATTTTCTCTGAAATTAAGAGGTTTCAATATAGACCATTTTGATTGGTATCCGTCTACTACTTGGTATCCGCTGGCATCGGTTCTGTAAACAGGAATATCCGCAGGATTGTATACTTTCCATCCGCAATCAAGTCGTATGATAACAAATTCGAGATCAAGTCTTATCCCTAGTCCCCAAGCATACGCAATTTGTTTGTAGAAGCTGTCAACCTTAAACTCACCTTTATCTTGTCGGTCACTGCCTCTGATAGTCCATATATTACCCGCATCCACAAATGTAGCCAGTTCTAGTTTCCAGAATACTTTGCTTCGGTATTCTATGTTAGCGTCGAACCTTAAGTCTCCCGACTGGTCATTAAAATTGGCATCTGCTCTGTAAAAAGCTCCCGGACCTAATTCGCGGGCTGCCCATCCTCTAACACTGTTGGCTCCTCCCGAGAAGAAACGTTTTTCGAAAGGTACTTGTTTATTATTGCCATAGGCATAGGCTATACCGCCCCCTAATCGCCAAGCTAAAGCATTTTTATCATCTATACGTATCGATTTGCTGTAATCTAAATTTCCTCGTACGTATTGTGCAAAGAAGGTATCAAAGATTTTTCTCGATCCGGTTTCGGGATCTCTTTCGATTTTAGCTAATGCAGCTACCAATGCAAGTGCATTACCTGCAGTCTCAACAGATGCTCTTAATGAATAAGTCGATCTGTTATTTCTTCTATTTGATCCGATAAGTCCTGGTGCTACGGCATTTGTTTTGTAGTAAGTATATCCTGTACTGACAATAAATTGATCGGTAAAGCTATATAATTTAGCATTGGGTGACAGGGTACTTTCAAATCTGGGATCCAAACGGGGTATGTGTGCATAACTAATTTCTATAAGATCAAGCGTATGCCTTACCGTGTTATTTGTACGGTTTTCCCAAATATATTTTACTCCTGTAGAAAAAACTGTTCGTGTAAAATAATTGGGGCGGCGTTGATACGTATAACTTGATACGACTTGAGTTGAAGCTCTTAATCTTCGCCTTAGATCGTGGCTGAGAAAAGGAAATAGAAATCTGGGGAAAGTAAGCGATGTTTCTCCTCCTATTTCAAAATAATTATCTCTAAAGCTCGAAAAATTAGGTGTTACTGCTTCATAAGAACCCCTTAGTTTAGCATTAAACAGTTCGGAACCCTTAAAAGCATTTCGGTGTACATATCCTAGACTTGCACCCACACCGAAGAAGCCGGCTGAGTTTGTGCCTTCTATTTCGGCAGATATACCTTGTCTTTTGTCGGGAACTGCTGTAATTATACATCTGAGTTTTGTGGAGTCACCTTCAAGATATTCTTCGTACTTTATATTTATATTTTTCAGAATATGTAGTTGCGACAATGAATTGTATGTCGTTGAAACTTGATTTTCGTTATAAAGAGATTGAGGTTGTATGTAGCAATTTTCTAAAATAACGAAAGGTTTAATATATCGTCCTCTTGCACCATAAAATATGCGGTATTTGCCTCTTGTAACGGTATCGGTAGCTTGGTAATGGTTGATGTCTCCGTCGGCAATAGGATCATAATCAACATAGATATCTATTCCGTCTACATAATATTGTCGGTGAGGTACCTCTGTTACATCATTATTTCCTATACGCTGAGTGAAAGGATAGATGATAAGCTCTAGATCAACTTTGTTTTCTTTATCTATTGTATCAGCCACAAAGCCGATGTACTCTTTATTAAATGCCATGTAACCATTTCGTCTCAATATGGAGGTGACACGATTACGCTCTTCATCCAACAGATCAAGATCAAATCTATCACCTTCCTTTAATAGATTCCCCCTGCTAAGGTATCTATTAAGACTTACTCGCGTCGAATCTGATGTGGTTGCCCTCCTTCTGCGTAATGGAAATGACTTGTTAATAATGCCTGCATCAAATACTGTATCACTTATATTTATTTTATAGCTTTCGATATTTGAGGCTGCACCTGATTTTACATCGTATATAACCTTTGCTTTTTTATCTTTCTCTATAATCTTAGGTTCAACTTGAGCCTGCAAATAACCTTTGTTATTCATTATTCGCTCCAGAGTAACTACTGTTGGTTCTACTTGCGTGCTGTCATATAAAACAGGTGGTTCGCCTCCTCTCTTCAAGGCTCTATTGTACCATTTGGTGGAATCTTTCCCTGATAAATTGTACATAAATAAAGGAAGCTTGAATATTTCGAAAGTTTTGAAATTTGCTTTTTGTTTCACATAAGGTTCCAGATCGAAGAATGAAACATCTTTTGCATCTACTTTTACGGTAGCCACATCAAGCAGAAGTTCATTGTCGGGAACATATTTGGTAGTACTGCAAGAGTAGCCAAGCAATAATAAAAAGCTGATAAAGAAAATTATATTTTGAAGTCTGAATTTCATTTATTGAGATGTATAAGTAACATTAAATATTTATTGCTACATTTTATGATCCGTTATTCTTTCGTCAGAAGATAAAAGGTTTGTGACGTTGAAAAATGATCGGCTATTTAAAAAATGACAAATTTAGGATATAATTATATCTTTTTTGTAGATTTGTCTAACAAAGAATTATTAAATAATGTTGGTTATCATAGTTAAATGAGTTTAAGCAAGAATAAAATAAAATACATACAATCCTTAAAGGATAAAAAAAGCCGTGAAGAACACCGGACTTTTGTTGTTGAGGGAGATAAAATGGTATCTGAATTAATTGGCTTTGTAAAATGCCAATTGCTTATAGCTACTCCTGATTTTATTCAAACAAATCAAATATCTGATAATAATATCGAAGAGATTGTAGAAGTATCTAAATTAGAATTGTCTAAAGCCAGTTTCCTTAAAAATCCCCAGCAAGCTTTAGGTGTTTTTTATCAACCTCATTATATATTAGACACAAACCAATTAAAAAGCCAATTAATCTTAGCATTAGATTGTATTCAGGATCCCGGAAACTTAGGCACAATAATAAGGCTAGCCGACTGGTATGGTATTGAAAATATAATTTGTTCAATGGATACGGTTGACGTTTATAATCCCAAAGTAGTACAGGCAACGATGGGTGCTCTGGCGAGAGTGAAAGTTCACTATGTTGATCTATACGAATGTTTGAGAAATATGCAGGAAGTGCTCCCTCTTTATGGTACCTTTCTGGATGGAAAGAACATGTATCAGCAAGAATTGTCAGAGATGGGCATTATTGTCATGGGGAATGAAGGAAACGGTATCAGCCCCAAAATCGAAACACTTATAACAAACAAACTTTTTATCCCGAATTATCCTCCACAAAGGGAAACATCCGAGTCTTTAAATGTAGCAATTGCTACCGCTATTATTTGCACTGAATTTAGACGCTGTTTTCAAAAACAATAAAGGTATATGTGGTGTTATAAATAGGTAGAGTAACTAAATGATGCTCAGATTAATTTAGACTGAAAATTTTTCGGTCCCAATTTAGGTTGTCCCCATTTTGATAAAATGTTATAAAACATTCTGGATTTTAAGGTTTGAATGAATAAATTTCTTAAATTTAGGATGTATTTATTTTATTATGTCGCTTTACTAAAACAAAACACTATTATATACTATGAGCTATCTAACTTTTAATAAAGATGAATTAGTTAATCTACAATATTCATTGCATCGTGAGATTTTAAGTACCAATAGAGCAGGTGCATATATGAGTACAACTATTGTTGGTTGTAATACCCGTAAGTATCATGGCTTGTTGGTTTGTCCCATTGAAGAATTTAATGGCGAAAGCTATGTTTTGCTTTCTTCTTTAGATGAAACAGTCATCCAGCACGATCAATCATTCAATTTGGGTATACATCAATATCCGGGAGGTGTATACAGTCCACGAGGGCATAAGTATATTATAGATTTTGAGTTTGAACCTACACCAACTCTAATTTATAGGGTAGGAGGAGTTGTGCTCAAAAAAGAGTTTCTGATGGAGCATAATGCAGATCGTATACTGATGAGGTATACTCTGATGGAAGCTCATTCCGATACAACATTACGTTTGAGACCTTTTCTTTCTTTTAGAAACAGGCATCAATTAAGTAAGGCTAATTTATTTGTTAATACAGATACTGATAGAATCGAAAATGGTATAGCATCAAAGTTATATGCCGGATTTCCGACTCTAAATATGCAATTAAGCAAAAAAAATGAGTTTGTTGATAACCCCGATTGGTATTATAATATAGAATATTCACAAGAGAAAGAACGTGGTTATGATTTTCAGGAAGATCTATTTACGCCTGGATATCTGGAAATGCCTATAAAAAAAGGTGAGAGTATAATTTTCTCAGCATCCTTAAAAGAAGAAAAAGTAAAAACTCTAGCAGACGCTTTTGATAAGGGACTTGCTTCTCGTCAGCCGAAAGATAGTTTTGTTAATTGTTTGAAGAATTCAGCCACACAATTCATTGTTCAACAAGGTAATGATACGGAGGTTATAGCAGGTTATCCATGGTTTGGACGTTGGGGGCGCGATACATTTATTGCCTTGCCCGGACTTACACTAGCAGCTAATTACGACTTGGATAGCTGTAAAGGAGTACTTGATACCATGTCGGGAGAAGTTAATAACGGTTTATTTCCCAATATCGGAAAGAGCGATCATGCAGCCTATAATTCGGTAGATGCACCCATGTGGTATTTTTGGGCTATACAAAAATATGCAGAGGCTATAAATGATAAAAAAACGGTCTGGTCCTCTTATGGCGAAAAGATGAAGGCTGTTTTAAATGCTTTTAGATCAGGTGTCAATGAGCATATTATGATGCACGATAACGGACTTATTTGGGCCGGTCAAGAAGGTAAAGCCCTTACTTGGATGGATGCTGTGGTTGCCGAAGGCCCTGTAACACCCCGCAGAGGATATGCAGTAGAAATAAACGCTCTTTGGTATAATGCAATACAATTTACAATAGAACTAGCCGAAGCAAATGGCGATAAAGCTTTTGTTTCTGAATGGAAAGACTTGGCAGAACGCATAAAAGAAAGCTATGTAACAACCTTCTGGAATGAAGAACTTGGATATTTAGCTGATTATGTAGATGAAAACGGTCAGAATTTAGATATACGCTCTAATCAGGTTATAGCGACCTCATTACCTTATAGTCCCATTAGTGATGAGATTAAAAGTCATGTGCTGAATGTGATAAAAAGAGAATTGCTTACTCTTAAAGGTTTGAGAACATTATCCCCGGGTCATCCTGACTACAAAGGGATATATAGTGGCGATCAGAGAACACGCGATTTAGCCTATCACCAAGGTACTGTTTGGGTATGGCAATTGAGTCATTATATAGAAGCTAACTTTAAACTTTATGGAGATGCTTTTTATGGAGATGCCAAATGGATTGTAGAGCATTTTGAAGAAGACATGACAGATTACGGAATTTGCAGTATAGCTGAGGTCTACGACGGTAATCCTCCTCACCATCCGGGCGGAAGTATTTCCCAAGCTTGGAGTGTCAGTGAAGTCCTCCGTATTCTCCAAATGATAGAACAACACAAAAAACAAGACAAAAAATAATAAAAATTACCTAAAATGCTATGATCTAGTATGAAAGTATTAATGTTTGGTTGGGAGTTTCCTCCCCATATATCAGGAGGACTAGGTACTGCCTGTTATGGATTAACAAAAGGATTGGCACAACAAGGAGTTGAGGTCCTATTTGTTATGCCTAAGGCTGTAGGCGATGAAGACTCCAGCATCGGGAAAATAATCAATGCTAGTGATGTAGAAATGCCTTCGACAACATCTTACACAGATGATTTTTGGCAGAATGTAAGTTTTCTACCTGTCAGTTCAGGGCTTATTCCTTATTTAGGCTTAGAAGAATATGAACAGTATGTATCCGAAACTGAAAGCGGAGGTGGACAACGTTCTTTTACCCATCTTGGAGGCAAGTTCCCCTTTTCGGGGAAATACGGTACAAACCTGATGGAGGAAGTAAGAAATTATGCTTATATTGCTTCTAAAATAGCCAGAGAAAATGATTTTGATGTGATTCATGCTCATGATTGGCTTACTTATCTGGCAGGCATTGTTGCAAAAAAGATCTCAGGAAAACCTTTAGTGGTACATGTACATGCTACAGAGTTTGACCGAAGTGGCGAAAATGTAAACAGAGTTGTTTATGACCTGGAGCGCTTGGGAATGGAACAAGCAGATGCTGTGATAGCGGTAAGTAATCTGACGCGAAATATTGTTATAAACCGATATGGTATTGATAAGTCACGAGTCTTTACAGTACATAATGCCGTAGATTTTTCAGGACGTAAAGAAATTTTGATTAAGAAAGCGGTTAAAGAGAAGGTTATCACTTTTCTGGGGCGTATTACCTATCAAAAAGGTCCGGAGTATTTCATAGAAGCAGCAAGTAAGGTTCTGAAACGTTATCCGAATGTTCGTTTTGTGATGGCAGGAAGTGGCGATATGATGAATAAAATGGTACAGCGTGTTGCCAAATTACGTATCGGATCCAAGTTCTCATTTACAGGTTTCCTGACGGGAGATGATGTAAATCAGATGTATGCCCAAAGTGATGTATATGTAATGCCATCTGTTTCGGAGCCTTTTGGTATATCTCCGTTGGAAGCTATGCGTACAGGAGTACCTGTTATCATATCCAATCAATCGGGAGTAGCAGAGGTATTGGAACATGCCATGAAAGTTAACTTTTGGGATATAGATGCTTTAGCTGATGCTATGTATGGGTTACTGGCTTATCCGACTCTTACAACTACTCTTAAAGTAAAAGGGACGGAAGAAGTTAATTCTTTGAACTGGGATGACAGTGCAATTAGAGTAAAAGATGTATATGAAAAAATGTTAGATTGACCCTAAACTATTAGATAATATAATTTAGTGCCTTTATTCGTAATCTTTGACAACACCATTTACTTTATAAGCTTAAACCCTTATAATACATTTTAATAACGCAAAATATAACAGACATACATAATTAGTCATGAAAAAAACTTTATGCTTTTATTTTCAGATACACTTACCTTTTCAATTAAGGAGATATCGCTTCTTTGATATAGGAAACTCCCATCAATATTATGACGAGTTTAGTATCCGTACTTATTTACAAAAGATTGTAGAACAGTGTTACTTACCAATGAATAGGGTATTGTTGGATATCATTCAAGAATATGGTAGCAAATTTAAAGTAGCATTCTCAATCACAGGTGAAACCATAGAGCAGCTCGAAAAATATGCACCTCAGGTATTAGACAGTTTTAGAGAGTTGGCAGCAACAGGTTCTGTAGAATTTATGTGTGAAACCTATGCTCACTCACTCGCTTTTCTGAAAGATGAAAAAGAGTTGGAACGTCAGCTTAAAAAACAAGCGGCAACTATTAAAAAGTACTTTAATCAAGAGCCGGTAACAGCTCGTTTGACTGGGCTTATGTACTCGGATCAGATAGGAGAGAGAGTTGCAAAACTAGGTTTTAAAGCTATTGTAACCGAAGGAGCTAAACACGTTTTAGGTTGGAAAAGTCCCAATTATGTATATAGCAATGTAAATAACCCCAATTTAAAAGTACTGTTAAGAAATTTTCATTTAAGTGATGATATCGCATATCGTTTTTCGGACACAACATGGAGTGAATGGCCGGTAACAAGTGAAAAATTTGCAAGTTGGTTAGATGTTGTAAATGAGAGCGATGAGGTGGTTAATCTCTTTATGGATTATATTACATTCGGAAACCGACACCCTCGATCTACAGGTATATTCGAGTTTATGCGCTATTTACCAAAAGAGGTGTTTAGTCATGGTAAATTTGAATTCCTTACACCATCAGAAGTAATCAAGAAACATACACCTGTTGGTCCTGTACATGTACCATATCCAATCTCTTGGTCGGAAGAAGAACGCGATCTAAGCATCTGGTTGGGAAATGACTTGCAAAACGATGCCTTTACATCCCTTTGTGATCTGGGCGAAAAAGTGCGATTTGTTGATGATGCCGAATTAACCCAAGATTGGGAGCGCTTGCAGGATAGCGATCATTACTATTATATGTGTACCAAATGGATGTCGGATGCATCGTCTCGCCGATTTAAGAGTGTATACTCAAGTCCTTATGATGCATATATTAATTATATGAATGTGTTAAGTGATTTAATTTCACGAGTAAATGATGCTATAGCAGAAAAGATTTCTTTATTGAAGAAAGACAGTCATTATGCAGATGAGTTATCAAAATTCATTACATGTGATGAAACAGAATATTCATCATTACAAATAAAAAAAATAGCAGAGTTATTGGGTAAGAAGACTGTTAAATCGGTATCAGAATCCGTTTAATTTATTTTTACAAAAAACAGGTCTTAAGATCTTAATTTAGAATTTATATTAGTGTATTAATAATAATTTTATGCAAAACGAAAAACTACTAACACCCGATTATCTATTTGAAGTAAGCTGGGAAGTTTGTAACAAAGTGGGCGGTATACATACCGTTATTGCAACTAAAGTTCCAACATTAGAAAAGGTATTAAGAAAACCTCACATTCTGATTGGACCGGATGTTGTAAAGGAGAACGAATCTAATCCTGAGTTTAAAGAGGATCCCTTTTTATTAAAATCGTGGAGAGCCAGAGCTGCAAATGACGGACTACGGATTCGTATCGGTCGATGGAATATCGCAGAAAGACCTATTGCTATTTTAGTCGATTTTACTCCGTTTTTCTCTCAGAAAGATGATATTCTTGGATTCATGTGGGAGAAATACAAATTGGATTCTCTTTCCGGACAATGGGATTATATTGAACCTGCATTATTTGGTTATGCAGCCGGAAAAGTTATCGAGAGTTACGTAAAATACCATTGCTCGCCAAGTGATAAGATTATAGCACAATTTCATGAGTGGATGACCGGTACAGGATTATTATATCTGAAATCGGCAGTTCCCCAAATAGGATGTGCATTTACTACTCATGCAACAGCATTGGGTAGATGTATTGCTGGTAATAATTTACCTCTTTATGATAGCTTGAAGACTTATAATCCTGATAATATTGCACATAATTTTAATGTGACAGCAAAGCAGTCATTAGAGAAAATTGCAGCACAACAAGCTGATGCTTTTACAACTGTAAGTGATATTACAGCAAAAGAATGCGAACAGTTTCTTGGAAGACCAGTTGATCTGGTTACACCCAACGGATTTCAAGATTTTATAACGAATGAAGAAGAGTTTGCTAAGAAGCAAAAAGAAGGTCGTAAAAAACTGATAACTGCTGCAGAAGCAATTATAGCTCAGAAAATTGATAGTAATGCTTTATTGATTGGAATTAGCGGGCGTTATGAATATAAAAACAAAGGGATAGATGTATTTATAGAAGCTCTGGGTAAGCTGAATAAGAACGATGCTTTAAATAGAGAAGTCGTTGGTTTTATACTTGTTCCTGCCGGACATCATGGTCCATCAAAAGCATTGTTACAAAACCTGCATAGTACAGAGCCGATCTCACCTCTTGCAAATCCTTATTTGACACATGAATTGAACGATGAAAATTATGATCCTGTATTAAATGCTGTAAGACGTAACGAGCTTTATAATACAAACAATGATAAGGTTAAAATATTCTTTGTTCCTTCATATTTGAATGGTAATGATGGAATATTTGATGTTCCTTATTATGATCTGCTGGCAGGGCTCGATTTATCGTTATTCCCTTCATACTATGAGCCATGGGGCTATACTCCATTAGAGAGTGTTGCTTTTAAAGTTCCAACTATTACGACTACATTAGCGGGATTTGGATTATGGGTAAAAACTCATTTCAAAGGAGAACGTCCGGGTATTGCTGTCATTGATCGGACAGATACAAATGATGCTGAGGTAATAGACCATATCGAAGCTCAAGTAATTCGTCATGCTAAAAATAGTGATGCAGACAGTAAAGCTGCTAAACAAAATGCATATGAGATATCTAAAATTGCCCTTTGGGATAATTTGATAACTTATTATATGCAAGCTTATAGCACTGCACTTGAGAAAGTTGCAGAACGCTATACTGAGAGTGATTTTATTATAGAAGAACCACAAAATAATTATATTCCACAAATGTCACAACATACTTCACCTAACTGGTTTAACGTTATTGTACACCGTAATGTACCTAAAAAACTTCATGCTCTGGAAGAACTTGCTAATAACCTTTGGTGGTGTTGGAATCAGGATGCAAAAGATTTATTTGAATCATTAGACCCTGTTGCATGGAAAAAAGTATACTATAATCCTATTGTATTATTAGATACAATAAGCCTTCAACGTTATCAGGAATTAGAAAATGATGAAGAATTTGTAGCAAAATTAGCTGCTGTACACAATCATTTTAAAACATACATGAATAATAAGAGCGATTTGAGCGAAGCTTCAGTTGCTTACTTCTGTATGGAATACGGTTTACATAGTTCTTTGAAGATTTATTCGGGAGGATTAGGTATTCTTGCCGGTGATTATCTGAAAGAAGCCAGCGATAAGGGTGTACGTATGACAGGTATCGGTCTGTTGTATCGCTATGGTTATTTTACTCAACGTTTGTCGACATCAGGTGAGCAGGAAAATATTTACGAAGCTCAGTTATTTGATAAAATACCGGTATCGGCAGTACGTGACGAAGAAGGTAATTGGGTTACTATAAAAATAGCATTGCCCGGACGCGATTTACATGCACGTGTTTGGAAAGTAAATGTGGGGCGTGTTGAGCTATTCTTAATGGATACTGACATTGAGGACAATTTACCGGAAGATCGTTCGGTTACACACCATTTGTATGGTGGTGATTGGGAAAACAGATTAAAGCAAGAACTTCTATTAGGTGTTGGAGGTATCAGATTGCTTGATAAAATAAATCGAAACTTTGATGTTTATCACTGTAACGAAGGACATGCAGCTTTCACAGGACTAGAGCGTATACACAAATTGATGGTTAATAGAAAGCTATCGTTTGAGGAAGCCAGAGAGGCAATCCGTTCTTCGTCGCTTTTCACGACTCATACACCTGTACCTGCAGGACATGATGCCTTTGAAGAGGGATTGTTACGTAAATATATATCACATTACCCGGAACGTTTCCAAATCAGTTGGGAGCAAGTAATGGGACTAGGACGTGTACATGCAAATGATTCTCAGGAGAAATTCTCAATGAGTAATCTGGCTGTGCATCTTTCTCAGGAAGTGAATGGTGTAAGCTGGTTACATGGAAAAGTTTCACAGGAAATGTTTAAAGATATGTTCCCCGGTTATCTGGCTCAAGAGTCTTATATCAGCTATGTAACCAATGGAGTGCATTATCCTACATGGGCTGCTCCCGAGTGGAAAGCGTTGTATGAGCGTGTGTTTGGTGCAGATTTTGCAACACATCATTATGATAAATCTTGTTTCTCTAACATTCAAGATGTTGAAAATAAAGAAATATGGGATATCCGTCGCAAATTGCGTGGTGCTATGATTGCTCATATTAAGGAACGTATGAATAGCAACAATGAACTGTTGTATTATACTCCTCGTGAGATTGTAGAGATTGTAGAAAGATTAGATCCTAATAAATTGACATTTGGTTTTGCAAGGCGTTTTGCGACTTACAAACGTGCTCAATTGTTATTTAAGAATATTGATACATTAAATGAGATAGTAAACCATCCGACAAGACCTGTTCAGTTTATATTTGCCGGAAAGGCTCACCCTGCTGATAAAGCAGGTCAGGATTTGATCAAGAAGATTGTTGAAGTATCTAAATATCCTCAGTTCTTAGGTAAAATCTTATTTATTGAGAATTATGATATGGAATTGGCTTCTAAATTGGTTCAAGGGGTTGATATTTGGTTGAATACTCCGACTCGTCCTATGGAAGCATCGGGTACAAGTGGTGAAAAAGCCGTGATGAATGGTGTTATGCACTTTAGTGTACTTGATGGATGGTGGGTTGAAGGTTATCAAAAAGATGCAGGTTGGGCATTGCCTTTAGAGCAGGTTTATGAAAACAACGACTACCAAAATGAGTTGGATGCTGAGATAATCTATAATACGATTGAGAATGAAATAGCTCCATTGTATTATCAACAAAATGAAGAGGGTATTCCTTCAGAATGGATACAGCATGTGAAAAATTCGATTGACAAGGTTGCTTCTAACTTTACGATGAACCGTCAGCTGACTGATTATGAAGATCGATTCTATAATAAGTTAAGTAAACGTGGACGTGAAATCAGAGAGAATGATTATGCAATGGCAAAAGATATTGTCACATGGAAACACAAAATGTCCAGAGAGTGGGATGGTGTTGAAATTATTTCCGTAAAAATGCCAAGTGTTTACAAAGAGCCTATTGTATTGGGACAGGAGTATGAAATGGAAATAAAACTAACTTGCGGTTCACTATCTGCTGAAGATATAGGTGTTGAACTGGTTATTACTAATGACCAAACGGGTAAAGGTGAAGAATTCTTGATTAAATATCAATTTACTTGCGTATCTCAGGATGGCAGCATTGCAACTTACCGTTTGAAACATAGAAGCGAGCAACCCGGAACATTCAATATGGGACTTCGTGTCTTTGCTAAAAATGACATGCTGGCATATCAACAAGATTCAGGTTTGGTAAAGTGGATGTAAAACTTTTATGGTCCTGAATAAATCTTAGAAAGGACTGTAAATTCTAATAATTATATGGCTATTTTGTATTCCAATTTAGCCATATAATGTTTAATGCAATGACTCATTAGAAAAGTAAAAGTATTGAATGAATTCTTTTGATATTTGCAAAGACTATAGTTATTATACTCAGACGAAATGGTAAACAGGTCTGAGACCTTAATATCTGACATTATAATGAAAACTTCAATATATGGTGATAGCGGACTCGAAAAATATCGGTCTACTATTTTATGCAGACATGAAAAATATCAGTTAAAAATGGCTGAACTTACAAGTGGTTCAGAACTGAGTGATGCTGCCAACGGATATTTGTTTTATGGATTACATGCATACTCCGATAAATGGGTATTGCGTGAGTGGGCTCCGAATGCTACTGCCGTTTATTTGATGGGTGATTTCAATCATTGGCAAAAAGATGATTTGAGATACGTTTTTTGTCCTAAACCCGGTGGAAATTGGGAACTAGAATTACCCCTTGACGTTTTACGGCACGGTATGCTGTACAAGTTATGGGTAAAATGGGAAGATGGGGCAGGAGAGCGTATACCTGCTTACGTAAGACGAGTGGTACAGGATGATGTTAGTAAAATATTCTCGGCTCAGGTGTGGCAGCCCGAACCTTATATATGGAAGAATAATCAGCCTAAAGAAGAGGTAGCTCCCATTATTTATGAAGCTCATATCGGAATGTCCGGTGAAGAAGAGAATGTTGCCACATATAATCATTTCAGAGAGAAAATATTGCCTTATATTGCTGATATGGGATACAATACCATACAATTAATGGCAATTCAGGAACATCCTTATTATGGATCTTTTGGTTATCAGGTTTCTAATTTTTTTGCACCAAGTTCGCGCTTTGGCACGCCCGAAGAGTTGAAAGAACTAATAGATACAGCTCATAAACTAAATATAAGGGTTGTATTGGATATTGTACATTCACATGCTGTAATTAATGAAGCCGATGGTTTGAGCCGTTTTGACGGAACTTTTGATCTTTATTTTCATTCAGGAGAGCGAGGAATACATTCTGTATGGAATTCCCGATGTTTTGATTATGGTAAGAGTGAAGTTTTAGCTTTCCTTTTATCGAACTGTAAATATTGGTTAGAGGAATTTAAATTCGATGGCTTCAGGTTCGATGGTGTTACCAGTATGATGTATTATGATCATGGTATTGGTCGTGATTTTATGGATTATTCGATGTATTATGACGGTAATCAGGATGATGATGCAATTGTTTATCTAACGATGGCAAACAAGCTTATTCATGAGGTAAATCCACAAGCATTTACCATCGCCGAGGATATTAGCGGTATGCCGGGACTTGCTTCACCGATCGGAAATATGGGTATAGGATTCGATTATCGTATGGCAATGGGTATTGCAGACTTTTGGGTTAAGATACTTAAAAATAAGAAAGATGAAGAGTGGCATGTGGGGGATATGTTCTATGAGTTGACCAATAAACGCAAAGAAGAAAAGACAATCAGTTATGTAGAAAGTCACGATCAGGCAATGGTGGGAGATAAAACACTTATTTTCAATCTTCTTGATAGTTTGATGTATACAGATATGAATGTTTTTGAACGCAATTCTAAGGTTGACAGAGGCTTGGCTCTTCATAAAATGATTCGACTGGCTACTCTTGCCACTGCCGGAAACGGATACCTTACTTTTATGGGTAATGAATTCGGTCATCCGGAATGGATAGACTTTCCAAGGGAAGGCAATGACTGGTCTTATAGGTATGCCCGTCGTCAGTGGTCTTTGCTGACTGATACAAATCTGAGGTATCGTTTTTTAGCCGAGTTTGAAAAAGAAATGTTAGGCTTAATAAATAAGCAGGACATATTTTCGTTTCGACCTTTTGCTATCATTCAGAGTACAGCAGATCAGGTATTGATATTTAAGCGTAATAATTTAATATTTCTCTTTAATTTCAATCCGATAAAATCGTTTACTGATTACGGTTTTGAGGTAGATAAAGGTCAATACAAAATTGTTCTAAACTCTGATGACTCAGAATTTGATGGTTTCGATAGGGTAGACGATAATTACGATTATTCGACTCTAAGCATAAAAGGAAAAGATGTATTAAAAGTATATATTCCTGCACGTACTGCTTTTGTCTTGGAGAAGAAATAAAATTACTTTACAGATATACAAATAAAATAAGGTAGCCTTTTACGACTACCTTATTTTATTATAGTTGATAGGTTAAATACACTTGCTTTATTTTATCTTCACTGCTACTGAACTTTTCACATCTGCAGAAGATGCCGCACAATGCAAAGTGAATTGATCTGATTCTACAGTCCAGTTATGTGTCTTATCATCAAAGAAAGCTAAGTCTTTAACAGGAACAGCTAATTCTACTGTTTGAGTTTCTCCTGCTTTTAGGAATACTTTCTTGAATGCTTTCAGTTCTTTTTCTGGACGCTCTACAGATGGTTTTGCTTGAGAAGCATATACCTGTACCGACTCTGCACCATCTACTTTTCCTTTGTTCGTTACTGTAAACGATACTTTTATAGTTTCATCTTTACCGTATTCTTTTTTATCCGTATTGGCTTTTCCATATTCGAATGTAGTATATGAAAGACCATAACCAAAAGGAAATAGAGCAGGTATCTTTTTTGTGTCGTGCCAACGGTAACCTACGAGAATATCTTCTTTATAGATTTGCTTGATACTGTCTCCCGGATAAGAGATCGTACCAAACGATATAGCACCGTTATCTTCCAATTTCTTAGGTATACTGTAAGGCAATTTACCCGATGGATTTATATCACCTGCAATAACATTTGCTGTAGCACTGCCTGCCTCCGAACCCAGATACCACGATTGCATAAGGGCAGGAACTTTATCTAACCAAGGCATCGAAACAGCATTACCGCTGACAAGTATTATACCTAAGTTTTTATTTACTTTTAATAGATCATCAATCAGTTCGTTTTGTCCGAAAGGTAAATCGTAAGTAATTCGGTCTGCACCCTCGCAATCTTGCTGGAAGTTCTTATTCAATCCACCGAAAAATAGAATTACATCTGCCCCTTTAGCTAAGGCTAGAGCTTCTCTTTTTAATGAATCTGCATTGTATGGTGATGGTACAAAGTTATCATATACCGTAGGTCCTGAACCATATCCCATTGTATACGCAACATTATTCTCACCATATTTCGCTTTAAGACCTTCTAGCGGAGATACCTCTTGCTTAACTTTCAATTCCGAAGAACCTCCGCCGACAGTTAACGAGCGGGTAGCATTTTCGCCGATTACAACAATTTTCTTGTATCTGTTCTGACCAATGGGAAAGAAGTTCTTTTCATTTTTCATCAGTACGATACCTTGTTCAGCCACTTTACGTGCTACATCTGCATGTTCTTGAGTTGCAAAACTTCCATAAGGACGATTACGATTCATATTGGTTCTGAAATTCAGACGAAGCACCCTTTTTACTTTCTCATCCAAAGATGATTCGGGAAGTTCTCCTTTTCTTATCATTTCTAAATAAGGCTGAGCCATAAAATAATTGTCATAAGCGAAACTTTCGCCCCATGTTAATCCATTTGTCCAGCTCCCCATTTCTATATCTAAGCCATTCAGAGCCGCTTCTTTGGTATCGTGGGCACTTCCCCAGTCGGTAACAAGTACGCCGTCAAAACCCCACTCACCTTTGAGGATTTTATTGACAAGTCTTTCGTTATGGCTGCAATATTGTCCTCTGAATTTATTGTATGATCCCATAATAGCCCATACTTTTCCCTCTTGCACTCCGGCTTTAAAAGCAGGCAGATATATTTCATATAATGCTCTGTCACTTACTTCTACATCGATATGTCCACGCCAAAGTTCTTGATTATTCAGAGCAAAGTGTTTCATACAGGCAGCAACTCCGTTTTGTTGTACTCCTTGAATAAAAGGAACTACCATTTTGGATGCTAAATAAGGGTCTTCGCCCAGATATTCGAAATTACGTCCATTCATAGGGGTACGGTAGATATTTACACCGGGACCCAGTATAATATCTTTCTTTCTGAAACGGGCTTCTTCTCCTAAAGCATTTCCATATTCAAGTGAAAGCTCCGGGTTAAAGGTTGCAGCAAGGCATGTTAAAGCCGGAAATGCGGTACATGAGTCGTTTGTCCAACCTGCATGATTCCATGTATCCCAATCTATCTCCATACGAACGCCGTGAGGGCCATCACTCATCCATATTTCGGGAATACCTAAACGGCGACATCCGGGAGTACTGAATTTTGATTGTGCATGTATCATGGCAATCTTCTCTTCGAGAGTCATCTTTGACAATGCATCATTTACTCTTGCTTCAATAGGTTTACTTTCATCCAGATATACAGGAACCGATTTGGTTTGTGCCTGAGTCTGCAAAGTAAATAAAGCAAGAAGACTACAGAAAAACAGTTTTTTCATATTCTTTTATTTGATTTTAGATTTAAATAATCAATGATAATTAATATTACATTGCCTTGTAGGGGCAGGGCTTTGCTCTGCCCGAAAACGATAAGATTTGATAGAGGGTAGGGTAGAACCCTACCCCTACAACATACGACAGTAAATTTATCTTGTATTACTTATTTGATTTGTATTGTGATTCGTTCTTTCTTCTTTAATTTGAAATTTAATTTTCCTTCTTGAATAGTATAATCTTTTATCCCATTGATCAGAGGTTCTCCTTCTGGTAGTTTCAACGTGAAAGAGTTGGGGATATCGGACTTTATTTCGATAGAACTAATAGATCCATTCTTCCATGAGAATGTTACTTCTGCTCCACCTCTAACTTTTAGTCCTTTTACAGATCCAGCTTTCCATTCTGTCGGAATAGCAGGTAAAAGTTCGATATAGCCTGCATGACTTTGTAGAAGCATTTCAATAATTCCTGCCGAACCTCCGAAATTGCCATCAATTTGCATTGGTGGATGGGCACTGAACAGGTTAGGGTAGGTGCCTCTTCCCTTTCCGGCGGGTTTGAGAAGATCACCGATTAATTTATAGGCTCTGTTTCCGTCTTTTAGTCTAGCCCAGAAGTTTATTTTCCAAGCCATAGACCAGCCTGTTGATTCATCTCCTCTTCGTTCTAAAGTTGTTTTTGCTGCCTCCATTAATTGTGGAGAGGTTGCGTCGTTTAATTCATATCCAGGATACAATCCGTATAACTGAGATACATGGCGGTGATGTATTTCTACTTCATCGTAATCTTCCAACCATTCCATGATTTGACCATGTTTGCCAATGGAGGTAGGAGCTAATCGTTCTTTCTTTACTTCTATTGTTTCAATCCAATCTTTATCGACATTTAATAGTTTGGCAGCCTCTGATACGTTTGTGAACAGTTCTCTGATAATTTGGTTGTCCATTGTTGATCCTGCACTGATGCTGACAGCTTCTTTTTGGGATGTAAAGTAGCTGTTCTCGGGCGATGTTGTAGGAGCCGTTACCAGATAGCCATTGTTCGGATCTTCAATCAACATATCTTCGAAAAATAGAGCTGCCCCTTTCATGGTTGGATAGACTGATTTTAGGTATTCTAAATCTTGAGTATATAAATAATGTTCCCATAGATGTTGGCACAACCAAGCTCCTGCAGTATTAGTTGCTCCCCACGATGGACTCTCGGATGGAGATGTGAAGCCCCAAATATTGCCCAGAATATGTGTAACCCATCCTCTGCTGTTGTAGTAAATACGAGCTGTTTTCTGCCCCGGTTCAACAAGACTTTTGGTATATTCAATCAAGGGGAGGTGTAATTCCGAAAGGTTGCCGGCCTCGGCACCCCACAGATTCATCTGTAAGTTTATATTCAAATGGTAATCGGCATTCCAAGGAGGTATTATTTGTGGAGCCCACAACCCTTGGAGGTTAGGGGGAAGACCTCCCGTACGAGTCGATGAAATAAGCAAATAACGTCCGTACTGCATATATAGTGCAACCAGATCGTGATCACTTTTATCGGTCGCAAATGCTTCTAATCTTTTATTGATAGGAAGATCTGAGTTTTTGTTTTTGCTCAGAGTTAAATCAACACGATTAAATAATTGTTGGTACTTTGATATATGATTTTTCTTTAGTGTTGAATAATCGGCATCTATTTTTTCTATCAGTTTTGCAGCCTCTTCTTTTTCGTTTTCATTTTCATTGTTATAGTTTGTGGCTAAAGAGACCAATAAAATAACCTCATCTGCATTTTGTATTTGTATATTTTTATTTCCTGTAACTAATGTTCCTCCTTTTGGGATAACTTTTACTTGTCCGAAATATTTCATTCCGTCGTTTTTTACATTATCCGTCATTTGTCCGTAAATAGATAATGTATTGCCTTGAACTGAGACCTCATAATTTTCTTCTCTATTGAGCGAAATTGTCAGATTAAGGGCTTTTGCCTTGCTTGCCGTATACTTGATAACACCGATATCATCCGAAAATGAGGTGAAATATTCCCGGTTGTATACGATGTCTCCTTTGCGAAAGGACGTTGTAGACAGTGCATTGTTTATATCCAAAGTCCTCTTGTAATCGATTATTGAGTCTGATTTATCGGGGTATAGAAAATCAATTTGCAGATTACCGAAGTTCTGAAAACTGCCGTATGCCGAAACATCGGCACTCCCTTTACCTAAGCAAGTAAAGGTTTTATACATCAGGTCTTGTGCTTCTTTATTCTTATTTTCGAAAAGAAGTTTCCTTATTTCACCTAAATGCTTATAGGCTTCGGGATTATCGGCATCTTGCTTATTGCCTGACCATAAGGATATCTCGTTTAATACGATTCGTTCTTTCTCTACACCTCCCCAAGGCATCATTCCTATACGTCCGTTACCAAGAGGAATAGATTCTTCCCAAATGGAGGCAGGGTTTTCAAAGTAATATTGCCAAGTATTCTGTGCAGAGATAGATAAGGTGATACATAGAGATAAGATAATGGAGGACGTTATTTTCTTCATGGTTATAGGTTTCTTGATATAATGTATTCGGCAAAGCCGATAAAAAGGTCTGAGACCTTAACTATACAAAGTTATTGTTTAATTAGTATACTGTCTTCTAAAAGTGTTTCCGTTCAGGGTATTTCATTCATCAATATGGGGGTTATTTGCTTACTAAATAGTACTGATATGTTTCTTAAGGCTAATTTATAAACCTTTTTTTATATTCGTTGGGTGTTACACCGAATTCGTCTTTAAAGTACTTCCGAAAGTATTTGGGGTCGTTAAAACCTACCTGAAATGCTATTTCGTTGACAAACATTTGGCTTTTTTCTAATAGATTGGCTGCACGTTTCAGTCTTATAAAACGAATGAACTCCGATGGTGATTTATCGGTCAATGCCAATATTTTTTTGTAAAAATAGACACGGCTCATAGCCATTTCCCGACATAAATCTTCCACCAGAAAATCGGCATTACTTATATTATCTTCGACAATGGAGATTGCTTTTTTTACAAACTTTTCATCCATTGTCATTATTTCTATTTCGCTCGGATTTACTTCTATTTTCTTCTTGAAGTTATGCTGATTTTTCTTTTGACGTTCTATTATTTTCGAGATTTTCAGTGTCAACATATCTATGTTAAATGGTTTTGATATATAGTCATCTGCCCCGGCTTCTATTCCCGAATATTGGTTTTCTTCGGACGATTTTGCTGTAAGAAGTATTATCGGAATATGAGAAGTTCGGATATCTGCTTTTATAATACGACAGAGTTCGTACCCATCCATCTTGGGCATCATTACATCACATAAAATAATATCAGGCAATTGATCTAATATTATTTGAGATGCTTCTTCTCCATCATTTGCTGTAATTACCCGATATGATTTTATGAATAAGCTTTGGATAAATTCTCTAAAATCTTCATTATCATCTACAATTAATAATAGCGGCAGATTTAAATCTTTGGAGGGGGTAGAAGATTTGTTTTCAATTGGTTCAGGTATTTCAGAAGTCTCAGTACTTCCCGAATAAATAATATCCTGACTTTTAGATTCTTTATAACTCGAGTTGTCTATCGGTATCAACACTGTAAATGTAGAGCCTTTGCCGACAGTACTTTCCACTGAAATTTCGCCGTTGTGCAGTTTTACATATTCACTAACTAAATGTAATCCGACTCCGGTTCCAGTTTGGTTTATCTTTTGAGATTGTTCAATGCGAAAAAAACGATCGAATATTTTTTCTAAATACTTTTCTTCAATACCTATGCCTGTATCGGATACTTTAATGCAAAGTTGTTTTTTTGCATCTTTTTGAACCTCTTCAGTAATACCTATACTTACATCTATATGTCCTTCTTCAGTGTACTTGAAAGCATTGGAAATAAGGTTAATTACGATTTTACTCATTTTCTCGGGATCGAAGCTCATCTGAAGTTCTTTGAGATAAGTTGTAAATGTAAATTTGATGGGTTTGTCGACAGCCAAAGAGGAGAAAGACTGACAGATATCTTTTACTATTGGTATTATGTCGCCTGTAGAGAGGCTCAGATTCATTTTATTTAAGTCTAACTTCCTGAAATCGAGAATTTCATTTACCATGTTGAGAAGGCTTAAAGCATTTTTACGCATAATTGTCAATAATGTTTTTTGCTCTTCTGTATATGGTTCTTTTAAAAGTTTCTCAAGAGGAGTTAGTATAAGCGTTATAGGTGTTTTAAACTCATGGCTGATATTTGTGAAAAATCTGAATTTCAATTCATCAACTTCATGAATTTTATCGGCCTCCATTATCTTTTGTGCCTGTTTAAACTCATGCTTTTGTTTATTTAGCTTATATATGATGAAGAATCTCAAAAATATTATGAGAATAATAAAATAGATGAAAAATGCCCACCATGTAAGCCAGAATGGCGGTTTTACTATAATTTTCATTACTAGTGGTGTATCACTCCAAACCCCGTCGTTGTTACCTGCATATATTATCAACTTGTAAGTACCCGAATTTAGATTTGAATACGATGCTGCTCCAATTCCATTTTTAACCTCTATCCAATCGGTATCTAAGCCTTCCAGCATATATTTGTAGTGATTTTTTTCGGGGTGTATGTAGTTTAGTGCCGAGAAAAGAAGAGTGAAATTAGTCTCTTTGTAGTTCAGGGTAATCTCATTCAGGTAAGTAATTGATTTCGTAATAATAACTCTGCCATTATATTTTTCATTGGGCTTTATGGGTTGATTTGCAATTAGTAATTCAGTAAATCGAGGCTTGGGAATATACTCATTAAAAACAATATTATTGGGGTCAAAACTTATGTATCCGCTTGTACTTCCCACGTATATCATTCCCGTTTTGTCTTTGAATATTGCATTCTGATTGCAAATAGAACTGGGAAGCCCATCTTTTACATCAAAATAAGTAATTGAATAGTTCAAGATGCCATTTGTCAATCCACAATGAATACAAGCTAATCCGTTGCGAGTACCCGCCCAAATATTATTATTGTTGTCCTCTATAAGCGATACAGTCTCGTCGCTGGGAAGCCCTTCTTTAGTTGTAATATATGTGATTTGATTGCTGGAGGGATCATATATATTGAGTCCGTTATCTGTAGCTATCCACGTTAAATTTCTCGAATCTACCAATATATTGTTCGTTAATATGTCCGAAAGAGAATCTTGCTTTGTTTGTTCTTTGAAATATGGTGCTATTTGCTTTGTTTTGCTGTCTATAATATTAATGCCTCTGTCGGTACTCAAAAAAATATTCTTATTTATATCAGTATACACCGAGAGTATGTAATCGGAATGTAGCCGGGGGGTATTTGCGACTGTATGCCTTTCGAATTTAGTCCGCGACGGGTTTAATTTGCTAACTCCTCCTCCTAAAGTGCCAATCCAGAGGTTATTATCTATATCTTCGGCAAGCCCGTATACACTTTTACCTGATATTGAGTTTGAATCAGTCTCATTAATCTGATATCGTGTAAAATTTTTACCATCGAAAGAGTTGAGACCTCCCAGAAAAGTTCCTATCCATAATTTCTTGGAATGATCTTCTAATAGAGACGTAATTATATCAGCAGATATACTTTGGGGATTGTTGGCGTTATAATTGAATGTTTCGATGCTTTGCTTTTCTTCATTGTATTTGATAAGCCCTCTGCCATTTGTACCTATCCAGAGATTGTTGTTATCATCCTTGTATAAACTGTTACAATCAAAAGTATCGGAGTCTTCTTTAAAGTGATAAAATAGAGGTGACTTTTTGAACTTGAACATATTGGGGTGGTAATAAGATACTCCCTTTTTGTATGTACCTATCCATACAATGCCATCGTTGTCACAAAAAATACTAATAATTGAATTCTGGCTTATTGAATTACTGTTGTAAATATTATTACGCAATACCGTAATCTTTTTTTGTTTCTTATCAAACAGGTTTAATCCTCCATGGTCTGTGCCTATCCAGATCAAGCCTTTGTTATCCTGATCCATGCATCTGAAGAAGTTACTCGAAAGAGCTATTTCTGAATCTTTATTCAGGAAAACCCATTTGTTGGCTTTTGTATCGTAGTAAGCACTACCTTTATCGGCAACTCCGGGATAAACCCAGACGTCATTGTCAGCATCTACAAATAACGATTTTTGAATAGTGGAATTTTGCAAGTTATCTTTGAAGAATGTATTACGAATATCTACTAAATTGGTCTTTTTATTGAATCTCTCTATTAAGCCATCTCTATAAAGTGCCCAAATGTATTGGTTAGATACTCTAAAATCAATAATTTCTCCCGGACTAAAAGTTTGCCCTTGCTTCGATTGATTGAATATGACATATTTTCCGGTCTCTATGTTGTACTTGTATATTCCTTTGCCTTTATAATAAATATAGAAATTTTTATTTGCATCTATCTCGACAATCGAAGGAGAGGCTGGCAATCCCATTTTTGAAACTACCGAATCTATATTCTGAATAAAACTCTCTGTCTTAAAGTCGTATACGACATAATTCATTTCTCCGACCTGTAGCCATAATCGACCTTCGCTATCTTCCTGAATATTGGTAATTCTATTGAAGGGAATACTTGTAAGATCGTTTCGGTTATGTTTATATACTTTGAAATTGAGACCATCGTATCGGTTCAAGCCTTGGTTGGTTCCAAACCACATAAATCCACGGCTGTCTTTGAAAATGCATTCCACTTGATTGTTGGACAATCCATAGCTATTATCCAGATGTGAAAAGTCGAATGATTGTGCATAAATAATACTTACTGCACTATTTAGTATGAGTAATAGTAATGAAATAATTGTTCTCATGAAGATTTGGCTAACATTGATTCTTTCTCTAACAAATTTAGATAAATTATGTAATTCCAAAGGTTTTATTACAAATTTAGCCTCACTATAGAAACATATGCACCCCTCCTTTGTTCAGGATCACCTTCTTTTCAGAACATTTAAACAGAACTTTAGTTATAGCATGGTATACATTTGTATTGTTACTAAAATCTAAAAATATAATTGACCATGAAGAAGCATCTATTATTAATAATGGTGTTATTACCTGCTCTGTTCTTTGGTTGTAATGATTCTTATGAGAAAACTCAGGATGGAATTATTGTAAACCTGAAGAATGATTCGACTACTGCAACGAAACACATCCGATTGCAAGTTATTACAGACGATATTATTCGTGTAAGTGCAACCCCAAAGAACAGTTTCTCGGATAGGGAAAGTTTAATCAGTGTTTATGAGAAAACACAGACATCGGGCTGGGAAGTGATCGAGCAAAAAGACGAACTATTATTAAAGACTGCTACAACAATAGCCAAAATATCTCTGAAAACAGGAGAGATAACCTTTACTGATTTAGAGGGAAATATTCTTTTATCAGAAAATAAAGGTGGCGGAAAGTCATTTAAAGACATAGAGGTGGAAGGTAAAAAAGCGTATACTCTACGCCAGATGTTCGAATCGCCCAATGACGAGGCTTTCTATGGACTTGGACAACATCAATCCGATGAATTTAACTACAAGGGAAAAAATGAAGTATTGTTTCAATATAATACTAAAGTATCTGTTCCTTTTATTGTATCCTCCAAAAACTACGGTATTCTGTGGGATAATTATTCCTTAACCAAATTTGGAGATCCCAGAGATTATGAAAATCTGGATCAATTTAAATTGTTCGATAAAAACGGAAAAGAAGGGGGGCTTACTGCTACTTATATGGAAAGTAACGATCCCAAACATATATTTATAGAACGCACTGAAAGTACAATAGATTATGAAAATCTGGAAACGGTAAAGAATTTCCCGAAAGATTTTCCATTCAATAATTCAAGAATTACATGGGAAGGAGAATTCGAAGCTAAAGAATCGGGTATTCACCGATTTATACTGTATTATGCAGGTTATACCAAAGTATATATTGATGATGAGTTAATTGTTCCCGAAAGGTGGCGTACAGCATGGAATCCGAATAGCTACAAATTTGCTGTTGATTTAAAAGCCGGAGAAAAACACAAAATAAAATTAGACTGGAAACCCGATGGCGGTATATCGTATATAAGCCTTAAGGCTTTAGATTCTAAGAATGAGAAAGATCAAAACAAGCTATCTCTTTGGTCGGAAATGGGTGACGAGATCGATTATTATTTCATCAGAGGAAACAATATGGATGAAGTAATAAAAGGGTATCGTACGGTTACAGGAAAATCGCAGATTATGCCTAAATGGGCAATGGGTTTCTGGCAAAGTCGCGAACGCTACAAAACACAGGAAGAATTGCTAAATGCCGTAAAAGAATATCGTAAGAGAGAGATTCCACTTGATAATATTGTTTTAGACTGGTCTTACTGGCCTCAGGATGTATGGGGAAGTCACGATTTTGACTCTGCTCGTTTTCCTGATCCTAAAGGGATGATCGATAGTGTACATACAATGGATGCCCGTATTATGATATCGGTATGGCCTAAATTTTATTATACAACCGACAATTATAAAGCTTTTGATAAAAAAGGCTGGATGTATAACCGTGCCGTTAAAGACAGTATCAGAGACTGGATAGGGAAGGGTTATATAGCCGGATTTTACGATGCTTACAGCGAGGGTGCCCGTAAATTGTTCTGGGATCAGATGAACGAAAAGCTTTATTCGAAAGGTATCGATGCTTGGTGGATGGATGCTTCTGAACCCGATATTTTATCGAATGCAAGTATGAAATACCGCAAGGAGTTGAGTACACCTACGGCTTTAGGTTCATCAACGGAGTATTTTAATGCATATGCTTTGGTGAATGCCATGGCTATTTATAACGGACAACGTTCGGTTAATCCAGATAATCGTGTATTTCTTTTGACCCGTTCGGGATTTGCAGGCTTACAACGTTATTCGACAGCAACTTGGAGTGGCGATATTGGTACTCGTTGGGAAGATATGAAAGCACAGATTTCTGCAGGACTTAATTTTGCTATGTCGGGTATTCCTTACTGGACTATGGATATCGGTGGATTTTGTGTTGAGAAACGTTACGAGCAAGCCAAAGAAGGTTCGGAGGATTTAAACGAATGGCGTGAGTTGAATACACGTTGGTTTCAGTTTGGAGCATTTTGTCCGTTGTTCCGCAGTCACGGACAATATCCATATCGCGAGATTTATAACATTGCTCCCGAAAATCATCTGGCATACAAAAGCATGGTATATTATGATAAGCTTCGTTACCGTTTGATGCCTTACATATATTCTCTTGCCGGAATGACGCACTTCGATGATTATACGATTATGCGTGCTCTGATAATGGATTTTGGTACAGATTCGAAAACTTACAATATCGACGATCAGTATATGTTTGGACCCGACCTGATGGTATGCCCCGTATATACTTACAAAACGACTTCACGTAATGTCTACTTTCCTGAAAATAGCAATTGGTATGATTTTGAAACAGGCAGATATATAACAGGAGGTAAAACAGAGAAGGTTTCTGCTCCGTACGAACGTATTCCGTTGTTTGTCCGAGAAGGGGCTATTCTTCCCTTCGGTAAGGATATTCAGAATACAAAGCAATCTCAGGCAGATAATATTAAATTGAAAATATACTCAGGTAAAGACGGTGAATTTACAATTTATGAAGATGAAGGTGTAAACTATAATTATGAAAAGGGACAATTTGCTAAAATCAAAATTAACTATGACGAGAAAACCAAAACCGTAACTATTGCAGACATTCAGGGCAGTTACGCCGAAATGCCTGCGACCCGAACTTTCGAAATCGAATTAATAACTAAAGACAATAAAAATCAAACTCCTAAAATCGTAGAATACTCAGGTAAGAAGTTATCTGTAACCATGTAAAGTTAGTAATGAAAAAACATTAATTTCTTAAAATTTTAATAACCATGAATAAGCAATTAAAACGATTAATTAACCAATCCTCTAACATAGGCCTGTTAAGGTTATGTTTGACGATTATACTAAGCTTTGGATTGTTAGCTGGTCTGCATGCTCAGAATACGCAGGAAGTTTCGGGGGTTGTTTCCAGTAAAGGAGAAGCCCTGGTGGGAGCTTCGGTCGTTGAAAGAGGAACTACCAACGGAACAATTACCGATCTGGATGGTAAGTTTACAATAAGGGTTGGCAATAATGCTTCTTTGGTAGTAACTTATCTGGGATATACTACTAAAACAGTAGCAGTAGGTAATCAAAAGCAGATAAATATAGAATTGGAAGAAGATAACAATGTACTTGATGAAGTCGTTGCAATCGGATACGGTATCCAAAAGAAAAAACTGAATACCGGTGCTACAGTTCAGGTCAAAGGTGATGACTTGATGAAGTTGAATACCACAAATGCACTTCAGGCTTTGCAAGGACAAACTCCGGGAGTACAGATATCATCTACTTCGGGACAACCGGGTGCCGATCTCAAAGTAACCATTCGTGGTTTAGGTACCGTAGGCAACGCTAAGCCTCTTTATATCATAGATGGTATTGAAGGTGATATTACAGTGCTCAATCCTGCCGATATCCAATCGATAGATGTACTTAAAGATGCTGCATCGGCAGCAATTTTCGGAGCACAGGCTGCTAACGGGGTAGTGCTGGTAACCACCAAGCAGGGAGTGAAAGGCAAAGGACAGGTGTCGTTTGATGCTTTTTACGGTATGCAGAATGTACCTCGTAAAACTAAAATGTTGAATGCCGAATCGTATAAAGTGATAATGAACGAGCAGGCAATTAATTCGGGATCTTCACAATACGATTTTGGTGCTATGGGGGAACTTGCCAATACTGATTGGATCAGCCAGATGTTCAAAGACAATGCAAAGATCGAAAATTATGCATTGATGGTAAACGGAGGTTCCGAAACATCGGTTTACTCTCTCGGCTTGAATTATACTTCGCAGGAAGGTATTGTTGGTGGAAGTAAAGTGTCTAATTACGAACGCTATGGCTTTCGTATCAATACAGAACATAAACTATATAACAATGTATTGAAGATTGGTCAACATCTGAACTTTAATTATATAAAAAACAGAGGTGTAAATGTAGGAAACCAGTACAACAATACATTGAGAGGAGCCTTTGCTACTTCGCCGTTATCTCCCGTATTCAGCGATAATAATATATACGACAGTCCGTTTAATGATACCAGCAATTCTCTTTGGTACAAAGGAGACGGTAATCCTTACGGTTGGATGATGACCAACAGTAATAATAGTAATGACGGTCAGAAACTAATGGCTGATGTATATGCCGAACTCGAACCTATAAAGAACCTGAAAATCAGATCTGTTTTCGGTATCAATTATTATGCATCGGAATATAGAAGCTTTACACCCTTGTATCAGTTTTCAATTTACTCATACAATAACGACCATTCGACAGTAAATCAGAACATGAGTAAAGGACATACACTGACCTCGATGAATACAGCAGGTTATGATTTTACTATCGATGAAAACCATGCTTTCAATGCTTTAGTCGGTATGGAAGCTGTTCGTTATCAAGGTACTTATTTATCGGGATCAAACTGGAATCTACTATCTCAGTTCAATGATTTTTCGCATGCTTATTTAGATAATACTACCGGACAGGCACATCTGGATGATGACGGGAATGTAGTGGAAACCAAAACCGTAGGTGGTAAACCCGAAAATGTATATAGCCGCTTATCGTATTTTACTCGTTTAGGATATAACTATGCCGAAAAGTATATGTTTAATGCTACACTTCGTGCCGATGGGTCATCGAAATTTGCAAAAGGAAACCGTTGGGGATATTTCCCTTCCTTTTCTGCAGGATGGCTTATCTCGAATGAACCTTTTATGGAAAATATAACCAAGAATTCGATACTTGATATGTTGAAATTCAGGGTGAGCTGGGGACAAGTAGGTAACCAGAATATTGACGACTTCCAATATTCGTCTCCTATCAATACATCAACAGGATATAGTAGCAGTAATCCGGCAGCATTTTATGTATTCGGTACAAGTAAATCGAATGTTCCGGGGGCTTATCCAAGCCGGTTATCTAATAAAGAGCTTACTTGGGAAACTTCGGAACAAACCAACATTGGTTTAGATGCACGCTTCTTGAAAGGTCGATTGGGAGTAACTACCGATTTTTATGTGAAAACAACTAAAGATTGGTTGGTTGTAGCTCCTATTTTGGCAACAGCCGGAGCAAATGCACCTTATATCAATGGTGGAGATGTTAAAAATACAGGATTTGAGTTAGCCTTTGTATGGAATGACAATGTTGGTAAATTTAATTACCATGCTGCATTAAATGGTGCTTATAATAAAAATAGAGTAGGAAATATTCCGACCGAAGATGGTATTATACACGGTGCTGTAAATATGCTTTATGACAATTCTGAAGAATTTTATCGTGCCGAAAATGGTCATGCAATAGGATATTTCTGGGGATACAAAACAGCAGGTCTTTTTCAGAACGAACGAGAAATTGCTGAATGGAAAGCTGCCGGTAACGGAATTCTTCAAACCGACGTAAAACCGGGAGATGTTAGATATTTGGATATCAACAAAGACGGTAAGATAGATGCAAAAGATAAAACCGATTTAGGTAACGGTATGCCCGAATTATCTTTTGGTTTTAACTTAGGTTTTGACTATAAGGGATTTGACTTTACAGTTAATGCCAATGGGGTATTAGGTAATAAAATTGTTCAATCGTATCGTAACCATGCCAATAAGCAGGCAAATTATACTACCGCCATACTGAATAGATGGACAGGCGAGGGTACTTCGAACAGAATACCTCGTGTAACAGAAACGAATGTGAACTGGCAATTTTCGGATTTATACATACAAGATGGCGATTTTCTGAGAATTAACGATATCATCTTGGGATACGACTTGTCATCACTTATCAAATGGAAATACATCAGTCAGTTGCGAGTATATGCCTCTGTTCAAAATGCGATCACTTTTACCAAATACGATGGTATGGATCCCGAAATAGGTTATGGAACAAGCGATTGGGTGTCGGGTATCGATTTAGGATATTATCCTCGTCCGAGAACTTACTTGTTTGGTGTAAACGTTAAATTCTAAAAAATTAAAACTATGAATAAGTTTAAACTTAATATAATAGCGGCGATTGTAATAGGTATGGGATTACTATCGTCTTGTGCAGACAGTTTTTTAGATAGCGAATCTAAAACGACTGTTACAGATGGAAATTTTTATAGAACCGTTGCCGATGCCGAAATGGCTTTAATCGGATGTTATGATGGGTTTCAGCGTACATCTGCGAATGGAAATCTTGCATTTTATGTAGCATCGGAGATACTTTCAGATAATTGCTTTGGTGGAACAGGGAATACTGATGCCCGTGCCTATCAGGCATTGGATAGGTTTGATATCTCTCAATCTCCTTCTGATAATAACTTGTTTAATGGAACATGGAGCGATTATTATGCCGGGATTTTTCGTTGCAATACGCTTTTGCAAAAACTCGATGGTATTAGTTGGGGAAACAATACAACTGCACGTAAGAGAATCGAGGGGGAAACTCGTTTTCTTAGAGCGATTATGTATTTCGATTTAGTTCGTCTTTTCGAAAGAGTACCTCTGTTAACAGAGCCTACAACTGCCAATATACCCCAATCGGAACCGGCGGAAATTTATAAATTAATAGCCGGTGATCTTAAGTTTGCAGCCGAAAATATTCCATCGGATGCTTATCCTAAAGCTAAGGCCAGTGAGAATGACGGACGGGTAACTACCTATGCAGCCAAATCGATGTTGGCACGCGTCTATTTATTTTATACAGGATATTATAAAGCCGATGACCTGGGAGTTTCACAATCCGAAATATTAGCCGGTCTCGAAGATGTTATAAACAGTAATGAGTACGATTTGGTTTCTACCTATAAATCTTTATGGCCTGCAGCAAGCTATATTCCTAATAAAAAAGATAATACACTGGATAGATCGGGCTATGCAGGAATGGGAAACATAGAAACCGTATTTACTCAAAAATTTAATAATACCAGCGATTATAACGGGAATATCGATGGCAACCGTTGGCTGGTAATGTTGGGAATGCGTAATACCAACTGGTCACCATACGGAAAAGGGTGGGGAGCTTGTTCGGTAAATCCCAAGTTGGTAAATGCGTATTCGGATGCCGATCAACGTAAAACAGCTTCTGTGATCGACATCGTAGGCGAAGGTATTGCCAAAACATTCGATATGAAAGACACACGCGAATACACAGGGTATTCGAATAAAAAATACACTCCGATAGCTTTACCCGATGGAACTTCGGATACAGGAGGCTCTAATGATTTTCAGATATCACAAGATCAGGATTTTATTGTAATCAGGTATGCGGATGTATTGCTGATGGCTGCCGAATTGGGTTCTCCCAAAGCTCAGTCTTATTACGATAAGGTACGTAAACGTGCCGGATTGACAGCTAAAACGGTTTCGCAAGCCAATATAATCGAAGAACGCCGGTTGGAGTTTGCTTTCGAAGGAATCAGGTATTGGGATTTACTACGTCAGGGATTAGATGTTGCAGCGTCAACAATTGCACAGACTCAGAAAGTAAAAAGTGGTGCAGTAGATGATGAAGTGGTTATTACTGCCGAGAACATCAAAAAGACAAGAGGCTTTATGCAGATACCAAATACTCAGATCACTTTATCGAATGGTGTTTTGATTCAAAATTCCGGATGGTAATAATCAATATTTTTTAGTGTTACTTAATTTTGAAACGTTATGAAAAATATATATACATTGATATTCGCTGCTTTAAGCGTAATATTATTAGCCACATCGTGTTCTCCCGATGAACCCCAGCTAGGAGGCACTATATCGAAAGATCAGTTGAAGTTTAGCATTACGCAAAACCCCGATGATCCGAATATGGTTATTCTGGAGAGTTTAACCCCTAATGCTACTCCTTATTGGACAACGCCTTTAGGACGTTCGACCCGTGTAAAAGATACTGTAAGAATTGCTTTTCCCGGTACCTATACATTTACTTACGGAGTACTTTCAGAGGGAGGAACTACTGATGCCGATCCTTTTGTTCTGACTCTTACTACTTCTAACCTGAGTTATGTGGACGATCCTCTATGGACTAATCTGACAGGTGGTGTGGGTAACGAAAAAGTATGGCGATTAGACTATGGAGCTTACGGACTTAATAGCGGACCTCTAACTTACTGTGCTCCATTAACCACATGGACGCAGTGGCAAGCAGGAACAGCCGAAATAGGGTGGGCTCCTTCGTGGAATGATAACCAATGGATTATTGAAGAAGCCGATAAAAACAGCCGTATGACATTTAGCCTGAAGGGGGGAGCTTATATGAAAACTCATAAGGTAACAGAAGGTGTTGATGAGTCGGGCACATTCTTTCTGGATGTAAACAATCATACGCTTACTACTACGGATGCAACTATTCTCCGTTCGAAAAACTTCATAGCCAATGCAACAAACTGGAACAAAGATTTGGTTGTGCTTTCTTTGACCGAAAACCAATTGATGGTTGGTGTTCGCAGGACTAATTCGGAAGGTGATTATTTGTATGTCTGGAATTTTGTATCGGATACATATGCCGAAAATTATGTTCCTGAAGAAACCGAAGATCCGAATTTTAATTTTGGTGATCAAACCGAAATATTGGCAGTCAACACATCTAAAACATGGGTGCTGGATACCCAAGTACCTTTCAATTGGGCTGATTTGAATGGTAAGCTCCTGAACGATTGGAATAGCAGGGCAGATATTATTGCTGCCGCTTGGACAGGTTATGATGATTCTTCGGTTGCAAATATTGATGGTTGTTCTATTACTTTTGCTAAAGATGGAAAGGTAACTGTAAGGCAAGATAATGGAACCGAAACTCACGGAACTTATACAAATACTCAATCCACCAATACAATTACATTTAAAGATGTAACACCTACTTTCGTTATTGCAGGTTGGATAAGTGTTGCTACAACAGAAGAAAACCAATGGAAAATAGTAAAGGTTGAATCGGATGTTGCAGGTAGCGTTACAGGTATTTGGTTCGGTAAAAGAGATCCCGCGAAAGCTGAATATATGGTATTCCATTTTCTAAGTAAGTGATATAACCATGAGATAATTACTTCCGAATAATAAATTAAATATGGCTGCCTTATATCAACCAGAGTGACTATCGGAGGCAGCCATATTTAATAAATAACACTTATATATGAAAATATTCAGATTTTTTATACCCATTATAATGGTATTTTCTTTTTTACAAAGTTGCAGTGGATCAGACGATAATATAACCTCGGAAGATATAGTACCTGTTTTGTCGGTTAGTTCTGCCACTGTGGCTTTTGATGCTGTGGAGAGTACCAATACTATCGAAATTGCCAGCAATACGATCTGGAAAATTAACTATACATCTAATTGGTGCAGACCATCTATACAAACTACTAAAGGCAATGCTAAAGTTATTATAACGGCAGATGCTAATGATACAAACGAAGACCGCAGTAGTACTTTTTCGGTATCTGCTGAGGGACTTAGCGATGTTATTATTACAATTTCTCAAAAGGCAAAAGATGTCGTTGTTGTTAAACCCGATTATATTGATCCCGATAAAACAGGCATGACCAGTGATGCTTTGACATTAGCCGGTAAGATGAAATTAGGTTGGAATCTAGGAAATACAATGGAAGCATGTGATGCTACAAGTGCTGGAGAAACAATGTGGGGTAATCCGATGACATCTAAAAAACTGATTGATGCTGTGAAAGCTGCCGGTTTTAATGTCGTTCGTATTCCTTGTGCATGGAGTGGTTATATTGAGGATGCGGCGACTTATAAAATAAAAGAATCGTGGTTGGCAAGAGTAAAAGAGGTTGTTGATTATTGTGTTGATAATGATATGTATGTTATTCTTAATATTCATTGGGATGGCGGATGGTTAGAAAATAATCCTACATACGATAAGCAAGAGGCAGTCAATATAAAGCAAAAAGCTTTATGGAAACAAATTTCAATTTATTTCCGTGATTATGATGAGCATTTATTATTTGCAGGCACAAACGAAGTGCATAAGGATTATAATACTCCATCAACCGAAAATCTGACTGTTCAGATGTCATACAATCAAACTTTTGTTGATGCAATTCGTGCTACAGGAGGACGCAATACATGGCGTAATCTTATCGTACAGGCTTATAATACAAACATAGACTATGCTGTAAGTTATCTGAAAATGCCTACGGATGGTACAAGTAAACGATTAATGTCGGAAGTTCATTTCTATGATCCATACGATTTTGCATTACAGGAAGACGGAGCATATAAAACTCAGTGGGGAAAACCTTTTGTAGGAGGAGATGTATCTGCATGGGGACAAGAAACCTGGGTGGACGAAGCTTTTGGTAAAATGAAAACAAATTTTGTTGATAAAGGTATTCCGGTAGTTTTAGGAGAGTATGGAGCTATTTTGAGGACATCGTTGTCAACCGATTTACAGGCTAAACATATCGAAGCTCGTAATTACTATCTGAACTATGTAACTAAGGCTGCAAAAAATAACGGTTTGATTCCTGTTTATTGGGATAACGGAAATACAGGAGATAAAGGCTTTGCTTTATTTAACAGGAGTACTGCAGTGCAGGTGCATCCAGATGCTTTAAATGCCTTAGTGAGTGCTGTTAAGTAATACAATTATAAAGAATTAGATATGAAAGTATTCTGTGGGCTTATTTTGATTTTTACTTTATTGTCTTGTTCAACTCCCGAAAAGATACGGGATAGAGCAGACTTTACCGAGAATTGGAAATTTTATCTCGGAGATGATGCTTTGGCTAGTCAATCTGAATACGATGATTCTCAATGGAGAGTATTGAACCTTCCGCACGATTGGAGTATCGAATCCGATTTTTCGTTATCAAATCCCGCTACACCCGGCGGAGGAGCACTTCCCGGTGGAATCGGATGGTATCGTAAGGAATTTACATTAGATAAATCGTCACAGGGAAAGACCGTTTATATCGATTTTGATGGTATATATTGGAATAGTACAGTTTGGGTCAACGGTCACTTATTAGGAGAGCGTCCCAATGGATATATATCTTTCAGATATGATCTTACGCCATATTTGAAGTTTGGTGAAAAGAATACGATTGCCGTAAGAGTCGATAATTCTCAGCAACCCAATTCGCGTTGGTATTCAGGTTCGGGTATATATCGCAATGTTTGGTTGGTAACAGTAGATCCTGTTCATGTCGATTATAACGGTACGTATGTAACTACACCTGTAGCTTCTAAAGATTCGGCAGAGATAAAGATT